>JALYHP010000044.1 GCA_030799355.1 Pseudomonadota bacterium
GCACCGGCGCCGGGCGCGCGTCTTGAGCGCCCGCACCCGCGTGCGCGGCGGCGGCGGCCTGAGCAGGCGCGGGTTGATACTTCGAGTCCAGAGGGGGCTCGCCGAGGCCGGGGACGCCGGGGATGTGGCTGGGGGCGCCGGGCGCCGACCGCTCGCCGAGGCTGGATGCGCCGAGCGGTGGCGCTGTTCTTTGAGTCATTGAACCTATCCTTATTTTTAACGAATTCCGCACCGGCACGCGAGCACACGGCAAAGCCCGTGTAACGGTGACGCCGTCGATATTAACAACGGGCGCCTGCCACTAAAGTGATTGTTGGCGCGTCGTGAACGGGCCGGTGACGCATGGGACCGGAGCCGGGGCTTTCAGTTCCCGGGACCGACCGCATCGACGCGGCCTCGATTGCGACGAATCCTCAATGGTTCAGGCGCTCGCCGGCCGATCTCTGGCAAGCTTGCGCAACCCAGGAGAGCTTACGTGATTTACCTATGCCGGTTTTCAGCGGCCCTGCTGCTGGCGATATCGTTGACGGCCCTATCCGCCGCGTTGCCCGCCGGTGAGTCGTACCCGGTTGAGCCGGCTACTTTTTTTCCGGCGGGCATGCTGGGCCTCCAAATCGGCAATTCGTGGGAGGCGGCCAAGAAGAGTCCCTTGCTCGACCAGCTGATTTGCCAACCGGGCGGTACGAACTCCGAGGTCTTCGACGAAGTATGCTTTTTCAAGACCTCGAGCCGAATCTCCGGTGCGCCGATCCGCGACGGCTTCATCGTCGGCAAGGGCGATCGGATGGTGCTGATCGGCACGGGAATCGCCATCCGTAACCCAGACGACCCGGTGGCCGAAAAGGTGATGCGCGACTTCGAATCGCAGATCCATGCGAAATTTCAGCAAGCGGGCCCTGACGTGCTATTCGTGAATCTGCCGGAGAAACGCATGTCCGCGGCGGAACTGCGGGGATTTTCGCAGACGGCGCCGGTACTGCTGGTCGAGCTCGAGCCCAAGGAGAACGAGCTGGCGGTGTTCTATGGCTACCTCGCGCCCGTCAACGCCTTCAGCGCGATGACCGCCGACTGAGCGGCGGGGCAGCACGCGGCGACCGGCTGACAGGGGGCGCGCCGCGACCGGCGACGAGCGACGGGGCAGCACGCGGCGACTGGCGACTGAGCGGCCGGCGGGCCTCAGCCCGCGTCGAGTGTGACGTCGGCGTGGATGTCGCTCTCCGCCGAGAAAACCTGGGCGGTGAGTGCGTCGGTCAGCCGGTCGAACTCGGGTCCCAGGATGCGGTCCTCGATGAGCGGCGGGACGTGGCTGCGGACCAGGGCCAGAAACTCGCGCAGCGCGGGCGGCGCTGGGCGATCGGTGACGTACAGCGCCTGCGAGGCAACCACGGCGAGCATGGCGAGACAGGCATCTAGGCATCGCCCCGTGCGCTGCTCCTTGCTCCATGCGAGGAAGGTGGGGGTGGCGACATCGTCCTGATTCGAGGCGGAATCGCTGCCCGGAATGAAGGTGCGCTGGGCGGTGGATTTGGCCATTTCGATGTAGCCGGCCGTCGCCATGGGCACGTAGCCGATATTGCCCCGTCCGTCGCTTTCGCCGGGTTGCCGACCGATCAGCAGCAAATCCGGCATTTGCGAGACGCGGCCGTTCAGCAGTTTGGCGCTGTGCCGGTCGCAGAGCAGGCAAATATCGGCCCAGATGCCGGCCAAATCGTCGAGCGCGGGTGCCGCCATGGCGTTGTGATACCCGCCGGTGCTGATCGCGCGGCCGTAGGGGTGCTTCAAATCGGGGGGCAGGTACACCGGGTTATCGCTGATCGAGGACAGCGACACCGTGGCGGCATGGCTGGCGGCGGCCGCGGCGCGATGCGCGTGACCAAGAATGCGAGGGATGATGCGATAGCTCACCGGCGCCTGGTAATTGCGGCGGCCGTCCGCGGCTCCGGAACCGTGCAGATAGGCGCGCAGCGCTTGCAATGCGGCCGCCTCATCCTTATCGCCCCACAGGGAGTCGAGCGCCGCGTCGTAGTGTTCGAGCGGCGCCTTGAACGCCTCGATCGATAGCGCGAAAGTCTTGAATGCCAGGCGTAGCCGGCGCTGCGCCGCGATCGATGAGTCGGCGATCAGCGCGGCGGCACAGGGCGAGCCGTTGATGAGCGACCCGCGCTCCTTTACCTCGAGCTCGAAGGCGGTCGATAACTGGGCAAACAGCGGATAGAGCGCGAGGATTTCGCCGGCGCCGCCCTGACCGGCAGCCGCCACCGGGGGCATGGGCGCGCCATCCAGCATATCCGCCACCGCTTGCGCGATGCGGGGGCTGGTGGCGGCGTGACCTTCCAGGAAGTTCGTCAAACGCGCGAGGACGATGCCGCGCACCACACGATCGGGCAGATAGTCGCCGAATGCGATCGCGGCGGGAAACGGTTTGATGCGGGCGTGGCGATTTCGCTGCTCCAAGGTGAGACGCTGGCTGGCCTGCTCGCCCATGGAGGTGGTAACGCCGTATACCACCACCGACGGATCGCGCTCGATCATCTCGAGGAACGACGCGCGGCTCGCGGCAATGCGGTGCATGGCCGTCTCGGAGATGCGCACCGGTTCGCGTTGCCAGGCGACTCGGAAAAAAGCGTCGAGATTGACGTCCCATCGATTATTGAGGACGACGGTCAAGGGCGATGTACCAAGGATTGGGTATGCAAGCAGGTCTCCGGCACGGCATTACCTTATTCTATTTCCAAACCGCGGACAGTGGCGCACTCGACAAAACTAAACGCCGTTCGGGGCGTCCGCCGAGCCGTGTCAGCGCCTTTGCCCCGGGACCGGGGACGGACTCCCGCAGTGTGTTTATAACCTTTTATAGGCGAAGCCCCATGGAAACGAAGCCAGGGAAGCGAAGTCCTGTGCAGGCGGGGCCCTGTGCAGGCGAGGTCTTGTGCAGGCGAGGCCATGGATGCGAAGCCCTGGGGAAGCCATATGTACGCGAAGAGGCCAGTTATTGGAGTTGACCGCCTTTGGGGGGGTGCGGCATTAATATAGCCGTTCGGCCCCTGGCGAATGTCCGAACCGCCCGGTCGTGAGGGTCGGTCGCTTGGCCAGCCGTGATCGTAGCGAACGAGCGCTGCCCGACCGCCCATTCGGTTGCGCGGTTGATCTCGGCCTCGGCCGTGCGTCCGAGGCACATTGGCCTGGCCGAACCGCCCCCATTTGGTTGCGCGGTTGATCTCGGCCTCGGCACGTGCGTTCGAGGCACATTGGCTTGGCCGACCGCCCCATTGGATTGCCCGGGTTGATCTCGGCCTCGGCACGTATTTCGAGGCACATTAGCTTGGCCGAACCCGCCCGGTTCGATGCAGGGGCTGACTCGACTCCAATGCGAGATTTGAGCGACCCGGCCCTGGTACGGGGCCCGATGCCCATACGGTCCCTCGTCGCTGGCCGCGCGGCCGCCCGGCCGCGCGCGGATAAACGGCCCCGCCCCCGCCTCGCTGGGTTAGAATCGCCGAGCCGAACAGGGTCCTCTGGACCTACGTGGCGCCCGCTGTAGGGCAACGACGTGCGCGCGCGCCGCGCTGCGGCAATATTCCATGGTTTCCCATTGCAGCGCCCGCGCGCTGTACCCGTAATTTCGAGGTGATGATAACGATGCTTGCCACTTCCAATGTCGCCATCCAGTTCGGTGCCAAGCCGCTGTTCGAGCAGGTCACCGTCAAATTCTCCGATGGCAACCGCTACGGACTCATCGGCGCCAACGGTTGCGGCAAGTCCACTCTAATGAAGGTTCTTGGGGGTGACCTGGAGCCGAGCGCGGGCGACGTCATGCTGCAGGCCGGAATGCGACTCGGCAAACTGAACCAGAATCAATTCGGCTACGAGGATGAGCGAGTTCTCGATGTGGTGATGCAGGGGCATCGGGAATTGTGGAATGCGATGACGGAGCGCGACCGGATCTATGCCGATCCGAACGCCACCGACGATGATTACATGCGGGCCGCCGAACTCGAGGGCGTGTTCGCCGAATACGGCGGCTATGATGCCGAGGCGCGGGCGGGCGCCATTCTGACCGATGCCGGAATCCACGAATCGCGGCACACCGGACCGATGCGCGAGGTGCCCCCGGGCCTCAAGCTGCGCGTGCTGCTGGCACAGGCCTTGTTCTCGCGGCCGGATGTGCTGTTGCTCGATGAGCCCACCAACAACCTCGACATCCACTCGATCGGATGGCTCGAAAACACATTGAACAACTACGATGCCACCATGGTCATCATCAGCCACGACCGGCACTTTCTCAATCAGGTGTGCACGCACGTGGCCGACCTGGATTTTCAGCAGCTGAAGATCTATCCGGGCAATTACGATGACTTCATGCTGGCGTCGGTGCAGGCCCGCGAGCGGGTCGAGGCGGCGAACGCCAAGGCCAAGGATAGGATTTCCGACCTGCAGGAGTTCGTGCGGCGCTTTTCGGCCAACGCGTCCAAGGCGCGGCAGGCGACTTCGCGCAAGAAGCAGCTGGAGAAGATCAAGATCGAGGAGATCCGGCCGTCGTCGCGCCAGAACCCGTACATCCGCTTCGAGCAGGGCAGGAAGCTGTATCGCTCGGCCTTCACGGTGGACAAGATCACTTTCACCTACCCCGGAACGTCGCAGCCGGTCTTGAAGGATCTCACCCTCAACGTGGAGGCCGGCGAGCGCATCGCCATCATCGGTCCGAACGGCGCGGGCAAGACCACGTTGATGCGCTGCCTCGCGGGTGAACTGCGGCCGGAGTCGGGGAAGATCGTCTGGGTGGAGAACGCGCAGCCCGGCTACATGCCGCAGGATCCGCAGGCGGAATTCGCGGACAAGACCGACCTGTTTTCCTGGATGTCGCAATACACCGGCAAGGCCGATGACGATCAGATCGTGCGCGCGACCCTGGGACGGTTATTGTTCTCGGGCGAGGAAACCAAGAAATCGGTACAGGTGCTGTCGGGCGGCGAGAAAGGCCGCATGATCTACGGCAAGCTCATGCTCACCAAGCCCAATGTGCTGTTGATGGACGAGCCCACCAACCATATGGACATGGAGACCATCGAGTCGCTGCAGATCGGGCTCGAGCACTACCCCGGCACGCTCATCTTCGTCTCCCACGATCGGGAATTCGTCGGCGGTCTGGCTACCCGCGTCATCGAATTGAAACCGGGCGGCAGTATCAGCGATTTCAGGGGTACCTACGATGAGTATCTCAAGGCCCAGGGACTGGAGGTGTGAGGGATGCTTGCGTGCTGGCGGTGGCGGCCCGCAGGAACTCATCGCTCTTGCGCAGCATCTCCGCGCGCGCGTGCGAGTCATCGAGGTAATGATCGAGACCTTCGAACGTGACGAGTTGATGTTTGACACCGGCCTTCTCCAGCCGCGCGTCCATGGTGCGCGATTGGTTGATGGACACGTTGCGGTCGAGCGTGCCGTGAAACATCAATACCGGCACTTTGATCTTGTCCGCATGGCGCGCCGGCGAGCCGTCACGCACGTGGGCCCCTTCGCCAATCCAAGTGCTCACCACCGCGAAATTGGACCAGCCGCGCCATTCTTCTTTCAGCTGCTCCAAGTCCGTGGCGGGTGCAATGGCGATGACGGCCTTGAAGAAGCCGGGCTCGGTAACGGCCGATTGCAGGGCCGCATAACCGCCATAAGACCAACCGACGACACTGAGTTTGGCGGGGTCCGCGATGCCTTCGGAGACCAGCCAATGCCCCGCATCGAGCACATCGCCGATGGCCGTACGCCACGACTTGAAGCCGTTCTGTTGTAGCCAAGCGTCACCGTAGCCCGCCGAACCGCGAAAATTTGGCTGCACTACCGCATAGCCGCGGGATGCGTAAAACTGTGACAGCCAATCGAAACCCCACTGGTCGCGAGCGCTCGGCCCTCCATGCGGCAGTACGATGGCCGGCAAGCCTTTCGGGTTTTCAACGCCCGGCGGCAACGTAAGATAGCCCGGCACCCGGGTGCCATCGGCGGCGGGGTAGGTAATGGGCCGCACGTTCGCCAGCTTGATGCCTTCCAATTCGTCCCGCACCGTGAAGAGTGTGTCCAAGCGCTTGGCGCGGCGATCGAACACATAGTAGACGCCCGGGTCCTCGTCGC
Organism: Pseudomonadota bacterium; assembly: GCA_030799355.1. Taxonomy (GTDB): domain Bacteria; phylum Pseudomonadota; class Gammaproteobacteria; order Steroidobacterales; family Steroidobacteraceae; genus Bog-1198. Next base: position 6,121 of record JALYHP010000044.1, read on the forward strand.
TCGAGGCCACGATCAGCAGCGTCTGCTCGTCGACGCTGCAGTCGACGACGGTCAACAGCGGTTGTTTGGGCAGTGCCTTGGAAAGAGAGCGCATCAGCCGGTCGATGTCGGGGTCGAAATAAACGACATGATTTACCTCCGTGGCGAAACTCACCCCCACCACGCGGTGCCGTCTGCCCATAGTGATGACTCCGTCAACGTCCACGTCGGGATTGGCGTACACCAGCGCTTCTTGCAGCGAACCGTCCAATGCCATGGAGTACATGGCGCCGCGTCCGTCTTTCTTATCGAAGCCATAGGCAATATTGCGATCATGGTCCACGGCCACCGGCCTGAAGCCCGTTTGGTCGAGGTCGTTATGGGTGCTGAGCGGCAGCCAGTCGCGGGAGCCCGGCTTGCGGTAGAGATAGCGCAGAATGCCCGAATCCTCATTTCCTACAACTTTCAGGCGCTGCTCCCTGATCCGAACGGTGCCACGGCCATCAGAGATGTAATCCGAGACGTTCTGCTGGAAGGGTGGCTCCACCGGCAGCACCTTGAGGTTGCGTGTGTCCACGTGATCGACACCGAGGCCCTGCTTGGTGGATCCTACGTGCGAACCCAGGTGGGCGTCGGGCAGGTACTGCCGCGTCATCAGCACGGCGCCGTCTTCGTCAGGCAGCCAATCCAGCACGGAGCCACCGTTGAGTTCATAACCCCGAGAGTACTCGTTCGTTTCGGTGCTCAGAAGCTTCAGATCGCTCCCATCTCGATTGGCGGCGAACAGGCGCGTGAACGGCAGGAGTCCCGTCGAGGGGTTCTTGACCACGCCGAACACTTCGCACACCAAGCGATCGTTCGATACCCAGGAACACGTGGTCAACCGCTCCGGATCGCCGCCAGCCCGCAACGCGGGCTTGGAACTGTGGGGCCGACGCAAGTCATAGGTGTAGGCGATGTTGCCGGGTCCCTCCATGGCCGGCGCGATATAGACCACGCTTTTTCCGTCGGGCGACAGACGCAAATTCGACACCGAGGGAAGCGCGCCGAACGCCGCGGCCGCATCGAAGGCTTTGGCGGTGTCCGCCCATGCGCCCGCAGGCGCGGCTAACAAGGCTCCCAGCAATAGCAGCCGCATAATTACCTCCCTGGTCTGTAATTGACTTGGTGTGTCGTTGGCTAAGAGTGCCGCTGGTTTGGGCGGGTGACGTATGAACGATCATGCCATGGACGGGGCAGACTCGTCGATCACGGGACCGTCGCGAGGCGGGGCGGCATAGTGGCGTCAGAAGATCGCATCACTCGTGATGCGCGTAGGGATCCGCCGGCAGACACTTGGCGTCGAATGGTGGACACTTCGGGTGCGCCTCCAATTTGGGCGTTCACGAGCTCAACACGATGCCGACTCTTTCCCGGTCTCACTATCTCGTCACGTTTCTGCTGGTCTGTAGCTCCGGTACGGTCTGGCCGGTGCCTGCGCAAAGCGCGGGCACCGACGCCGGGGCACCGAGCGGTGCCCCGCACGAATCGCAACCGGCACTTCCGACCGCCTCGGTGCCGAAGCCGCCGCTCGACAGGTCGGGGCACAAGCGCGTTGGCAAAGCCTCCGTCTATGCCAACAAGTTTGTCGGCAAAAAAATGGCGGACGGCACCACGATGCATTCGCATGGCGACAGCGCAGCGAGCAAGACACTTCCGCTCGGCACGACGGCCGAGGTGACCAACCTTAAGACCGGCAAGAGCGCGGTGGTCACCATTCGCGACCGGGGCCCCTACGTGAAAGGCAGAATCATCGACCTCACGCCATCCACGGCGAAGAAGATTGGGATCGAAGAGACCCAAGGGGTGAGCAAGGTTGAAGTCGCGCCGATCACGGTTCCGCAAGGCGACGGCAGCACGAAACCGGGCGCCGGCGACAAGGAGCCGAAGTGAACGGCCCGGCCGGTGCCGCGCCGGGATATTTCAAAGGCGCCCCAGCGGCTGAGTTCCTAGGGGCGGCGGCATCGCCCCGACAGGAACAGGCATCAACGAGGGCTGTTGCGAAGCGTGAAACATCCTAAGGCGGCTCGCTGCTCAAGCCGGCGCGCGTGAATCTCCAGGCACTGACGAGGCCGATCGCCAAGACCGGTACGAACGCCGCGAATACCCAGAATCCCGCGGCTCTTGCGCCAGCGGCAGAGACTCCTTCGGCAAGCCCGCTCAGGTTGGCGGCGATGCCGGCCGCCGCGGTACCGATGGCATAACCAATTCGTTGCACGGTCGACACCGCGGCCGACGCGAGCGAGCGTTCGGCCGTATCGGCGAAGCGAACTGTTCGCTCGACGATGGCGGGCCAGCATAGACCAAACCCCGTACCCTGGAACAAGCCGCAAACCACCATCCCGGCGAGTGACCCGGTCGGGACCGCGATGGCGAAACCGGCGGCGCCCACCGCAACCCCGAGCGCCCCGCAGCGGATCAACCCGGGTTCCGCGGCGGCCGTCATCGAAGATACCGCCAGCGTCGCGATACTCCAGGCGATCGCTTCGCCCGCGAGAATGTATCCCGTCACCAATGGCTTCGTCCCGAACAATATCTTGACGATCAAGGGTCCGTACGCCCAGAAGCCGGTGGTCGCCACCGACAGTGCGAACACCATGGCGAGTCCGGCTCCCACCGGATGGCCGAATTCCAGCAATTGCGCCGGCAGCAATCGAACCTGAGCGTGGCGGTCAAGGCGCGCGGCCAGATACAGCAGCGAGGTACCGAGCAGGCAGCCCGAGATGGCTACCGCGGCACCGCCCGAGGAGATGTCGCTCAGGGCGCCGGATTCGGCAATGACCAGCGTCGCAGCGGACAGCACTGCGAGCGGCAGGACGGGCAACCCACGCGCGAATTGCTTCGCGCTCGCCATCGCCATCGGGGGCACTAAGAAGAGCGTCAGTCCCGCAACGACGAGCGCTTGAACCGCGAAGGCCCAGAACGCACCGCGCCAACTATGCCGGTCGGCGAAAATGCCGCCGATCAGCGGACCCAAGAGCGACCCGGCGCCCCATACCACGGCGACGATGGCGAACATTCGGCCTCTGAGCGTCGGTACGAACCACGCTTCGATGGCGACGTAGCACAGCGTCAGCATCATGCCGCCGCCCATACCCTGCATGAGTCGGCCGCTGATGAGCACCGCGATGTCGAGGGCGGCCGCGGCGATGCCGCAGCCGCCGCCATACAGGAGCGCCGCACCCACGAATACACGCTTGATGCCCCATCTCCGGCACATCACGGCGGCAGCGGCGCCGGCGATGATGGCGCCTACTTCGTACAGCGAAATAGTCCAATTGATGTAGGCGACCCCACCGAGATCGTCGACGATGGCGGGCGCGATGGTGGCGGTAACCAGGGTGTCCGCGGAATGCAGCCAGACACCGATACACAGCAGCGCGAAGCGGGCCGTTACGCTGCCCCGAGCGTTATCGGCATCGTGTTCGGGTTGCGAGCGGTCGCCCCTGCGAGTCACGCCGCGGCGCTCTCAGCTCGCCCCGGCGGTGCCCAGCGGGAGTGTACCCAGGAGCTCCGCGGCGCCATTCCATAGGATCTGTATGCCGATGCAGAACAGCAGGAAGGCTGAGAGACGTACCACGATGCTCGTGCCGGTGGGCCCGATGAACTCGGCAAGCCGGCCCGAATGCCGATACGAGACGTACACGAGCAGGGCGAGCGACGCGATGGCGGCAAGCGTTTCGATGAAGAACTCGAGCAAGGACAAGGATGGACGAAATCCGCTCGGCCGACCGGCGCCGATGGAGATCGCCACGGAGATCGTGCCGGGACCCGTGGTGAGCGGCATGGTCAACGGATAAAAGGCGAGCTTGCTCGGCGATACGTCGATGGAGTGCGGATCCGGGGTTTCACTGCGGCGCTGTCCGGTGGCGTCGGGCTCGGTCAGCATGCGCCAGCCGGACATGGCGACGATGATGCCGCCCGCGACACGCAGCACCGGGATGGAGATGCCGAAGAAATGGAGCACGTACGCGCCCACATAGAGCGATGCGGTGACGATGCAAAATGCATAAATGCCGACCCAGCGCGCAACCTGGCCGCGGGTCTTCGCATCCAATTCGCGGGTGGCGCCAAAAAAGATGAAGGCCCCGGATAACGGATTGACGATGGATATCAAAGCCCCGAAGGCAAGCAAAAAAGTGGCCAACGGTGATCCTTCGTGGGTGGCGCATCGGCGGGGAGCTGCGGAAGCATTCTAGCGGATCGGTCGAGTCGGTGAGCGACCCACGCGAGCTTGGCGCAGCGCTCGAGATGCAACGCCACGTGCAACCGGCCCCTGCGAGCGGCTCGAACGATCAAGGCGCGGCGACTCGCGCGCCAGGCGCGCCTCACGCCCTACCGGGGCTGAAAGCTCAAAGCGCGCCCACTTGCGCCACAGGCGCCGCAACTCGGACATGCGCGACCGCGCTGCCGCGGGCTTCACGCAGTATCCCCTCTAGGATGTCGGGAATCTCGAAGATGGCGCGGTTCTGAATTTGAGCAACCCGTGAGCGAAATTCCGGTAGGCGCGCGATGACCTCGGTGACGCCGGCGCGAATGTCCCTGAAGGACTCCAGCACAATGCCGGCGCGGTGTTCCCTCACCCATTGGGCGTTGTAGCGTTCCTGCGGCATGGTCCAGGTATTCTGGACGACGATGACCGGCAAGCCCTGTTGGATGGCCTCGCTGATGCTCCCCGGACCCGGCTTGCCAATGAAGAAATCGCTCAGATGCATGAAGTCGCGGATCTTCGGGGTGAAGCCGACCACCAGCCGCGGTGCGCGCGCCGGCATGGCCGCGAGACGCTCCGCGAGGGCGGCATTGTGACCGCATATGAGGATGAGCTGTGTATCCGCAAGGCGCCGCGCGATGCCCTGCATTGCCTTCGAGCCGTGCCCGCCGAACAGCACGATACCGGTCGGGCGGTTCGGGTCGAGGTTCAGCTTGACGAGTTCGGCGCGCCGGTTCACGTGCGTTTCGCGATAGAAATCGGGCCGGACGATCATGCCCGAGGTGGCGTGGACCCGGTCGGGGCCGTAACCCATGGCCCGCGCCTGCGCCACGGCCTTGCGCGTGCCGCAGACGAAGTGTTGCGCTTGACCCGGCTCGATCCAGAAGTGAGGCGGCAAGTCGGCCAAGTCCGTCAAAATGGTCACGTAGGGTGCGGCCGGTCTCGCCGCGACCAGCGCCTCGAACATGGCGCGATTGAAGTTGGGTATCAAGGACACGACCATGTCGGGTTTGGTCCTTCGCCAATAGCGCCGCAATCTGCCGGTGAGCCCTTGGTGACATACGCGGATCAGCGCCTGCAGAAACTTGAGCTCCTGTGCCAACCCAAGACTCCAACCGCGCGCCAAGCGGGTGTTGTAGAGATCCTCCCATTCCATTCCGAGGGTCTTGCGGAACACGTCCTTGGGATCGAGGACTTCCATCAGATTGACGAGCCGTACCTGCCACGGTCGCGCTTGTTCGCGAATGATGGCTTCCAGCGCAAGCGCGGCGGAGCGATGGCCGCCGCCGGCGTTGAAGTAGACCAGGTCTATCGTGGGCAAAGCGGGTTCTGGTTTCGGTCAGCCATGGGATATCGCGGGGCGGTATTCTGCAGCCGCAATGTGACGGCCATGTGTCAGACGCCGTTGGCGGCGATGGTTCACTGCCGTCCCTGCGAGCGGGCTGGTTTGGTGCGGAAGGAATTGCTTCCCGCGGGAGCTGCTTCCTGCGCAAGGAGCTGATGTAGCGGAAGGAACGGATTCCTGCGCAGGGACTCGTCGTCGGCGCTCAGGCGACCAGGGTGCTTTCGGGCGACGCTTGGTGGCTATGTTGAATGTATAGGCCGCCGGCGAGTTTTTTGGCGCGATGCTTCGCCACCGCCGCCGCCGAGGCAACATCTTCAGGGGCGTGAAACATTTTGGGGGTCACGTAGATTGCGCCTATCGACAGAGTGGTGAGCGGAAACCGCATCAGGTTGCCCTGGCGGTCTTCCGACTCGATATAACCGCGGTCGCGGGTTTGCGCATCGAACAGCGTGAGCGCCGCGGTGTTGAATCGCGCGATGATTCGCGCACAGCGATTTTCCCAATCCGCGCTCTGAAACAAGACCACGAAATCATCGCCGCCCACGTGGCCCGCGAAATCCCGCTGCGGGTCGCATTCCCCAACGATGACGCTGGCCAGCAACCGGATCATCTTATCGCCTTGCGAATAGCCGAACTGGTCGTTGAAGGGCTTGAAGTTATTGAGATCGCAGTAACTCGCGGAGAAGCCGTTGTTGCCGTTGATCAAGCGCCGCACATGCTCGGTGATGGGTAGATTGCCCGGTAAAAAGGTCAGTGGATTGGCGTGACGCGCCGCCTCGATGCGAAGTTCGGTAACGGAACGCACCAGTTGCTCGGCGGTACCGAGCCCGACATAGCGACCCGAGTCCACCAGGATGTATCCCTCGCTGAGGTAACGCTGGTTCGTCGAGGTCAAGATCTCGACCAGCTCTTCCAGCGGCTGACTCATTTCGATCACCACCGGGTCGCGCTCCATGAACTCGGAACAACTCTTGCGCCCGTATAATTCCGGATAGTAAGGCAACAGATATTTGTCCGTGAAGCGCTTGCGGTTTACCAATCCCACCGGACGGCCTTCCGCCAACACCGCCACGGCGTGCAATTGTGGATTACGTTGAAACAGCTCCAGAAGTTCATGATTGGTGCAGGCCGCGGTTATCGGAGGCGCCTCTATGAGCAATTGTTCGGCCTTCGGAGAATAGTGAAATGCACGGCGCAATTCAGGGAACACGGCGATGTCCCGCGCCGTCAAGATGGACAAGGCGGCCGGCGGAAGATCGGCGGCCGGAATTGCCGCGGGCCTGCCGGTTACGTAGCCCTGAACGAAGGCAATCCCTAGGTCGCGAATGATCCGCAGGTCCGAGGCTTCCTCAATGCCTTCCGCGATCACTCGACTACCGAAATTCTCGGCGAGCCGCAGCATGGCTTTGACGGTCTGTACCTTCTTGCCGTCGGCGTGAATGCCATTGCAAAAATAACGATCGATCTTCACGAACTCCGGCTGCACTTCGGCCCATAGACGGAGCGAGGAACTGCCGTCGCCAAAGTCATCGAGCGCAATGGCCACCCCCAGCCCGCGCAGGAAGCCGATGGCATGGGTCAATCCGGCGTGGTCGGTTACCCGTTCATGTTCCGTGATTTCGATCACCAGGGATCGGGCCGGGACGTTGCACCGGATCAGGGTATCGCAGAACTGTTGTCGGCCCGCCTCGGACCCTATTTGGGTGATGGCGCGTGCCGAGAAATTGACGAACAGAAGTTTGGCGTTGTGATGTTGGCGATAGCCGGCGAAAATCACTTCCGCGGCGGTGAATTCGAGTTCATCGGCGACGCCGGCGGCGTTGGCCTCGCGAAACAGCGCCCCGGGCAGGTGCAAGGGTGAGCCGGCCACGCCGCGGAGCAATCCTTCGTGCCCGAATATGATGCAATTCGCCACATCGACGATGGGCTGGAATACGCCGCGCAGGTTTTTCGCAGTGAATGCGAACGCGACGCCGGGCAGCGTGCCTGTAGAACCCGTGCCGCTCACGATCGGTGTCTTGTCATGGCCTGGCGTGTCATCGGCGCATTATTGATGCTAGCCGCCCGGCGCGCCGGTGCATGGTTCTCACTGGCGGCGTCTCGGAAGCGGCGCAAATGTTACAGTTTTGCGTCCGCGGGCGAGGCTCGTGCGGCGTGTGTACCCGCACGCACGCACCGCGGCAGCTTGCCGCTTCGATCGGCTAGAAACGCAATCCGACTCGGATGGGTATGAAGTCCATGTGGTTGCTGGAAGGGCCGATTCGCAGATAGCGCGCTTCAATGAAGAACCGAGTCGGGTCGGCCACCTGGAACTCGAATCCTATGCCGGCGTTCCACGAATTGAGCCAGCCGGTCGTGCTCCGCTCGACCGTGGACACGAAGGGGAAGTAGGCATAGAAGCACTGGAAAAAGTCGCAGCCTACGCCGTTCTGGTACGACACCTGCCTGAAAATGGTCTGCTCGCGATATCGACCGACACCGCCGAAGAGGTATGCCCTGGACAGCGGTCCCGTAGGCACGTCGAACTGGATATCCAGGTCGCCACCGTACACGTGGGCGTGGCCGAACGACGCGGGCGAGCCTAGGGACTGCGATGCGAGATTCACCGATTTGGTGGTTTCGGCGAATGTACTGTAGCTGCCGTCGAGACGCAGACCCAATGGCAGCGTCGAAAGCGGAAACCAGCTGAGGCCGAGACCGACGTTCGAGCCGCCATCGAGATACTCGTTGGTCGTGCCTGTCGTAACGCTGTAGCCGCCCTCGATTCGCACGGACAGTGGGCGGTATTTGTAGTCGGGGATCAACGGCGAATGCCGGACCCGGATCCCGCCGGCGGGCGGCAACGGTGCGGGCGGTGGGGCGGCGGTCGGCGGCACAGCGGCCGGTGGTGCCCCAAAGCGCACGCTGTAGCCTCGCGCCTCGAGGCACGCGGTCATCGCGCGTCGATATTGATCGCGCTGCGAAGCGTTATCCTCCGGAGCAGCATCGTTGGCTTGCTTCGTCGGGTCGAAGCCGCTTTGACTCTTCGCCCAGCTGTGACACGAATAGCGGTCGGCCCACAGCTGGTCCTGAGGCTGACCGTTTTTGGGATAAATGTAAGGATGGCCCGCCACGTCGGACGCTTCGCCCGACGGAGCTGCACCGACGGACTGTGCGGGTGCCGGCGTGGACACCGCAAAGGCCATACCGAGGATGACAATGACGCCAAGCATCCGCATCGCAGCCTCCTTGCGGGCGGGCACGGGACCCGATCCGCCTCCCGACAACTGTGCCGAGAACTCGACAAATGACTACGCCGTCGCGCAAATCCTGCGCTATGCGAATTGTGCGAACCGCGCGGTCTGATTGACTTCGGCGCGGCGGGGTTTGTTCCCAAGGGAGCGAGTGCGGCTGCTCGCACGACTGCTGGATGGATGAGCGGCGGCGGACGGAATTCCCGCGGGATTCCTCGCTTCGAGCAGCCGCCGTGCGAGGTGGGTCAGGTCACCAGTTGGGGTTGGGCAGCTCGGCGAATACTTCTTGCAGCGCGTAACCCCACCGGGTGCGGATCATCTTGAAGTACTCGTTCTCGTGATCGATGCTGATATGGGTCGCGAGTCTGATCTCGTCGCGCCGGATGATGGCCAGATCGAGTGGCGGTCCGACCGACAGATTGGAGCGGATGGTCGAGTCCATCGAGACGAGCAGGCACTTCGCGGCTTGGGCGAGGCTGCTGCTGCGGGAAATCACGCGATCGATGATGGGCTTGCCGTACTTGGATTCGCCGATCTGGAAGTAGGGCGTATCGACCGACGATTCGATGAAGTTACCGGCCGAATAGATGTGGAACAGCCGCGGCTCTTCACCGTAGATCTGGCCGCCGAGGATGAAGGTGGCGTTGAACTCGTGCCCTTGTTCCTTGAGCATGTCGGCATCGCGGCCGTGGATTTCGCGCAGCGCATCACCGACCACACGGGCCGCGTTGAACATGTTCTTGGCACGATAGATGCGCGGCAGCTCGGCAGGATCCTCGGGCTGTTCGTGCAGCAGGTTGACCACCGCTTGGGTGATGGCGAGGTTGCCGGCCGACAGCAGCACCAATATACGGTCGCCGGCCCGCTGGAAGGTCGCCATCTTGCGAAATGTGTTGATCTGATCGACGCCGGCGTTGGTCCGCGAGTCGGACAGCAATACGAGCCCGGTGTCGACCAACAGTCCGACGCAGTAAGTCATGGCGGCGGATTATACGCGCGAAACCGTATATTTCCGCAGCCATTCGCCGGACGGTTGCTGCCCCTGCAAGCTGTTGCGTGACCGTTGCTGACCTTACTGGTTGCTGCTGGCCCCGACCGGCGTACTGTTTAATGTTGGCCCGCCCTGCTGTGGGCTTACTGCTGCTGCCCTGAATGCTGCTGGCTCTGACCGTTGCTGGCCTTACTAGCCTGCTGGGGGCCTTGCGGCTGGCGGGCTCACTGATGTGGCCTTACTGCGTTGGTCTTAATGCTGTGGCTGAATGCTGCTGGCCTTGACGGCTGGGGGCCTTGCGGCTCCCGAGCTTATTGCGTTGGCCTTACTGCTGCTGTTGGGCCGACTCCGCCACCAGCACCTTGGCTTCCATTTTCTCGCCGCCGCCGCCGTGGCGCATGCCGCGGACCGGGGCTGCGTCCAAGTAATCGCGTCCCACCGCAAGCCGGCAATAGGTGCGCACCGCGGGCCGCTTGTGCGTGACATCGATGCTCTGCCAGCCGATATCGGGGCCCAGCCACACGTCCACCCAGGCGTGGCTCGCCGCTTCGCTGCCATCACCGGTGTACAAGTAGCCGCTGACATACCGGGCCGGTATGCCCATGGATCGCGCGGAGGCGATGTACACGTGGGCGTGGTCCTGGCACACCCCCTCGCCGCTCTTGAAGGCGACGGCGGCACTGTCCGCGACGTCGCTGGTTCCCGTCTTATACCGGACGGCGTTGAAAACCGCTTCGGCGAGGAGCCGGGCGCGCGCTCGGGGATCCGCGGAGCTGCCGGCGGATTGACGCGCAAAGGCGCGCAGATCGTCGTTGGGGGTGGTCAATTTCGTGGGCGCCAGAAATGCCAGGGGCGACAGGGGCCCGTCGTCTTGCCGTCCCTCGATATCCGCGGTTTCGACCACACCGTGAACGAGGATTTGAATCTCGCGGTGCGGTTCTTCGATGGTGAGCAGGTGAGAGATGTTGCCGTAGGCATCCACCTGTTCCAAACGCCGCCCGGGCGCCGTGATATTCCAAGCGAGCGCTCGCTGGCTCACGTCGCGCCGCGGGGTCAAATGCAGGCTCTGAACGCTGTACTTGACCGGCCGTTCGTATTGATAGCGCGTTTCATGTCGAATGTGCATCTGCATTAGGTCATGCCTCCGCGGGGGGAACCAAGAAATCCGACGCGATGCGGTCGCCCAGGTTGCGGGCCTTCTGCAGGAACTGCTCGAGGAACTCGGGTAGCCCCTGCGCAAGAATGTCTTCCATGCGGGTGAAATGCAGCATGGCGTGCATTTCGCCGGCGCGCCGCTCGGTTTCGTCCGATTGCTCGTTCGCCACCGACTTGAGATTCTGATACACCTCCTTGCAGCAACGCAGCAACGAGCGGGGCATGTCATCGCGCAATATCAGGAGCTGTGCGACCCTCACGGGTGTGATCACATCGCGGTACACGCGCCGATACACCTCGAACGCGGACAGCGCGCGCAGCAGCACGCTCCATTGAAAAGGGTCCGGCACTGCGCCGGCATCGGCGCCGGGTTTGAGATCGGTCTGGTGCGCGGTGAGAATCCGTGCCGTGCTATCGGCGCGTTCCAAGAAGGTGCCGATGCGTGTGAAGTGGAATGCTTCGTCGCGCAGCATGGTGCCGATGGTAACGCCGCGCGTCAGGTGCGAGCGCTCCTTGACCCATTCGACGAATTGGCCGATATCGGCGTGCGGTCCGCCGCGCGTGGCCAGCGTTCGGGCGTCGAGCCACGTGGAGTTCAGCGTCTCCCACAACTCGGAGGTCAGCGATCCGCGTACCGCCCGGGCGTTCTCGCGGGCCGCGCGCAGGCAGCTGAAAATACTGCCGCTGTATTCGCGGTCGAGACTCACGAACTCGAACACGGCGCGCGGTTCGATGGTTTCGTGGCGTTGCCGGTAGGCTTCCGCCATGTGCAGCGCGTTCATGGTCGAAGTCAGGGACTGCGCCAGCGTATCGTCGGAGTGCGGCAACAGCGACATGCGGTAATGGGCATCGACCAAGCGCGCGAGGCTTTCGGCACGCTCGATGTAACGGGCCATCCAATACAGGTGATCGGCGGTACGGCTCAACATTCAGGCTTCCAACACCCAGGTGTCCTTGGTGCCTCCGCCCTGCGAAGAATTCACCACCAACGAGCCTTCGCGCAGGGCCACCCGGGTGAGGCCTCCGGGGACGATGGTAATCTCTCGGCCGGACAACACGAAAGGGCGCAGGTCGATGTGACGGGGAGCCAGACCCAAACTGGCAAAGGTTGGACAGGTCGACAGTGCCAGGGTGGGCTGCGCGATGTAGCGCTCGGGCGAGGCGATGATCTGACGGCGAAACGCCTCGATTTCGGCTTTGCTGGAGGCGGGGCCGATGAGCATGCCGTAGCCGCCGGCGCCATGGACCTCCTTGACCACGAGGTCGGGAAGGTTCGCGAGCACGTACTCGAGATCCTCTTGCTTGCGCAACATCCAGGTGTGGACGTTGCCGATGATGGGCGACTGGCCCAGGTAGAAGCGGATCATCTCGGGCACATACGGATAAATGGACTTGTCGTCGGCCACGCCGGTGCCGATGGCGTTCGCGATGGTGATGCGGCCGGCGCGGTAGGCGGTGAGCAGTCCGGGCACACCGAGCATGGAATCGGGACGAAACACCAGTGGATCGAGGAAATCATCGTCGATGCGGCGATAGATGACATCGACGCGCTGCGGCCCTTGGGTGGTGCGCATGAACACGGCTTCGTCGCGCACGAATAGATCCTGGCCTTCCACCAGTTCGATCCCCATTTGTTGCGCGAGGAATGCATGCTCGAAATAGGCGCTGTTGTGCGCGCCGGCGGTCATCAACACCACGGTAGGGTCAGCGACTCCCGTGGGCGCGACGCTGCGCAGATTGTCGAGCAGCACGTCGGGGTAGTGATCCACCGGCGCCACCCGGTGCGCGGAGAACAGTTCGGGGAACAGGCGCATCATCATCTTGCGATTCTCGAGCATGTACGAGACGCCGGACGGCACCCGCAGATTGTCCTCGAGCACGCGGAATTCCCCCGCATCGTCGCGCACGATGTCGATGCCGGCGATGTGGGCATAGATGCCGCCGGGGACATCGACGCCTTGCATTTCAGGGCGGTATTGGGAGTTGCAAAGTACCTGTTCCGGCGGAACGATGCCCGCCTTGAGGATCTGTTGCTCGTGGTAAATGTCGTGAATGAAGGCGTTCAGAGCGCGAACGCGTTGCTTCAGCCCTCCCTCCAGCCTGAGCCATTCCTCCACCGGCAGCACGCGCGGCACGATATCGAAGGGGATGAGCCGCTCGGCGCCTTCCTCCTGGCCGTAGACGGCGAAGGTGATGCCGACGCGATGGAACAGGGCGTCGGCTTCGGCGCGTTTCTGGCTCAGACGGTCGGCGGGTTGCCCTTCGAGCCAATGGTCGTAGCTGAGGTAATGCGCTCGCGCCTTGCCGTCGTCCAGATACATTTCGTTATACGGTTTCTGCAAAAGATCCCCTCATCGAGAGTCAGCGAATTCCATGCCAGGACCGTCGTTTCGCGCCGAATCATGTACTTACAGATATCGCGCTGCATCGACGCACCAATTCGAAGCGTAATCCGGCCCACTGTCAGGCATAACTCACCCAAATGGCGCGCCACAGCTTCCGTGGGCAGCACTTACTCGCCCAACGGGCGCTTCCGGCGATCGCCAATATATCCCCGGTCGGCCGGGTGGCGTAACGAAGTTCGGCCGGGCCGCTACCGCTCGAGCGGGCTGTGGTGTTGACCCGGCGCGTGAGCGCGCGCGTCGAGTCATGCTCGAAGCATAGCCCAAGCTGCGGGGTATGCGCCTGCTCGCCGGAGCCGGTCACGGCGATTCGCTGTGCTCGGGTTGGCGTGGCGTTGGCAACCATGGGCCGACCTAGCCGAGCCGGCCGGCGATGACGTCGATGCCTGCGCCTAGGAGGGTCCAGGGTGGTAGCGGGTATCGGGGCGCCGATCTGAAACATGCAGATCCTGGTTCCATCGCAAACTCAATGGGCGAGGATCCTCAGGCCCTTTGAAGACACGCGATTGAGAGGCGTTGGCTTTACCCCGGTTACATAGGGTTTGACGAGCCGTGCGGATACAAAGTGGTAGAGCGGGAATATCGGATAATCGTTGAGCGCCATCAGCTCCGCGGCTTCCAATAGGTCGCGTCGCCTGCTGGGCTCGGCCGTGCGGGCCGCCTCATCGAGTAATGCGTCGTACGAGGCGTTTGCGTAGCCCTCGTCGTTGTTGCCGGAGTTGCTGCGCAATGCGTCGAGAAAATTGCTGGCATCGTTGAAATCGGCGACCCATGAAAACCGTGCGACATCCCACTTCGTTTTGTCATGGCGTGTGACCAAAAACCCTCGAAAGTCTTGTTCGATCAAATCTGTATCCACGCCAAGGGTCTCCTTCCACATTGCTGCGATCATTATCGCGGTGCGTTTGATCACGACATTCGAGTTATACAGCGCTCGTAGCCTTAGGGTTCTACCCGAGTAGCCCGCTTGCGCGTAGAGGTGCTTGGCCTCCGCGATGCGGGCTGCATCCGTGAGGTCTTTCCATGGCAACGATTGCTGCTTGTAATTCCAAATTCCAGGAGGGACGAGCCCGTAGGCCGGAGGCTGTCCAAAGCCAAAACTAGCCACCAAGCGCTTCCGGTCGATCGCCATGGAGAGTGCTTGACGAAGTTTAGTATTCGTCCCTATGGCGCGAGCACTAAGGTTCAGGCCGTAGTAAGCGGTTGCCAAATAGGGCGCGACGACCAGCTCGGCGGCTCGCTCGCCGTGAAAGCTCGGAACCGCGCTCGCGGGAACCGTGTCGGTGATATCCAGCTCGCCGGCTCGATACTGAGCATATTGCGATGTTTCGTCACTTATGAAGGCATAGGCTACAGCGCCGATGCTGACGTCGGCTCGGTCCCAATAGAAGCTATTTTTTTTCAGCGTAATGGTGCTTCCATTCTGCCATCGGGACAGGACATAGGGGCCGTTTGAAACCAGCTCGGCAGGGATGTGCGTGCGCGCACTGGCCTCCGAATAAATCGGAAAAGCTGCCGGATGGGTCAGCACCTCGGGCAGATACGGGGCAGGGAGGGCCAGTGTTACCACCAACCTATCGTCCGTTGGCGCCGCGACCCCCAGCATACCCGGCGGGAGCTTGCCCGCTATGATTTCAGGCGCCAGACGTATGAGCCGTAAGTCGTCGGCGAGCGGTGACGCGGTTTTTGGATCGACCACCCTTCGCCACGCTCTCACGAAGTCCCCGGCGCGCAAGGGTTGCCCGTTCGACCAGCGCGCGTCAGGGCGAATGTGGAACGTGTACTGGGTGCCAGTCGCATCGATATCCCAGGAGGACGCGACGCCCGGATCGGCTCCGCCAGCGGGCGCCTGCGTGGTCAATCCCTCATACAGGTCTTGAATGACTTGGCTCGTAAATGCATCGGCAGCGCCGGCTGGGTCCAACGTGGAGGGCTCTCCCGCCAGCCCGCGGCGCAAGACGCTTGCGAGAGCAGGTGGTTTATTGGGCTGGCTACACGCCAGCACGGCCCCGAGCAGGGTTATGGCTATATAAGGCAGGGCCTTTCGCAGCATCGTATGTATTGCCGAACCGTCGGATTTTTCTAAGGGCTCCAGTCTGACCTATCGGTGGGTGACCGGCTCCACTGGCAACAGATAGGGGCGGCCTTTAGCACGTCCGTAATAAAAGCCCATTACACTTGCAAAAAGTGTGATGGTCACCTCGAAAGTCCTTGTATTATGTTCGGCGAACATGCAATCTGTAAAAGACAACCTTCTGGCCGCGTTTCGCTATTTGCTGAAACCGCTGGTTCGGATGGCAATAAAAAACGGGGTGTCCTTTACGGATTTTAGCGAGGCTCTGAAAAGAGCCTACGTCGATGTTGCGGTTAAGCAAATCACAGCATCGCGCATGGTCGTGACGGAAGAGGGAATTTCATTGATAACCAATGTGGCTGCAAACGACGTTGGCGTCCTCTTACGGGCCGGCGACGATGCCAAATACCGCGAGGAAGTGCAGCATTTTTCGCCTTTGCCCGCGATTCTCACCGGTTGGCATACCGATCCGGAAACCACCGGGCCTTATGG
>JALYHP010000072.1 GCA_030799355.1 Pseudomonadota bacterium
CCGTCCGGGGGTGCCGCCGCGACGGGGGTGGCCGGCGCGCAGCCGGCCGCGGAGCCGGATAAGGCGGGGTATCAGGCTGCCTTCGATCTGCTCAAAGACGGCCAATACGATCAGGCCATTACGGCATTCCAGAGTTTTCTCGCGTCCAATCCGAAAAGCTCGTATGCGGACAACGCGCAGTACTGGCTGGGCGAGGCATACTACGTGAACAAATCGTTCCCGGAGAGCTTGGCGGCGTTTCAACGCGTGGTGGAAAATTATCCGCAGTCGCGAAAAGTCCCGGACGCGCTGCTCAAGATCGGCTATTGCAACTACGAGCTGATGCAATACACGGCGGCGCGGCAGGCCTTATCGGAGGTGGCGACCAAGTTCCCGGACTCCGCTTCGGGGCACCTGGCGCAGCAGCGCCTCGATAAAATGGCGGCGGAAAAGCATTGAGCGGAGCGCCCGGCGTGAGTCACCGGTTCTCGAGCGACGATACCGTCCGGCGTGAGCGTTTGCGGATCAACGAGATCTTCTACTCGTTGCAGGGCGAAGCCGATGCGGTGGGCTTTCCCACCGTGTTCGTGCGCCTCACGGGGTGCCCGTTGCGTTGCGGGTATTGCGATACCGAATATGCTTTCCATGCCGGAGATTGGTACGACCTCGACGCCATCGTCGAACGGGTGCGCAGCTTCGGCTCGCGACATGTGTGCGTGACCGGGGGCGAGCCCTTGGCACAGCCGAACTGCGTGAAGTTGCTGACGCGGTTGTGCGATGTCGGACTCGATGTTTCGCTGGAGACCAGCGGGGCGCTCGATATCGCCGAAGTGGACCCGCGAGTATCGCGGGTGGTCGATGTGAAAACACCCGGCTCGCTGGAGTCGGCGCGCAACCGGGTGGAGAACTTCGCCTTGCTCACTCGGCGCGACCAAGTGAAATTCGTTATCTGCTCCCGCGAGGATTACGACTGGAGCAAGGCCTACCTCTTGGAACATGGCCTGCTCCACCGCTGCCAGGTCCTGTTCTCGCCGAGTTACACCCAGGTGCCGGCGAGGAGCCTCGCGGAGTGGATTCTTGCCGATCAATTGCAAGTGCGCTTTCAACTGCAACTTCACAAGGTATTGTGGGGAGACGTCCCGGGCAAATGAGAACGAAAGCGGCCAGCGAGGATATATCCCAACCGCGGGCGGTGGTATTGGTTTCGGGCGGACTAGACTCTTCCACGGCACTGGCGATAGCGCGGTCCCAAGGATTCGAGTGCTACGCGCTATCGGTGGCGTATGGCCAGCGCCACGTGGCAGAGCTCGATGCGGCGGTACGCGTCGCCGCAGCGCTGGGCGCCCGCGAACATCGAGTGATGCATGTCGACCTGGCGGGTATTGGCGGTTCGGCGCTCACGGATAATAAAATACAGGTGCCCGAGCGTCCGGCACCGGGCATCCCCGTGACCTATGTGCCGGCAAGGAATACGATCATGTTGGCTCTGGCGCTCGCCTGGGCCGAAGTGCTGGAGGCCGCGGCGGTATTCATCGGCGTAAACGCCGTCGATTATAGCGGCTATCCCGATTGCCGCCCCGAATTCATAGAAGCGTTCGAGCGGATGGCTAGCCGAGCCACCAAAGCTGGCGTCGAGGGCAAACCGTGCCGGATTTACACGCCCTTGATCGCGCTGTCGAAGGCCGACATCATCCGAGAGGGCGTGCGCCTTGGCGTGGACTTCGCTTCGACTGTGTCCTGTTACCAGGCGGATTCTGAGGGACGCGCCTGTGGCCGCTGCGATTCCTGCCGGCTGCGACGCGAGGGATTCGAAGCGGCGGGCATGGTGGATCCAACCCGGTATCAGACGCGGCTAACTCGCCTAACCCCATGACCTCGCCCGCGAGTTCGGCTATGATGCCCGGCTCGTGGGACGGTAGCTCAGCTGGTAGAGCAAGGCCCTTTTAAGGCTTTGGTCCTGGGTTCGAGTCCCAGCCGTCCCACCATAAATCAATGGGTTAGCCAAGTCAGCGTCGCTGCAATATCAAATTCGTATCAAATCTTTTGGCGACTTGACATGGCGCGATTGACCTCTGCCGGGCTCCACCCTATCACGCGCGCAAGCGGCACGGTTCGCGGGGGGCGTCCGTCGTGCGCTCCGCGCTATCATTCGGTCAATAAGCCGCATAGCCGGTAGCAGGGCCGTTAGTGACGCTCTTGATCTCAACGACCCTAAAACCTGTATCTTTAAGCCGCGCACGATGCAGTCCTGAGCAGCCAGGCTGAAGACCGACACCTATCATTTCAAGCTGCCGCTGAATGATCAAGGGGTTCAATCTCCCGCAGTGCGCGCTTCGTTTCCGCAGAGCGCTCGGCTGTACGAAGATCGTATATGGATTGCAAATTCAGCCAGAACTGTGCGGTGCCGCCAAAGTAGCGCGCGAGGCGCACGGCGGTATCGGCAGTGACACCCCGGCGCTCAAGAACGATGTCGCCAATGCGAGACGGGCTCAGGCGCAGGGCCTTGGCAAGGGCGTTGGCGCTCAAGTCCAAGGGCTTCAAGTACTCCTCACGAAGTACTTCGCCGGGGTGAACCGGCCGCATTCCGTTTTTGAAAGTCATATAATCCAGCCTCTCACGCATAATGGTTGGTATCTCAACATCCGTGGGCCCTGTGTCGGTCCAAACGAAGCAGATTCGGAACTGATCGTTGACGCGGATACTATGCTGTCCCACTCGCTCACTTACTAGCGCTTCGAGTCGATTACCTGGCGGCGATTTCAAATCCTCAAGCACGGTCGCGGCCTCCAGCATCGTGAGCTTGCGAGTCGCGACTTTGCGTATCGCACCGAAACGCTGCGATTTCTCCTTCTTGAATAGCTCTTCGGTGTCCTTGTATTTGAAGTATTTGAAGCCTTGGATCGCCATGCGCTATCTTATACCGTTTCCCGGTAAGCGGCAAATATTACGTAATTTGCATTGCAGGAATGGAACCTGACTGGACTTGAGCGCCTAAAAAGCGGATCCATCGGATTATCCTTGAGCCAATGGCCTTCCCGCCGCCCGGGACTGCTGCTCAGACTTGCGCTTTATCGATCTTGTCCTGCGTCTTGGTGTCGAAGTCGCTCGCCTCGTGTCGCTCGCGCAGCTGGCTCGCCGGGTCGCCCTGCATGCGGTTCACCATCCGCCCGCGCTGCACCGCCCGCCGCGCGGCGATCGCATCGGTCCAGCGCTGCAGGTTCTTGTAGTCGGCCACCTGAAGGAACTCGCCGGCCTCGTAGAGGAGGCCCTTGGCGAGCGCGCCGTACCAGGGCCACACCGCGATGTCGGCAATGGTGTACTGCGTTCCGCCCAGGTACTCGTGCTCGGCCAGGCGCCGGTCCAACACGTCCATTTGCCGTTTCACCTCCATGGCGAAGCGATCGATGGCGTATTCGATCTTGGTCGGCGCATACGCGTAGAAATGACCGAGGCCGCCGCCTAGGTAGGGGGCCGAGCCCATTTGCCACATCAGCCACGACAAACACTCCGCCCGCGGCGCGGGTTCGGTAGGTAGGAAGGCGCCGAACTTCTCCGCCAAATAGATCAATATCGCGCCGGACTCGAAGACGCGAATCGGGGTCTTTCCGCTGCGGTCCATCAGGGCCGGAATCTTGGAGTTTGGATTCACACCGACGAAACCCGAACCGAATTGATTCCCCTCGCGGATGTTGATCAGCCAAGCGTCATACTCCGCTCCCGCGTGGCCCTGTGCCAGCAGCTCCTCGAGCATCACCGTCACCTTCACACCGTTGGGCGTGGCCAGCGAATACAGTTGCAGCGGGTGGCGCCCCACGGGCAGCTCTTTATCGTGCGTCGGCCCGGCCACCGGTCGGTTGATGTTGGCGAACCGTCCACCGTTCTCCTTGTTCCAGGTCCATACCTTCGGCGGTGTGTAGACAGTCTCGTCAGTCATGTGTCTTGGCTCCTGGGGGTCGATTCAGCGGAGGGCGGTGCAGTCGCATTATCCGGCATTCTCTTCGGTTCATGTGCTTCGCGCGACCCCTGGTCGGTTCAGGTCGGAACCTAGCCCTCGAGTACCGCGAACCCTTCGCGCCGCGCCGCGCTGGTCAACCGCGCATCGAGACACACGATCTCGAGAGTCGACGGATCATGGTCGGCTGCGATGAGCGCCGCAGCGAGTTGCAGGCTGTCCGCGGCGCGTAGTGGATGTGCGCGCAGCAAACGCTCGGCCGTGCGCCGCACCGCGTCCGATGGCACAATTTCGTGCCAACTGTCAGCGAGTCGACGGGCCTTCGATAGTGCGCTCGAAACCTCATCGGCAGTCAACGACTTCTCTCGCTCGAGCCGGGCAAGCGCCGATGCGATTTCAAGGGGCGTTGCCCACCAGATGAGCACTTGCGGGTCTTGCTGTAGAAGATGCAGCATCGACTTGCGCGTGGGTTCGTCGGCCAGCAACGGAATGACGGCCGACGAGTCCCAAAATTTCATCCCGGATCGCGCCTCATCGGCCCTCGTCCCTGTCAGCTCGCAATGCGGCCGACAAGGACGCCTTGCGCGGCAGAGCCGACTGCAGTGAGCCATGAAGCCCTGCGGGAGAAACCGGCTGCGTCGGTGGACGGACGAGACCCCGCGCACACAGCAAAGCAAGTCGATCGGAACCGCTGCCGGAGGATTCGATACGTTCCAGCCGAGCGATCGGCGCATCACGGTCGTAAATGACGATTGCGTGTCCGGCGCGAACCTTGCGCAAATAGGCGCTAAGGTTATTTTTCAATTTTGACACGGTAGCCCTTTCCATATAGCTATAATAGCCATATCATCGCCTGTCCGCAATATGCGGGCGCAGACGGGCCATGAAACCGGTGTCCCACTGGTACTTCTGCCCCGCATGTCATCGTGACGCCAGCAAGCCGTACGTCGCGGCATGTTTCTTTGACGTCGTGCGTGAACCCGTCGCCCATATGAGTTGACGGTGGCATCGCGGCCCGCGATGGGGCCCGCTTGAATACGAAGCCAAGATTCAAGTTACACGCCCACCCGCCGCTATTCCTGAAGAGACCGGCGGAAAACAATACGGAACAGCGTGAGCCAAATTGCTCGCGTACGCCGCCGGCCATAGCCAGTCGCCCAAGGGCGGAGCGCTACTGGTGCACGATATGACGCGACCACTCGGAGTTGACAATGCGCCTCAATATGCCGGTTACACAGCGCGAGGTCGAACTGACGGAGGGTGAGACACTCGTCTCGAAGACGGACACCAAGGGAGTCATCACCTATTGTAATCGCGCGTTCCAGGAGATCTCCGGCTTCAGCGAGAGCGAGATCCTGGGAAAGGAACACAACATCGTGCGCCACCCGGACATGCCCCCCGCCGCGTTCGAGGATCTATGGAGCACGTTGAACGCCGGACGACCATGGTCGGGCATTGTCAAAAATCGATGCAAGAACGGCGACCACTACTGGGAATACGCCGAGGCCTCACCGATCATGGAGGGTGGGACGGTGACGGGCTATTTGTCAGTGCGTTTCAAGGCAGATCAAGGCGCCATCGACGCGGCGAGCATACTCTATAAGTTATGAACGAAGGCACCGCCAAGCGCATTGCAATCCGCGGCGGGAAAGTGATCCGGACAGGACCGATCTCCACCGCCCGGCGCCTGCTGACGGATAGCTCCATAAAATGGCGCCTGGTGATGCTGATCGGCATGCTGTCCGTGCTGCTTGCGGCAGTAGGTGGTGTCGGCCTGTACGGGATGAGCAAGGTCAATGACGCTCTACTGTCCGTGTATGCGAATCGCGCCGTGCCGATGGGGCAAATCGCCGACATCCAGCGGATGTTGCTGCGCAACCGGCTGCTCGTGGCCACGGCTCTGTGACACCGGAGCCTGAGGTTATCAGGGAGAATATTGCCGAGATCGAGAAGAACATCGCCGCGATCACCGAGCTCTGGGCTATGTATGCGGGGACTGCTTTACGTCCCGAGGAAAGAAAACTCGCGGCGGCGTTTGTCACGGACCGCGCAAACTTCGTGCAGCAGGGCCTGCTGCCGGCGGTTGCGGCGCTGCGCCGGGGCGATGTCAAGGCTGCCAACCGAATCACGCTCGACGCCGTCCGCCCCCTCTACGTTCCGGTGGGCCACGGCATCGATGCACTGATGCAGTTGCAGCTGAGTGTGGCAAAGCAGGAATACGAAATGTCGATGAGGCGCTACGAGATGACCCGCAATATATCGCTCGCCGCGATCATGGTGGGTATCCTCACTGCATGCGCGCTCGGCTATCGCATGATTGCGGCAATCATGCGCGGCCTGTCGCATGCGGCCTCGATCGCCGATTCGGTATCACGCGGTGACCTGGCGGTGAAGGTGGGAGCATTCACCGAATGACGAATTCGGCAAACTGGTGGATGCGTTGCGCGTGATGATGCATGCGCTGAAAGGGTTTTGAGTCCGCGCAGTCGGAAATCGCCAGGCGCCACAACGCCGGGGAGACTAGTTTTTGCGTGCCCGCCGACCAATTCCAAGGGAGTTATGCAAAGATGGCCGAACGGGTGAACGCGCTGGCGCAATCACATATCACGATCCAAATGAGGCTGGCCGACGTCATGAAACACTATGCGGTCGGCGACTTCAGCGTGGACATGGAAAGCCTGCCCGGCGAGAAGATGGTGATCACCCAGGCCTGCGCCGAAGCGAAGCGAAACTTGGTGGCCATGAGGGACCAGATCGCCGCGCTCTCCGCCGCTGCGGCGAGAGGGGATTTCAGTCGCCGCGGCGACACAACGCTATTCGAGCATGCCTACCTGGAAATGGTGACTTCGCTCAATCTGCTGATGGAAACGGCCGATGTGGGATTGGGCGAAGTCGTGCGCGTGTTGGGTGCGCTGGCGAAGGGGGATCTCACCGAAAGGATTACCAACGGCTATCAGGGCACGTTCGGTAAGCAGAAGGACGATTCGAACATGACCGTGGACCGGCTGACTGAGATCGTCAGCCAGATCAAGAAATCTACCGAATCGATCAATGTGGCATCGGGCCAAATCGCCTCCGGAAACACCGATCTGTCGCAACGCACCGAAGAGCAGGCGGCGAGCCTCGAAGAGACCGCTGCATCCATGGAAGAGATTACGACGACAGTCAAGCAGAATGCTGACAACGCGCAACAGGCGAACCAATTGGCCGCCGGTGCTCCGAGGTGGCGCTCAAGGGCGGCGCAGTCGTCGGCCACGTGGTGACGACCATGCGGTCGATAAACGAAAGCTCGAAGAAGATTGTCGACATCATCGGTGTCATCGACAGCATCGCCTTCCAGACCAATATTCTGGCGCTGAACGCCGCTGTGGAAGCGGCCCGTGCGGGCGAGGGGGGTCGGGGCTTTGCGGTTGTGGCCTTGGAGGTACGGACCCTTGCTCAGCGCAGTGCGGCAGCGGCGAAAGAGATCAGAGATCTCATCAGCGACTCGGTTGAGAAAGTGGGTCAAGGCACTCAGCTCGTGGATGAGGCAGGCAAGACGATGGAGGAGATCGTGAGTTCGGTCAAGCGGGTGACGGATATCATGGCTGAGATTGCAGGGGCAAGTCAGCAGCAAAGCGCGGGCATCGAGCAGGTGAACATCGCGATCACCCAAATGGACGATGTGACGCAGCAGAATGCCGCGCTGGTCGAGCAGGCGGCGGCGGCCGCGCAGAACATGGAAGAACAGGCGAGCAATTTGGCACAGACGGTGGCGATCTTCAAAATCTCTGGGATTGAGGCGTATGCTGCGGGCCAGGTACCTCAGCGAAGCGAGAATCCCGCGAACTTGCCTCGGTCGGCAAAACGCGAGAAAGGGCCGATGAGACGGCCGCTGGCGAGAGTCTCGGCCGGATTTCACACAGAGCGTAGTACGGGATCGTCATGATGGCCTCTCGGACTCGCGTGCTCGCACTGAGATCGGAGCCGAGGTGACTTCGGTCTTCAGGGAGGCGTACTGTGACCGCGTGGCTCATTTGACAAACGCGTATTCGTAAGTGGAATGAGTGTCACGTATGTATAGATTTCGGTGACGCCGATCGCGGCAAAATGGAGGAATGATGAAAGCTGTTCGCTTATACGAGTACGGCGGACCTGAAAACCTGAAGTTTGAGGTTGATGTGCCCGAACCCGCTCTGGGCCCCGA
>JALYHP010000083.1 GCA_030799355.1 Pseudomonadota bacterium
GTCGGGGGCGGCCCGCCGGGATGACGCGGCGGCGGTCCGGCCCGGCGCCCTCCCCGACCCGCGCCACGGGGGACCGCTACCAGGCGGGCCGTCGAAGCACTCCGCTAGTGTTCGCAGCCCCTGGAGCAAGCTATGGGCTAGGAGCTCTCTCGAAAACGGCATACCATTTCTTGCATGGCTCGGCGACTTCCCAAGTCCCTTCGAATCCGGCGGGCACGACGAAGGCATCGCCCGCCCTGAATTCGTGCTTTTCGCCGCTGACCGACTCGATGCGAACTCGCCCTTCGATGAGTACGCAGAACTCATGCTCGGTGTAACGAATCCGCCACTTGCCGCTGGTACTGGTCCATAAACCGCAAAAAAATTGCTGGCTCGGATCCGAATATTGATTGGACACGCGAGTTCGCGGAATACCGGCAAGGATCTTCTCGGGCGATGGATTCGCCGATTCGCCCGTCAGCAGGCGGTCCAACACGACGATTCTGGGCTGCTCGGGCATTCGCTATCGTACGCACGTGGCAGCCGGGGAAACAAGAGGTGGTCCGGCACTTGCTCGTACCGGACCACCGCCGTTCCGCACCGCCGTACCGCCGCCGTTGCGCACCGCCGTACCGCCACGGGGCTCGGCCGTCCCCTACGCACGGCCGGCCTATGTGCGGCCGCCAACCTAGTGGCTCTCGCTCACCGGCGCCCCCTCCGCGGAACCGGCCGCCGGCGACCGTCCCGCCTGCGGTGCTATCACGGCCGGACCGAGCAATCGAAGCGTCGCCCGCCCCCTGATGCCAAATCGCGCACCCTCGGAACGGCCCCGCCGGGCGCCGCTCGGTGCGCAGCGGTCGTCAGGCCCTCAAGGAGAACGGCGTGAAATTGGTATTCACGTCGTAGTAGTCCTCGTTTTCCGCCTTCTTGAGGAATGCGACCACGCGGTAGGTCAGCGGCGCGGCTAAAACTTCCCAGGCGCTCTTCAAGGCGTATTGAGTGAACATGATCGCCACCAGGTGCGCGGCCGGCATGCGCCCATAAAAGGCAACGAAGTAGAAGATCACCGAGTCCACCAATTCGCCGCATAGCGTCGAGCCGACGATGCGCGTCCACAGCCAACGCCCGCGGGTCCAGATCTTCATCTTCGCCAGCACATAGCTGTTGACGAATGTACCGGACAGGAAAGCCACGATGGACGCCAGAACGATGCGCGGTGTGTTGCCGAAAATGGTCTCGATGGCCGCTTGATTGGCGCGCGAACTCTCCGATGATGGCAAGTGCACCACGACCGCCGCCATGAACGAAGCGAATGCAAGCGCCCCGAATCCGGCCCATACGACGCGGCGGTCGCGGCCGTAGCCGTACACCTCGGTGAGTATGTCGCCGAATATGTAAGAGATGGGGAAGAACAAGACGCCGGACAAAAACGTGACCGTGCCCACCAGCGGTACGGGGATCGAGGTTTCCTTGGCGGGGCCGATCAAATTGGAACACAGCAGGACGCAGACGTAGGCCGCCATCACGAAATCGTAATACCGGTATTGACGGGTTTCCGCGGGTCGGGTCATGGTGCGCACGAAGTGTAGCCGAATTCGGGGTGGTGCTACATGTTTCAGGCCGCGCGCGAAGAGGAGCGAGCCGGTTGGCCAGCCGCCTCGCTCGAGCACGACCGATCTGTCGCGGATTGGCGAAGGCGCTCACACCAGGATGGGCCGCGGTACGGTAGATATAGAGGCTCCCCCCGGAGTGTCGAGTATGGATCAGGGTAAACATCGCAACGTATCGGATAGTCCGCTGGTCGACTTCGATGCCCTCTGCCACAAGATACGCGCAGCCATCGAACCGGCACGCGTACACGCCGTCTCGCTGCACGACGAAACGGGCGATGTGTTGTGGCTCACCGAAAGCTCGATGGGTCCGGATGAACATAACGCCGTCAGCGAGGGGTTCGAAACGTTCTCGAACGCCAATACCGCACCGGTGGTGGTCTACGATCTCGGAGATTCCCGGTCCGCCGTGCTGTTTCGCATCGTCGGTGTGCGGCGCGCCATCGTCGGCGCGGTGATGGTGATCATGGACAGTCGAGGCATCAACCACGGAGACAAAGGGGCGCTCACGCTGATGACTCCGACGTTGCAACGTGCGCTGATGGAGTTCGCCGGGATGCGCTCCGAGACCGCTCCCCGGCCTGCGGAAGCCCGCCCGCCGAGCGGGGCGCTGCGTGCACCCGCGGCCACCCGGATCCCGGCTCCCATTCGCGCGCCGCTCCCGAAGCCATCGGCACGGAGCCCCCCATCGCAAACTGCGCCCGGTCTTGCATCGGCGGGGGCTTCCGAATTGACGCTGGCCGATTCGATGCGCATCCCCAAGCCTCCCGCAGCACCTCCCGCGGCACCGTCCGTCTCGCCGGCACCGGCTGCGGCGCCGCCAACAACGAAGCCGGCGGCAGTGCCGGTTCCGGCCGACATCGATCGCCTGAATGCAGCCTTGCGGCGCAGCCCCATCGCGCTCCACGTACAGCGCTTGGTGCCGTTGAACAAGGGCAGCCAATTGCAGCGCTACGAAGTTCTGTTGCGCTCCAAGTCGAGCGATGCGCCGAATGCCGCGCCGCAAGCCATGCTCAAGACGGCCGTGGACAACGGCCTGGGTTCCATGATCGACCGCCGCGTCGTCACGGAACTCATCGGATGGCTGGTGCATCATCCCGATGTCTGGCAGGCCGAAGCCGCGATGTTCTCGGTGAACCTCACGAGCACCGCGCTGCAAGACGAGCACTTCGTCAAATTCGTCGATCTATGCCTGGCGAAATCGTCGCTGCCGAAGGCCATGATCGGATTCGAAATCGACGTGGCGACGGCTGTAGGTCTCGGCGACAAAGCCACGGAGATAACCACCGCTCTGCATCGGCTGGGTTGCCCGGTCGTGCTCGATGACTTCGGGCTGCGCACCGAATGTTTCAACTTGCTGCGGCTGCCGGCGGTGCGCTACGTCAAACTGGCATCCGCTATCACGGCCAAAATGCGATCCGATAAGCTCTCCCAAGCCGCCATTACCGGCGTGGTGCAGATGGCACGCGTACTCGGCATGCACACCGTGGCCAAGCGCACCGAGACCGCGGCGGAACAAGAATGGCTCACCGCCCTCGGCGTCGATTTCATTCAGTCGAATGCCCTGTCCCCGCCCGCCTCGATCGATTCCCTGTCGAAGCAGCAGCGCTCGAAAAAGTAAGCCTCCCCGGCAGCCGGGGGGCACCGCCAGCGCGCTTAAGTTTGTGTTATCTGCAAGCCGGCACTTGCAAATGCTTGCGGTCGCAGCAAACAATAGGCTGTCTGCAACGAGACACCGGGACCGAGCTAAGTGTTTTGTTAGTCCCATGAGGTTCGGTTCCGGCTCCGTTGAACTCCATGCCCCTGACACTCAATACGCTGATCGTCGTCCTCGGGCTCACCGCCGTTCTCCTGTTCATCGCCGCGGTTCGCAAAATTCGCCGTCGCCGCGTCGGCGCCGGTTTGGTCCGCGGTTTGACGGCCGTGACGCTGGTCCTGATCGCGGGCGGCGCCGTGCTCATCGCCGCCAATCTGCGCACCTACCAGCGGTTGAGCTCCGAACAGCCTGCCGGAGAGCTGCAGCTGGCGCGTATCGCCGATCACCAGTTCAATGGCGTGTTCACTTTTCCGTCGGGCGAGCGGTCCGTTTTCGCGCTGCGCGGCGACGAGTGGCAGATCGATGCGCGCGTTCTCAAATGGCAGGCATTCACCAACTTGCTGGGCTTCGACACCGCCTATCGTTTGGACAGGATCAGCGGGCGGTATACCCGCATCGATGATGAGCGCAGCTTGCCGCGCACCGTATACCCCTTGAATCCGCCCGAGCGCGTGGACCTTTGGGATTTGGTCCATCGCCACAACTCCTGGCTGCCGGGGATCGACGCCTTATATGGAAGCGCGACCTACGTACCCATGGCGGACGGCGCGCTGTACGAGGTCAAGGTCTCGCAAAGCGGACTGATGGCCCGTCCCCTCAACCAAGCCGCGCGCGTCGCGGTGGGCAACTGGCAGCGCACGCCCTGAGAAGGGGCGCCGACCTCTGGGCGACTGGCCGCATGCCTAGCGGACACGGCGCTGCCACCGACGCCGCCTCGGCCGAGGCCATGGCACGTCGAGCCGCAACGACGTCCGGCTCCCACATGTCCGTCAGATTTGTGAACCAGTTCCCTGTATGCCACCCCGCTTCGCGATAAAAATATTTTGACTGGGCTATCGCCGAGATTATTAATGGACTATCGCCGAGATTCTGATTTCCTGTCGTGGACGCTGTCCGCCATCGCCCTCCTGATCATGATAGTGGCGGTCCGCTATTCATCCACCAACGGCGCCTCGAATGGCAGCGCACCGAATTCGACGAACCCACAGTTTCACAGCAGCACCGCCTCCATGGCGCAATCAACGTCCACGACGCGTTTGCAGTAAGCAACCGACCGCGCCAGCCGCCAACGCATCGACACTCAGCGGCCAGGCCCCTTCACCTCAGCATGAGCGGTCACCGACCGCATAATGAATTCCGACGTTTGGTCCCTGATCTAGTCGAGAGGGCGATAGTCGCCGGCCCCAAATATGCGGTCACAGGTATCGGTGCCAACCGCGACTCTTAGACATCAGGGCTGACGGTGTGTCCGGCTCACGCCCAGGCTGATCGCCAGCTCCCCGCGGTGCCGCAGCCATGTAGGGCTGCATGGCGTCGCAGCTTGTCGCAGCAGCGGATTGCCGTCCCGGTCCGCCGGGCTGGTAGAATCTCAGCACTGGGACGCTGGGCTGACTCAGCCGAGATCTGCTGACTCAGGTGCTGACTCGAATTTTAGTTAGTAGGTAAGTTCTTGTATGCCGGCTTAGCACAGTGGTAGTGCAACGGTTTTGTAAACCGTAGGTCGGGGGTTCGAATCCCTCAGCCGGCACCAATCGAAGGGGGGTCTGTTCCGGACACATCGGTAACAGATTATTCCGGACACATAGGTAACTTTTGCCTCGAAGGGGTTGGGGGTCTGTTCCGGACCACATCGGTCTGGCACCGGGGTTCGGGGTGCCGTCGTCGCGACCTGCCGAGCAGTTGCGGAAACCGCCGCATGGACTACCGACAAGATCAAAGCCATTCAACAACTACAAACGCAAGCAACCGACTATGTGCGCACGTACGCGGCAAAAATCTATAGCCGCGAACTCGTGGAGATTATTTTCACGCAGCCATACTGCCGTATTCTAAATTTGGTGGAGTCGGGCATCGCCAAGCGACAAACCGCCTCGGTATATCTGAAATCTTTGGGAGCGATCGGCGTGCTCAACCAGGTAAAAGTTGGGCGAGAAAAACTGTTTCTGCACCCAGCGTTTGTCAAACTGCTGACCAGCGATGATCATCCGGTACTGCCATATGCCGCAGTGATGGGAATGAAGTGAAGTCGGTTTCCAAGCGGCGACGCCGAGAGAGCATGGACAACCAATATCGATACCACGACAAGCACGAACTTTTGAACGCCGCGAGCGTGGCGGCCCGCAGGGGCGCGGAACGCCGCGAGCGTGGCGGCCCGCAGGGGCGCGGAGCGCAGCGACGAGGCCCCCTCATACCGCGGCGCAAATCTCTGCGAATCCGCGCCTTTCTATCCTTGACCGGGCAATCTGCCGAAGGCTCTAATATGAAGCTATTCGGTCACTGGCGAATGGTCGAACCGCCCGCATGCGGGTGGCTGGATGATGGCCCCAGCTGGCCCGAGTTGGGAGCGGCGCCGCACGGGTGCGGTTCCCGCCGACACTCCAGCCTTCCTGACAACCGTCGCGCGACGTCGCCGCCGGCCGGCCGTCCGGGCCCGACCTCTCCGGCCGCGCGCTCGATGCCTCGTCCACGCTCCGCATGGTCGGCTTTCACGGTGAAGCGCAGGTATGTCTATCATTGCGACTGACATCAACCGAGCGAGGCCGTGGTGACCCGTACGAGATTGTTGGTCGCACTGTTGGTGATGGTGATTCTCTTACAGCTTTTTCCCGACAGGGCGGCCGTCATCAAGCTGGTCGCCGTCGGCGCCGGCGCCCTCTACGCGCTGGGCTGGGCACTCGCCAAATATCGTGCCCAGCGCAGAACGAAAGCGGCGCTGGCCGCGCAAGAGGCAGCCGACGCCGAGGAGTACCGGCAGTACGAAATGGAATTGCGCGCGCTTCGCGAGAAACACGATCCGCATGGCGAGGGGGCCGACCTCGATGCCGTCACGCCGGAGTATCGAGCCGAACTGTCAGCGCTTCACGACAGGCATGAAGCCATGCTCAACCGCAAGTTCGGCGCACGATAGAGCCGACCGTGATTGTCGATGACCCACTCGGCGCAGGCCCCAACCGGCACCGGCCTCACTCGGCACCGGCCCCCAGTTGGTGATGAACTCGGTCGGGCGGCTGAAACGCGAGGTTCGCGGGCCCCGGCCTCACCTCATCGACCTCACTTGGCGCAACCTCACTCGGCACCGGTCTCGCTCGGCACCGGCGCCAGCAAACTCCTACATGAAATGCTGCGCAAGAGCGACCCCTAAAAGGGTACGCTAACCTACGCGGGTGCGGGCCGGGTCCGTCGCGAGGCTGTGCCTGCCGGAAGGTTGCATCCGTTCTGTTGTGGCCATTCTTTATTAGTGCCTGGAGAGATTATGCGATTGACTGCCCTACAGCGACACGTTGGCGCGCGCCATGCCGGGCAAGTCCTCAATGTCCCCTGCGCAGCTCATGGCAAGTGAACTCATAAAGCCGAGCGAGCACGACGCACTCAGCGCAAGGCTGAGCGATCGTGGCGCACGCAGCGACACGCCGAGCGAGGGCGCCGGCGCCAACCAGCAACCGAGCGTGCGCGCGAGGCCCAGCGACCAAGATGTGTACTTGTTCCGCGAGGGTACGCTGGCAAACGTCCACCGCATGCTGGGCTGCCATCTGCTTCCTGAGGGTGCCGCTTTCGCCGTCTGGGCCCCCAACGCCTCCGCCGTGTCCGTGATCGGGGATTGGAACGGTTGGAATGCGGGTGCAAATTCCCTCGAGCCTCGGCCCGACGGCTCCGGTATCTGGGAAGGAGTGCTGCCGGACGTGAAGCACGGCCATGCCTACAAGTACCGAATCGTCTCGCACAACGGAAATCGCGTTCTGGAGAAGGCCGACCCCGTGGGTTTCTATTGCGAACGTCCGCCGGCCACGGCCTCGCGCGCTTGGGCGCTCGACTATGACTGGCAGGACGCCGGCTGGATGGAATCGCGCGGCGCGCGCAACGGCCTGGGTTCGCCCATGGCCATCTACGAGGTTCATCTGGGCTCCTGGCGCCGCAAGGATGGCGAGTTCTTGAACTATCGTGAACTCGCCCACGCCTTGGCCGATTACCTGAACGATCTGGGATTCACCCACGTGGAACTGATGCCCATCACCGAGCACCCGTTCTACGGTTCATGGGGCTATCAAACCACGGCTTATTTCGCGCCCACCGCGCGCTACGGCACACCGCAGGATCTGATGTATTTCGTCGACCACCTCCATCAACGAGGCATCGGCGTCATCCTCGACTGGGTACCGTCCCATTTCCCGAATGACGCGCATGGCTTGGCTGAATTCGACGGTACGCACCTGTACGAGCACTCCGATCCGCGCCAGGGATTTCATCCGGAATGGAACTCGGTGATCTTCAATTACGGGCGCAACGAAGTGCGCAGCTTCCTCATTTCATCCGCGCTGTTCTGGTTCGAAAAATATCATATCGACGGCATACGCGTGGACGCGGTGGCCTCGATGCTGTACCTGGACTACGCGCGCAAGCACGGTGAATGGGTCCCCAATCGGTTCGGCGGGAGAGAGAATCTGGAGGCCATTCAGTTCCTGCGTACTCTGAACGAGGCCGTGTATCGGGATTACCCCGCCGCCGCGATGATCGCGGAGGAGTCGACGGCGTGGCCCATGGTGTCGCGGCCCACCAGCATGGGGGGCCTCGGCTTCGGCTTGAAATGGAACATGGGGTGGATGCACGACACCCTGCAGTACATCAAACAGGATCCGCTGTTTCGCAAGTACCACCATGGTGAACTGACCTTTTCCCTGATTTACGCGTTCAACGAAAACTTCGTCTTGCCGCTCTCGCACGACGAAGTGGTATACGGCAAGGGCTCGCTGATCGGCAAGATGCCGGGTGACGACTGGCAGTCGTTCGCCAGTCTGCGCGCCCTCTACGGCTATATGTGGGGACACCCCGGCAAGAAGCTGCTGTTCATGGGCGCGGAGTTCGCACAGCGCCGCGAGTGGACGCACGAGGGAGAATTGGAATGGTGGGTGGCGAACTTGCCCGAGCATGCCGGGGTTCAACGGTGGATGCGGGATTTGAATCGCGTCTACACCCGCGAGCCAGCGCTGCACCAGATCGACTTTGCCCCCGAAGGCTTCGAGTGGATCGATGCGGGCAATGCCGAGATGAGCATCCTGTCGTTCGTACGGAAAAGTGCCGGCGCACCTCCGATTCTGGTGGTCGTCAATTTCACGCCCGTTCCGCACCGTAATTTTTTGATCGGCGTGCCGTTCCGCGGCACCTGGCGCGAGATTCTCAACAGTGACGCGCGCGAGTATGGCGGCTCCGGCTGGGGGAACCTCGGCCGCGTCGAGTCCGTCCCGGTGGCAGCGCACGGCCGCCTCGATTCGCTCAATCTCAGCATACCGCCGCTGGCCACCATGATGTTGCGCTGGGATGGCCAAGATGGACACGACGCGTAACCCGCGGACCGGCGATACGCGCACCGCTGCGCCGGCCGCTACGCCCACACCGCCCGCCGCGGGCGCTTCCTCTACGCGCGCCGAAGCGACGGCCGCAGCGCATACGCACCCCGCGGCAACCGCCCCCGCATCGACCGAACCAACGCGACCCGTCGCTCATCCCTCATCGGTAGGCCAGCCGTCACCCGGCCATCCGTCTCGGAGCAGTCATGCCTCGCCGGCTGACGCGACCGACGAGGGCCGGGTGCGCGCCGTCATCGATGCAATCTTCCCGGTGGTCGATGGCGGCCGGTTTCCCGTCAAGCGCATCGCGGGCGAACCCGTCGAGGTGCAAGCCCATTGCTTCACCGACGGGCACGACAAGCTGCGGGCCGTCCTGCAGTGGCAGGCCGTGGGCGCCGGCGACTCCTATGAAATCGAGATGGCCGCCGAGGTGAACGATGTCTGGCGGGCCACCTTCGTGCCGCCGGCGGCCGGCCGCTATCGCTACACCGTCACGGCGTGGGTGGATCATTTCGAATCGTGGCGTGCGGAACTCGAGCGGCGCGCGGATCCGGCCGACATCCGCGTCGCCTTGGTGACGGGCGCGGCGCTCATCGAACAGGCCGCACGGCGCGCGGGCAGCGAGGACGGCACCGCCCTGCTGAGGTGGGCTGGACTGCTGCGCGAGACTGCCGGCGATCCCGACCCTCTCGCCGACGCGACCGCGATGAAGGCGCTCGCGCTCGATCCTGCGCGAGCCCGTGTCGTGGCGCGTTACGCCGATCGCAGATTCGCGACGAGTTGCAGTCTCGATTTGGTCGCCGACCGCAAGCGCGCCCAATTCAGCGCGTGGTACGAACTGTTTCCGAGATCGGCGGCGCCGGATCCGCACCGGTCCGGCACCTTCCGTGACGTCGAGGCGCGTTTGCCGTACGTCGCGCGGATGGGGTTCGACGTACTCTATCTGCCGCCAGTCCACCCGATCGGCAAGATCAACCGCAAGGGCCCCAACAACACGCTTACGGCGACTCCCGAGGATGTCGGCAGCCCGTGGGCCATCGGCTCGGCGGAAGGCGGTCACAAGGACATCCTGCCGCAATTGGGGAGCCTCGGTGATTTCAGGAGTCTCGTGCGCAAGGCACGCGAGTTCGGCATCGAGATAGCGCTCGACATGGCGTTTCAATGCGCCCCCGACCATCCCTACGTGCGCGCTCATCCGCAGTGGTTCAAACACCGGCCCGACGGCAGCGTGCAATATGCCGAGAATCCGCCCAAAAAATACCAGGATATCTATCCGTTCGATTTCGAGAGCGACGACTGGCGCGGGCTATGGATCGAGCTCAAGAGCATCATGGATCACTGGATCGCGCAGGGAGTGAGGATCTTCCGCGTCGACAATCCTCATACCAAGGCGTTCGCGTTCTGGGAATGGGCCATCAGCGACATCAAATGCACTCAGCCGGATGTCATTTTCCTGGCCGAGGCCTTCACCCGCCCCAAGGTCATGCACCGGCTGGCCAAGCTGGGCTTCACCCAGTCCTACACGTATTTTACGTGGCGTACCTCCAAGCAGGAACTGATGGATTATTTCTCGGAATTGAGCCACGGTCCCGGACGGGACTACTTTCGCCCGAATGTGTGGCCGAATACCCCGGACATTTTGCATGAGACGCTGCAGTCGGGCCGGCGCTCGATATTTGCCGCCCGCTTCGTGCTCGCGGCGACCTTGTCGGCCAATTACGGAATCTATGGACCGGCCTACGAATTGATGGAAAGTACGGCACGCGAACCGGGCAGCGAGGAATATCGGGACTCGGAGAAATATCAGCTTCGCCACTGGCCCATCGATCGTCCCGACAGCCTCTGGCCGCTGATCGCACGCATCAATCGCATCCGCCGCGACAATTCGGCGCTGCAATCCGACGGCAGCCTGAGCTTCGTGCCCGTCGATAACGAGCAATTGATCGCCTACCTGAAACACGATGCCGGATCCAACAACGTCTTGCTGGTGGTGGTCAATCTCGACCCCTACAACCCCCAGTCAGGGTGGGTGGAGATCGACCTCGACGCGCTGCGCATCGATACCGGCCAACCCTATCAGATGCACGATCTGCTGAGCGAGCAGCGCTTTGAATGGAGCGGCCCGCGAAATTACGTGATGCTCGATCCACAACGGATGCCGGCTCATGTGTTCGCATTGCGTCGGCGCGTTCGCAGCGAACACGACTTCGATTACTTCCTGTAGCGCGAGCCATGAACGACGTCCAATTGCCGGCCCCGGAGTCCGTCACCCCCGCGGGGATCAGTGTCGATGATCCGCTGTGGTACAAGGACGCGGTCATCTACCAGGTCAACGTCAAGTCCTTTTTCGACTCGAACGACGATGGGATCGGCGACTTCCCGGGACTGACATCGAAGCTCGGATATATCCGTGATCTGGGGGTGAATACCATCTGGTTGATGCCGTTCTATCCCTCGCCGCTGAAGGACGATGGCTACGATATCGCGGATTACACCGACATCCATCCGCAGTTCGGCACGCTCGAGGATTTCCGCGCCATGCTGCTCGAAGCGCACCGGCTCGGTCTGAAAGTCGTGACCGAACTCATCATCAACCACACCTCCGATCAGCATCCCTGGTTTCAAGCGGCCCGTAAAGCTCCGGCGGGCTCGCCGGAACGTGATTTCTATGTGTGGAGCGATACCGATCAAAAATATCTCGGCACGCGCATCATCTTTCTCGATACCGAGAGTTCCAATTGGACTTGGGATCCGGTGGCGAAGGCCTACTATTGGCATCGCTTCTTCAGCCACCAGCCGGATCTGAATTTCGACAATCCGCGGGTCCTGGAGGCGGTGCTGCAAATCATGCGCTTCTGGCTCGACATGGGCGTGGATGGTTTCCGGCTCGACGCGATTCCGTACCTGGTGGAACGCGAAGGGACCAACAACGAGAACCTGCGCGAGACCCACGAGGTCATCAAGAAACTGCGCGCCGCCATCGATGCGAATTACAGGAACAGGTTCCTGCTGGCGGAGGCGAACCAGTGGCCGGAGGACGTGCGCGAATACTTTGGCGACGGGGATGAGTGCCATATGGCTTACCACTTCCCGCTGATGCCGCGCATTTACATGTCCATCGCCCAGGAAGACCGCTATCCGATCACCGAGATCATGCAGCAGACGCCGGACATACCCGACACCTGCCAATGGGCGATATTCTTGCGTAATCACGATGAATTGACGCTGGAAATGGTGACCAGCAAAGAACGCGATTACATGTACACCACCTATGCCTCGGATGTGCGCGCGCGCATCAATCTCGGCATCCGGCGGCGCCTCTCGCCCTTGATGGAAAACGACCAGGACCGCATCAAGCTCATGAACAGCTTGTTGTTGTCGATGCCGGGCTCGCCCATTCTTTATTACGGCGATGAAATCGGCATGGGCGACAACGTCTTCATCGGCGACCGCAACGGGGTCCGGACGCCGATGCAGTGGAGCCCGGACCGCAACGCGGGCTTTTCACGCGCCGATCCGCAGCGGCTGTACCTGCCGCCCATCATGGACCCGATCTACGGCTATCCCTCGACCAACGTCGAAGCACAAACGCGCGATCCGAGTTCGCTGTTGAGCTGGACCAAGCGCATGCTGGCCGTACGCAAGACCAGCCAGGCGTTCGGCCGGGGGCAGCGGCGTTTCCTCAAGCCGGGCAACCGCAAGATTCTGGCGTACCTGCGCGAATACGGCGAGGACAGCATCTTGTGCGTCGCGAATCTGTCGCGCTCGGCGCAGCCGGTCGAACTCAATCTCGCCTCGTTCAAAGGCCGGGTTCCCGTCGAAATGCTGGGCCGGACGGCGTTTCCGCCGATCGGCGATCTGCCCTATCTGCTGACCATTTCCGCCCATGGCTTCTATTGGTTCAAGCTCACCGTGGATGCGGAAGCGCCGTCGTGGCACGAACAGGTGTTCTCCATCGACGAACGTCCGGTGCTGGTGCTGTTCGACGGCTGGAGCAGTCTATTTCGCGATCGGGTGGTGCCCTGGCGCATCGGCATGGCGGAGAAGACTCGCCTGCAGTTCGAGACCGACACCCTGCCCCGCTACATCGAGGCGCAACGCTGGTATGCGGCGAAAGGTACGACCATCGAGCGCGCCCGCATCGGCGACCACGTGGTATGGCAAGAGGGCAAGATCGGCTGGGTACTGGCGCTGTTGGAACTCGGCCCCGCGGAGCCTGCCTCGTATTTCGTGCCGCTCGCGCTCGCCTGGGAGGAGCGCGACGAGGAGCGGCTGCGCAACCTGGCGACGTCGGCGATCGCCAAGATCCGGCAACAGGCCAACGTGGGCATCATGGGAGACGCCTTTGCGGACGAGGCGTTTTGCCGAGCCGTGGTCATCGCCATGGCCAACCGGCGCGACATGGCGACGGCCCAAGGCAGCCTGCAGTTCCGGCCGACGGCCGCCTTCGCGGCCTTGGCGGGGAGCGATTTCGCCGCGCTGCCGGCCTCACGGCCGCAGGGCTCGAGTTCGAACACCGTGGTGGTCATGGGCGAGCGGCTCATGCTCAAGGGCTATCGCAGGCTCCGGGCCGGCGCCAGTCCGGAGCTGGAGATGGGTCTGTATCTCACCGAAGCGGTCCGCTATCCGAACTGCGCGCCGGTGGCGGGGACGCTCGAGTATCGGGGCAATGACGGCCAGGTCAAGCTGCTGGCGATGCTGCAGGCCTACGTCGCGAATCAGGGTGACGGCTGGACGTATTCGCTCGAGTATCTGCGTCGTCACCTGGAAGAACATCGGACGCTGCCGGCGAGCGACGCCCTGCCCGCCAATGCGCACGAGGCGTATCTCGTCACCATTCGCACCTTGGCCAAGCGCACCGCTGAGTTGCACTTGGCCTTGGCAACCCCCACGGAAAACGCCGCTTTCTCGCCGCAGCCGCTGACTCGCGCCGATATCGAGGGCTACCGCCAGCGCGCCGGGGGCGAAGCGCGCAATGCGCTTGCGCTGTTGAAGCCGGCTGTCGAACAGCTGCCGCCGGCCGACCGCGACAAGGCCCAGCAGGTGCTGGCGCGGCAGGAGCGGCTGCTGGCACGGCTCGAGGCCTCCGCCACGACCGAGACCGCCGGGACCAAGATACGCATTCACGGCGATTATCACCTGGGCCAGGTACTGGTAACGCGAAACGATTTCGTGATCGTCGATTTCGAGGGCGAACCCGGCCACACCATGGAACAGCGGCTCGCCAAGCAGTCGCCCTTACGCGACGTCGCCGGCATGCTGCGGTCGTTCAATTATGTCGAGCACAGTGCGTTGCGCAGCGTGGCGCATGACGAGGTCGAGTTCACCAAGCTCGCGCCGCTGGCCCATGCCTGGGCGTCGGAGGTGCGCGCCGCCTTCCTCGCCGCGTACGATGCGCGCGCGGGGCGCGCCTCGCTGTACGGCGAATTGATGCCGGGCCGCGGCCTGCTCGGGTTGTTCGAACTCGAGAAAGCGCTGTACGAGCTTCGCTACGAGCTCGGCAATCGCCCGACCTGGGCCGGCATTCCGTTACAGGGCATCCTCGAATGGGATGCCGAGGCATGAATCAGAATTTCTCGCACGGCCGCGAATCCGCCGGAGGCTTGCATGCAAAGCATTGATATGTTCCTCGAAACGACGCGGGAATTCCTGCATCAGATTGCCGTCTTCCTGCCCAAGCTCGCGTTGGCGCTGGCCGTGATCGCGGTCGGATGGCTGGCGGCCAAGGCGGTGCGCTTCGCCGTCGAAAAAGGCCTACGTGCGGTGAATTTCAACGTGCTGACCGAGCGCGCCGGTACCGACCATTTCTTACAGCAAGGCGGATTGCAGGGCGACACCACCACCGTGTTCGGTCTGTTCGCCTATTGGGTGGTCATTCTGGCGACCTTGATCATCGCCTTCAACGGTCTCGGGCTCACGTACATCACGGACCTTCTGCAACGCGTCGAGCTGTTCGCGCCAAAAGTGCTGGTGGCCATGCTGGTCCTCGTGCTGGGCTCGTATTTCGCGCGGTTCATCGGCGAGGCGGTCTACACCCACTGCGTCGATGCACAGATCGCCGACGCGGACATCCTCGGCAGGATCGCGCGTTATCTCATCATGACCTTCGTGGTGATGATCGCCCTGAGCCAGATCGAAGTGGGCGGCGATATCGTGCAAAGGACTTTCCTCATCATCCTCGGCGGCTTGGTGCTGGCGCTGGCGCTCGCATTCGGGCTCGGCGGCAGGGACTGGGCCGGCGCCATGCTCGAACGCTGGTGGCCGCAGCACCGCAACAAGGACGATCACCGCGCCCTGTGAGCTCGGGCGGTCGCCCCTCCGATGCTAATCGGCGCGGCTGAACTTCAAGACCAGGGTCGCGCAACCGAGCAGGCCCACCCCTTCGATCCACGCCAGCCAGCGATTCATGCCGCGGGCAACGCCGAACCGCGCCGAGGCGTGCGCCGCGCGATTCGCGAGCCAACCGTAGGACAGCAGGATGCAGGCTTCCGGCACGATGGAGGTGGCGGCCAGGATGAGCATCTGCGGCGCAACGGGCCGATGCGTGTCGATGAATTGCGGCAGCAATGCCAAAAAAAACAGCAAGGCTTTGGGGTTGGACAGCTGCAGCGTCACCGCACCCAGATAGATCCGTCCATCGGCGCCTCGCCGGCCGGACTCGCCATCCGCCTGCAGAGCAACCGAGCGGCTGGCCGCGGCGGCGCGCAGCGATTGAATGCCGAGGTAGACCAGGTACGCGGCGCCCGCCCATTTGGCGACCGTGAAGAAGCGCGCGCTCGCCGCAATGAGCGCCCCCAGACTGGTGGCAGACAGCACGAAGTACAGCGCATTGGCGCTCAGGATTCCGAGCGTTGCCGGCACCGCCCGAGGAAAAGCGCGAATGCCCTGCGACACCACGTAGAACACTGCGGGTCCCGGGGACAGCGACAAGGCCGCCTCCATGATGAAGAACAGCAGCCAGCGCTCCAAGCTCATCGCGGTTTCAGGCCATCACTATGCAGGCATGCCATGCCCCAAGCTTAGCCGTGTTTCGTATGAAAATCCCAATGGCATGGCGCGCGGCGTCGCTGAGCTTTGTCGAGCAGCAACATCGAAGCAGTATCGGTGAGCACCCCGCCGCCGGATGCCAATTGGCAGTCGCGTGACACGTTCACGGTGCGTGACCCTCCGGAGGCGTGCCAGACCGCGTGGGGCGGGCTACACTGCGAATAGTTTCACCGTTTCACATGCTTGGAGCCTTACATGAGCAACCGCATTCCTCGTGTCGCTGCGGCAGCGGCCGGCATCATCGCATTGACGGCGTCCCTGTTTGCATCCGCGGCAGCGCCCGACGCCGGGCTGGCGGCAGCCATCGCCGACCCAGGCAGGACGGCCAATTTCGCCGCCCGGGACAAGGTCCGCCACCCGGCCGAAGAGCTCGGCTTTTTCGGCATCACGCCCCGGATGACGGTGGTGGAACTGTGGCCCGGTGGCGGCTACTGGACCGAGATTCTGGGGGCGTATTTAGCCAAAGGCGGCGGTACCTACTACGTGGCGCTGAACGCACCGGGCGACGCGGAGGAAGATAAGGGCACTGAGCACTGGCGCGCCCGAATGGCCGCACACAAGGATCGACTGGGTGTCATCCACGAGACCTCCTTGGGCGCGGGCCACTTCGACATCGCTCCGCCCGGGTCCGCGGATCTCGTCCTCACCTTTCGCAACCTGCATAACTGGATGGCCGGGGGGTATGCGGAGCAGGCGCTGGCGGCGAGTTTCAAGGCGCTCAAGCCGGGCGGCATCCTGGGTGTCGAGGAGCATCGTGGCCGCGAGGACAAGCCGCAGGATCCGCAGGCGAAGGATGGCTATGTCCGGCAGGACTACGCCATTGCGCTGGCCAAGAAGGCGGGTTTCGTGCTCCTTGGCTCATCCGAACTCAACGCCAATCCGAAGGACACGAAGGACTGGGTGGATGGCGTTTGGACCCTCCCGCCTACCCTGTCACAGGGCGATAAGGATCGCGCCCGCTATCTGGCCGTGGGCGAAGCGGATAATTTCGTACTGAAATTTCAGAAGCCGAAATAGCGAACTTATTCGTCCGCACCGCGAATTGCTTGCCGCGGGCAGCTTGCCAATGACATCCCGAGCCCACGCGGGATGCACAAACCTGCGGCGGCGTGGCGGCGCGGCTGACTTCGAGGCGCCGCTCTAGTGCTCGCCGGAGTTACCGATTTCTCCGCGCATCACTTCGATTCGGCTCAGCGCAGCGATCCAGCCGCGGCGCTGCGTGGGTCCGGTGAAGTCCCGGGTCCGAAAATACTGCTGGCACACCAGCCGAGCACCGCGGAGGCAGCGGGCTTCGATGTGCAGATCCCCGGACACACGCACGGCGGCCAGTTCTGGCCGTGGAACTTACTCGTCGGTTATTTCCAACCCTTCACCGCCGGCCTCAATCGCCTGCGAAAGCTCACGGTGTACGTGAGCCGTGGCACCGGTTACTGGGGGCCGCCGAATCGCTTCGGCGTTCCCGCCGAGATCACGCGCTTACGATTGGTGGCGGCGTAGCGCATGACGGATCCGGGCATGACCAGTAGGTCGTGCGACGCGAGATTGGCCCGGGCATGGCGGGCCGCCGTGGCATGGCGCGCGACGCAGGCCGCACGATCCACGGGTTCCGAACTACAAACCAGGTCAGGGCGTGAGTGGTCCCGGCATCGCGCGATGCCTCGTGACATGACGCAGTGCACTACGCAGTGACTAAGAAATTGCTGCGATGCATTAGGGGCAGGCGGCGCCCGCCGCAGGCATTTTGTGCCCGGCCATGATAATTCGCAACGGCAAAAGCCGCCTGGTCTTACCCTCATCGAACCCCTGCGCTGACAGTCGCCCAGTCGCCCCTTCCCGATACTGGGTCCTGGTTTGCAGTCGTCGGCGACTGCCGTTGTGAAGGAAACGCACCATGAAACATACAGTCCGGACAACGCGCCTCACGGGCGCCCTCACCGCGATCACGTGGGGCTTGGGAGCGGGCATCAGCATGTGGGCCATGGCGGCTCCCAACATGGCGGTGCCCGATGATCGGCGCTCGTCGGGGGGTACCGACTCCGCTGTCGTCGCTGACCTATCCGCAGGTTCGCAAGCCTCGGCTGCGAAGGCGCACGCGAAAGCCAATCTCGACAAATCCCCTCTCGACCGCTCCGGTAAGAAGCAGGTGGGCGTGGCCTCGTTCTACAAGACAAGCTACGCCGGCAAAACAATGGCCGATGGCACACCGATGCAGCTCTACGGCGACAATGCGGCGAGCACGACGCTGCCCCTCGGCACCAAGGCAAGGGTGACGAATCTCGAGACCGGCCGAAGCGCTCTCATTACCATTCGCGACCGCGGCCCCTATGTGAAGGGACGAATAGTCGATCTGTCTCCCGGCACGGCCGAGAAAATCGGCCTTGATCGCAAACGAGGGCTCGCGAGAGTCGAGGTGATCCCGTTGACGATTCCGCCCGCGGGATGGCGTTCGCGCGCAGGACGTGGCGCCGCTTAGCCCGGTCTCCACGAGCGCCGGGAGGGTGGGAGCGCCGATTGCCGGTACTTAACCCCGCTGTGGCGCGGATGCCCCCAAGCGTGGCAGCCGGTTAAGCCAGCTGAGCCCGCTCTCACGGGCGCTACGCAGGCGTGAAGCCGGTCGCCGGCAGAGGCGAGACTGCGGGCTGATCGCCGCTCGTACCCGCAGGCCTCGCGGGTGCTCCGTAGCGACCGGCTGCGGCTCCTTCGCGGCTTGCTCCACGGTTCCGACTACAATAGCCGCAGTCGCGATCGACCTACCCCTACGCGAAGGAGAAGGGATTGGAGGGCCTGAAACGCTTTGCGGAATTATTGGATGGCATGAAGCGGCGCGAGATGTACCGCCATCTGCGCCCAGCCGCAGGCACGGACTTTACGTCGAACGACTACCTCGGCCTCGCCGATAGCGTACGCCTGCGCGAGGCCGCGATATGCGCCTTGGAACGTGGCGTTCCGCTCGGATCGGGAGGCTCGAGGCTGCTGCGCGGCAATCACGTCGAACACCAGCGACTCGAAGAGGCTGCGGCTCGGCACTTCGGCGTCGAGCGGGCGCTGCTGTTTGGGTCGGGATACGCCGCGAATACCGCGTTGCTGGCGACGCTGCCACAACGTGACGACCTCGTGGTCTATGATCAATATGTCCACGCCAGCATGCACGATGGAATGAAGCTGGGCCGCGCCAGCACGGCATCATTTGCGCATAATGACGTTGCCGCCGCCGAGGATGCGATACGGGCGTGGCGTCAAGCCGGCGGCGCCGGCAGGCCCTGGATCGTGATCGAGAGCCTCTATTCCATGGATGGAGACCGTGCGCCGCTTGCCGACTTCAAGGTCGTGGCGGACGCGGCCGGCGCCTTTCTTCTCATAGACGAAGCGCACGCGACGGGCGTTTATGGCACAGACGGCCGAGGCCT
This sequence comes from Pseudomonadota bacterium, assembly GCA_030799355.1. Lineage (GTDB taxonomy): Bacteria > Pseudomonadota > Gammaproteobacteria > Steroidobacterales > Steroidobacteraceae > Bog-1198. Next base: position 19,202 of record JALYHP010000083.1, read on the forward strand.
TGCGGCCGAATTCGAAGGGTCCGAGAACTGCATCGTATTGCATACCGGCGGAAAGGCACTCGGCGTCAGCGGCGCGCTGGTCACGGGTCCTTCGATCCTTTGCGACTTCCTCATCAACCGAGCTCGCCCCTTCATTTTCGCAACGGCCCCGCCGCCGCTGGTCGCGACCGCGCTTTGCGAGTCGCTGGCCATTCTTCGTGAAGAGCCGGAGCGTCGCGAGCGTTTGGCGGCGCTCGTCTCCTATGCTCGAGCAGCGATCGCCAAACAGTCTGGTTTGACGATGCCGCATTCCCAGATCCTGCCCATCGTCATCGGTGAGAGCGGACCGACGCTGCGGGCCGCGGAGAAACTGCAAGCTGCGGGATTCGACGTGAGGGCGGTCCGCCCGCCGACGGTGCCGGCAGGAACCGCGCGTCTGCGCATTTCCATCACGTTGCATGCCGACGAGACATCGATCGACGCCCTCGTCTGCGCACTGAGCGAGGCGATTGGTCGAGCGCAATAAAGGCGCCCCCCCCCAAACCGTCCCGGCGATCAGCGAGTCGTGACTTGACGAGTCATGACCCGTGGGCTCCTTGGGATTCGCATACGCACTGTGGGGCGCAAATCACGACATTGCGCGCCCAGGAAAAATCCGTCGGCGAAGGATTCAATCACTTCATGCCCTGGATGCTTTCGCCTGTAACCGAGAGGTATTTCTCAGCATTAGGCGACTACGTTACGGTAATGTCTTAAAAAATACCTCCTCTGGCCGTTGATCGCACGTATCCAAATCCATGCAGACTTTCTATAACAATTGGCTGGTTGCGCTGTCGGTGGCCGTGGCCGTGCTGGTTTCCTATACCGCCCTGCGGCTGGCGGCTCGCGTCGCGACCAGCGAACGCCCGGCGACTCGGATTTGGCTGGCTGCGGGAGCGGTCGCCATGGGAATGGGCATCTGGTCCATGCACTTCATCGGCATGCTGGCCTTTTCGCTGGCGATTCCCCTAGCCTACGACGTGCCGACAACGCTGGCGTCCCTCGGTATCGCCATTACCACCTCCGGATTCGCCCTCATCCTGACAAGCGGGAAACGACTCTCGCTCCCCCGCTTGGCCAGCGGCGCCGTGATCATGGGAGCCGGCATTTGCGCCATGCATTACACGGGGATGGCGGCGGTGGCCATCATGCCGGGAATCGGCTATGACGCGTTCCTGGTGGCATGTTCGGTCGCTATCGCAGTCACGGCATCCTTCGTCGCGCTCTGGCTTTTCTTCAAGCTGCGCCACGGTAACTCCTGGGTACGACGCCTGACCCGCATCGCCGCGGCCGTCGTCATGGGGCTCGCCATCAGCGGCATGCACTACACGGCAATGGCCGCCGCGCGATTCGCGCCAGGGTCCTATTGCCGCGGCGGCGTGAGGCTCGACAATAGCTGGCTGGCAGTCACCATCGGACTGTTCGCGCTGGGTATCCTGGTGCTGACGCTGATCAGCACCGTGTACGACGCCCACCTGCAATCCCGAACCCGTACCCATGCCCGGCGCCTCGAGGCAGTCAATGCGGAATTGCAGCACCATGCGACGCATGACGCGCTGACCGGCCTACCCAATCGGGTCCTATTTATGGACCGCCTCGGCCGCGAAATTGTCCGCGCCGAACGCGATTCCGGCCGCTTTGCCGTGCTGGTGCTCGACCTCGATCGATTCAAGCTGATCAACGACACCCTGGGGCATGCGGCCGGGGATGAGCTGCTGCGCTTGGTCGCGCGCAGGCTATCCGCCGCCGTCCGCGAAATCGACACCGTGGCGCGCACCGGCGGAGATGAGTTTTTGATTCTGCTGGCAGATGGCCCCGAACATTCGGACCCGGCATCGGTCGCCACCAAGATCGGCACCGCTCTGGTCGGGTCCTTTTGCGTCAACGGCGTCGAGATGCATACCTCGGCAAGCGTCGGCATCGGTTTGTACCCAGCGGACGGCGCCACCGGCGATACATTGGTGGCGCGTGCCGATGAGGCTATGTACTACGTGAAGCAACGCAGCCGCAATTCCTACCAATTCTTCAATCCGGCCATGAGCGTATTTTCTCAAGAGCGCTTGAATTTGGAGAATGATCTGCGCCGCGCCCTCGCTCTGGAGCAACTGAGCGTGCACTATCAACCGAAAAGCGACGTCGCCACCGGGCGCATCAACAGCGTCGAGGCGCTGCTGCGCTGGCGCCACCCCACGCGCGGCTTGGTCAGTCCCTCGCAGTTCATTCCCTTGGCCGAGGAATCCGGCCTGATTCTGTCGATCGGCGAATGGGTGTTGCGTGAGGCATGCCGTCAAGCCGGCGACTGGCGACGCAAGGGCCTGCCGTTTCTGCGTGTGGCCGTAAATGTTTCGCCCGTTCAATTTAGGCAGTCCAATTTCTTCCAGACCGTGCAAGGCGCGCTCCTCGATTTCGATCTGGAGCCGCAAAACCTGGAGATCGAACTGACCGAAACCACAGTGATGGACAATGCCGAAGGATCGATCGCAATTCTCCAGCAACTGAACCGCATGGGCGTGGTCGTCTCGATCGATGATTTCGGGACCGGCTATTCCAGCATGAGCTACCTGCGGCACTTTCCAATCGACAAATTGAAGATCGATCGCAGCTTCATCGGCGAGTTCACCACCAACGCCGCCGACGCATCGATCGTGCGCGCGATCATTTCACTCGCCCACAGTTTACGGCTGAAGGTCGTTGCCGAAGGCGTCGAGACCGTCGAGCAGCTGCAATTGCTGCGTGAACTTGGCTGCGACCAGTATCAAGGCTTTCTCTGCAGCCCTGCGGTACCCCCGAGTGAGATCGAGGAGCGGTTGCGCCCTAGCCCCGAGTCGGCAAGGCAGCCCCTTGCGGGGCGGGACGGCGGGAGCGAGAGCAAAGATCAAGCTGAATCTCTGTCGCAATTGCAAGATATTGCATAATATTCAGCACCCACAACTTGGTACGCGCCAGGGCCGGGCAATCCGCATTCTTCGCGAGTCCCGGGATCGACGAATGCCAACGAATAGGTATTCCCCTCCAGTCGGCTGGAGCCCAGGATAGATCTATGAGCAAACGATCCAGCAGTAAAAATAAAGCCCCGTCCGGAGAGGGTGGGATTGACTCGGGCCGTCCAGGCCCTCGCCCTGCGGGCGCACTGCGTGCGTCCAAAATCGCTCCTGCGAATTTGTCGTCCACACACCCTGCTCCGTAAAAATAAAAAGCCCCAGGACGGGGCTTTTTATTTTTACTGGCGGAGAGGGTGGGATTACTCGTCGCTGCGCTCCTCGCCCCTTCGGGGCCGCCGCGTGCGCGGCGTTATCTCCGCTTCGTGGCCACCACAGCTTGCTGATCCGGACCGAAAAGAATTGATGTCACGACTGGCGGAGAGGGTGGGATTCGAACCCACGTGCCGGAATTACCCGACCATCCGATTTCGAGTCGGCGCCGTTATGACCACTTCGGTACCTCTCCGTTAACATATTTTCTATGGCGTTAACTTAAGCTCTTGGCTCGTGCGACGCGATAGGCAATCCGGTTAAAAACGCATTTGTCAAGAGTTCGCTGAGGCCGAGAAACGTTTATTCTAGCGCATCGGTAACGAGCCCGCCTCATGTTCAGAGGACGCCCGATACCGGTGAAAGCTATGACCGTGCGTAACTTTATCATTCCAAGGTCCTGGACACGATGGTCCAAAATCAGCGCTGCGGTGGCGGCCGTGCTGACACTGGCCACCTGCGCGCCGCTGCCGAGCGTCGTCAGTCAGATCAAGATATTGGGCGAATTGCGCGTCGTCACCCGCGAAAGTCCGTTGGCGTTCTATCGAGACGTCTACGACTTGCCCGAAGGTCCGGAATACGAGCTGGCGCGCCGCTTCGCGGAGGAGCTGGGCGTGACGCTGCGGATCACTCCGGTACATAGCTACGCGGAGATCTATGCGGCGCTGGCGTCGGGCCACGCCCACCTGGCCGCGGCGGCGCTGAAAGTCCCCTCAAAGCCCATTCCCGGAATCGATTTCGGGCCGGTTTACCAGCGTGTGAAAGAACATCTGGTGTATCGTCGCGGCGCACCGCGGCCGGCGTCACTGGCGCAGATCGGCAACGGCGATCTGGAGATAGCCGCCGGCAGCTCGCACGCGAAGAACCTGCGTGCGGCGCGTGATGCCCTCCCGACGCTGGCATGGATCGAGAACGCCAGCACCGATTCGCAAACGCTGCTCGACGGGGTAGCCGATGGCAGCATCGACTACACCATCGCCGACTCCACCGAGTTTGCGCTCGCGCACGACGTGCATCCGGACCTGCGCATCGCGTTCGACTTTCCCGGCAGTCAATCCCTGGCGTGGGCCGTCGATGTGCGCGATCGCGATCTTCTGCGCGAGGTAGGCAGCTACTTCTCGCGTATGAAGTCCGACGGTGAACTCGCGGGCATCGTCAAACGCTATTACGGCAGGCCGGAGGATATGGAACTCCTCGCCGCGCGCGGCTTCATGCGGGATATGCAACAGCGCCTGCCGCTCTACAAAAAGTGGTTCGAAGAGGCGGCGGAGCAAAGCAGCCAGGACTGGCGCCTGCTCGCGGCCATCGGCTATCAAGAATCCAAATGGAACCCCGGCGCCTCATCATCCGCGGGCGCCAAGGGTCTGATGCAATTGACCATGGACACGGCGACGGCAACGAAAGTGACCGACCCCGCTGATCCGCGGCAGAGCATTTTCGGAGGCGCGCGTTATTTCGGGCAGGTCTATGCGAAGATTCCGAGCCGCATTCCCGAGCCCGACAGGACTTGGTTCGCTCTGGCCGCGTACAACATCGGTTACGGACATCTCGAGGATGCGCGCGTCCTCGCCCAGAAGGCCGGCCGAGATCCGGACTCGTGGCAGGATGTGCGCAAGTTTCTACCGCTGCTCGAGCAAGAGGCCTGGTACACCCAGACCGAGAACGGTTATGCGCGCGGCTGGGAACCCGTGCGCTATGTCGATAACGTGCGGGGCTATCGCGACATGCTCGAATGGGCATGGGGCGGCAGCGGGGCCGTCACGCTCAACTAGAGCTCGCCTTGCGGCGCGCGGCGAAGAAGTCCCGCAGCAAGGCGCTGCATTGTTCGCTGCAGACGCCGCCGAATACGTCGATTCGATGTGTCAATTTCGGTTCTCGCGGCACGTCGAAGACGCTCCCGCAGGCACCGGCCTTGGCGTCCCACGAGCCGAACACGACTCGTCCGATGCGCGCATTCAACGCGGCGCCGATGCACATGGCGCATGGCTCCAAGGTCACATACAGGGTTGCGCCGCCGAGCCGATAGTTGCCGTTCTGCAAGGCGGCGGCGCGCAGCGCCACGATTTCGGCATGCGCCGTGGGATCCCTATCGGCGATCGGACGGTTCCAGCCTTCCCCGACGATCCGGCCTTCTTGCACCACGATCGCACCCACGGGCACTTCTTGGCTCTGCGCGGCACGGCGCGCCAATTCCAATGCACGAAGGATGAAATCCACATCCGTGAGCATTGCTTCAGTCGCCTCCGTCGCGGCGGCTGCGCAAGCCGCGAGCGATGAGCATGGTCGCGATGACCAGGAACAACGCCACGGCACTCAACGCCAACGACTTATGAATGCCCATGCTCGCACCACGCAGTCCGACGCTCAGCCCACTGAACGTACGCATGCCCATGGCCGACATCGAAAACACTCCGACGACCCGTCCAAAGATCTCGCTGGGCGCGTGCATCTGAAATCGCGATTCCAAAGGGAGGAAAATGCGCGGTGCTCGGGTCCGGTCGCCTCGGCAGGCTTGGCTTCTGCGCTCAAATGGTTTGGCTTCTCGCTGCGGGCCGGGACGGATGCTGCGCATTGTAGCGGATCCTCTCGATGAGCGCCCTTCGGCCAGCGTCGCGAGGGTCGCCGCGGATGCGCGGTTTTCACGTAGAATTACCGGCTTCTCGCATGGCAAGCGAACCGCGATCAAGAGGCCGGCATGAGGACGATTGTACTGGTTGCATCGATGGTGGCGTTCACGGCCTCCATTCCGTCGTTCGCGGAAGAAGGCATGTGGACATTCGATAATTTCCCGGCGGCCGCCGTCGAGAAGGCCTACGGAACCGAAGTGACGCCGGCGTGGTTGGACCATGTGCGTCTCTCGACGATTCGCCTCGCGAACTGTACGGCGTCGTTCGTTTCCCCCGACGGTCTGATCCTCACCAATCACCATTGTGTGGAATCCTGCCTGGCGGAACTCTCTTCGAAAGACGACAGCCTCATTGACCGTGGTTTTGCCACGGCGAAGCGAACCGACGAGCGGCGCTGCTCGACGCAGCTCGCCGATGTGCTGGTGGGCATGGAAAACGTGACCGCGACCGTGGCCAAATCCCTGGCCGGTCTCGACGACAGAGCGGCCAACGAGGCCCGCAAGAAAGTATTGACGGAACTGGAACAGTCGTGCGAGCAAGGGAGCCGGAAAGCCAAATCCGGCACCGTGAAGTGCCAGGCCGTCACGTTGTACGACGGCGGCCAGTACTATATTTATAAATATAAGCGCTACGTCGACGTGCGCCTGGTCTTTGCTCCGGAAGCGGATATTGCGGCATTCGGCGGCGATCCGGACAATTTTCAATTCCCCCGCTGGTCGCTCGACTTCTCCATGCTGCGCGCGTATGAATATGGCAAACCCGCCAAGACGCCCAATCATCTGCAGATTGATTTTGCGGGACCCAAAGCAAACGAGCTGGTGTTCGTCGCCGGCCATCCCGGCGCCACGGAGCGGCTGGAAACGCGCGCCCAATTGGAATTCGAGCGCGACCTGTCGCTGCCCACGACGCTGTTGCGTGCCGCTGAACTGCGTGGCCGGTACATTCAGTTCGGCCGCAAGGCGCCCGCCGACGAGCAGTTGATCGAGGCGCCCCTCAATAGCCTCGAGAACGGTCTCAAGGTCCGGCGCAAGCTGCTCGATGCATTGCACGACGATGCGCTGATGGCACGCAAGAGCGACGAGGAGAAGGACTTGCGCAACCGGGCGGCAATTTCCGGCGCCGATCCGTGGGCCGCCATCGAGGCGGCTTCATCGCGCGGGCGCGCTCTGTACCTGCCGCACACCTTCATCGAAGGCGCGGTGGGTTTCAACAGCATCCTGTTCCGCTATGCACGCCTGCTGGTACGCGCCGCCGACGAGCGGGCGAAGCCCAACACCGCGCGCCTGCGCGAATATACGGATGCCGCCTTGCCGCGTATCGAGCAGCAACTGTACGCTCGCGTGCCGATTTATGCCGAAGTCGAAGTATTGACATTGTCATTCTCTCTGCAACGCATGCGCGAATGGCTGGGACCCGACTATCCCTTGGTACGTACGCTGCTGCTGAAGGACTCGCCCGACGCCCTGGCCACGCGCCTCGTCGCCGAGACGAAGCTCGATGACCCCGCCGTGCGCAAGCAACTCTGGGAAGGCGGCAAGGCCGCGGTCGATGCATCGCACGACCCCATGATCGAACTCGCCCGCTCGATCGATGGCGATTCGCGTGCGATTCGCCGGCAGTACGAGGACGAGGTCGAAGCGCCGATTTCGGCGGCCTCCGAGCGGATTGCCGCTGCGCGCTTCAAAGCCTATGGAACCCAGATGTACCCGGACGCGACGTTCACGTTGCGCTTGAACTATGGCACCGTGCAAGGGTGGATGGAGAATGGCACCCCGGTGGAGCCATTCACTTACTTGAGCCGCGCATTCGACCGGTCGACCGGCACATCGCCGTTCAAGATTCCCGATAGCTGGATGGCGGCCAAAACGCGGCTCGACCTGCGCACGCCCTTTTGCATCTCCACCAGCAGCGATATCGTCGGCGGGAACTCAGGCAGCCCGCTGGTCGATGCCCGCGGCCACATCGTCGGGCTCATGTTCGACGGCAATATCCATTCGATTTCCGGCACCTACTGGTTCGACACCGCAAAAAATCGAGCCGTGGCCTTGCATCCCGCCATCATTCGTGAGGCCTTGGACAAGGTATACGGCGAGAAGGCCTTGTTGGAGGAGATGAGCGGGTTGTGAGGCTCCCATGCCGATCGCCACCACAGCGAGCTGGCGGATCGCTTGGAGCCTGCTTGGTGAATTGCCAGCTGATTGCCTTATTGTTGGCGGATTGCTTCTTATTTTGGATGAGACAATATCAATCATTCCATCTTGTCGAGGAATCTCTCCACGCTTATCCTGTCGGTTTGTTTATTTCAACCATCCGAGGAGTTGCCATGAGGCTGAGTTTTGCGATTGTTGCCGTTCTGGGAATAGCCACCGTGGCGCATGCCGCCCCCGTCACCTACAACATAGAGCCAGACCATACGCATCCGAGTATCGAAACCGATCACTTCGGCGGCTTGTCGGTGTGGCGCGGAATCTTCAAGAAGACGAGTGGCAAGGTCACCCTGGACCAAGCCGCCAAGACGGGCACCGTCAGTGTCGTCATCGACGCGACGAGCCTCGACATGGCCCAGGACAAACTGAACGAGCACGTGAACGGGCCTATGATTCTCGACACCGCTAAATTCCCCACGGCCACCTACGAAGGAACGCTGGGCGGGTTCAACAATGGCGCGCCGACCAACGTCACCGGCAAACTGACGCTGCACGGCGTCACGAAGCCGGTCGACCTGAAAATCAACTCCTTCAAGTGCATGGTCAATCCCATGAGCAAGAAGGAAGTGTGCGGCGCCGATGCGAGCGGCACGTTCAGCCGTGCCGACTTCGGCGTGAGTGTCGGTCAGGAGATGGGGTTCAAGCAAGACGTGCTGCTCCGTATCCAAGTTGAGGCTGTGAAAGCCGACTGACCGCCACCCGATTGCTGTCGGACTCACTGCGTCGCCGGCTGCGGCGGGGCGGCGTCCGGCAGCAATCCGGATTTGACTACCTGTCGAACCCGAGCCCCTCGATTCGCATCGGAGATCCACCCACGGTTGATGCGTCCGTCGCCGCCGGGTCCGGATCCGTTCACCCGCCCTCCCGCTGCCGCAGGATGCCTGCATCGGCCCGGCCTCCTGTCCTGTCGAGCCCTTCGCCTCTCGGAGCCTCGCTCGGCTGATCGCGCTGCCGCTCGACCGCTAAGGGACTACCTGTAAGCGCAGCGCCTACAGGCATTCGCCCTTTGTCCGCTGCAAGCAGCGATGCAAACGAGATACTCTGACGATCGAAGTTCCTCTCACGGCCGACTCCCGCATCCATGGTACACACTGAATCACGCGTGCGGGATATCGGGGTCGAGGCGGCGCATCCCCCATGAGTCACGAAATTCATCGCGAAGCGAATCTCAAAATTTTTCTGGTCGAAGACAATGCGGATACCCGGCTCGTGCTGGCCCAGTTGCTACGGGCGACGGGCTATGACGTCCAAACCGCCGGTACGATGCAAGCGGCGCTGCGCGATTTTCCGCTTTTTGGCAGCGAAGTACTCGTATCCGATATCGGACTGCTCGACGGCGACGGATGGAAACTGCTGCGCCATCTGCGCCAGGCCGGCCGGTCGCCCTACGCCATCGCGATGAGCGGCTTCGGCACCTTGGCCGACGTGGCCGCCAGCAGGGAAGCGGGCTTTCGCCATCACTTGGTCAAACCAATCGAACTGGATGCCCTCGAGCGGCTCCTGGAGGAGGCCCGCCGGGAGATCGAAGGACGACCGCAGTGAGTCGCCTCTGGCGACGTGCGGCGCCAGCCCCATCGGTGGTCAGGACACGGACTTCGCGCGGCGCACAGCTTTTCGTACCGGTCGGCAGGCAGGACGTCATTTTCGCCGGGAGCGGCGGCAGCTCGCTCCGCCACATGCCTCACATGACCAATAGCTGCGGCATCATCGGCGGGAAATCGTAGCGTTAACTATGGAGCCGACACCTGGCAACCCCGAATCCACTGAGCACGAATCCGAGAGCGTGCATGGCGTTCGCCTGCCCCTCGTCGGGCCGGATGATATCGAGGAGCAGCACGGCAACGAGATCGACGACATCGTTCCGTCCTATGGCTCTCACGCGCTGCCGGTCGTCGGACTGGGCGGATCGGCGGGCAGTATCTCCGCACTCGGCCGGTTTTTTGATAACGCATCCGCGCAGGGCGGGCTCGCCTATGTTGTCATGCTGCACCTGGCGCCCGACCACCAGAGCATGCTCCCCAAATTGCTCCAACGGCACTGCGCCATGCCGGTCCACACCGCGGCGGATGCTGCCAAGCTGGAGGCGAACAACGTCTATGTGATTCCTTCCGGCAAGCACCTGACGACGGTCGATGGGCATCTGCGGCTCACGGAACTGCGGCCCGAGCATGGCAAACGTGTCGCGGTGGTGCCGAACGGCTATCTCGTGGGCCGGGAGATGCGCGAAATATTGCTGTTCGCGACGCATGACCTGCTGAAGGACGCCTCGTTCTCGCGCATCGATCTTCTGTCATGCCGCAACCTGCTCATCTATCTGGACCGGGATGCGCAGGCACGCTGCTTCGATATCTTCAATTTTTCGTTGAATTCGGCTGGACTTCTGTTCCTGGGGTCGGCGGAAACGATATGGTGACGGATATCACCGAGCGGCGCCTGACCGAGGAGCGGTTGCGCGAAAGTCAGGAGCGGCTGCGCCTCATCGTCGAGAACGCGCGCGACTACGCCATCTTTTCCCTGGACCTGGAACGTCGCATCACGAGCTGGAACGCCGGGGCGCAGGCTATCCTCGGCTATACGCACGAGGAAGCCCTCGGCCTGAGCGGCGATATCATCTTCACGGCCGAGGACCGGGCAGCCGGCGTTCCACAAGGGGAAGCCGACACGGCGCTCGCCGACGGTCGAACTTCCGACGAGCGCTGGCACCTGCGCAAGGACGGCAGCCGCTTCTGGGGGTCGGGCGTCATGATGGCCATGCGCGACGGTCCGGGTTCGGCACTCGGGTTGGTCAAGATCTTCCGCGACCAGACGGCGGAATTGCGCGCCAAGGAGGCGATGGAGGACGCTCGCCGCCAACTTCACGCGGCTCTGCAAGACGCCGAGACGGCGCGCGATCAGGCAGAGGCCGCCGGCAAAGCCAAGGACCGCTTCCTCGCCATTCTCTCTCACGAACTTCGCGCGCCGCTCACGCCGGTGTTGCTGGGAGTGAAGGTACTGACCCGCAACATGACGCTACCGCCCGCCGCTCGTGAAACGCTCGCCGTCATCGAGCGCAACGTGCGCCTGCAGGCCCACCTGATCGATGACCTATTGGATGTCTCGCGCATCGCGCATGGCAAGATGGAGCTGAGCCTCGAGACCACCGATCTGCATGTCGCCATTGCGCGCGCCGTCGAGGTCGCCAACCCGGACATCGACATGAGAAGCCAGCGTCTGAGCGTGGAACTGGAGGCTGCCGAGCACATGGTTTGGGGCGACGCCAAACGCCTGCAGCAGGTGTTATGGAACTTGCTCAAGAACGCCTCCAAATTCACGCCGACGGACGGAAAGGTCGTGCTGCGTACCCGCAACGAAGGCGAACGCGTGGTGGTGGAAGTATGCGATACGGGCGTCGGCTTCGAGCCGCAAACCGCCGAGCGCATCTTCGCGGTGTTCGAGCAGGGCAGCCGCAGCGTAACGGCCCGGTACGGCGGTCTGGGGCTCGGTCTCGCCATTGCCGAAGCGACCGTAAAAGCGCACGGCGGCGCCATCCGCGCCGCGAGCGAGGGGCCGGGGACGGGCGCGACATTCACGGTCGATCTGCCGCTCGCCAAGCCGACTGAGCCCGGCCGCACCCTTTGACTATACTACTTTACTCGTAATATAGTATTGGCAATGAATACTTCTGCGGCGGTCGAAGCGCTCAGTGCCCTTGCCCACGAACATAGGCTCGCCATCTATCGCTTGCTCGTTCAACGCGGGCCCGACGGGCTGCCGGCGGGTGCCATCGGGCAGCGCTTGGGGCTTTTGCCTTCATCGCTTACCTTTCACCTCCAGAGCCTGCAGCGCGCGGGTCTCATAGGGCAGCGCCGTGAAAGCCGCCAATTGTTCTACTCGGCTGATTTCGCGGCAATGAACGGTCTGGTGGGCTACTTGACCGAGAACTGTTGCGGCAACGGCGACGTACGGTGTGCGCCGCATTGTGCACCGGCTCCGCCCGCCAAATCCGTCAGCGCGCGGCCAAAGCCGCTTAGCGCCCTCTCTGCCCAGCAAGCTCGGCATCTCCTAGTAAGAAAATAGCACCCCGTGGACCATGCAGCGACTACAAGTTGATGCCGGGATTGCTCGGGAGATATTCCCTACGTCCGGGAGCGGCCAAAATCTATAACGTTCTATTCCTATGCACGGGCAACTCGGCTCGGAGCATTCTCGCCGAGTCGCTCCTGAACCATTGGGGCCGAGGCAAGTTCCATGGCTTCAGTGCGGGCAGCTTCCCGAAGGGGGAGGTACACCCCCTGGCCATCGATCTGCTACGGCGGGTGGGTCTGCCGGCGGAGGGCCTGCGCAGCAAGAGTTGGAACGAGTTCGCGGTGCCGGGAGCGCCGCCGCTCGATTTCATCTTCACCGTCTGCGACAACGCGGCGGGCGAAGTCTGTCCCGTCTGGCCCGGTAAACCGATGACGGCGCACTGGGGCATTGCTGATCCCGCGGCGGCGAGCGGAACCGAAGCGGGTCAAGCATCCGCGTTCCGCCACGCACTCCAACAGCTGGAGACGCGCATCAAACTGTTCACGAGCCTTCCGATCGACTCGCTCGATCGCATCGCGCTGCAGTCCCGGCTTCGCGAGATCGGCAAGAACAGCACCGCTGCCGGGTCGGACTGACCCGTGTACCGGGCGCTTTCCGCGGAAGGGTTGGGATCGCTGCTGCTTGCCGCCACCGTAATCGGCTCCGGGATCATGGCCGAACGATTGGCTGGTGGAAACCTGGCGGTGGCCTTGCTGGCAAATACCGCCGCGACGGTTGCCGTGCTGGCGACACTCATCGCGCTGTTCGGCCCCGTCAGTGGCGCCCACTTCAATCCGGCCGTTTCGATCGTCGAGGTGATCCGCCGGCGGCTGACGATGCGACAAGCGGTCGCGTACGTCGCCGTGCAGATCTCGGGATGCTGTCTGGGGGCAGTGTTGGCGAACGCGATGTTCGAGTTGCCGATGATCCAGGCATCGACGCACCTGCGTTCCGGTTCTGCTCAATGGCTATCGGAGGCGGTCGCCACCGCCGGGTTGATTTTGGTCGTGATGGGTTCGTCCGGACCCAACGATGCCGCTTGGCGGGTGTCGGCGTGGATCGGTGCCGCTTATTGGTTCACAGCCTCGACGTCCTTCGCCAATCCGGCGATCACCATCGCGCGTTCCCTCAGCAACACGTTCTCCGGAATTGCGCCCGCGCATATCGGCGGATTTATCGTAGCCCAACTCTGCGGCGCCCTGCTCGGTCTCGCACTGGCGAAGGTCGTTCTATTGCACTAGGGGACGCGCTCGTTGTGCCGGGAGACCCACTCGCGATAGTCGTAACGTGCGCCCGGAAAGCCGATCATCTTCCAGGCGCATATGTCTCGATTGCCGCCATAGAGCGGGTCGGCGAAAAACCCCTCCTGCACGTCATTGAGGAGGGTGGAGAACAGCACCTTGCCGTCGATGTCGTCCAGATGAAGCGAGCCGCTCTCCAGGCCGCGAATCACCTCATCCTGCCGATCCGGGGGCAACCGAGCAAACGGTTGACCGCCCTCCGCACGGCAATGCCGATCGATCGCGGCGAGTCCCTTTCGGTATACATCGGCCGGCGTATCGGCGGATTGCGGCCCCTGATTCGGCGCGCCGTGCTGGAACGGCCCCTCGGTATAGAGATCCTGGCTGTTGCCATAGCTGCCGGTGAGCTGCCGATCGATGAACACCGCGCAACCTGCGTCCTTGCCGCCCGGTGTCTGCGGATCCGGAGGGATGATGCGGTCGGCGAGCGCTTCCACGGCTTCGGCTTCCGCCGGAGTGAAGTAGGTATACGGCCCGGGTTTGTACGGCGTAGGGGGCGAGGCGGCATCGGGTGCCCAAGGCATACTGCCGCGCACGATGCCTGCGCGCGACGCGGCTTCGCCGATGAAAAAGAGGGCCGTTCCGGCGAGGATATCGCGACGTCGTAAGTTCGCCATGAGCCGTCCAAACGCGGGGACCTGCGTAAAGGTACTCGCAGGCGGCGCTTTCCCTCTGTAGGGAAAGGGATCCGCCCGTGCGTAGGCTTGTGCGCCGCCCTAGGGCCGTGCCCAACAGCGCCGCTGCACGTACCGATCAACAAACTACGAGATAAACATCTGACGGTTCGGCGCGTAACCCAGAACAGTCGGATAACTCAGAACAGGAGGGAGCCGCGTAAGGGATTGTAAAAAAGGGATTGCGAGTAGGATAAAGCTAGCCTAATGAACTAGGATGAATGAGCGTCTGGCCTAATGGACTAGGAGATGAATCATGAGCACTCAACCGGTATCTGTTGCGCGCAGCTGGCTCGGAGGGCCGTTATTCTCCTCGCCCATGATCGCAATGGCGCTCATTATGCTGATTGGCGCGTTTTTGCGGCTTTATAATCTGAGCGATACCCCGACCAATCACTACTATCTCGCCGGGGTCAAAAGCATGACCCAATCGTGGCACAATTTTTTCTTTGTTGCCGCGGAGCCCGGGGGCTCGGTCACCATCGACAAGCCTCCGCTTGGCTTATGGATTCAGGCGCTCTCAGCATTTGTGTTCGGCGCCACTTCTTTTGGTGTCCTCTTTCCGCAGGCGCTGGCAGGTATCTTGGGCTTACCGGTGCTCTATCATCTGGTGCGCAACAGCCATGGGATACCGGCCGGCTTACTGGCGGCACTGGCCCTCGCAGTCAGCCCGATCGCCGTGGTGATCGACCGGAACAACACCATGGATGCTCAGTTGATCCTCGTCTTGCTCTTGGCGGCCTGGGCGCTGCTGCGCAGCATCGAAACGGGTCGCCTGCGCTGGCTGATCGGTTGTGTCGTGTGGGTCGGGCTGGGGTTTAACATCAAGATGCTTCAGGCGTTCCTCCCATTGCCGGCCTTCTACATGGTCTATTTGCTGGGCGCACGTCATGGTTTGTGGCGTAATGCGTTGCAAATCGCGGCTGCGACCCTTGTGCTGGTCACCGTCTCCCTGTCTTGGTCTCTGGTCGTCGACCGAACTCCGGCCGAGCAGCGGCCCTATATTGGTTCCAGCGAAAACAATCGTGTGATGGATACGATCGTGGGTTACAACGGCCTGCTGCGGTTGTTAGGGCCTCGTGTCGGTACGGAAAAAGTCCAAACGATGCCTGCGGGTCCACCGGGAGGAGTTCCCGCCGGAATGCCCGCTGGACCCCAAGGTATGTTTCGCGAGATTGGAACCTCCGGTCCGTTGCGGCTCTTTATGTTGCCCCTAGCGAAGGAGGCGGGCTGGTTACTGCCGCTGGCGCTCGCCGGTCTGGTCCTGGGACTGGCCCGCGAGAGGCTCCGCTTTCCGCTTACGATGGGACAGCAAGCGCTGTTACTCTGGGGCGGCTGGCTAGTCACCTGCCTGATCTTCTTTAGCGTCGCGGGCTTCTTCCATCCGTATTATCTAGCAATGCTCACCCCGCCCATAGCGGCGCTGGTGGGCATTGGCTTCGCCCATCTGTGGGTATTCAGGGACCGCTGGTGGGGCGTCGCGTTGCTTGGCGGCGCTGTAGGGGGAACGGTGGTCTATCAAACCTATATCCTCGGTAACTACACCCTGCCGCTGGCTTGGTATCTGCCCGGTGGTCTGTGCTTGATGGTGGCTTTGCCGCTGCTGACGGGTAACCTGCATCGTCCAAATCCGAAACTGCCGTCGGTGGGTGCGGGGATGCTGGCGGCGAGCTTGCTCTTTACGCCGACGCTGCTCAGTGCTCGAAGCGCCCTCATGCCCTCGCCGAACGCCATTATGCCCGCCGTAGAGGTGGGCACGCCAAAGGACGGGCCGCCGGTAGATTTTGGTGACATGGCTCCCCGTCCTGTGGACAGGAAGTTACTCGACTATCTGCAGAAGCACACGCAAGGCAGTAAATATCTGCTCGCGATGGCAAATTCGCTGGTGGGCGCGGAATATGTGATCGAGACGGGCCGTCCGGTACTGTATCTCGGCGGTTTCAATGGTAGCGATACCGTTGTGACGCCTGCCCAGCTACAGCGGCTCATCGATCGTGATGAACTGCGCTATATCTTGGAAATGGGCCTCATGCCGCTGCCCGGGGAAGGAGGCCAGCAACTGCAGCAGCTGTTTCGTTGGGCCGCGCAACACTGCAGCGAGGTCAAGGAGATCGATCTGGTATACAAGATGCGCGATCTGGTGGGTCCGACGATGCCGCTCCCCAATGGCATGCCGGGGCCGGGCGGTCCAGGCGCAATGCCGCCGGCAGCCTCCAAGCTCTACCGATGCAACTGATCCGAGAAACTTCTTACTCAAGAGCAACCCTAAGGAAGACGGCACCCGGAGTTGCCGCTACCTGCGTTTAACCCAGGCGCCTATAGAATCGTTTCGATGAAGAAGCGCGGCCGTCTCTTCGTCTCCATGTAGGTTTTAGCGAGATACTCGCCGATCAAGCCAATCGCGAACAGCTGCAGTCCTCCCAGTAGATAAATGGGTACGACTATCGAGGCCCAGCCCGGAACCGCATTGTGGGTATACAGTCGCACACCCAACGCCCATAAAGTGATTGCAAAACTACCGAACGCGATAAAAAACCCGATGGCCGTGATGAAGCGCAACGGAACGGTGGAAAATGAGGTGATGCCGTTCCATCCCAGGGCCAACATCTTTCGGACGGGATATTTCGACTCCCCGGCATAGCGCTCCAGTCGATCGTAGTAAACCGTCGATGTTCGAAAGCCCAACTGGGGAATTAAGCCGCGGAGAAACACATTGACCTCATCATAGCCGCCGAGTGCCTGCAGTGCGCGACGGCCCATGAGCCGGTAATCGGCGTGATTGAACACGATCTGGATACCCAGTTTTTCGAGCAGCCGATAATAGGTGAGTGCGGTGAACCGCTTCATGAAGCCATCGGTGTCGCGCTTGCGGCGGACGCCAAACACTATCTCGCTGCCGTTCGTATGCGCCTCGATCATCGGCGCGATGGCCGCGAGGTCGTCTTGAAGATCCGCATCGACGCTGATGACCGCATCGCCGGGAGCGCTCACGAGGCCCGCGAGTAACGCGATTTGATGACCGCAGTTGCGCGATAGCTTGATTCCTTTGACCATCCGTTCCCGGGACGCCAGGGATTCGATCAGCGGCCACGTCTCATCCGTACTGCCGTCGTCGATGAAATAGATTTGGCTCGATGCCGATATTTTGCGCGCGTGAATCAAATCCGCCATCAACAGCAAAAGTCTACGGGCGGTCTCCGGAAGAACGCTTTCCTCGTTAAAGCATGGAACAACCAAGCTCAGCTGCATGACCAGGTATCCTTCTGGTGTGATGTGAGGCTACTTGTTGCGCTCGCCGCGTATCCTGGGCCTCCGGCGAAATGCGAAAAACCGGTTGCCCAGATAGCCGGCCAACGTATAGGGTACGACACCGGCCGCATGCGCAATCGAGCGGGGCACGCCGAGGAATTTGATGAGCGTCATGACGGTCGCTAAATTGACCAGGTAAGCGCACCCCATGATCAGCAAAAATTTCGGCAACTGCCGGTGTGCGCCGTCCTGGTTGTCGAATGTCCAATAGCGATTCAGCAGGAAACTACAACCCATCCCCACCCCATAGCCGATGGCATTGGCCGGGACGTCTTCGAAGCCGGCGACGTAGATCCCGGCATAAATGGTGGACAAACCGACGCACGTATTGATGAGGCCAACACAGAGGTAGCGGATGAAACTCCGGTCCCGCCATAAGCTGCCGACGGGATCCAGCATGATGCGCGCACGATGTAGCACGGGTGGCTCGGGTGATTCGGACAGAACTCTGTCGGGGAAAGCCGGGAAGCCTTGCGGATTCATTGAACCGCGCACGATGTTATTCGTCAAGTCGCCGTCACGCATCGCGCCGCGCCTATTTCCTGCTTCGGACGGAGCGCCTCAATCCGGCGCGTACTCGCGCAACAGCCTCGGCCGGGCAGCCCTAGCAGCGGGCCGGACAGGGATGTCTCGAATTGGACAAAAAAACCGGGCCTGTTGAAGGCCGTCGTTCAAGGGCGCCATTCGAAGCGGTATCGAAGCGCGAGCGTCAAACGTTCACGTCGCCACTCGAAACTCGCAAGGCCAAACGCCGCGTGCGTTCATGCGAAATTGATCATGGGCCTCGGCGATGACGGCAGCGGCGACCGTCTCGGCCCTGGACGCAGACATCTGCGCGGCGCTCGCCGACGGCACCGCCACGTGACCGCCGAGAGCTATTTCGCTTGGACGATTTTCTTGAGGTTATCCAACCCCGATTGATACACGCCACTGATGGCGTCGGTCGCCGCCTTGTCGCTTTCGCTATCCGCCGGATTTTCGCCGACGTTTTTGCGCTTGAAACGGCCGGACCAGGTCACCCTCGTCTTATCGGCTCCGAGAGAAGTGACCACGAAATTCGACGAGTAATGGCTGACCGGAAGGACTCCTTCCAAAATGGTATAGCGAAAGCGGCGGCCGGTATCGTCGAACTCGAGTAATTTCTCCTTGATCGTTCCGCCCCCCTTGAGGGTCAGCAAGCGTACGGCACCGACCGCATTGTTCGTGCCGCTGACGAGTTCGTCGCTTGCGACTGCGGGGTGCCATGTGTTCAACCCGTTGAAATTCTTTGCGGTGCCCCATACCGTATCCGCGGGTGCCGCGATGGTTACCGATTTCTTGACTTGCAGCTGCGGCGCGGCGGCAACGCTGAGCCCCGACGCCAACAGCGATAGCGTAAACGCCATGACCTTCATTGTTTTCATGTTTCAATCCCCCCGGGAGTTTTCCGAGCCCACCAACGACCCGAGTATAGTCGGTTATACCGCCATCGAACCGAGATTTCGGAGAGGCAGGAACCTCCTCGACCGGCGCGCCCGCACGCACCTCGGATCAGGCCGAGACGAGTACCGCATGATGCCCCGCTATGTGCCGGCCAGCACCCTCACCATGCGCTCGAAGTGATGCACATTGTCGTCAAGCGCGCCCACCGGAAGCCGCTCATCGCGGCCATGCGCGCGCAGATCATCGGGCACCACGACCCAGGCGCCGCCGGTGCCATAGACCGGAATACCTGCGATGCGAAAATCGCGCGCGTCGCTCGCCCCCGTGCTCATCTCGGGAATGATTGCAACGCCGGGCCAGCGCGCATGCACCGCATCGCCAAAGGCATTCAGCACGTCGGGCCGCAACGGCGAGGCAAGCGAAGCCTTGAAGTCATCGACCCGCGTCACGATCACGTTGGGATCATCGACGATCCGTTTGAGCTCGGCAAATGTCTCGTTCGGATCGACGCCCGGCATGATCCGGCAATTGATATTCGCTTGGGCCAGCTGGGGCAGCGCGTTCAGTGCATGACCACCGCTCAGCATCGTGGCGACGCAACGCGTGCGCGTAAGCCCGACCTCACTTTCGTCGGCTTCGATCACGTCGGCGGCCTTACCATCGTTCGGATTTTTGAGCCAAGCGCGCATCGCATCGCCCAGGGGCCCTGGTTCATTTTTCTGCCGCTCGTTGAAATAAGCGCGCGTGGTTTCATTCAATTGCGGCTCGAAGCGATACGCTTCGAGCCGTTTGAGAGCACCCGCCAGCTGGTAAATCGCGTTGTCCGGGCGCGGCTTCGAAGAGTGGCCGCCGCGATTACGCGCGGTCAGTGTAAAATCCGTGAACGTTTTCTCGGCGGTATTGAAGAAAAAACCGATCGCTTTGCCATCTTTGCGAAATGCGCCATCGCCCGCATCGGCGTTGAGACCGTACTCGACATCGAGCATCCCATGCCAATCGGTCGCACCGAGACGCGCGCCGATACCGTTGGTTTCCTCATCGCCGGTAAAAAATACCACGATATCGCGCTTTGGCTTGAAGCCGCTCTCTTTGAGTTTGAGCAACGCGGTGACGATGGCAACGTCGCCATCTTTCATATCGATGGTGCCACGCCCGTAGTAATAACCGTCTTTCTCGGTGAAGGTGAACGGATCGGAGGTCTGCCAGTCTTCGCGCTTGGCCTCGACGACATCCATATGCCCCATCAACATGATCGGCTTTTGCTTGGGATGCCCGGCCGCGCGCCAGCGCACGATGAGCGCGGCGGTTTTATCGCCGCCCGTCTCGTAGGGCATCACATGAATGTCGGTTTCGGGCCAGCCCGCCATGCTGAACTGACTTGCGAAGTAGGCCGCCAGCTCAGGCACTTTACCTCGCCCGATAACGGTCGGGATATTGACGGCATGATCGAGCATGACGCGCGCCTTGTCGTGCCAGGCATCGGCAGCATGAGCGGTTGAGAGGGCGGCAAGCGCGACGCTTGCGAGCAAAGCTGAACGCATGGCAATGTTCCTGGGGGTAATCGAGGGGTCAACGGCTCCGAGTGTGGCGTGAGGACACGGGCGTGGTCAAGCCACGGGCAAACGACTACCAGGGGCCCGAACGATCTCGCCCGAGCGTCTCGGCCCGCCAAGCGGGACCGTCAGGCCAGCGGCCGCGGACAGAGGGCCGCGCAACTTGGCTTCCGCTCACCGCCCCCTCCCCGGCCCGCGCGGCGCCTCCCCGGCCGTGGGCATGTCATGAATAGGCCCGGGTCCAGAGCTGACACCTGGCTACCCCCTCTTTCGCTTGACCCGAAGCTCATCGGCAGGCCTTCAACGTGAGCGGTCAGCGCACGAAGACGGCCACTTGGAGTAGCCTAGCCGATGACCGGCTTGAGGCGCACCCCTGTTATGCGACATCGTTTCTTCAAATCAGCCGGGGCCATCGTGCTCCTGGTCGTTGTGCTCGTGTCAGCGTTGCCGCTCGCCTGGCACGAGGGGCTCTGGCGTTCGGGTTTCATCCGCTTTGTCTCGTGGCAAAGCGGCCGTCCCATCGGCGTGCGCGGCGCGCTGCATGTGCATCTGTTGGCCCGACGCCCCAGCATCGAGGCGGAACAGGTCACCATCGGCAATCCATCCTGGACCAAGCCGGGTATCATGGCCGAGATCGCCACGCTCACCGTGAGGTTCGCGCCGCTATTCGGACCTCAATCCGGGTTCAGTCTCATCAAGGCCGATACCGTCCAGCTGCACTTCGCGCGTGATACCACCGGACACGCCAACTGGCAGCGCGTCGATCCCGATAAGTCGGCGGGCGGCCCACTGCCGATGATACGCGAACTGGAACTAACGCATGCGCATCTAACGCTCGACGATGAGCGTTTGCACCTCGCGTTCGACGGCAGTCTGTCCGTCACCGGACCGGACTCGGCGCAGCCCTTGCGGATCGAAGGCTCCGGTACGCTCAACCGACGCGCCGTCATGTTTCGCTTGCGTGGCGACGCGCTCCCCTCAGCGGCTCCCGACAAACCGTATGCCTTCGAGTTCGACGAGAGCTCGAGCGGTACGCATTTCACTGCGCACGGCTCGCTGCCGCACCCATTTGATCTGAACCAGGTCGATGCACAGCTCGATGCGGGCGGCGCGGACCTGCGTGACTTGTATTATCTGGTCGGGGTCAGCCTGCCGAACACCGGTATCTTTCGCCTTCAGAGCCGGATGATGCGTCGGCTCAGCGAAACGCTCTTCGATGACCTCAAAGTGACGTCAGGCGACAGTGATTTGACCGGTCGGGTGTCGCTCACCACTCAACGAGACGGCCGCACGCTGATGCACGCCGATTTGAACTCGGCCGTGTTGCGCCTGGCCGATGTCGGCCTACGCGCCGCGGGGCGCGACCCGCATCCAGACGCGCCGCCCAAGCTGTTCGCCGATGTACCGCTCATCACGCCGGCGACTCGGCGCGTGGATGCGAGCGGAAAAATCCGCATCCGTCGCCTCGTGCTATCGCGAGTGGAAGTCACCGATGTGTCTGCGCCGTTCGCGATCGAACGAGGCCGAATCACGGCACGGGCAATAACGGGACATTTTCTGGGCGGCACCGCCGCGCTGAGTGTCGAAACCGACGCCAATCAGAATCCCGCTCGGAGCCACGCCGAAATGACCCTCTCGGGACTGCAATTGGCACAGGTGCCGCATAAGGGGGAGCCGCCGCCCTATGAAGGTTCCTTGCTGCTGCGACTCCGTGCCGATGGCGGCGGCGACTCGCTGCACGCGCTCGCTGCCGGTGCCGAGGGCCACCTCAGCGCGCGGGTATCGCAGGGGATGATCCGCGCGTCATTGGCGGAACTGACCGGGGTTGATCTGCGCGGGCTGGGGCTCGCTCTGGCACGCAGCACGCGTGATGTGCCGGCGCACTGCGCCGCCGCCGATTTTGAAATTCATTCCGGGGTAATGCACACTGCGCGCTTTTTCATCGATACTGAACCGGTATTCATCAGCGGCGAGGGTCAAGTGCTGCTCGGGTCCGAGACATTGGATTTGAAACTGCAGGGTGAGCCCAAGCGGCTCCGAATTCTGCGCCTCAAAGCGCCGCTGTTGGTGCGAGGCACGTTGCTGCAACCGAAATTCAGTGTCGATGCAGCCGGGTCGGGCCTGCGATGGGTGGACCGTGGCACACCGCACGCGGATGACTGCGACGGGCTATGAGCGGTTGCACGGCGTGAACGGCTCGCTCCCGCCCATCGTGAAAGCCCGCGACCGCAAGGGCTCGATGTGGGGAAGATTCGCGCGCCAGCCGCAATCGGTATGGGTGCGTCGGGCGCTGTTCGAAGTTCATCTATGGGTAGGCATCGGCATCGGCCTGTATGTGGTCTTGATCTGTCTATCCGGCAGCGCGATCGTGTTTCGAATCGAACTCGACAAGCTGTTTTGTCCCCGCACCGTCGTCGTATCGATCGGCGGCCGCCGAATGACGGACGGCGAGTTGGCAGCGGCTGCGCGCGCGGCATATCCGCAATTCAATTTCTCGGAAGTCGAAGTCCGCGCTGCGCGCGCGCCAAACCTCGCGGTGGAGGTCGCGATGACCGCCGGTCCGCGGAAAATCGAGCGGTTGTTCGACCCGTACAGCGGGAGGAATCTGGCCGATACGGTCGCCGGTGAGCCGGCCTTCGTGACCTGGCTCGTCGATTTTCACGACGATCTCAAGGCCGAGCGGACGGGCCGGCGCGTCAACGGCATCGGTGCCGTATTGATGACGCTGCTGTGCGCGACCGGCGCCGTCATTTGGTGGCCCGGCAGAGCCCGGTGGCGGCAGAGCCTCTCGATCCGTCCGCGGAGCAATTGGCGCCGGTTCAATTGGGACCTGCACAGCATGCTCGGTTTTTGGACGGCTGCGCTCATTCTCGTCTGGACAGTGACCGGCATCTACTTCGCCTTCCCGGCGCCGTTCGATGCGCTCGCCGACTTGTTCCGCGTCGGCGGCGACGATACGGTCGCCTCCAGCGCGATCGATGCCGCGGTCGCATGGCTGGTGCGCTTGCATTTCGGACGCACGTTTGGCCCCGTCGTCAAATGGCTGTGGGTGTTCTTGGGCCTCGTACCCGCGGTGCTATTCGTGACCGGCGCGTTGATGTGGTGGAATCGCACGCTGCGGCGGCGCTGGCCGGCGCTGCGCCTGAGGTTTCAGCGAATGTCTTGAGGACGCTCATCGCCGGGCGCGTTTGGGGCCAATCGGCGCGGGTGAACCACAGCCATCAATGGGTACGGCGTTGCTTCATGGCTGTACTTTGACGAGCTTTATGGCGTGCTCAGGGCATGCCTCGACGCAGAGACCGCACGCCCGGCATTGATCCGCTCTTGGTGTATAGGAAACCCTTCCGCCATGAACCCGGTTTTTAATCTTCGCGAAGAATCCCAGAGCCGCGTAGTCGGATGGCTCGATTTTTCGAATGTCGAATACCTGGTAGGGACACACCTCGGCGCAAGGACCTTTCGCTTCACAGCGAGAAAAATCCACGGTGGGCATGAATTTGCCCTGAGGCTGTTTGCAGATCTCATCTGTCATATTGCTGCTCCAGCGGATGGCGCAACCAAAGGTTCTCACGCTATCGCCGCGCACGTACCTCGAAATTTGCCGCCGGAAGCTCACGCCGGATGGCGATCAGGACGGAGTTGATCGCGGGCGCCTCGCCCTCTGCGGATCGCGATGGATTCAGGCCACGATTCGTTGGAAATCGACCCCCGAGTACGCCGCGGAACCGATGCGCGCTTTGGCTGCGGCACGGTCGATGCCGTTGCTTGGGTGCTGCTCGCTTCCGATGCGGTCCGGGACACGTTCGCTTTGCTTGTGCGGCGGCGCGGGATAGGAGCGCTACGAGGCTGCGTCCAAATGACCATCGCCTCACCGCAAATGCGCCACAAAGACGTGCAACCGATCGGTACGCACGACAAACTGCGAAGCGCGTCGCGCGTTTTCTCATCGTACGGCGCGCCGTTCGCCGGTATCATCGCATCAGCATGTTATGTCTACAACTCTGTTCATGGGTAGCCCAGCTCATTGCGCGCGCCGCGCGCGGTGCTGCATGGGCGCTGCCGCTCCTGGCCTTGCTGCTGTGTTCGGCATGCGCCTCCTCGGGCGGTAATCTGCAGTCGGCCGACGACCCGGTTCTCGTTCCGATTTCCGCACCCGCACCCACGGCCATGCCCGCGATATCGGATCTTCGCATGGGCTCCGGTGGGGCTGGCGACGGGAACGAGCCCGAGGTTCCGGCGGTCGTCGCCGAGTCGGAGCACCGCGAGACGCCACCCCCTAAGTCGGGCGACCTGCCCGAGGTGGTCGTGAATGGGCGTGAGCGCCATGTCGTGATCCGTGATTTGGTCACCGAGGGGCAGGCGCTTCTAAGGGACGTTGAGCTCAAGTACGTTTTCGCCGGCACGGGCAGGCACGAGGTGCTGCGCGGCCGTCCGGTCGCCTTCGCATTGTGGAGCGAGTCGAAAAAAAGCTGGACCGTCGCCCACGTGGAGATTCCGCGACCGCCGTTGAAGTGGAAGCCCGGCCGTGGGCCTCTGCCCTTTGCCGTGCGCACGCCGGGCATCCAGGCACGGCACGTGAAGGGCACGGGCGCTGAACGGCTGATGTTCGCCTTCTCTAAGGACGGGGAGGATCTCAAGGTATACGGCCGTAAGTTCCCGGTCTTCGACAACGACCTCATCAAAAAGAAACGATGGCGCGAATTGGTAGCGACCGCGCGACCCATCGTCTACCTGCCCTTCACCCAGGATACCCTCGACTCGCAATTCATCACCAACGGCAGAGATTTCCTGCTGGCCACCGCGCGGCGCGCCATGGATGAACTGCGGCACGCTGAGGTGCCGAGCGCCGCCTTTCCCGGCGAGCTGCTTGCGGAAGTGGTGCCGGCCGAAGTGATCACCACGCTCGCCGTGATCGAACAGACCGATGATGAGGATTATCTCGAGAAGGGCAAGGACGCATTCGACGAAGTCTTGAGCCAATACGGCCTGAAGCGCGAGGAGGCCTACCGCTACAGCGTCTCCAGCGCCAAGGCGCTGGGCCCCATGCAATTCACCAACCGGCGCGGCAACGGCACCTATTCGCTCGTCGTGCGTCAGTGCCGGGGCGCACAGCTGGATCCGAACTTCGAGCGCGGCGCCACTAATTTGCTCAATGCGATGAAGGCCGCGGTGTGCCTGCTGGACCTCGAACTATCGCAGATGTCCGGTGATATCCGGACTGCCTATCGGGCGAACCCGACGGTGCTCGGCATCTTCGCGGTTGCCGCTTACAACGGCGGCCCGCGAAATGTCGCCAAGCTCTATCGCGTACTCGACCGCATGGGCATCCAGCTCGCCGATCTACGCCGCGCCGGCCCGCACGCCCCGGACTCCTCGGTGGTGTGCCCGTGCGTCTGGCACGAAGATGCCGCGGTAGTGCGTCCCGTCAGCATCCCTCGCTACAACCGAGAGAACAGCGGCTACATCGAAAAGTATCAGAACATCATCAGCCTGTTCGAGTGATTGGATCGAGGGCAGCGGGATGCCGCCCCGCCGAGATTTTTCGGGCCGCCTGAGGGATAAGACGGATCACCCCATCACGGCCGCCATAATGCTCACCATGACGTTGAATGCACGCTCCTGGGCCGCGCCGCCCGAACGCCTGGAATTCGGCGCGGCGAGCCAGTCGTACATCAGATTGCACACCATGGTCTCCATCGCCGCTGCCGCCATCTCGATATCGCGGGCATCCTCGAACAGACCGCCGCGCGAGCGGCGCATCATGCTGAGGAAATCGCGGCGCGCCAGTTGGCGCAATCGCCGGTAGATGTCGGCAAACCCGTCATCGACCGCCGCCGCTTGCGCAAGCGCTCGAAACGTCGATGCATGATTACGATAGTTATTCCACAGCACGGTGAGGACCGTGGGCATTTCTCTGGCTTCATGTTCACTGCGATCGAGTCCACTGCCATGCAAGTCCGAGGAGAACTCGTCGATCATGGCGCGCAGCACATCCGGCTTGCTTGGAAAATAAATATAGAAGGTGCCTCGAGCCTTGCCCGCCTCATCGGTAATCATCGCCACGTCGGCATTCACATAGCCGTGCTCTTCGAACACGCGGGCTGCCGCGTGCATCAGATCTCGACGGGTGATTTCTCCCTTCCGGGGTGCCGGCGAACGGGCTGGAGCAGAGGCTTTGAACATCAGTGTGCGGCCGCATGAGCGCGACCATTGCGCCCTGCGACATAGCGTAACGGTTTCAGCGCGGCTTTCGGTAATTTTATTGACACTGACGTCATATTCATGTTTCAGTGGCCTTCTGAGAACCGCCTGACAAGCAGCGCTTGTTGAACAATGAAACTGACGACCCGGGGGCTTGAGTGGCTGATAAAATGGATGTCGCGGTACCCGGGGCAGGGCGGCGCGAGCTGATGGTGGACCTGTATGGGCCTCGAGGCGAGTCGTTGGCCACCGCCTTGATCCTGCTGCATGGCGGTGGTTGGCGAAACGGCAGCCGCAAGGCCATGGCCGAATACGCCCGGGCCCTGGCTGCCCATGGGTTTTTCGTCGTGGCGGCCGAATACCGCTTGCTGGGTGAGGCGGCATGGCCGGCACAGCTCGACGATGTCAAGGACGTGATCCGATGGGTGCGAACCCATGCCGAGGAATACGGCATCGATCCCGAGAAAATAGCGCTTGAGGGGTTTTCGGCGGGCGGACATCTGGCGCTGCTCGCGGCGGGCACGAGCGACGCGGCCGACTCCCGCGTCGCGGCCCTCATTTCGTTGTTTGCCCCCGCCATTCTCGAACGACCTCGGGGACCCGGACCGAACGCCCTGATGTTGTTGCTCGGTCCGGATTGCGACGATCGAGCCATCGAATCCGCCAACCCGATCGCGCACGTACGTGCCGGTTTTCCGCCGACCTTCCTGCTTGGCGGAATGGACGACCCCCTGGTCCCCCCAGCGGTCACGTTGCGGCTGTTCGATGCGTTGGTGCGTGCAGGATCCGATGTCGATCTGCACCTCTTTCACGGGCACACCCACGAATTTTCCGCACTCCCCAGCATGCTCGAACCGATTCACGCGGAAGTGGCTCTATTCCTGAAGCGCAGCGTGGTCGAGCCCGCCCGCTATCGTCGGGAAAATCTGGAACTGAACATGTTCGCCCGCCCGACTGGGCCGCCGGGGGCGCCCTGACCGACCCAACCGTCAACGTTCTGCCGCCAAGAGGTACAGCAATGTCCACGCCCATGCCGACCCCGCACACCACCGCAACGAATGAGCGCTCCTACTACGATGAATTCTGGCACACCAAGCCGGGCACGCTCGGCGGGCGGTACCTGCGCCAATTTTGGCACCCTGTCGCGCAAGTCCGGGACCTGAAGCCGGGCCGCGCAAAACCGGTGCGGCTGCTCTCCGAGGACTTCACCCTGTATCGCGGTGAGACCGGAACCTACCATTTGACCGGTCATCGTTGTCCGCATCGGGGAACGCAGCTCTCCGTCGGCTACGTCGAGGGTGACAGCATTCGCTGCGCTTATCATGGCTGGAAATTCGGCGCCGACGGGCGCTGCTCCGAGCGGCCGGCCGAGGGAACGACCGGCAATATCGCCATCAAGACCTATCCCACGCGCGAGTTTTTGGGTCTCGTCTACGTGTATATCGGCACAGGAGCGGAACCGGCGTTCCCTCCTTATCCGGCTTTCACGGTCGAAGGCATCGTGGAGACGACGCCGCAATTGTTTCCCTGCAACTATTTTCAGAGCTGGGAAAATGATTGGGATCTTTTTCACGCTGCGTGGACGCACAAGACCGGCGAGATCCATGGTCCGGCCGCCGGGCCCGGCCGCCATGAATTCTACATGGGCATGTTGCGCTCGGAGCAGTTCGAGGAAACCGACTACGGAATCGTGCGGCGGCTGAAGGTTTTCGGCGGTCTGACCAACTCCTCCATTCTCTTCATGCCGGCGACGGTGCGCTTGCTCATCCCTACGTTCAATGAGCTGAGCCGGCACGGCGGACCGCAATTTCGAGAAACCTATTTGATTCACACGCCCATCGACGATTTCAGTCACATAGTCTACGTCACCCAACTGGTACCGCTGACCGGACAGGACGCAGCCGACTACCTGAAAAAGTACGAAGAGGTCGAATCGCTGAAGCGCGCATCGCCGGATCCGGTGGATCTGGCGGCAGACATCATGGCCGGCCGCAAATCAATCGACGACGTCAAGAGCCACCCCTTCCTGGTGGCCATCGAGGATCTGCTCGCCCATGTGGGACAGGGCACGATTGCGAATCGGGAGAACGAGAAGCTGGGGCGGTCCGACTTGGGCGTCGCCTACTTGAGACGGCTCATGACCCGTGAACTGAAGGCCCTCGACGAGGGGCACGGCTCCAAGCAGTGGGCCTTCATGTCCGAGCTGCCCGAGGGCACCACGGCCATGATGTTGCCGCCCTGAAGCGCATCGCGCGCCTTTCGCTCGCGACGCGCTGCATGGCCGAGCACCTGAACCTCACGGCCAACATGTGTTGAAGTGGATGCCGGGTGATCCCGTGCCGCGTCGCCCCGCCACTCCCCGCAGAAACGAGGCGGTTCGCACGCATCTCACCCGCAGTGCGGCGCCGACCGGCACGCCCGGGGAGAAGCGGTCGGCCAATGGCATGCCCTAGAAGTTGACCCGCAGTCGTGCGCCGTAGGTACGCGGCGCACCGATGTTGGCGGCGACAAAACCGGCCACCACGCCTCCAAAGGCACCCGTGTAGATTGCTCTGTTCGACAAATTGCGTCCGAACAGCTCCACCGACCATTTATCGCCCGCCGATTCCAATGTCAGGTACGCATCCTCGGCGATGTATGCCGGTGCATTCTCGCTGGGCAGAAAGTCGATTGCGAGGTAGCGCTTGCTCGCGAACTGCGCATCGACTGCGGCGACGAAGCTGTAGTCCCCCGCCAGCCCGAAACGGTGGTCGTAGCCGACTGATCCCGACCACGTCGGCGCGTGGGTCAGCGGGAAGCCCGAGCAATCAACATGCTCTCCGCCGGCGTATGAGCCCGCGGTAATCGTCGACACCGCACACGCCGTGGTGGCCGACAGTGGCGAGCGGGGATCGAAGCTGCTAAATCCATTGCCCGCCCCCTTCGAGAATGGCGCTCCGGCGGGATTGAATGGAACATCGTAGGTAAACGAGTCGTACCGGGAATGCAGGTACTCGAGCGTCGCGTGCAGGGTATCGGCTTCGCTCGCCTTCGCCACGACGTCGACATCGAGCCCGTACAAGGTCGCGTTGCCGGCGTTTTGATAGTCGAGAGACAGGACGCCAAGGCCGTCGTTCACCAGACGCGGCTCCTGGTGATCCTTGTATTTCCAGTAGAACCCCTCCGCGTTGAGTTGCAGACGATTGTAGAGAAACCGGTTTCGTGAACCCAACTCGAGCGCCCGCAAATTTTCGGGATTGAAGGACAATGCGTCATGGCCGCCGGGTGTAAAACCCGCGCTCTGGTCGAAGCCGCCGGCTTTGAACCCCGTGCTCAGCGTGGCGAACACCATGCTTTGCGCGGTTAGATCCTGTTCGATACCCGCCTTCCAGGTGAATTTTGTGAAGGTCTTGTCGCCGGCGTAGGTCTCGAGCAGACAGGGGTTCGGCAAACCGGCGAAACATGCCGCGCCGGCCGCGTTGGTCGGCAGGAAAGCCACGCTCGGTGGAATCGCGGTTATCGATCCATCGATAATCTTCTTGTCGTCGGTGTAGCGCGCGCCGGCGATGAGCCGGGTGGTGTCGCTCACGCTGAAAGTCGCTTCGCCAAATGCGGCCGCACTTCTCGTGGACTGATTTGTGACGGGTCGGTTGTTTTGTGCCAGCCCGCCGGCGATGATCTCGGTGGAGGTCTGTCGCTCGTCAAAATAGTAAATGCCGCCGACCCACTTGAGGCGCTCGCCGCTGTTCCCAAGCCGTGCTTCGACCGATTTCGCCCTCGAGTCCGCCGACGGGACGAGGTAGTGCAGACCGCCCGGAAAGGTATCGTAGTTCATGTTGGCCGATTGGTAGGAGGGCAGCAAGGTCAGCGTCGACCAGCCCAAATCGGCCGTGATTTCGGCATGGATGCGTCCGAACTTATTGTCCTGCTGCGAACGGCCCTGCGGGACGGTGAATAGCGAGGTAAAGGACGCCGGACACTGTCCGGGATTGACGAACCCCGGAAAGTAGATACTCGGAATGCAAGCCCCCTGCGCGGCGGCGGCGGCGTAATAATAGGGAGCAATGCTCGGATCGGAGATCGACGTCCAACGGGAGGCCGCGGCGCTCGAGGCCGGTCCAATGGGAACATAGCCGGCGCCCGAGGCCGGTCCAATGGGAACATAGCCGGCGCCCGTTCCGCCCATGTGGGCGTAATCACCCACCAGCAATGCCGAGACCATGTCGTTTTTCCAGAGCGCCTGCAGACGGCCGGACTGATGGTGATCGTCATCGCCGTTCTGAGTCAAATAACCGCGGCGGCTCGCGACTTGAAAAGAGCCCCGCAACGCCACCTGTCCATTGAGCGGAAGATTGATCGCGCCCTCGGTATGCACCTCGCCAAAATTACCCACTTCGATTTCGCCGTAACCGCCAAAGGAATCGAGCTGCGGGCGATTGGTGATGACGTTGATGGCGCCGCCGCTTGCATTCCTGCCATAGAGAGTGCCCTGCGGTCCTTTCAGCACTTCGACGCGCGAGATATCGAACAGGTTTCCCTCGACCGCCTGCGACCGCGCGATGTATATACCGTCGACGTTGAACGCCACAGCGGGGTTTGTTATGGGCGTCGAGCCGAAGTCCCCGACACCGCGGATGTAAATCTGCGTCGACGCACCACCCTGCCCGATCTCGAGGCCGGGAACCACGGTGGTCAGATCGCGGACCCGCGTAACTCCGGCGTCCTCGAGCTGCTTGCTCGACACCACCTGAAGCGCGAGCGAAGTCTTCTGCAGGTTTTCTTCGCGACGTTGCGCCGTGACGACGATTTCCGTGAGCGAGTCGGAGGACGTTTCAGCCGCCAGTACCCGGGGCATAGGCGCCATGAGCGCGCCGACAAAGCCAAGCATGGCCCAGCGTTTGACGGACCTAAGAAACTTAGACATTGATACTCCCGCGTTTCAAGGCCTATCCAGCTGTTAGATCGCGCCGATCGGCCGGCGCGCCGCTTTTTTTATATCTTCTTCTTTGCCCAGTTTGATGTCAATGCTGTGATGTATCGCGCACGACACGATCGATTCTTTGTGGAAAATAGTTAAACGGGACGGGTGCCTTTTCAGATTACGGCCCGCGAAATCCATATGCGAAACCCAGAGAAAACGACGCTTTTTGCATACGGCTTGGGCTGCTCCCACTTCATCGGAGTAACGTCACGATCTTCAACAAACTATCGGGCAACCGCCTGTACCCGTTTTGACAGCGGAACGTCTCATTGCCCGCGTGCACCACGATCAGAGACTTAAGCTTTAGCGCGTTACATCCTGTAAGGCCGAACGCATCGAGGGCCGAGGGCGTCAAAGCCGGCGCCACGGTGCCGTAGACATGCCGGCGCTGCGTGCTCGCCAGTTGATGCTCTAATACATCATTATTGTCGGACCAGGTGTTGTGTCATCCGCTGATCGTGTTGGAACTCGCCTGCGTGACGCCTCCGTCCCCGCGGGAGCGCACACTCGGCGACCTCAAGAAGCTGCAGCAATCCGTCATCGCGACGACCGAAGAGACGCTTGAACTGATCGAGAGAGAGCGATTTCAAGACTTGGGCGGGGCGGGGGATATGTCTATGCTTGCATCCGTCCTTCTCACTCGGGACACATTGCTTGCTATGGACGGTCTATAAAAATCTTGATGCCTTGGCGACGCGATTGGGCGTGGCCTTCCGCGGCGCCTTCGGTTGATCCAATCTTCCATCATGACCCCCTCGTTGCCGACCATGCCCACTTCCGGTGATTCTCGCCTACATAATGGATCAGCATAGCCTTTCGCGCGCCGATCTCGTGCCGTTACTGGGTACAGCCAGCCGCGTGAGCGAGGTCTTGAGCGGAAAGCGAGACTTGAGTATGACAATGGTACGCCGGCTCCACGAGCGCTTTCACATCTCAGCAGACTTGCTCGTTCCGCGGGGTCGAGCGCGCAATAGCATAGCTGCGTAAGCTTGTCGGCCAAGATCCCATTACCCGCTCGCCGGGACGCGATCTTCATTTCGACCGAGCAATCGTCGCTGGCCTCACGGCTGGACAGGAACGGCGCAGGCGCACGGGGTCGTGTTTTCGCGCTAATGCGTTCGCATCAGATGAGTGACCGCTGTGGAGTATTCTTCCTGCAATCACGTTCGACCGCTCTTGTTTGCCGATGCCGGCGGTAGAGCCATCGCCGATACGGCCGTTCTTTCCAGGTCACGTTCCACACCGGCGACTCAGGGCAGTGCGTAGGTGCGAACCGGGTTATTCCCAGTTTTGCCCTAGTTTCCGGGGTTACGGGTTGCCCCTCACCGGTGCCAAACTCTGCACAAGTCCGTGCGAGAGCTCGACAGTGCGAAGGCCGCGGCGGTGGAGGAGCGGCGCGAGCTCGCCGGGATGATCGGGAGGATGCGCGGGCAATGGAAACAACGGGAGTGGTTGGCCTGGACCGGAAGCGGGGCCCTTTTTTTGGGGTTACCGATCTCGCCGCTGTTTGCGCGCGTGGTTGCCCTTGGGGTGGGATGCATCGTGATTTGTGATTGCGCCACCGGGGGGGGGGGGGGGGGGGGGGGGGGGGGGG
>JALYHP010000085.1 GCA_030799355.1 Pseudomonadota bacterium
CCTCCGGAGCGAATCCCGCGCGGCGCCGACGGCGGCGCAATCGCGGCGGCGGGCCGCCCGGCGGTACGCCCAATCCGGGCGCCGCGGGCTCTTGACCGGCTGAACATCGGGCCGCGTGGCGCGCGCGGCGGATTCTCGGGCTACAACAGGTCCGCCACCCGATCCACCGCCATGTGCCGCCCCGTATCTTCTTGGGCAGGCCGCCCCGAATCCGGATGCCGCACGGCACACACCCAGCCGATGCCGAAGGCATGCGCGGCATCGAGGACCGGGAGGCTGTCATCGACGAACAAGGTACGTTCCGCCACGAACGGCTCCACGGCCTGCAGCCGCGGCCAGAAGCTCGAATGTTCCTTGGGCACCTGGAACGGATGCGTGGAGTAACAGGCGTCGAAATGCACCGCGAGCCCCACCTGCTCGCTCTTGATGGCCAGCGTCGTCGGATGCGCATTGGTGACCAGCACGCGCGCTTTGCCGCTCGCCTTCAGCCGCAGCAGAAACTCCTCGGCGCCGGGCAGATAATCGACCCGCGCGAGCGAGGCGCGCTTGAGGGCAGCGATATCGAGGCCCAGCTGCTCGGACCAGTAATCGATGCAATACC
This sequence comes from Pseudomonadota bacterium, assembly GCA_030799355.1. GTDB lineage: Bacteria > Pseudomonadota > Gammaproteobacteria > Steroidobacterales > Steroidobacteraceae > Bog-1198. The sequence goes on from JALYHP010000085.1 coordinate 602, forward strand.
ACTGCATGGTACCGCGCGTCGCCTGGAATTTCGGTTGAATGACTTCCCGCGCCGCGCGCTCGGTCAGTCCATTCGCGGCGGCGTAACGCACCGGTATGAGTTCCTGCCAGAACCAGTTATCGAAGCGCAGATCCAGCAGCGTGCCGTCCATGTCGAGCAGCACGGTATCGATGACGGACCAGTCGATCGCGGCGGTTTGCATTTGCGTATCATACCGAGGATGACGACTGCCACGCGGAACCTTCCCCACCTCGCCGAAGCCTTGCTGCCCACGGTCGCACGCGCCAGTGCGGCCATCATGGACGTGTATGAGGGTGCCTTTGCGGTGCAGCACAAAGAGGACGACTCGCCGCTGACCCAGGCCGACTTGGAATCGCAGCGGGTCATCCTGGAGGGCCTGACACGGCTCACGCCGGATATTCCGGTGCTGTCGGAGGAGTCGGCCCAGGCGCCCTGGACCGAACGCAGCCGCTGGAGGCAACTCTGGGTGGTGGACCCGCTCGACGGCACGCGCGAGTTCGTCAAGCGCAACGGCGAATTCACCATCAACATCGCGTTGGTCGTGGACCACGAACCCGTGCTCGGCATCGTGGCGGCTCCCGCGCAAGGGCTCCTGTATTGGGGAGCGGCGGGAGCCGGCGCCTTCAGCCGGCACCGCGGAGCCGTCCAAGCCAGCCTGCGGGTGGCCGCGCCGCGTACCCCGATTCGCGTCGTCGGCAGTCGTTCGCATGCCGGTGCCGACACCGCGGCTTATCTCGCGCGGCTGGGACCGCACGTCCTGTCGGGCGTCGGCAGTTCGCTGAAATTCTGCCTGATCGCGGCCGGCGAAGCCGACCTGTATCCGCGCTTCGGGCCCACCTCGGAATGGGACACCGCCGCGGGGCAGGCGCTGCTCGAAGCCGCCGGCGGCCATGTCACTCGGGCGGACGGCCACCGCCTGCGCTATAACTGCCGCGAAACCCTGATCAACGGGGATTTTCTAGCGTTCAGCCACCCCAGCGTGCTGGCTCCGCCGGCGGGTAAGTGAGGTCTCGCGGGCAGGCGCTGGCCACCCCCACCCGCGGCATCGGATGCCGTCCAGCGGGCCGGTTACCGCGGCGTGCTGACTCCGCCGGTTGGGGGAAGCGAGGTCTGCGGGCCGTGTCGGTCAGGCATGGCCCACCGCTTCGCATAGTTCCAAGGTGGCATCGAGCAGGGTCGGTATATCGAACACCACTGCATGCTCGTCCTCGGCCATCTTGAGGCGCGCAACGCCGGCGGCGGCGATGAGCGCGGCGGGCACGTGCAGCAAGTCGCTTTTCTGCGGCGTCGTCCAGGTGCTGACCCGGGAATCGCTGAAAGCCCGGTTGAGCGCGCTCCAGCGCAGTTGCGCGGCTCGGGCAAGCACTCGGTCCCCACCCCAGGGGCCCTGCGCCTGAGCCAGCGGATCCGTCATCGCTGTGCCGCGCGGCGCCTTCATCAAGTCATGTACGTACTGCACCATGTCGCTGGGATCCACACGGACGGTCAAATAGGGCTGCAATTCATTCCTCATGGGGCTTGGCCTCGGATTGCAACTGGAAGGACGTAATGAATATGGGGTGCATTCAGCGGAAATCCAGGGGCCCGGAGCCAGTACGGCGCCCAGGTGCGGTAAGCTTTGCGCATGATCGAGGATCTGCTGCTGATTTCGATGAGCACTTTGCTGGCGGCGGCCTACAAAGTATGGCAGGTCTCGCTCGATGCCCGCGAAGCGGCGAACCGTATCGCCCGCGAAACCTGTTCTCGGGCGGTGGTCCAGCTGCTCGACGACACCGTGGCGTTTGCCGGTCTGCGCTTCACGCGCGATTCGCGCGGTAGACGCCGCGTCATGCGCACCTACACTTTTGATTATACCCATGACGGTGTTGAACGCGCGCAGGGCTTCATCGTGTTGGCCGGGCAGCGGCTGGAAGCGGTGGGGCTCGCCGGCGGTCCGACGTGACCGCGCAGCTCGGCATCGATCTGCACACGCACTCGAACCGCTCCGACGGTTCCTTGACTCCGACCGAACTGGTACAGCGGGCCGCCGCCGCGGCGGTGAGCGTCCTCGCGCTGACGGATCACGACACCGTCGCCGGCTTGGAGGAAGCACGGCGTGAAGCCGAACGCACCGGGATCCGGTTGGTGGCCGGCGTGGAACTGTCGGCATCGTGGCGTGCACAGGGAATCCATGTCCTGGGACTGTGGGTGGACCCGGCTTCCCGCCAGCTTCAACAGCATCTGCGGTCGCAGCTCGAACGGCGGCGGGCGCGAATGCGCAAGATCTGCGGGCGGCTCAGCACCTTGGGCTTGCCCGGGGATGAGCTGTTGGCGGCCGTCGAAGCCACGGCGGAGCTGCCCACGCGCGCTCACTTGGCCGAGGCACTGCGCGCCGGCGGTCATGTCAACCGCACCGATGATGCCTTTCGCAAATATTTGGGAAAAGGCAAGGCGGCGCACCTCGCCGCCGACTGGCCCGCGCTCGCCGAGGTGGTCGGCTGGATCCGCGCCGCCGGCGGCGTCGCATCGCTGGCCCATCCGGCGCGCTATGCGCTGTCGGCCGGCGCGCGGTGCCGGTTGCTGACCGAATTCGCGGCGGCCGGCGGCGGCGCGCTGGAAGTCGTCACCGGCGGCAATGGCGCGCATCATGTCGAGGCGTCCGCCATGCTCGCGGTGAAGTACGGACTCGCCGGATCGATCGGCTCCGATTTCCACGGCCCGCAGCAGGTTTGGAATCCGTTGGGCCGGTTGGCTAAGCTACCGGATGGCGTTATCCCCGTGTGGCGGGGATTTGGCCTTTAGATTCGCATAAGCAGACAAGAGCAGCCAACCCAAGTGAGCGACGAAGAAAGCAACGTCAATACCAATTTGTTCAAGAACATCGAGCGTCTGCGCCAGCTGCGCATCGAGCATCGCGACCTCGACGACGTCATTTCCCGGCTCAGCATGGACTTCAAGGTCGATGAATTGCAGATGAAGCGTTTGAAGAAACGCAAGCTGATGCTCAAGGATCAAATTGCGCGGCTCGAGAGCCAGTTGATCCCGGATTTGAACGCATGAAGGAACTGTGGCGGCACATCGAAGCGTTCTTCGAAATCCTGTTCACCCGCAACGTGCTGGCCGAAATCGCGGCAGTGGCGGCGTGCCTCTGGGTGGGCTCGTTGCTGGGCACGACCCTGCGCGGTCGCCATCGGCGCCGCGGGCTCATCACACCGACCGCATTGACGCGCACTTACTTCGCTTCGCAGGGCTTCGTCGTGGTCACGCCCGTCATCGTCGCGCTGCTGCTGGTGGGGCTGGCGCGCGGCGTATTGTCTGCGGCGAACTTCGACGTCACCATGATGGATGCGGCCATGCGCCTCATCGGCGCCTACGTCATCGTGCGCGTGGGCGTGTTCCTGTTCGCCGCGAGCCTCGGCAACAAATCCTGGATCCAGCATTGGGAAAGCCGCATCACCCTGCTGATCTGGCTGGCAATCGCCGCGGAGTATCTCGGCTGGCTCGACCCCATCATCGCCACGCTCGACGGCGTCGGAATCGCCGCCGGCAAGAGCCGCATCACGGTTTGGTCGATCCTGAAATTACTGTTCACGTTGACGTTGTTCGTGCTGGTCGCGGCATGGATCAGCCGCTGGGTGGAACGCCGGCTCAAGCGGCTCAGCACGCTCGCGCCGTCCACCCGCATCGGCATTGCGAAATTCGCGAACGCCTTCCTGATCGGTCTCAGCATACTCATGGGCCTGAACGCGGCGGGTGTCGATCTCACGGCGCTCACGGTGCTCACCGGCGCGATCGGCCTGGGGCTGGGCTTCGGCCTGCAATCCATCGCCGCCAACTTCGTCAGCGGCTTCGTGTTGTTGATGGATCGCTCCATCAAGCCGGGCGACGTCATCAGCTTGTCGGGCCAATCCGGCACCAGCACCGAGAACTTCGGCTGGGTGCAGGAATTGCGCGGCCGGTACGTGGTGGTGCGCGACCGTGACGGCGTCGAGATGCTGGTGCCGAACCAACAACTCATTTCGAATGCGGTCATCAACTGGAGCTATACCGACCCGCGCATTCGCCTCAAGCTGCCCGTGCGCGTCAGTTATCGCGACGATCCGGAGGTTGCGCTGCAGCTTTTGCTGACCGCGTGCGACGGCCAACGGCGCGTGTTGCGGGATCCGCTGCCGGTATCGCGCCTCATGCATTTCGGCGACAGCGGCATCGAACTCGAATTGCGCTTCTGGATATCCGACCCGCAGGATGGCGTCAACAACGTCCGCTCCGACGTCAACCGCGCGATTTGGCGGCTTTTCAAGGAACAGAACATCACCATACCCGTCGCGCAGCACGAGGTTCGGCTGCACAATGCGCTGCCGGATGTCGATTGACTCGGCGGCCGGCACCGCCGCGCCCCGCCACCCAACGAATCCGCCACCCAACGCACCGCTGCCACCGCGCCCCGCCAACGCACCATGCCGCTCACCGTCACGCCCACCATCGCCATTCCGGACGAAGAATTCGAATGGAAATTCATCCGCTCCTCGGGCCCGGGCGGCCAGAACGTCAATAAAGTCGCGAGCGCGGTGCAACTGCGGTTCTTGCTGCCGCTCAACACCAGCCTGCCGGTGGGAGCGCGCAATCGCCTGCGCCGCATCGCCGGGCAAAAAATCAACGATGACGGCACCATCCTCATCAACGCCCGCAGCGAACGCAGTCAGGAGCAAAATCGCCGCGAGGCGCTCGAGCGCCTCGCCGAACTCGTCCGGCAGGCGCTGATCGAGCCGAAGATCCGCAAGAAAACGCGGCCCACGCGCGCCTCGAAGGAGCGCCGTATCGACTCGAAGAAGCGCCGTGGCACCACCAAGCAAGGCCGCGGCAGCCCGGGCTGGGACTGACGAAGGGGGCGGTGCCGCGAGATTCATTGCCCCAGCGAAACCTGCAAGATGCTGTGCCGGATCTGCTCGGACAGCACCCATTGCGCGTCGCGCGCCACGCCCGGCAGGGCTTCACCGAACACCAGGGTGCCGGCATCCGCCACCCCCACCACGCCGCGGCGGCGCAGCAGATCGATGAAATTCCGGAACAGGCTCTTGTCGAAGAACTCCGGCGAGTCCAGGCCATATAGCACCGTCATGCGCTGTGCCATCAAGTGGCAGCGCTGCTCGAGCTCCTCCTGCCGCATCGTTCCCGAACCGGCCTGCAGCAGCAGCGCGACCACCAGGTAATAACGTTCCAATGTTTGGAGGGTCGCCTGAGCGAGCAGCGACAGCCTGACGGCCTCGGGAGAGGTGGGCGGCGGACGCCGCCACTCGCTGCGCTCCTCGTCGGCCTGAAGAAGGCCCAGAGCGGCGAACGCATCGAGCAGCGAATCGACCACCGCCCCGATCTGCGTCTCGTCCCAGCGCAGAAACAGTTCCGCACCGATATAAGGGTACACCCGCCACACCAAGCGCTGGAGGTCCGCCGTGCGCATGCGGGCATTGCTCATGAAACCACAGGCGATCAGCGACGGCATCGCAAACAGATGCAATATGTTGTTGCGGTAATATGTCGCCAGCACCGCATTCTCATCGGTCATGCGCATGATGTCCCCCAGCGGATGCTTTTGCCTTTCGAGCATGCCCATGCTCTCCGCGTAGTACATCATCGCCGCGGCGCTCTCGCCGCTGATCGTGACCAGCGGCGCATACGGAGCGGCGCGCAACAGCCGCTGATACATCTCCAGCTGGCCCAACAGCACAGCTTCCGGCAACGACTGTCGCGGGGTTGCCAGCATTGCCAGGGCGACGAGATTGATCGGAGTCACCGCCGCGGCGGAATTGATGCCGACGACGATGGCATGCCCGAGGTCCCGGATCGCCTCGCCCATCCAGCCGCTGTGCGAATCGATGCCCTCGGGCTCGGCGCTGCGCCACAGCGGATTGTGCCTGTGCAGCAACTCCTCGAGGCGGATGGGTTCGCCGAAATTCACATGCACCCTCCCGAACCGGCTGCGCAGCACCGACGCCGTTGCCCGGAGCAGCCCGAGAACGCTTTCTTTTTTTTTCGGCTTGCCCGACAGCTCGCCGATGTAGGTTCTGCCCTCGGCGATGCGTTCGTAGCCGAAGTACACCGGCACGAACACCACGGGACGTGTGGGGTCGCGCACGAAACTGCACACGGTCATCGACAGCATGCCGGTGCGCGGCGGGAGCAGGCGCCCGGTGCGGCTGCGCCCGCCCTCGACGAAGTACTCGAGCGGATGGCCGCGCGCCATCATGAACCCCAGATACTGGGTGAACACCGCCGCATAGAGCGCGTCGCCCTTGAAGCTGCGGCGCAGGAAGAATGCCCCGCCCTTGCGCAGGAAACGCCCGATCACCGGCATGTTCAGATTCACGCCGGCGGCGATGTGCGGCACGGCAAACCCTTTGCGGTAGATCACGTAGGACAGCAGCAGATAATCCATGTGGCTGCGGTGGCACGGGACATAAATGAGCTCCGCATCATCGGCCACCTGGCTCAAATTCTCGACATGGCCGCAATTCACGCCGTCGTACAACCAGTTCCACACACGCCCGAGCAGCAGCGCCATGAAGGTCACGAAGGACTGCGAGTAATTGGCGGCGATCTCCATGGCATGCCGGCGGGCCAGCAGCAGCGCGGCCCGCCGTTCGGTCGCACGGCTCGGTCCCGGGCGCGCCTGCAGTTCTCGCCGCACGGCTTGCCGGACCGCCTGCGTCTTCAAGATTTGCGCGACCAAGGTGCGCCGGTGCGACAGATCCGGACCGATGGTCGAGGTGCGCTGTGCCCGCAGCGCGGTACGCAGCCCGCGCAAAATTCGCCGGACCCGGCGCGGCTCGCTCACGTCTTCCTCCTGCAGAGCGTCGCGCAGCGGTAGCGGCTCGCCGAAGTACACCAGGGTGTTTCGCCCATTGAACAGCACGTTGAGGAGTTTTTGAAAGCGGCCGACCAGCACCCAGTCGTCGGCGAATACCAGACGCCACAGACTGACCTCCTTGTGCGGCGCGCGTCCCCAGAAAATCGCAACCGGCACCAGATCCACGTTGAACTCGGGGTGCGCGGCAGCCGCCGCCACCAGCTGCTCCAGACATCGGGGTGCGCGCGCGGACTCGCGGCTGCCGAACCAACCGGTGCGGCAGCGCAGCTCGAAGTGAGCGCTCCCCAAGCGCCGGCCGCCGACGCTCAAGCGCCGCTCGGGCGAGGGCATGCCCAGCTGACGACACGCGTCGGTGAGCACCGCGAGATCCGTCTGGCTTTCATGCTCGAGCACGTAACAGACCGGATTGGACCGCGCCGCCACCAGCGCAGCCGCGTCATCGGGCTTGATGGTGGCGCGCACCCACTGTCGCAGCGTCCTGCGGACGGCCCAACGCCAGGCTCGGCTCAAGCCCTCTAGGGGACCCATGGGTCGCGGCTAGGGACCGGGGCCGCCGTGTTCTTCGTTGTCGATGGTATCGCGTGTACGGTCCGCGCTCTGATCCACGGTGTTCTGCACGGCGCGCGCGCGGTCGATTTGCCGCGTGAGGGGATCGAACACGGTTTTCTCGGGCGGCGCGGCGAGCGCCGGCGTTTCGACGTGCGGCGGATCCGCGTTTTGTGACGAGCATCCCAGAATGAACGATATGACCAGCGACGCAGTCGAAAACTTCAGTATGAGCATTGCAACCTCGCAGCCAGCCCCCGGACAGCCTCAAGTGTACAATCGTCGAGGACAAGCAGTCACTCGGAGTTCGCGCATGATTCGTTGGGTCTTATTGATGTTCTTGGCGGCCGGTGCCCAAGCCGCCGAATCGACCGTCGATATCGACACGGCGGCGACGATATATCAGGCCGCCGCCGTGCGCGACCAGGTCCGCGCTTCCTTGGGCGTGATGCCGGAACACATCCGTCGGTTGTTCGCGACCGATAGCTCGGCAAAGCTCTCCGAGCCCCAGCTGGCGGCGGTGTCCGCCGCCGCGGCGCACGGCTTTCGCATCGACGTGTTCGAGACTCCCGCGCTGCAGGCGCTCGCCGACCATCTGGACCCGGCCACCGCGAAAAAGACGCAGGCATTCCTGGCCAGCGATTTGGGCAAGCGGATGGTGACGGCGGACGTCGCTCTTGCAACCCTCGGCGAAGCGAACATCGACAAGGTGATGAGCGGCGAGATAAGCGCCCCTTCGACTCCCAAGCGCGACGTTCTATTCGACAAGCTGGAGCGCGCGAGCCACTCCACCGAATCGACGGTGCAGATCTTTCTCGGCATGGGCCAAGCGGTGGCCGTGGGCACCGCGATCGGCTCGGGCATGGACCCGGTCGCCGTGGAACAGCGGGCGCGCAAGTCGGGCGAAGCCAGCCGCGCCGAGTTGGAGGAAAACATGCGCTTACCGATGCGCCGCTTCATGACCTACGGCTATCGCGACCTCAGCGATTCGGACTTGAAACATATGCTGACCTTCCTGGAGTCCGCTGCCGGCCAACGCTACGTCGCGGCCTACAAGGCGTCCATGGACGCGGGATTCGATGCCATGGGCCGCCGAACCGGCGAGCAACTCGGCGAAAGCCTGCGCGAGCTCGCGCAAGCGGACGTGTCCGCGCCGCAATCCATGCCGCCGTCCGGCATCGCCGCACCGCCGCCGGTGTTGCCGCACACCACGAAACCGTCCGCGTCGCCCGACCCCGCCCAGCCCCAGTAAGGCGGGCCGGGGGCCACGGGCCCCTGGATACGGTTGGGCCCGGCGGCGGGCGAGCGCTGGCCCCGCGGCGACGCGCCACGCCCGCGGGCTCGCTGCCTCAGGCGAGCTGAGTCAGGAAATCGGCGAGCAGCCGGCAGATCGTTTCGATCTGATCCTGCAGGCGATGATCCGAATCGACGATATGCAATGCCGCGCGGTGCTCGCGCGCCCAGCGCACGCTGTTATCGACGGGTACGACGTCATCGCGCCAGCCGTGCACGATCGCCGTGGGACATGAGACCTCCTGCGGAGTGTGGACCTCGAAGCCGAGCATGTAGAACGCGGGTGCCAGCAGAAACAAGCCGCACGGCTTGACCCGCGCCGCGGCGGCCGCACAGACGTGCCCCCCCATGCTGGAGCCCACCAGCAGCAACGAGCCCGAAACCGACGCGGCCGTTGCGACCAGCTTGTCGACCCGAGCGGCCGGATCATCCATCCCACGATAGTCCACCGATTCCACGGCAACCCCTAGGCCGCGAACCATGGCGGCCATGGCGGTGATCTTCCCGCCCCACGGGCCGCTCTCCCGGCCGTGGGAAAAAATCACTGCATCAATCGTTTGCCTCATCAATCACCTCATGTCGGCCGCGATCGCCGCGGCGCGGCCTGCCGGAACGTGGTCAAGAAACCGGCCTTGCCGGCCGCTATCAGGGAATGGCATTGGAAGAAGAAGAATCGAACTCGAGACAGGAAATGCGTTCGGCCATCGAGTGCCTGCGCAATTGCGCCGATTTGGCCGGCGTCGATACCCGTGCAATGGATGAGCTCGCGGCCGGCGCCGTGCATTTTGCGCTGCCGGCGGGCGCTACGCTATTCATCAAGGGATCCATATCGGACGGAGTATATCTGCTCATCAGCGGCAGGCTGGGGGTCGGCGCCTGCGAGCGCGGCGCCTGGGAGGCTGAAATCGCCGGCGGCGAACTGGTGGGCGAAGGCGGCTGGGTTCTAAAAGAGCCGCGCAGCGCCTCCGTGGTGGCACTGCGCGACAGCGAACTGCTATTGCTGCCCAATGAGGTCCTGGACCGCGCGATCGCCGGCTCGACCGCCTTTCCCATGGCCGTGGGGGGGGGGGGGGGG
>JALYHP010000092.1 GCA_030799355.1 Pseudomonadota bacterium
CGGATAACTTCAATTATCGTCACTCTTATACAGACTATTATCAATCAGTACCCGCTAGTATAATCATGTCGATGGACGACCCCTCTTCCGGCCCTGACTACGGCACGACCCGCAACCGCCGGCCCTCCGTCAGCTACGCGGCGTTCGAGCGCACCGCCGATGCACTGCTCGCCGCGGGCGACAAGCCCGGCCTCGAGAACGTCCGGCAGGCCATCGGCGGCTCTCCGGAAACCATCCGGCAGATGCTCAAGCGGTATTGGGCGGACCTTGCGGCGCTAAAGCGCTCCCCGGCCGAGGCGCTCATGCGCCTGCCGTCGGAGATCGCGGATCTCGCCGACGAACTCTGGCAGCGCTCGCTTGCTCTCGCCGCCCAATCGGCCGCCCGCGATGACAACGCCGCGAGCGAGCGACTTGAGCAAGTGAAGCGCGAGAACGAAGTCCGCTCGCATGCGCTCACCATGAAGGAACGGACGCTCCGCGAGCGCGAGGAATCCAGGGATAAAGCGATGAAGGAGCTTCGGGAGCAGGTGGCGACGCTCCTGTCCATCGTCAGCCGCAATACGGAGACGATCGCTGCCCTCCAGGCCGCCAAGCTCCAGGCCGAGCGGACGGCCGAAAACTACCGCGAGCGCTTAAGCCAGGTGATCACGCGCGCGGTCGCCCGGAATCAAACGGCGACAAAGCCGCGTGCACCGAAAAAGGCCAAGAATCCCCGTAAACTGAAGCGCACAGCCCGCGCTCGGAAGCGCGTCGTCCGACGCCCAAAGAAACGCTCAAGGAAGTGACCGATGGATAACATTGCAGAAGCGGTAGCGTTGCTCCGCCGTCAGGCGGAGTTGGAAATTCGGCTTGCTAACAATCCGAGCGCGGCGGTCGCGACCGAGCGCGAGCTCGAGCACCTCCTGCGTCGGCTCGCCACCCATCCCCACGCCGTCAATGCCGTGCTGCAAACCGCGCTCGCGATGCGCCGTACACCCGATGCGATCACCGCGCGGGATGTCGAAGCCTGGACTCCGGCGATCTGAGCCGGATTGGAAGCACGACAGGTGGGACAGGGACGGAAGCTCATCCTCTATATCTCGTCGACCTTCCGCGACCTGAAGGACCATCGGGCTGCGCTCAAGATCGCCCTCGAGAAGGCGGGCTACGATGTGGACTGTATGGAGCGCTACCCCGCATTCGATGAACGGCCGCTCGATCGCTGCCTCCAGGACGTGGCGCTATGCGATGGCTATGTATTGATCCTTGCGCATCGATATGGTTCCCGACCGGATTGCCCGGATGGACGCCTGCTCTCGATTACGGAGCGCGAATACGAGGAGGCCACGCTCCGATCGCGGACGAGGCTCGCCTTCTGTGTAGACGACTCCTACACGTGGCCGGGCGAACAAGACGCCCCTGGGAGTGCTGATGCAGAAAGCCTCGATCTATTTCGATCACGAGTGAAGCGCGACCTTGGAGTCGACTTCTTTAAGTCGCCGGATAATCTGTCTGCCCTGGTATTGGCCGCCCTGTCGGCTCACAACTTTCGAGCGGCCCTCTCTCCGTTCCCCACTGCCGACGATCTTGAGCGCGTCCGCCGCATGGCTTCAGGGCTGCTCGAGGACGCTACGCATCGTTCGAAAATGCCCGCGTTTGTCGCACCGCTGAGGTTGGCAGTTCTCGCCAAGGAGGGCGACGACAGCGGCCCGGACGAGATAACGGTTTCCGATCTCATCCAGGGCCTGGCCGAGAACGAGAGTTTTCAGCTGGTGGGGGACGGCGGCATCGGCAAGACTACCCTGATGCTTGGCATTGCGTCCGCGTGCATCGATTCCAAGTCGCCGCGTATTCCCCTCTACATCGACGCGCCTGTTTGGGCGCGATCCAGGCGAACCATTCCTGACTACATTGCGAGCACCGTTAGCGCACAGCGGCTAAGCGTGACTGCGACCGAAATCGCACAACTCGCCGAAATCGGTCAGCTCGCTCTGCTCGTTAATGGCTGGAACGAAATAGCTGCCGATTTGAGGCTTAATTCCCTCGATGCCATCGGTCCGCTCACGACGGGAGCCACGGCGGTCCCGACGCTCGTCAGCTCTCGCTCGCTCCACGATTCTCCAAGCCTGCCGAAAGCCCGCAGTATCGAGGTTCAGGGTCTTCGATGGCCGGCGCAGCGGGCGATCATTCAGGCAGAACTTGCGGCAGGCTCGGCGGACAGCCTCCTGCGAATACTCTCCACGGACAATGCGCTGCGACTCGCGGCCCGGAATCCACTCATCCTGCGGGGCCTCATCGCCCAATCGAGACAGGGCGAGACCATAGGACCGATATTCGACATCTTAGGCGCCATAGTTCGGGAATTCGAAGCCGACCCACAGCGCGCTGCGGCTCTGCGAGCGAGCCCAATGTACGACCGCCACCGTGACTATCTTGCCGACCTGGCGGCGCAGCTGACCGACTCCACCACGACGGCCTTAACTCGTGACGAAGCCTTGGCCGTGCTACGCGGTACCGCGATCCGATTGGAAGAAACACGCGTCCTCGCCCCGGGGATCTCGCCCGCCGACGTGTTGGCCGCGCTTTGCGGCCAACATCTTTTGCAGTCAACGGGCGACCTAGTCCGATTCGCGCACCAGCGCTTTCAAGAATACTTCGCCGCGAGCCCCTTGCTTGGTGATCTGATAAGCCCAGCTTCGCCCGATTCGCCGGGGCTGGAGCGGGCGCTCAATGCCCCCGCCTGGGATGATGCCGTGGATTTGGTAGCTGAGAAGCTCTCGTCTCCCGCAACGAAGCCTTTAGCGCGCGTGCGCCTGGTGGTGGCCGCACTTAGGCTGGACCTCGGTCGAGCATGCGATTTGGCGGCACGCTGCGCATTGACCCCGACTGACGACGCGTCTTTATGGGCGCGCATGATCGCGGCAGTGAATGGGCTCGCGGCGTCGCCCGACCCGCACATCGCGAGACTCGCGACGCGGTATCAGCTGCTCTCCCGCTTCCGGGAATTCGCCGAGCCGATTTGGCCGCTTCTCGAAAGTGACTCCCAGCAAGTGCGCTTATCCACGCATCGCCTCGTGCAACCAGGGCTCTCGCTGAAGCAGCTCGGGCCCGAAGCGGCCGCCCGAATAGCCACATGGCCATCGGATCGACGCGCGGAGCTCATGCACGAGATTGCGAGCGATGTCGAGAACTATGAAATAATTCGAGGCCTCGCGTTTCACGAGCCGGATCCAAAGGTCCGGACCGCGGCGATCCATGCGCTCTTCTGGAACTACCCTGCGTCCCGTGATCCCGTGGTTGCGTGGCTCGCAGCACCTAGGGAGGTACAGGCGGACGGACAGCTGCTGCAATGGATCGAGGAGGCCATGGAGGACGCCACGCAGGGCGCGGACGTACGCGAGGCTCTTCAGGCGCTCGCCGACACCGAATTGCCGGAGAACGTCCACCTGCGATTAATCGGCCTACTCCCAGACGGTGCGGCCAGTCACTCCGTCGATGCGATACTGGAGTACCTGCAATCCACGGATGCGCCGCGGGTCGATGCACGTCTAATAGAAATCGTCAGTTCAGTGGCACCACAGCGCCTGCAGGAGGTCGCCTGCCGGCGCGCGTTGCAGGCGACGTATGTACCGGAGTGGGTGACCGAGGTACTCCGCAATGTGTCCTCGGATAGGGTTTCCGAGGCCTTCGAGCGGTCGTGGTCAGCGCTCGAGTCTGACTCGGGTGCCGTGCCGAACGCAGCGGCGCTGGCCACATTCGCTAATCGCTCCCAGGTAGCCCGGGTGGTGGCAAAGTATCTTGAAAGTCTTCGGCGCTTACCGGGAGCTACCGAGAGCACCGCCGCATTGGATCAAGAGATGTGGCTCAGGCGCGTCCTGAGTCATGTCAATGGTGACGATTTGCTCGAGGCCGTGGCGACGCTCGGCGCGGATGCATCGTATGAAGAGTCCGGCGAACTCCTACGACTCCTGTCCACTCGGATGGCACTCGATGGAGATCGGTCAGACGGCGCTGGTCAGTGGGCGCCAACGGCCGAGGCGATGACGCGGCTCATTACAATGTTTTCTGAAAAGGTCGAGAGTGCACCGATCTGTCAGGACGCCGTCTTCGTCCACTTAAGCGCCATGGCTTGCGCGATGGAGTGTCCTGACGCCCCAGCCCTTCTCGTAGACGCGTTCCGTCGGCAGCTTGATTGCTGGGCGCAGTACGAGGCTGCGATACAAATCTGGAGGACGAAGCCGGACCCGCATTCCAGACCTACCAATCCCCACATGGGGAACCCACTCCAGGGCGCCGCATTTCGAGGCGGGCCGAGTATCGTGCCGGGACTTGTGGCGCTTCTCGACCATCCTCAAGCCGCGCACACCGTTCCGGGAGCCATCGTGCGCGCACTATGTGCACCCTGGGAGGGCGGCGGAACGGATTTGCATCGCACCGTCGCGGACGACATCGTCGAAGGTGAGCGGCGACGCCAAGGGGGGTGCGCATTTCTGCAGTCGACGGCTCAGTATCAGGCCACCACCGACCACGCCGCCGGAGTGCTCGCGCACAAATTGGATGCGATTCTTGACGAGATAACTGCCCAGAAGGCCGCCGACTTGCAGTTCAATGATCGGCAGGCGGCGTACCGGGTTCGATCGCTTGTCACGCTTCTGGCGCGCATTCCCAGCCAAGCCATTGTTCCGTCAGTGGTACGCGCATTGAGCAGCGGGTTCTCCGATGAATATGCGATGCTCGATGCGCTCCGTGCGCTCGTTCGCCAGGGCCTCCAACTCTCCGACCCCAATTCAGTGGCCGCACTCGAGGCGCAGATTGAACGTAGCACGAGTGGCTGGAGATCCCACAACGACAACTACGTGGTCGCATGGCTATGTCAGCTGACGTTTTGTGTTGTTCCGCCGGCCACCCTGGCACGACCGCTCGAGCACTACACGTCGGTGTGGCAGAAGTATTCATATAGCGGAGATTTGGCTCGGGGCCTCGCGCGAATACCGACTGAGATCGCGTGGGGCACTTTGCTGGGCATTACCCGGGAATCCGTCGCGAAAGGACAGCCGAGCGAAGAACTGCTCCTGAGCCTAGGATCAATGTTGACTCGGGACCGACTTGCGCCTTTCTTTGAGCTATTGAAATCCGACGGCCTCAGAAGTTGGCGACCGCACGTTACTATGGGCCTGGATTCGGTGGCGAATAGGGTTGCCGCGGCCGTCAAAGGCGATGTAACGGGACAACGGCGGTTGGCACAGCTGTGCATCGATACTGCTTCATTCGCCTCAGATGCTCTTGGACTCGCGGCTTTGGCGGATGAAGAATTCGACAATGGCGCCTTCCTGGAGCTAGCTAACGCAGCGATGGATGCTGGCCGGCTGGCGCAGCAGAATTCGCCCACCTACCACATTATTCTTGAGTTGTTCACGCGCGGCAATACGTTTGAACGTGACGGTCAGAGATATCACTCGCCTACCGCTCACCGTGAATTAAGACAGGCCATTTATGACCGGGCTGCTGGAGACTGCGCTAGCGCGGATGCATGTCGACGCCTATTAGCCGATATCGAGAGTGCACGTATCGAATTGGGACGCCCAACCAACGAAATGCGCCACCCACGCCCGAGCCTCCGGAGGCCATGGACAGATGTGTTGTGGCATGTCCGATGACCCCGAGTGTTGCGCGCGGGGGCGCACCTAATGCGACCTACTCGAGGGTCCGTCCGCGATGACGACAGCTGCAGAGTGCGTGTAGGATTGACGGCGGCAGTCCACGAGTTAGATGTTGCACCGTGACGTGGCCGCCACCAACCGGCAACTATTCGGGTGAGGCGATGGGACGACCGCATCAATGACCGATTCCGAGAGTCTGCAGTGGCAGCCGTTGAACGCGCTGCCCAAAGTTTCGCGGAATGTCGATGAGCAATTCACGAACACGCGTGAGCAGTACGAGCAGCTGCTCCGAGCGCGTGACCAACCGCACCTCCTGGATGACGCAATCGTCGCGCGCGTGATGCGCCTCGTCACGGATGAATTGAAGTTTCTCCCCGTGTACCGGGAACAGCTCGCCCGCTGGTATCAATCGCAGCCCACGCCTGGGCAATTCATTGATCTCGATCGCATGACCCGTCAGCTCGATCGGTGGCGCGAACTCCTGGAACAACAACTCGCGCTCGCGCAGGAGCTGAACCTTGGCACGATCGATAAAGTGCTGGCAAAGAGCGACCATGAACTCGCGGCGGCGCTGCTCGCCGGTGACATGAAGTTTCCGGAGGCGAACGACACCAACGCGGCACTTGTCGCTGCCGCCCGGGTCCAAATTGCGACGGTCATCGATCTACAAATGCAACCCCTGATCGAGACACGCGCCGATGACCTGACCGTGCTTGGCGAGATGCGCGGCACCATGGCAGGCTTCAAGCAGTTGATGGATACGGCGAGTCCCGAGGAAATGCAGTCATTGATGCAACGGTTTGCGGGACTGTACCGATTTTGCAGAGGTCCTCGAGCGAATTGCCGCGGGGATCCAGTCAGGGGATATTCCGGTGCCGAAGTGACAAAAGTGCCGGTGAGCGTCGGCCGGCGCGTTGAGTCGCAGCGACACCTCAACGGTGGCGGGCGTGATCCCGCGGCACGCACCGCGAGTGCGATGCCTACGATACGGATCGACACGTGATGGGACTCTCGAACCGCCTATTCTTGCTAGATCAGTCTGACGTTTTGCATCGCTTGGCTGCCGCGACATTCGAGGAAATGCTGCACAACCCAACCAGCCACCCCATTCCCAGTTTCGCCGGCGCGCGGGTGCGCATGGCTCACGTTCTCGTCGAGTGTCTGCAGCGTCAGCCGGCACGCTTAGTCTGGAGTGCCTTCAGCATTCTGACTTTCGACGGCAAAGGCGCGCTCGATGCGACCGCGTTTGAGCAGCATCAATACGCCCGCGCAGAGTCGGCACTGGCTCCGTTGGTTGCGGAGCCAGACACCTCAACTATTGTCGTCGACGCGGAACGGCGGTTCATCGCCAAAGGAGGCCAGTGGGAGCCATCCAAGGCCTTAGCGGCCACCCTTGAACAGGCGGCCCTGGGGCGAATCAAATGTCCCCGACTTTAGTTCGACGCGGCGCAGTCTAGTGATACTGCCTGGCCTGAAAGGCGATCGGCAGTCTGATACATGGGGACTTTCAGCCGTTACCGTGAATTCACCCTAACGGCCAATACCCGAAATTCGCGGCGGTGAAAACATCGCCAGTTAGCTGCCGTTCGCAGAGCGCGGTAAACTGAATGCATGCAGAGCCAAAGGAGATGCCGGAACATTACGAGAAGACCGGTTTATGGGTATTTCCTTCGGCAATATTGCAGAACGTAAACGGAGGCAGGGCCCGCAGCTCTGCGTTCCGGAACGAGCGTCGTATCTTTGAGCGGACCTGCAAATCGCCAGGACAAACCATGCACCCAACGAGAATTTCCGAATTGAAGGTTCGATCCGCACTGCCAGGGGATGCTGAGCAGATTGCCGAAATATACAACCACTACATACGTACCAGCATTATCACGTTCGAAGAAGTCGAGGTAGCGGCGTCGGAAATGGCGCGCCGAATCCTCGAAATCCAATCGGCGCCTCTCCCGTGGCTGGTGGCCGTGAACGACGGCCGAATTGTCGGTTACGCCTATGCAGGAAAATGGAAGACGAGGGCGGCATATAGATTCTCGACGGAAGTTACCGTGTATGTGCGCCATGGTCTAGGAGGCGCGGGCGTTGGTACTGAGTTATACGGCCAGCTTCTCGCCACGCTGAAATCTGGTGGCATGCACGCCGTGATGGGAGGAATCGCACTGCCGAATGACGCGAGCGTGCGTTTACACGAAAAGTTTGGATTTAAGAAGGTGGCGCACTTTAGGGAAGTAGGATTCAAATTCAATCATTGGATTGATGTGGCCTATTGGGAGGTAACTTTATAGCGTTAGAAACTCCCGCGCCACTGAGGTCATTTGGCCGTTTTCTGATGCTCGGATGCGGCCGTTCACGACGGTCAACAACGGGTCATCTGCTGCCCAACGCCGAGGCGACCGTTGTCCGCGGGAAACCGCGCCATGTCCTTGATGAGAGGCGCGTCGAGTTCGTTATCCGAGGTCGAGGTCCACAATCTGTGCCGTCTGCCCTATATAACCGACCATCTGGTAGACCAAGTCAGAGTCGCTGCCAGCGCTTGTCAGGCCGTTTCGCTGGTCCACTACCTGGTCGTCGCCGCGTGCTATCGACCGCTCGCTGACACGCGCGCGTCGCCCCAGGCACAGGCCGCCTCATACCAGCCGGGTAGATAAGCGTCGTAGCTGCGGGTAAATCCAAACTTCTCGGAAAGATCCTGGTAGATGCTCACAGCGTTACGCCCGAGCGCGACCTGGCTCTCGATCCACTCGCGGTGCAGCTCGCAGGCCGATGGGGTGGCCAGCGGCTTCTGAGCCGGTGGGCGGGGTGGGGGATTTTGCTCCGAGGTCTCGGCCGTTTCGACGGCTTTTACCCCGCAATTCCCGGTGGTCACCCCGGGGGATTTTGACTGCTGCTGGATGCGACGGATCGTCTTGCGATCCACCCCCAGCACCCGCTCAATCTCGCGCTGGGACTTGCCTGCATCCAGCAAGGTGTGGACCGAAATCCGCAAATTTGGCTTCAAGACGTTCACTCCCGGGGCCCCTTTTCCGTAGAAAAAGGGCGCAGCGTAACGTCCCGCCGCCGTTCTCTAGCTCGGCGCCGACCGGCGTCGATTTACGGCATCAGGGTGGAGGAGTTTGACCCGCCCACGGGTGGAGGAAGTTGGGCGCCCGCCGGGGGCTTCCGGGCGATACAGTGTTTGCGAGTGAATGGCTTTCAGCCGTGGCAGCAGCTGGAAGCCCAGCAGTCGGCTGAAGGCGAAGGCGACCGTGCTCTGTCCGTGGGAGTCGACGTATTGTCGATCGACCTCCATTTCGGTGCAGTGATGGATCACGCCCTCGATCATCGAGGCGACCTCGGAGGAGGACGGCGATTTGAGCTGGGAGTGGATGCACAGCGAGTTCCGCTCGACGTGCCAGTAGATCATGATGCCGCGCCCACCATAGCGCACGTGCCATTGAGTGGTGAGGTTCTGGTCCCAGGCGCCGTGGTGTTTGGAATCGGAGGTACAGGCCGTGGTCACGCTAAGTCGATGTTTGAAGCGGGCTCGGACCCAGTGGCCTATAAAGCGCGGGCGTAGAACTTGGTATCTACCGTCATGATGGGGAAGCTTGCTGGCAATTCCGCCTGTACGATCTCACGAAAGCCATTTTTCTCGTAGAATCGGTGAGCTGCTAGGAACTTTGCCGCGGTGCCCAAATAGACCTCCCGCACCCCCCTGGGTTGACACCAAGCTATTAGTGTTTCGAGTAAACGCCTTGCGACGCCTTGCTCGGCGCCGCGATGGGTAGAGGTAACGAACATCTTGCGCAAGGCTACTCGTTCGTCGCCGATATCGAGGAGCGCCACGGTCCCCACAACGTTGTCACCGTCCAATGCGACCCAGAAATTACCATTACCCTTCTGATAGAAGCCGGCAATGTCACTCAGATCCGGTTGAGCATCCAGCGTGATCGGAATCTCGAATTCAGATTGCTGAATCGGAAGGATGACCGAGACGACGCCGTCGGTATGCTGCGGAGAAAAGGGAAGAATGTGGATCATTGTCGACGCCGATGGTTGAAGAGTCTTAATGTATGTCGAAAAAAAAGAGTGGAACATCAACATCGCTGCCATGCCGCAACACTATACAGCGCGACGTGTACCGCAGGTGGGTCTCGTGGATGACCAAGCGCCTGAAATGAAGCGCGATTATCGTGAGTGAGCCGGCCTAGGATCGTGATTCCGCAGCAGATAACAGGGCTCGACCTGTCCCGTCGGTGGATAGAACTCGTCGTGCGTGAGAGCGAAATCCGAGTCCCTCCAGGAGTCGCTTGGAGCCCACGTTTCTTGGATGATGGCCGGCGTATAGGGCAGCAATTCCAAGGGTGCTGAAAGCCCGCCCTATGACGGCCTCGGCTGCCTCACGGCCAAGGCCTTGAGCCCAGAACGTCTTGCGAAGTTGAAAGCCAAGTTCACAGATGCCATGGTTCGGTGCGTGTGGCTGAAGGCCACAACAGCCCGCATGCTCGCCGGTTTGCAACAGAAAGATAGGCCAGTACTGAATTCCGTGCCGTACTTGATTCGCGATTTCCCAAGACAGGCGCTCGCGTACTTGCGCTGGGCTGAATGGGCCACCCGTCAGTTTGGTCACTTCCGGATCACCCCATAAACCGAGCGCCAACGGGAGATCCTCGGCACTCCAGGTCCCGAATCCGAGTCGCGCGGATCGCAAGAAATAATTCCGCATGATCTGGACCACCGCCCCGGCCGAGTTCGAGAACACCATGAAACAGCCCGGCGGCATCCGCATCAGCCAGGAACAGGAAATACACCCCGATTCGCCAACGTCTGGCGAAATTGCCCCGGGCCGTGGGGGCGGTCATTCAAGCCGCGTACGCCCTGCGCCGCCCCATCACACAGTTGACCGCCGCTGACGTCGAGCAATCGGCAAGCCCGCAGCGTGTCGTATGAACGCCGGCGCCGATACACACCACGGCGG
This sequence comes from Pseudomonadota bacterium, assembly GCA_030799355.1. GTDB lineage: Bacteria > Pseudomonadota > Gammaproteobacteria > Steroidobacterales > Steroidobacteraceae > Bog-1198. Next base: position 10,597 of record JALYHP010000092.1, read on the forward strand.
TTGCCTCTGCGGTGCCGTGCGCCACGAAGTAGCCGGACCCCTGCGGGACGTCATCGCCTGTCACTGCTCGCAGTGTCGCCGCACGAGCGGCCATTACGCCGCCATGACCAGCGCCCAGTCAGCGTCGCTCACGTTCAGATCATCCGCGACCCTCGCTGCAACATCTCTGCTGCGCGGGTCGCCCACCATCGATCCGAATCTTTACCGATACCCTTTGATCGGGCTGTCCATTGGTGCGTCCTGCTCTCTCCATTGACTTGGAGTTTTTATGGAGTATTATTGGACTTTCTAAGGATGTTAAATGGAGTCTACCCATGGCTGAAATTCGCGTAAACATCGACGATACATTTCTTGAGGAACTCAAGAAAAAGCTCGGTAACCCGAAAAACACAGAGATTGTGCAGGATGCACTGGCGCTTTTGAACTGGGGGGCGGATGCGCGCAAAAACGGCAGGGACATTTTGTCGGCCGATCCCAGTCGACAAGACTTGGAAAAGGTGATTCTGCCGCGCCTTGCCAATATAAAAGCGTAGCTCACGCCGGGTGGTCCGCTAGTCGGGCTACTGACCCGAGGTAGGGTCCTTTGGCTTGGGTATCCCTCGACTGTTCGAGGCAAAGAGGTACCCGAGAATCGCCGTCACGATGGGCAGCAGCGTCGTGCCGACGACGCGCTCGAACATCGATTTCCAAAATTCGCGATAAGCCGTGATGTTGGGCTCGGAAATCACCAGCTTGGCCATCTCGATCTTCGTCTGCGGACACGCCTTCTGATAGTCGTCGCTCGTTAATTTCGGATTCAGGCAATCCGGCGAGCACCTGTGTAGCCTCCGCCATGGGAAGCTCGACACTGCATGCTCCACAGCCCCATCCGCCCGACAGAATCGCGAGGAATGCGCCGATGACGACGAACAACCCAATGAGGGACCACATCGCGAGCTTGTGACCGGACCAATCGAGAAACGTGGCCGGGGGCGGAGACCCCGGCGCCGCGCTGATGGCAGTTTCGCGCTCTCGAGGTGGCGCGCCTGCAGTCATCGACGGACCGGCGGGTCGCGTCTCCGGCGCAGCTGGCTTGATAGGTTCCTCGGGCATCGTCCGTCCTCCCCTGTGCGCTTAGCGAGCGCGTCCTTCGTCGTGTACGGCCTGCGCTCGGCGCACCTTAGCCCAAACACACTAGTGGTACCAGGCCGACATCGCCGAGGTGCAGGAGTGGCCGGACTTAGCGGATGCAGATGGGCGCCGATCTCGATCCTGCTCAGGAGATCGGCGACGTGCACGGCCCACGTCGGACGCGCGTCAGGCGTCGACCTCCCTCTTGAAGGTTTCCGGCAGGAAGAACAGGCCGATAACGAGGGTCGCTCCCGCAATGGCGATGGGATACCAGAGCCCGTAATAAATATCGCCTGTCGCAGCCACCATCGCAAACGCCGTCGTCGGTAGAAATCCTCCGAACCACCCGTTTCCGATGTGGTACGGGAGAGACATCGCGCTGTAGCGAATTCTGGCGGGAAACAACTCCACCAGCATGGCCGCAATCGGGCCGTAGACCATGGTGACGTACAGCACCAATACGAACAATATCGACACCACCATCGGCTTGTTGATGGCTGCGGGGTTAGCCTTGTCTGGATAGCCGGCCGCGGCCAGGGTGGCTTTCGCGGAGGCTTGAAACTTCGCGATCGCGTCCTTGCGAGCCTTGCCCGTGACGGTCCTCGGATCCGGGGCGGTCAGTGTCGTCGTGCCGCTGTGCAATTCAGCCAAAGCCCCGCTCGGCGCATCGATTCTCGCGTACGAGACGCCGGCCTTGGCGAGGAAGCTCTTGGCGATATCGCAGGAAGTCGAGTCAAATTTGTTCTTGCCGATGGGATCGAATTGAAACGAGCATCCTCCCGGATCGGCACGCACCGTCACCGGCGCCGCCGCTTGTGCCTTGTACAGGGCGGGATTGGCGTATCGAGTGAGCGCTTCGAACAAGGGGAAATACGTCAGTATCGCCAGCAAGCAGCCGGTCAAAATGATGGGCTTGCGGCCGATCTTGTCCGACAGCCAGCCGAAAAAAACGAATCCCGGCGTGGCCAGAACGAGAGCGATGGCGGTCAGAATATTGGTGGTCGCACCGTCGACACGCAGCATCCGCTCCAGAAAGAACAACGCGTAAAACTGGCCCGTGTACCACACCACGGCCTGCCCCATGACGCCGCCCAGCAGGGCGATCAACACGATCTTGAGATTGCTCCACTGCCCGAAGGCTTCCGTGAGTGGTGCCTTCGAGGTGGTGCCAAGAGCCTTCATCTTGACGAACACCGGACTCTCTGCGAGCTGCATGCGAATCCACAGCGAGATGGCAAGCAATAGAATGGATACCAGGAACGGGATGCGCCAGCCCCAGACCTTGAACGCCTCCTCGCCGACATAGGTGCGGGTGCCGATCACCACCAACAGCGCGGCGAACAGGCCGAGGGTTGCCGTGGTCTGGATCCAGCTGGTGAAAAACCCGCGCTTGCCGCGCGGCGCATGCTCGGCCACGTAGGTGGCGGCGCCGCCGTACTCGCCGCCGAGCGCCAAGCCTTGCAGCAGTCTGAGTGTCAGCAATAAAACCGGTGCTGCGACTCCGGCCGTCGCATAGCTCGGCAACAGGCCGACCGCAAACGTGGCGCCGCCCATGATGCTCATGGTGATGAGGAACGTGTACTTGCGCCCCACCAAATCGCCGAGCCGCCCGAACACCAGCGCGCCGAACGGGCGCACCGCGAATCCCGCCGCGAACGCCGCCAGGGCGAAGATGAACCCCGTGGTGTCGTTGACGCCGGAGAAAAATTGCGCGCTGATCACCGTGGCCAGCAGGCCATACAGGTAGAAGTCGTACCACTCGAATACGGTACCCAGCGAAGAGGCGCCGATCACCAGCCAATCGTTTTGCGAGCGTTCTTCACCCTTCGGCAGGGTGCCGGCCGTGCTGATAGCCATGTCGTCTCCTCGAGTATGTGGCCCCTCCCCGCCCGGCGTCAGGGGAACCTTGTGATCCCGATGCCTTCAGTTCCCGGTGGCTTGATGCGAAAGCCCCACATCACGGTAACCTGATTCTGGCTGCCCGAGGTACCCGCGGTGGTGCCGGCAAAGCCGTTGGCGAGGCCCTCGGTGACCTCGGACCAGTTCACGCCGCCGTAAACGTCGTAGTGCTTGTTGATGATGTAATCGGCCACCGCGGATACTTCCTTGAAATCGCCGGCGCACAGCAGCCCGGCCGCCGCGCAGCCGAGACCCTCCGTGCCGCCCGCCCCAAGGCCGATGGTCCAGCTGTTCTGCGTCACATGGTAGAACGCGCCGCTGAAGTTCCAGCCGGAATTCAGGGCATACCTCGCGCCCACCCATTCCATGTTGTACACCGCCGCAGCATTGATATCGATGCCCACCGAGAGGGGGTAGTTGTTCTGCGCGCTGCCGACCGTATAGGCCGCGTGCGCCTTCTCGATATGGGAATACCCCGCGTACACCGTGAGCTTGTCCTCCTGGCTCGAATCGCCCAATTCGAACACGTATCTGCCCATGAGATTATAGGACTTGTCGTTGGAAATATAGGCGGCCAATCCGGGCGCGGGTAGCGGGTTCGCCGCATTGTCGAAGGAGCTTCGCAGATTGACCGCCCCCTTCTCGTTCTCGTAGACGGCATCGACCGACAAGCCCTGAAAGGTCACCCCGATATCGGCGCCGTAGGATTTGCCGAGCAGGCCGGTATCCTGTCCACCGTTGGAATACATGGCCGAAACCCGCACCGGACCGCTCTGAAACGCGTACTTGCCCGCGTTATCCCAGCGCGCTCCCTGGGTGTTGAAGCCGGAGTAACCGAGGAACGAGAATGGACAGGGCTTGCGGGTCGTACAGCGCCAGCGCGTCGAGTTGCAGGGACTGTTGCCGGCCGATCATGAACGTGCCAAAACGCGGGCTGCTGAAACCAGCCCAGATCACGCCGTTGAAGGCCTGACCACAGCGGCTGCTGTCGGCATTCGCGGTCTGTTCGCCTTGCGGCTTGCCGCCGTTGGAGGCGAGCGCCTTGCAGGCATCGACCAGCTGCCCGGAGAGCGGATCTTCCCCGTGTCTGGTACACGGGGAAGATCCGGGGCCGGACCCCGATGCGTTGCAGATCGCGCAACGCATGGCGCAACTGACGCCGCAACAGTTTCGGGTCCTCACCATGGTGTGCGCCGGGCGCCTCAACAAACAAATCGGCGACGATCTACGGATAACCGAGGCGACGGTCAAGGCGCACATGACGGTCATCCTGCGCAAACTGGGCGCCTCGAATCGCACGCAGGCGGCGTTGCTCGCCGGCCGGCTGGCGCGCGATCGCGAGCTCAGAGCGTTGCCCGAGGGCGTTGAGTGACCTCATGCCGGCAGGGGAATCGATACGGTGACCTGCGCACCACCGGCGGACCCGCGCTCGAACTGCATGACCCCGCCCAGCAGCCGGGCCCGATAGGCCATCAATTTCAGTCCCATTCCATCCTGTGTGGAACGTTCCGGAGGCCCTTGTCCATCGTCGCTGATAATGAGTTCCAGCGCCTTCTCGGTGCCGGACAGACAAACATGAACGGCGGCGCAACCGCCATGATGGACGGCGTTGGTCACGGCCTCGGTCACGATGCGGTAGAGCTGATCGGACGCGGCTTCCGAAAGCGGAATATCCCTCTTCGGGAAGCTGGTGGAGATATTGATCTTGAGGTGTGTGGCGACCTTGCCGGCCAACTGTTCGAGCGCGTGGGAGAGCGAACCCAGATGAATGTGCACCGGCGACAGCCCACACGCCAGATCGCGGGCCCGCTCGATGCAACCGGCGATTTGCCGGACGGCCTCGTTCAGCATATCGCCGCCGCTCCATTGGCCTCGCTCGATCGCCGAGGTCGCGCTTCGCAGTGACAGCATCACCCCGGTCAGCTCCTGAGCCAAACCCTCATGCAGATCGTGGCTCAGCCGTTGCCGCTCGCGGCCGACCACATCGACGAACTCGCGCTCCAGACGCAGACGTTCCGTCGCGTTGAGCGAACGTAAGGTAAGGCCGATCAGGCGATCATCGACGATGACCGGCGCGCACGAAAGCTCGAAATGCCGGGTCCGCGCGTCAGAATCGGGCATCGTCACCTCGAAGATCAGCGGCTCGCAGTTTGACGAAACAGCGTCGAGTGCGCGCTTCAACACCGGCAGTACCGATTCGGGAATACCCCACCCCAGCGGTTCGGCCACCGGATGGGGCGTCGCGTCGCCGAACAAATGGCGATTGGAAAAGCGCACGCGGCGCTGTGCGTCGAGCAGCAGCAACGCATCCGGCGCATGACTCGCCGTGGTGCGCATGATGGTCTCCTGGAGTTGCAGCGCTCGACTCTGCCGCCGCATCAGCAGCAGCAGGTAGGCGAGCAGACAGCACGTGATGAGCGTGCCGATTTCGAGCCACGTCCACAGCCGGCGGATGTGCGCTTGCGCGTTTAGTTCCTGTCGTTGCGCGGCCAAGCGTTCGGCTAACATATGGTTGTCGGTCAGCAGCTTGTCCGCGGCCGCGGCCGCGCTCAAGACGGCCACCGTACGTTCGCGCTGTGCGAGTTCGGCGGTCCGTTCCATGTCCGAAGCGGCTTTGAGGTCGGAATATGCGGCGCCGTCGCGATGCAAATCGCGGTTGGCGAGGCTTCGATCTCGATAGAACCGCGGCAGCATATACGGGATCAGCTGCCGGCCTGCGGGCCGAAGCACGCGATCGAGCTTCGCGACGGCTGCCGCGGCACGGCCCCGTCGAATATCGATCTCGGCACGCAACCCCTGGAGAATAAAAAGGAGATCTTCGCGGTGCGCCGTTTTGAACGGCGTGTCGTCCAAACGGCAAGCGCGCTCGGCGCCGTCGAGGTCGCCGAGACCGGTTCGTGCCATGCAGATGGCGGCGTCGGCGGTCGCCATGCCCACGCGATCGTGCAGAGCGGCGGATAATTCGCGGGAGGCCACGAGCGCGTCCTGCGCTTCGGCGAAGCGAGCCGCGTCGATGAGAATCCGACCGAGGGTGAACTGCGCCACCGCAAGACTCGATGCGCGTCCATCCGCTTTCGCGGCCGCAATGACTTCATCGATCATGGCGATCGCCTGGGTGAAAAGACCCGCCCGCCGATACACCGTGGCGAGCGTGTAGGCGGCTGCCCCCCGCGCCGCAATCCACCCGCCGCTGTCGGCGATCCGATAAGCGGTCAAGGCGTCGTTCGCCGCCAGATCCGGCTGGTTCAATTGCGCGTATGCCTGCGCCCGTGAGATGAGTGCGCAGCTTCGCTGCACCGAGTCGGATTGCATCGCCGCGAGCACCTTGTCGAGCAGCACCTTCGCCGTGGCCGCGTCCGCACCCTCGAGCGCCGCATCGCTTTCCGATATTCTCAAGCGCGAGCGCAACAGCTGGGTATCGGGCGAGGACGGCAGCCGGTCCAACAGGGACAGCCCCTCGCTCACCGCCCGTGTCACTTCGGCGGGACGGCTCATCTGCATGTTGGCCTCTGCCAGGATGGCCTGTATTTCGGCGCCGCGCAGCCCATCGGCCGCGTTACCGGCGCCGCGTCGCGCCAAGGCTTGCTCGATGGCGCGTGCCGGATCGACCTCGCTCTGCTGGTCGATTGCCCGCAGATCCGGCGAGGGCAGCGGCAGACACGCTCCCAGAGCGGGGGCGATCCCCAGCCCGGACAAGCCGAACGCCGCCACCATTCGGAGGAGGCGGCTCACGACGTGTCGCGAATCATCACCTCGGGCCGTAGCTGCGCGAGATGAGAGCACCGTAATCCACCGCGTGAGTATTCCCGATGCGCGGGGGGCGCATGACGCTCGGAGCGGCCTTGCAACATGTGACCCTCGGCAGTTCTATTCTAATTAATAACGCGAGAAGCCGGCTATTCGGCAGCACCGCCACAGCCTGTTGAGTTCAAGCAGAGACCAACCAAACTTGCGGTGTGCTAGACACGGTATTTATACAGAAGCTATTTATACACGAGAGCTTTAGAAATTAGCCACCACTCATGATATCTCGAGCGACGTACGCGACGATCTTCAGGCCGCATCGTGTAGTTTGGTCACGTGCCCGGCCGCATAATGTGCGCTGAAGTTTTGGGTGCATTGCAACATCGGCAACGCGCATGACTCGCCGCTGACCGCCTAACGGTGGTCCGTTCTCAGGTGACGCAGAAAATCCCCGCAGAGGTACGCCATGAGTGAGATATTCGCGCGCAGGACCCAGATGCCCGCAGGTTGGCTCGTCCTGCTCGCGTATTTGAGCCTATCTCCTTACTCCGTGGCCGTGCCGGGACCCGCAGACAAGCCGCACGCGACCCGACAAGAACTCATCGGAGCGTGGCGCCTCGTGAGCATCCGATTGGTGGGCCCCGGCATCCGGACCTCCGATCCATTTTTCAACGCCGATACCACGGGTGTTCTCATTTATGACCCGTCGGGATGGATGAGCGTTCAAATCGCCGGGCAGCCTCGGCCCCCCATGGATGCTCCGACCTCTCGCCCCGCGGGCCCTCACACACCCGAAACCGCGCAGCGAGAGGCCGCGTTGCTCGACACGTATTACGCCTACGCCGGCCAATGGGAGTACGACGAAGCGACATCGACGGTCCGCCACGACGTCGAGACATCTCTCATTCCCGGAGAGATCGGGCACCGCTATTCTCAGACGGTCAACCTCGAAGGCGACACGCTCACGTTCACGAGCCCACGAAAGGGACCCAGCGGTGTGACGGTTCAAGTGAAAATCTGGAGGCGTCTGGTGCGCCGAGCTGCGGAGCGGCCCCGTGCCGCTCCCTCGCTCAATGGACCAAGCGAACGCGATGCAGCAGCTCGATGAATCGCGCGTCGCTGCGCAGCGAATCGAGGCGCGGACCGATGTTGAGATATGTCATCCATCCTGACCGCTCCCGGTAGGCCTGAGACAAGTATGTCATCCAGCAGGAAATCAAGTTCTCTCCCGGCGGCACCACCGGCTGGCACACCCACCCCGGCATCTTGCTGCTCACCTTGGCAGCAGATTCCGGCCCGGTGGATTGGTACGACGCCGCGTGCGTGAAACGGGTCTACAATGCGGGCGACTCGTGGACCGAAGGAACGAAGTTGCACGATGTGGTCAACAGCAGCTCGGTCGATGCGCACTTTCTGGTCACGTATGTCGTGGCGAAAGGTATCAGCAAGCGTACGGATCATGCCGCGCCGGCGTGCGCGGCCGCGCTCGGGTTGCAATAGCGAGCTGCTAGCCCGTTGTAATGGCGCATCGCATGCGGTTGCAATAGAGGGCTGCCGCGGAGGATCAGGGGGAAGGCTCGGTGTCGGCACACCGATCCGGCCCCCTTTTCCTTTTTCCGCCCACAGCCGAGCCATCTCCTGCCCATCACCCATCCATTACCCGAGCCACCCACCCATCACTCGGCGCCATCATCCATCCATCATTCGAGCCACCCACCGACCACTCGGCACCATCACCCATCCATTATTACCCGAGCGGCACCAAACTCGCGGCGCTTGAACCAACGCATGCTTCGTTTCGCACCCTACTGAAACTTGTACCGGATCGTCGCGCGCGTAGTGCGCCCATTGATGGATCGGGCGCCCTGGCCGTTGTCGTACTCGGTCCAACCAATCTTGTCGAACAGATTGTTCACACTCAGTGACAACGAAGCGTGCCGGTTGAACTCGTAATTGCCGAACAGGCTTACCGTGTAAAAGGACGGTTGGACAATCGTATTTTGGTCATCGCCGAAGGACTTCGCGGTGCCGATCAAGCTGCCGCCCACGGTGAAGGCGGCGACGGTGTAAGACGGCGTCAACTGATAGATATACTTCGCGAGCCGATGCGGTTGATCGCCGACGATCGTCGGATCGTTTGAGCCGGTGATGGACGCATCCGTGTAGGTGAATCCGCCGCTGACGTTGAATCCACCCCAACGATAGCTGCTTTCGAGCTCGACGCCCTTGGCGGTATAGGTATTCTGCGACAGGATTTGGGTCGTCAGGTCGTAGTTGCCCTCATCGGTGTCCGCCTTGAAGAAGGTAATGAAGGAGTTGAAGTCGCCTTGCCGCCATTTCACTCCCAGTTCGGTCTGCTTGACCGTGTTGATCGGAATCGGCGCGCCGCCGATGAACGGTCCGCCCATTCGCTCCACGACATTGAACGAGGCACCGTCGCTGTAACGTGCGAATACGGCCAGATCGGAGGTGATTCGGTAGTTGCCGCCGACGGAATAGGCCGTGTTCGACGTGCGATAGTGCACCTCGTTGGTGGGGATGCTTGGAAACACGCCGGGAGTGAAGGGTGTACCCGCCCCAGGCGAACCGGCGTTCGATTGAAAGCCGGTCACCTTCTCGACGTCATCGCGCACGCCGGCGTCGAGATTGAGCTGTGCCACTTCGTAGCCCACGGTCAGATAGGGCGAATTCATGTCATATTGAATCTGGCGGTCTGTGACACCCCAGCCGTTGGCGATCGGTAGCAGACCGCTGGAATCTGTCTGAATGCCGGCGGCGTTCAATCCCACCAACGGCACAGGTTGATTGCCGCTTGCCGTGAACAGATAGTGAGGAAGATTCTGGTCGACCGAAATCATCTGGCTGTTCGTATCCCAGCCGACGATCGCATTCAGGCTTCCGGCATCCGCGAAATCGAAAGTCCGCGACAACTTCAAGGAGTTGACGGTGCTTCCCAGATCATCCAGCGAGGCATCGAACGCGGCCAATTCGATCTCGGCTCCGGTGTAAGGCTTGCCCTGGTTGGGACCGGCGGCATAGACGGTGCCGGCAGCCGCCCGGGCGATCGGCGCACCGGTTGGATAGGCGACCAAGAAGCTCCCGGACTTGGCCGATTTACGGAAGCTTTCATCCAGTATCCACTCATGTCCCAGCGCGATATGTGCCTGCAGGCCGAGCGCCTCTTCCCGAACCGTGAGACCGCTATTGAGATTGCTGGCCGTCAAATTGTTGTCGGGATTGCGAGCCGTGATGCTCGGCCAATAGGGCGAGTAATAGCTCGCCGTACGTGGGTCGATTCCGGGATACGTTTCGATGGTCGCCGGGTTGGCCTTGGTGGGATTGGAATTACTCAAACCGAATGCCACGGGCATGTCGAGCGGTGAACGGTCGTCCAGGTGCTTGTAGCTCATACGAATGAAACTACCGTCATCGCCGATGTCTTGCGTGATATTGGCCTTGATTTGACCGCCGTTCTCGATGGGAACATCGCCGTTACGCGGACCGTTGCCGTTGCGGAAGAAGCCCCCGACGAAGAACCGGGTGTGTTCGGATAAGTGCTGCCCGTAGTCGAAATCGTAGCGTGTCTCGTCAAAGTCCAGGCCTCGGGAGACAGCGACGCTGCCGCCCTCTTCCGTGCCTGCCTTGGAAATGAAATTGATGATGGCGCCCGGTGAATTGGAAGCCAGCACCGATGCTGCGCCGCCGCGCACCGCCTCGATATGATCGAGCGCGCCGTCGATTTTCAGATACATATCCGGCGTCACGAACGCGTAGTCGCCGTTGAGCAGCACGGGCAGGCCATCTTCTTGAAATCCCACGTAGCGACTTCCGCCCGCCGAGATCGGTATGCCACGCACCGTGACGTTGGTGTTGCCTTCGCCGGCGGATGCCTCGGAATGAATTCCCGGAATTTCCCGCAGGGCATCCGCGGAACTGTTCGGGGCGGCAAACTCGATTTGAACCGGATCCAATGAGCTGACCGAGACGCTGGATTTCATCTTGGTCGTCGGTAAAGATACGCCCGTCACGATGATTTCCTCTAAGTCGACGTCGTTGTGACCGGCGACGGGCGCGGCTGCCGACGCGGACGCATCGTTGGTTAGGGGTTTCCCGGCCTCCTCGGCCATGGACGCTGCGGATTGCAAGATGGTGAATGAAACCGCGTTCGCAATGATCCACCTAGAGTTCTTCATGAAGCGCCCTCCCAAGAATCTGCCGTTGTTGTTTGGCGGGCTTGGATCCCCAGCCGCCCCCCGAGCCTTATGGCGAGAAACTAGCACCCATCACAATCGAATGCAACAATCGATTGCAGCGGTATCAAAACCGCTCCCTTGCGGACGGACGGCGGCCAAAATAACGCGCGAAATATTGGGGGGAAATAGTCAATCCAATCGGCGCTGCGAAAACAAAGTGTAGTGTTGGAATCGATTGTGTTTGCGAAACTGAGAATTCTCGTCGCGATGGGCGGGTGGCCCCATTCGGACACCCCTCCGGGTTCACCTACCAGGTGGTCATCCCGCCGGAAGAGTCCTGATTCGCAATCGATTGTACTGCGCTCAGAGCCCCCGGGAAGTTCGAGAGCGGCGAGGGCCGCAAGACCGCTCAGGGCTGCAGGTCGCTGTTGTGGGCAGCGGGCTTCGGGTTACGGCCTACCCTGAGGTTGGCGGCTCGATCGATGGGGCGGAGGGTGACAGGACTGTTGAGTGCTCGCGCGATATGTCATCCGTCGCCCGCCGGCACCGCGCGTTTGCCCGCGCGCACCCCTCGCCCACCGGCGCGGGCGAGCATGACCGCCGCGACGCTCGCGATCAGGGAGGGTATGGCGGCGGTCAAGAATAGCTTGCCGTTTCCCCACTGCATGTCGAGAAACAGGCCACCGACCAGCGGCCCCGCGATCGAGCCTATCCGCCCTATGCCGAGCGACCAGCCCACGCCGCTCGAACGAATGAACGTGGGATAGTACTCGGCAGTGATCGCGCTGATCGCCGGCTGGCCGCCGATCACACAGAACCCGGCCGCAAAAATGGGCAGCAGCACCCATGCGGGACTGGCCATGGTCTGACCCAGTGCGAAGATGGCGACCGCGGCGGCGACGAAATTCACGGTCATCAACGTCATGAGCCTGACGCGCCGCGTGAGCAGCGCCAGCAGCAGCGCGCCCGTCAGCCCGCCCACCTGCAAGAAGGTACCGCTCGTGACGGCGGTCCTCAGCGTCAGATGCGACGAACGCAGCAAGGTCGGCAGCCAATTGGATAGAAAATAGAGCTGCAGCAGATTGATGAAGTTCAACAGCCATATCAGCAGTGTCGGCCAGAGCCGGCCCTCGCGGAACAGTTCGATCACCGGCGGGTGCGCCGCCGATGTGACCGATAGAAAATCCGACTCGGAGGCGCCGGCCGCCGCCTTCGCATAGATCCTGCCCAAGGCATGTCGGATCCGCGCCGGCTGCGCGCCGGTCAGCGCGAGCAGTTTGGCCGATTCGGGCAGCCAGAAGGACATCGATGCCGCGATCAGGAGCGGGACGGCGCCGCCCAGCAAGAATAACGAGCGCCAACCGTACGCGGGTATCATCCAGGCGGCGTTGTAGCCGCCGACCGCTGCGCCCACCGTGAAGCATGCGGCCATGATCATCACGGCGGCGGAGCGATGGCGGGCCGGGGAAAACTCCGACACCAACGCGAGCACGTTCGGCACCGTCGCACCGAGACCGAGGCCGGTCAGCAGCCGCATGAACAGCAACTCATGCAGGGTATGCACGCCGCTGGTCGCCAACATGCACGCCCCGAAGAAAGTCACGCTGATGAGCAGCAGCGGCCGGCGCCCGTGCCGATCGGCCAAGGGACTCACCGCCAGCGAAGCGATCACCATGCCCAGCAAGCCGATGGAGAATACCGGCGCCAGGGTCGATGGCGAAATCTTCCAATCCTCGACGATGGCCGGCGCGACGAAGCCGATGACTTGCGCGTCGAATCCATCCATGATCATACACAGCGCGCCGAGCGCACACAGACCGATCAAGGGCGCGCCCACGGCTTGCCGATCGATCAACGCCTCGAGCCCCACCGCACTCGCGGACGCTCGAGCGCTGTCCACGGCGTCTCCCCGGCCTCCGCCCACGCCAGTGGGCTCGCCGGGAGTTGCGATCGGGACGCCGGCGGCGCTCATTGGCTCCCCGGCACTGCGGGGACTGCTCGGGTCGATGCGATGGCGGCATTCACTCGCGGTAGCACCTGTTCGGCCATGAGTTGCATGGAGCGCCTGGCGATGGTTGGGTCCACCCAATCCAATCCAGCATAGACGAGTTCGCCGAAGTCGCCGATCTCCTCGCGCAGCGCGAGAATACGATCCACGACCTGATTGACCGTCCCGCTGATGACGCAGGCCTCGAGGACGCGCTCGAGGGTGACCGCGGCATCGGCTTCATCGCGCTGCGTCTTGAACACGAACAGCCGGTTGCTACGCCGCAATTTATACAGCAGTTGACGGAAATAAAATGCGTAGGGACTTTGCGGATCGCCGCCGCCATAGGCGGCCGCGGTTTTGTCGTCGTCCGCGACCAAGATCGTGCGGGCGACGCGCCAATCCTGCCGATGCGCGAGCTCACCGACTTGCGCTTTGCCCTCGGCGTAATTGCTCCAGTGGGATGGCAGCCACTTCGGCAGCAGGAAGTTGGCGGACAGCGGATGGAAATCGCGTCGCCCCATGGCCACCACCCCCTGCGATCCGGGCGATAGCACGGTGCCGACGATTTCCGGGCGGGGTCGTTGATAGGGTCTGGACAGTCTGCCGACGCCCACATCGAGCGCCTGCGTGGTTGCCGTCGATACCTTGAAACGGTTGTCGGGGAGGTCGATCTCATAAGGCGGATCGCGTTTCCAGATCTCGAGAATGACATCGATGGCCTCGGCGAAGAGCTTGTTGCGGTCCATCTCGAGGATTCCCAAAGCCTCGGCGTCGCTGGTCAACGCACCGGGACTGATGCCGAGGATGAAGCGGCCCTCGGCCAGATGATCGAGCATCGCCGCCTGCGCGGCGATGATGACTGGATGATGTTGCGATAGATTGGCCGTACCGGTGGCCAATTTGATGGTCGTGGTATCGGTCACGAGGGATGCGAGAAACAGCATGGAACTGGTAATCGTTTCGCAGGCGTCGGAGAGATGCTCGCCGATGAACGCGTCGTGAAATCCGAGCCGGTCGGCGAGAATGACCGCTTCGCGATCTTCCTTGAGCGTCTGAACCCAACCGCGCCCCAACGGGTGGACGGGCATGCTGAAATAACCCAAACGCATTGCTCACGCTCCGGAGGGTGCCCTCGTTCGAGGAATTACAGCATTCACCGAGAATACGAGAAAGACCCTTTCGGCGAAAAGATTGTTGCCAAAAATTCCGAAATCCAGCGTCCTCAGCGGTTCGCCCCATCCATCACGGGATGAGGTTGCAGGCACGGCGCGAGGCGAGGAGCAACGCCGCGTCGCGAGCCTCTACTAAGCGAGAATCGATGCGCATGTTTGATTCAGGACAGGGCGTTCGTTCCATTCAAGCCGTGCCGTTCGTTAACGTCACCAGAAAATCAATGAACACGCGAACCTTGGCCGGCAGGTGACGCTGCGCCGGATAGAGGAGCGAGATCGGCATGCCGGCGGCGGCATAGTCGCCGAGGATGGCCCGGAGCACGCCGCGTTCCAGATCCTTGCGCACCAGCCACCAGGTGCCTTGAGCGATGCCGATGCCGGCCACCGCCGCTTCCCTCAGGGCATCCCCGCTGTTCACCACACAGTTTCCCTTGACGTGTACCGCAAGCGGCGCGTGGTCGAGACCGCGAAATGACCAATCGGCTCCGAAACGACCCGTGATGCAATTATGCTCGCGCAGCGCCGCCGGGGTCTGCGGTATCCCATGGGTCTCAAGATACGCGGGGGCGGCGAAGGTCACCTGGGCGCCGCGCGTCAATACTCGCGAGACCAGGCGGGAATCCTTGATCTCGCCGGTCCGCACCGCGACATCGTAGCCTTCGGCGATCAAGTCCACGGGCGCGTCGCTGAAATTCAATTCCACGCCGATGTCGGGGTAACGGCTGAAAAAGCGCTGCAGCTCGGGCACGAGCGTAATGCGGCCGAACGAGAACGGGACCACCACGCGCAGCCGCCCAGAGTAGGACAGGCTGCCCTCGCGAAGGGCCGCTTCGGCATCCTCGAGATCGCCGAGTATGCTCACGCAGCGCTCGTAGAATTGCTGGCCGTAGTCGGTGGTGCGCAGTCGCCGCGTGGTGCGATTGAACAACTGCGTGCCGAGTTCATCCTCCAGCCGCGCCATGGTTTTGGTCACCGCCGATACCGACATCCGCAGATTGCGCGCCGCGGCGGTGAAGCCGCCATGTTCCACCACTTTGCAAAACACCAGCAACGCCATGAATTTATTCATCACGGAGTCGCTGAATCCTCGAGCAGTGATGCAGCAGCGGGCCATGATGCCGCAGCGGGAAATGATGCGACAGCGAGCCATGCTGCCGCAGCGGGCCACGATACGGCTGCGGCCTGCCGGCCGGTAATCGGTAGGTTCATGGGCGCCAGGGAACCTCGGCACCGCCCGGCGGTGCGACCTCATGGGCGTTGAGGGTGAGGGCGAGCAAGGTGTAATAACCGACGAGGGCCGTGAGGTCGACGACGCCCTGTTCCCCCAAGAGCGCGAGCGCGGCGTCATAGATGTCCTGGCCGACACGACCGCTGCGCAGCAGCTCGGTGCAATAGCCGTGCACCACCCGCTCCGCCTCCGCGCCCTCCTCCCACACCGGCTCCTCGGCGCGCCCGAGACGGTCCAAGAGACCGGCGGATACGCCCTTCGATGCCGCCGATGCAAGGTGGGCATGCCATTCGTAAGCGCACCGCCAATGACGCGATACCACCAGAATGGCGAATTCGCGAAGTCTCGCCGGCAGCGTGCTCTGAAAGCGCACATACACGCCGAGCTGCTCCACCTTTCCGGCGAGCTGTGGGCTGTGCAGTAAGGCGAGAAACGAATTCGTGACCCTGCCGCGGGGACCGGCGGCGATTTGATCGTAGACCGTCCGCTGCTCCGGCGTGAGGTGTGCGAGGTCCAGGGCCGTCAATCGTGTCATGGGGGAGCTCCAAAGCGGTCGTCGAAGAAGTTCGCCAGCGCATCGGCAACCGCGGCGGGCTGCTCGATGCAGCTCAAATGCCCGGCGTCGGGGATTTCAACATACTGCGCCGCCGGCGTCGCCTGCTGCATCTCGCGCATCGTCGCGGGCGGTGCGCCCTGATCGTGTTCCCCCACCAAGTATAAGGTCGGTATCGCGATCCGCCCGAGGTCGCGGGCATAGTCGAGCGACAGCAGCGCGGCCGCGCAGCCCCGGTAGCCATTCGGCGATGTCCGTCGGATCATCGCCTCCACCTGGGCGGCGCGGTCCGGGTGACGCTGCCGAAAACCCGGCGCAAACCAACGCGCCATGCTGGGCTCGACCAAGACCTCCATGCCTCCCTCGAGCACCGCCGCCCGACGCTGTATCCACGCTTGCCGATAGTCGGCCGGGGCCGCGGCGCGCGCGTCGCAGCAGGCGAGGCTCAGCAACCGCTCGGGATGATGCAGAGCGAGGCCCAGCCCCACCATGCCGCCCAGGGAAATCCCGACATAGTGGGCGCGAGGTATATCTACGGCGTTCATGAGCGCGATCACATCAGCTGCCAGCCTATCGAAGGTGTAGTCGCCGGCGACGGGCTCCGAGCCGCCATGGCCTCTCGCATCGAAGCGTAGGATATTGAACCGAGACTGCAGGCGGGCGGCCACCTCGGCCCAGACGGACATATCGTTGGCGATGCCATGGGCCAGCACCACCCACGGTGCGTCCGGCCGACGATGAAGGGCGCAATCGAGCGTGACGCCGTTGGCGTTAATATGCATCTAGACAGGCGTCGGCTGCGGCGCGGCCGGCGCATAACCGCCGAACCCACCGCGGTGGTAAACGAGCGGCGCGCCCTCGACGGCGGCGCAAGAGGCCACTTGGGCGATGAAGATGTCGTGATCGCCACCGGGATATACCTCGATCAGCCGACAGCTGAGATGCGCAATGCAGCCAGGCAGGAGCGGCATGCCGGCCTCGTCCACCGCGGTTTCCAACCCGTCGAAGCGGTCGCCGAGCGTATCGACGAAACGTCGCGCGAGCGCTTCCTGCCCATGCCGCAGCAGGTTCACGGCCATGGCCCGCCGGGCTCGAATGGCATCCCCCGTTCGGCTGTTCTTTTTCAGGCATACCAGCAACAGACAGGGATCGAGCGAAACCGAGGCCAGGGAGCTGATGGTCATCCCATGGAACGTGCCGCCCCATTCACTGGTGACCACCGCAACCCCCGTCGCGAAAGAGCCCATGGCCGCGCGGTAGCGGCCCGCGGTGACTGGCTGTAGGTGGGGCAATGTGCGCCGATCGAGCATGGGTCCGACCTCCGTGATACCGCAGAATAGCAATGCCTCGAGTGTCCCAAAAAGTCCGAAATTGGAAATTTTCAATTGCCCGATTGGCTCAAATGCGGCACTCCTCAAATACGGCACTTCTCGAGGACGGCGTAATGGCGGTCCCTGCCCTACCCATCGATTCCCCGATTTGCTGCGACAGGGTCGGCCGGGCCAGACGGGCGGCACTCGCGGCACACACGGCACTGCGGCCGGCTTTGATGACGACTTTCTCGCCCTCCAACGCAAGAGCAACCGACACCTTCTCGGGCAATGCGGCACGAACGGCACGAACGGCACGGGCGGCTCGGGCGGCGCTCGCGGCCGTGGTGCACGGGGCGGGCACTGGCGATCCGATCGGGTGGGGGCTACAGTTGGGACAGAGCCATGGTATGGTCGCCCGCGTGCGAGAAAAACAACGTGATAGCGGATTGGTTCGCGCAGTAGGGCCTTGGGCCTTCGCGGCGAGCATCGTGAGCATGATCGTCGGCGCCGGCATCTTTGCCGTGCCCGCGGCCCTCGCGGCGTGTGTCGGCCCGTATGCGCCGCTGGCGTTCCTGGCCTGTGGGTTCGCGGTCGGAGCGGTGGCTATTTGTTTTGCCGAGGGCGGCAGCCGCGTCCCCACCAGTGGGGGAGTCTACGGTGTCATCGAAGCCGCCTTTGGGCCTCTGGCGGGTTATGTTTGCGGCACCCTGCTCTGGGTGTCTTGCGTACTCGCTTGCGGCGCCGTGGCTGCCGCTCTGGCCGACGTCGCAGCGACGTTGTTCCCGCAGTCCCTCGTTGGAGCGGTACGCGGCGCGGTCATCGTGGGTGTCCTCGGCGGTATCGCCCTGGTCAACATCGGGGGGGTTGCACGCGGCGCACGGCTCGTCAGCGTCACCACGACGCTCAAATTGGTTCCGTTGGCAATCTTCACCCTCGTTGGCGCGGGGGCAATCCATCGCTCGAATTTCGCGCTGACGGTGCAGCCGGATGCCCAGGGGCTCGGTCGCGCACTGATTCTCGCGGTGTTTGCACTGGTGGGTATGGAGGGCTCGCTTTGCGCCAGCGGCGAGGTGGTGCGGCCGAGCCGCACGATTCCCCAGGCCCTGGCCATCGCGGTGATATCGACGACGATTCTGTATGGGGCCATCCAGGCGATCGCACAGGGCATCCTGGGCTCCTCGCTCGCAACATCGAAGGCGCCGTTGGCCGATGCGATGGCGCACATCCATCCGGTGCTGCGCGCGGTGATGCTCGCCGGTACCGGCCTATCGATATTCGGTTGGCTGGGGAGCGACATTCTCGGCAGCCCGCGCCAGTTATTTGCGTTCGCGCGCGATGGCCTGCTGCCGCGGGTCCTCGGACAGCTCCACCCGCGCCACCACACGCCCTACGTGGCGATTGTGTGCTATTCGAGCATTGCCATCGTACTGGCGCTCACGGGCACCTTCGCCGAGCTGGTGATACTCGCGACACTGGCTTCCGCCGCCCTATACATCGCCGGTTGCGCAGCGTCGTGGGTGCTGGCTCGCCGAGGCGTGGCGCTGGCCGGCACACCGCTGAACTTCCGCTTCCTCGGATCCGCGACCGTCATCGGCATCGGTACCATGTTGGCCCTGATCGCTCTGGGTTCGCGCCAGGAGATCATCGGCCTGGCGACGCTCATCGGTCTCAGCATCGTTCTGTATCTCGTCCAGACCCGGCTCGCTCCGGCCAGGGCGCACTGACTTTGCATTCGATTCAGGGCGGGCCGCGGCTTGCCGTCATCCGGATCGAGCCTGTTTTGGACACCCGGCTCCGGGTATGATTATCCCCGCTTGGCGAGAAGGCGACACGGTAGTCAAACAATGCGCGAGAGCCTCGGATTGCCGCCACCCACCGGCGGCTGCAACGACAGCGGAGCCGCAGATTCGGCGCTACGCCCCAGATGGTTGCCGCAGACTCGAGCGCTCGCTCCATCAAGAAATGACTGGCTCGTCTAATCCTTCGATCCTGCTCGTCGAGGATGACGATCAGCTTGCTCCATTGGTGGTCCGCCATCTGACCGATAGCGGCTTTGCCGTGGCATGGGTCGGCGACGGCGAGGCGGCGTGGCGCCGCCTGTCCGAAGGCGGTGTCGCGTTGATCGTTCTCGATGTCATGCTGCCGGGAGAAGACGGTCTGTCGCTGTGCCGCCGGCTGCGCAGGCAATTCGATGTCGCGATCATCATGGTCACCGCACGCGGTCAGGAGTCCGATCGTATCCTCGGGCTGGACCTCGGCGCTGACGACTATGTGCCCAAGCCGTTCAGCTTGTGGGAACTCGAGGCCCGAATCAAAGCGGTGCTCCGGCGCTATGGCCGGTCGACTTCCGCGGCGTCGGCGGCCTTCGCCACCGGCCCGCTCACCCTCGATCCGCGGCATCGGACTGCTTTGCTCGACGGTCGCCGGGTCGACTTGACGCGCAGCGAATTCGACATGCTGGCGATGCTGGCGCGCGAGCCCGGCCGCGTGTTCAGCCGGGAGCAGATGCTCGAATGCGTCAGAGGGGGCGATACCGAGGCATTCGACCGCGCCGTCGATACGCATGTCAGCAATCTGCGCCGTAAAATCGAGCGAGACCCGAAATCGCCCACCCTGCTGAAAACGGTATGGGGCATCGGTTACCGGTTCGAAGCGCCGTGAGGCGACCGGGACTGTTCCGGGTGTTGTTGTGGCGCGAGTTGATCATCATCAGCGGCTGCCTGGTCGCGCTGTATATCTTCTCGACCTGGTTCATCGCCGGCGTAGTCAATCGAGGCTGGCAACGGGATCTGCAGCAGCAGGCCGAGTGGACCGCCCGGAGCGTGGCCCCGGCGTCGAGTCCTCAGGCTCTGGAGAAAGCCTGGCGCGACACGCACCCCGACACGAGATTCGTTCTGAGCGACTCCGCGGCCCGGGTCCTCGTCGATACTCATCCTGAGTGGGCGTCGGCCGAGCGTCAGGCGGACCGCGTATCCCTGCTGGTGGGACAGGCCGATATGTCCGCGGGCGCCGGCCGCAGGACGCTCGTTCTCAGCCGCTACGGCATGACTCGCCATCCCTGGCACAACGAATTCATCCTCGTGTTGCTGACGTTTCTCGCGTTCGCCGGGGTGGTGCAGTATCCGCTGGTCCGCGAGCTGACCGTCAGCTTCGACCGTCTGTCACGGGTTGCTCGGCAGGTGGCCGATGGGCAATTCGGCGAGACACTCGAGCCGCCGCGGCAGCGTGAGCTCGCCGCCCTGGTCGCGTCCTTCAACGACATGTCGCTGCGCCTGCGCGATGCGGAGGCGCGGCAGAATAGGCTCATCGCCGACGTCTCGCATGAGCTGCGCTCGCCCTTGGGCCGGTTACGCGCGTTGGCCGAGACTATCGCTCGCCGGCCTGCCGAAGCAATGCCCCATCTGTCGCAAATGGACTCGGAGATCTTGCTGCTCGACCGTTTGGTGGGGGATTTGCTCGACATGGCGCGTTTCGATGCCGGCGAGGCCGAGCTGAAGGTCGAGCGGGTTGCATTGCGAGCCTGGGCCGAAGACGCGTTTGGCCGCAGCCGCAATCGCATCGAGCAACACGGCGCGGCGGCGGCCATCCACCTGCCCGTCGGTGATCGGGAGGTCATGGTCGATCCGCAGCGGTTACTGCAGGCGTTCGGCAATTTGGTGGAGAACGCCATCGCCGCGACTTCGGAGGCGCGAGAGCCCAAGATCGAGTTGCGCCTCACTCTCGGTGCGGGGTCGTGGTGCCTCAGCGTCACCGACAATGGCCGCGGCATCCCGCCGGATGACCTTCCGCGGGTGTTCGATCGCTTTTTCCGGGTCGAGAAGCATCGCGGACGGCGGACTGGCGGCACCGGTCTCGGTCTCAGCATCGCGCGCGCCACCGTCATCGCCCTGGGCGGTGCAATCAGCATCACCAGTACCGAGGTCGGCACGTCCGTTTACCTCACCTTTCCCCGGACCTGACAGTTTCCCGACAACTAGAACATCGCCGCCGGAAATTTCGCGCGCAGGATCTCCTTGCCACCCAGGAGGCTTCATGCGGTCGATCATCGTGCTGACGGGCGCCGCCCGAACTTTCACCCAAGGAACCGTGCGGACCACGGCGCTGCAGCCCCTGTCATTGACCATTGATCGAGGCGAGTTCGTCGCGATCACCGGGGCGTCCGGGTCCGGCAAATCGACCTTGCTCAATTTGATTTCCGGTATAGACCGGCCGACCAGCGGGTCGGTTGGCATCGACGGTGTGGAGCTCAATGGCTTGAGCGAAAACCGCCTCGCCCGCTTGCGCGGCAGCAAGATGGGCATCGTATTTCAGTTCTTCGAACTGATACAAACACTGACGGCGATCGAGAATATCCTGCTGGCGATGGACCTCGTCAGCGTGATTGCGACACGCGAGCGGCGGGCTCGTGCCATGAGCCTGTTGCATCGGATGGGTTTGGCCGACCGGGCCCGGACATTGCCGTGCCGCTTATCGGGCGGCGAACAACAGCGGGTGGCGATCGCTCGGGCCCTCGCCAATGACCCGCCCATCCTCATCGCAGACGAGCCCGCCGGCAATCTCGACCAGCGCAATGGCGATCTGGTCGCGACGCTGTTTGGCCAATGTGCCGCGGACGGTCGCACCGTCATCATCGCCACCCACGAAACACGCGATCTGTCCCGATATGACCGCGTTCTGCGCCTCGCCGACGGCGAACTCATCTCCACCGTTGCACGGGTTGGCTCACGCGGCGATGGCGCCGTTGTATGACCAGGACGCGCTGGCATAAGATCGTTCGCGATCTTGCTTACCGCCCGGCCCGTACGTTGCTGACATTGTTCGGACTGACCCTGGGTCTGGTACTCGTCGGCTCGACGGTTACCGCATTGGCGATCATGCGTAACGATCTCGACGCGAATTTTCGTCTTACCAACCCGGCCAACATCACGCTCAGCGCCGGCAGCATCCCCATGGCCCTGCGGCGTCGAATCGCCGCCCTACCCGGCGTCACCGGCGTCGAGGAACGGCCTGAGTTCGGCGCGCTGATCGAGACACGGCCGGGTCGTTGGATGCCGCTGCTGATCGCGGTCGTTGGCGATTTTCAACATGCGCACATCGCGCGCATCGCCATCCAAGACCGCCGCGGGCCGCCGGTCGCCGGAAGTCTCTCGATCGAACGGGACGGGCGGTGGTTCTTCGACGCCCCGCCCCCCGTATCGCTCATGATCCGGCTGCCCGATGGGAGGACCGTCGGCAGCGCCTTTTCGGGCTACGTGTTCGACGCGGCTCGGCATCCCTCCCGCATGGAACAGGTGGTGTATGGGTACATTACCCCCGAGACGTTCGCCGCCTGGTCCCTCCCGCTCGAGAATACGCGGCTGCTCGTCACCACCTCGCCGGCGGCGGCGGTCGCCGCGGGCGCGCAAATAGAAGCGCTGTTCCGACAAGCCGGGAGCAAACTGGCGCGGCTCGAAGTGCATCCGATCCCTGAGCACGGGCATAGGTTTCAATTCGACACGATACGGGCATTGCTTGCGGGAATGGCCGTGGTCGCGCTCATCATGTGCGCCCTATTGATCGTCAACCTCGTCGACAGCCTGATGGCCTCGGAACAGCGTGTCATCGGCGTCTTGAGGGCCCTGGGAGCGCGCAGCGGCCAGATAATCCATGACTACCTGCTCGGCACGGGCGCGCTGGGTATGTTGGCAGGAATACTGTCGCTGTATCCCTCGCTATGGGCCGGCAGAATGATCGCCCGCTATCTCGCTCTGGGGCTCAACTTCGATCTGCTGTCGCCGGGTCCCCTGTGGCTCTGCCCGTCGCTGATGGGCATTGCCATCGGGATACCGGTATCGGTCGCTCTCAGCGCGATCTCTCGGGCCGCGCACAAGCCGGTGCGTCAGTCATTGGCGCGAGGCGATGCCGGACAGGCGATCCCCTTCGCCGACGGAGTCGGTGCGTTGCTGGGATTCTTGCCGCTGATCCCCCGCTCCGGGGTTCGGTCGGTCATGCGCAAGCCTCGCAAAGTGCTGTTGAACGCCTTGATCGTGTCGCTCGGTCTGTCCTTTTTTGTGACTGCGCTGACCGTGCGCGCCTCCCTATTATCGACCGTAGCCTCGGTCGCTCGCACCCAGCGGTTTGACCTGGGCATCGGCCTGCGCGCTGCAGTGCCGATCGATCGGCTGAAGGCATGGATGAAGGAAACACCCGGAGTACGGCACGCGGACTATTGGTCGACTGCGGAAGCGACCCTGCACCGCGCGGGACCGCACCTCAACAATCCGAGACCGGTTCTCGGAATACCGAGAGACGATGAGGCCTTTCGTCCGGACCTCATCGCAGGCCACTGGATCGCCGCAAGCATCCCCACGGGCATCGTCATCAATCAAACGCTGTTGCGGGATGAACCCGACCTTCACCTCGGCAGCGGCTATACGATGACGGTCGATGGGCACAGCGTCGACGTTACCGTGGTTGGCATCATCCGGGAATTCAATCCCGGCCGGATCTATTGTCCGAAATCGCTGCTGGATGGGTTGCTCAACCAAGCGGGACGCGCCAATGCCATGGTACTGAGGCTCGATGACGGTAGCTTCGAGGCGCAACGGCAGGCCGCCCGGAAAATCGAGTCGAGCGCGATCGGACCCGATCGTCAAATCTCCGGCACGGTGCTCACCCGGACACTCGAGAGAGTCATTCTCGGCCATCTGAATATCCTGACCGGTTTGTCGATGTTGATTGGCGTGATGATGCTGGCGGTCGGCGCGATGGGGCTGGCCTCCACCCTCAGTGTCGGCGTGGTCGAGCGATTCAGGGAAATTGCGATCCTCAAAGCGATTGGCGGACGCAGCTCGACCATTGCGGCATTGTTCGCCACCGAGGCGGTCGTCATCGCGCTGATCGGCTGGACGATCTCGGCGTGCTCGACGCCCTTGCTCAGCCGCCCCGTAGTGGCCGCTCTCGGGTCGGCGGTCCTCGGCTACGGGTTCGAGTATCGCACCAATCCGATAGGCTTAGCGATCGCCTTGGGAGTCGCGGTCCTCGTTGCGCTGTTGGCTACCCTTCTACCGGTCAGAGCGGCAACGGCATCTACGGTCCGCCAATGGATTGCGTGATGCTGCGATGGCGATGCCAGCCGGCTCGCCCTGTGCGAGCGCAAACCCGGAGCGAACCCGGAGCGAACAATCGATGGAGAGTTGGCTCGAGTGGCTCAATTCCCGATTGGCGGTTGCTGATGCCAGAACGCGTCGTTACACTGCGCGGGCGCTGCTCGTCAAAGCGACGTTATAAAGCGATAGCGGCGAGGCACCGTCGGTGCCCCGCCGCTCACATGGCTCAAGTCCTGGCTTCTCCGCCGTCGCGCTTCCCCGCGCGCGCTTTGGGCGACCCGCCCGATTCCTCGTCGCTGCCTTCCATCGCCAGCAAGGCCGGCGTGAGTTCCTGTTCGGCGAGGGCGGTGAGCCGCTCGTCGAATTTTCCGCCTTCCTTGAGTGCGCGGTCCATGGCCTTGACCGCCGTTTTTTGGCCTGTCGCGGCGGCCAAAGACTTTGCCGTTCCCCACGCGGCGATGCAGTAGTGCTCGGTCTTTTGCAGGGCAGCCGTGAGCACGGAATCCAGCGCCGGGCCGGCCTCTATCTCTTGCGCGTGTTCTCGTGCATCCTCGATCAGTCCCTCGGCCGCTATGTTCTTCTTACGTCCGGGAGTTTCTTCCATCTCCTCGAGCGCAGTTTCGATATCGCCGATGATGCGCTCGCCTTCCGCCAGCCGCTCGTCAGCCATCGTACGGAGGCCTTCGGACTTTATCGATTTGGCAAGCTTTGGCAGCACCCGCGACAGTTGGCTCTCGGCGTTGTGGATTTCCTGCAGTTCGAGAACGAGCAACTCGCTGCCCGTCGGCGTCCTTCTCTCAGACTTACTCGACGTCTGTTTCTTCGTCGCCATAACTATCTCCTACTGTGTTTGTGATCGATGGATTCTCGCGCGGTGTTCTCAAGAAACCAGGGACGCGCGGAACAGGGATTTAGGGCTTCTCTGGCCCGCTTCGATACGAGTACCGCGCCCAAATCCCCGTCAGCTGCCGCTGACGTTTCGTAGGTGGCCAGACGCGGGTGACCCCCCAGCTTGCCCGCCGTGCCGCCACCCGCCCGCCGGGCTGGGTCCGGCAAAAGATGCCTGCCGGTTTCAGCGCAGCGCAGCGAAACGAGCTGATGTCCAGCGCAGCGAAGCGCGCCTCAGCGGTGCGTCCGGTCATTTTCCTACCTGTGCTGAGGGAAATTTCCGGTCCCCCCCGGCATATGCTCGGGTGAGTATTTGCGTCGGCGCTTTTGCCGGAATCTGACTGGAGAGAAATCATCATGGCAAGTTCAAGTGGCAACCAGCGCGGCGGCTCGGGTAATTTCGCGAACGACCCTGAACGCGCCAGCGAAGCCGGAAAAGAGGGTGGACGACAATCGGGCGGCAACTTTGCCAACGACCCGGAACGGGCCAGCGAAGCGGGACGAAAAGGCGGCCAGCAATCGGGCGGCAACTTCGCCAACGATCCGGAACGGGCCAGCGAAGCGGGACGAAAGGGAGGGCAGCAATCCGGTGGCAACTTTGCCAACGACCCGGAACGGGCCAGCGAAGCGGGGCGAAAAGGCGGCCAGCAATCGGGCGGCAATTTCGCCAATGATCCGGAACGGGCCAGCGAAGCGGGACGAAAGGGAGGACAGCAATCGGGCGGCAGCTTCGCCAATGATCCGGAGCGCGCCGGCGAGGCCGGCCGCAAGGGTGGCGAGAAGTCGGGCGGAGGCCGATAAGGCAAGTCAGCTGCGGATGTGAGCGAAGCAGCTACAGATCTAGAACGGATGCCAGCAGAAGTCGATAAGGGAGGCGGCGCATCGGCGAGCAGTTTTCGAACTGCTCGCCGACGCCCGAGTATGGGCCTCGCGCGGTGCCGCGGGGCATGGTGCCGCGGCATCAATGAAAGGTCTCGACCGGGGGCGGCGCGACACGCGCTTTTTCGCGAGCATTGGCTTCCCTGGACAGAGCCAGGAAGGCAAGAAAATAGCGGCTGGC
The DNA here is from genome assembly GCA_030799355.1 of Pseudomonadota bacterium. GTDB lineage: Bacteria > Pseudomonadota > Gammaproteobacteria > Steroidobacterales > Steroidobacteraceae > Bog-1198. The sequence continues at coordinate 36,835 of JALYHP010000092.1, forward strand.
TTTCAACCTCGATGGGTCGGCCTCGTTTTAGGTCTTTCCCATAAAGAGTAGGGAATGAGAGTGTAAGATTTCATGTGAGCGGTCTGAGCGAACCTTGGTTCCACGGTTGTCTACCTTGCCGAAGTTGATATCTGCATTCGGAAGCGCTGCGCCGTGAGATCCACGAAGGTCTGAACGTCGTCGAACAATGGAACGGCGCCACGGATTTCGTATTCTTTGCGCGGCTCGGGGAGATGACCAGCAACCGGCGCGAAGACCATGAGATCAGCATGCTCTCACTGCACCTCATTCAGAACTGCATGGTTTACGTGAATACGCTGATGATCCAGAAACTGATGGCTCAGCCGCATTGGCAGGGAAAATTCACACCCCGCGATTACGCGGCGTTGACCCCGCTGATTTGGGAGCACGTGAACCCGTATGGCCGGTTCGATCTCGACATGAACGCGCGGTTGGCTCTACTGTGATTGGAATGGGGCTTGGAGACGCAATTGTTGCCTCTGTTTCTATACAGGTAGTTGTATAATTATATTAGTATCTGTATAGTGTGTGGAATGGAGGTGACACGCAAGCCGCTGCATTTCGTTGGCTCCAGCCATAATGATTTGAAGGCTTTTCCAGACGAAGCGCGACGGGATGCTGGATTCAATCTGGATTTTGTGCAACGTGGCCTCGAGCCGTCGAACTGGAAACCCATGAAGACCGTCGGTCCTGGAGTCAATGAAATACGCGTACGGGATGCCACAGGGGCCTTTCGCGTGATCTATTTGGCTACGCGTCCCGAGGGAGTCTATGTCCTTCATTGCTTCCAAAAGAAAACTCGGAAGACTCGCAAAGCGGACATTGACCTGGCGGCACGCCGCTTCGATCAGATAGGAAATTAAAATCATGCGCAAACGCAATATTCAACATACGACACCTGCTAACCGTAGCGTGTTCTTCGATCTCGGATTTGATGAAGCCGAAGCGCATGTGCTCGCCATGCGTGCTGATCTCATGGCTGCCCTGCGCGAGCACATCAAGGGGCGAGGCTGGACGCAAAGTAAGGCCGCCGCCGAGCTCGGTATCACTCAACCCCGTGTATCGGCACTGGTAAAAGGCGTTTGGCGAGATTTCAGCGCGGATATGTTGCTGCTGTTAGCTGCACGAGTCGGGCTAAGACCGACATTGAAGTTAGCGGCTTGATCGAAGTGGCGGCCATCGGCGGACCGTCGGCCGTCGTTGCCCGGCATGGATAGAAGGCCCACTCGGCAGTGCCGGTGCACTCGAAGCCGGCAAGGAAATACGAGAAAAGAGGCGTCTCAGCGCATTTCGGGAGGGCGGCGCCAAGTGAGACTCCCGGGCATTGGACAGCTGCAAGGTTTTCATCGTGTTTCGGTCGACCGGAAAACGATCCGGTGGGGTGCCGCCACGCGGTGCATGCCAAGGTCTGGACGCCTATAGGCCAAATCCCGGCGTAAATATGCAAACACGTCGCGGGACGTTAGCTGTAGTCAGATAGCCGGATCGACAATGAGACAGATGGGCGCCGGATGCAGGATCAAACTGACGGTCTCATGCCGGCGAGCGAGCGCCGGCCGCGCCGAGGCTCAGGTCAAATGGATGCCGCCGTCGATGGTGACTTCGGTGCCGATGATGTAGCTCGACTCGGCCGACAACAGAAACACGGCGAGATTGGCCACTTCGCCGGCAGAGCCGTATCGCTTGGCCAGGGTCTGCGCCGCCATGTGACTCTTGAATGCTTTCCGCGCCTCGTCGGACATCCCGCTCTTGTCCAGAATGGGCGTCTCGATGGGTCCCGGACTGATGGTGTTGATTCTGATTCCCCGCGGCGCGAGTTCGACGGCGAGTGATCTGCCGAGCGAAACGACGGCGGCCTTGGTGGCGGCGTAGACGCTTGCCCCGGGTACGCCGAGCTGCGCGGCCACCGATGCCGTCAATACCACCGAGCTGGGATTGGCGAGAATCGGCAACAGTGATTGGAGCTGAAAAAAAACGCCGCGCACGTTGATGTGGAACAGTGCGTCGAAAGCATCGGGCGTCACGGCCGAAAGGGGGCCGGCCGCCCCGACACCCGCATTGAGAAACGCACCATCGAGACGAGGTGTCAGCTTTTGCACGGCTGCCCCCAAGCTCTGAGCATCGGCAACCGAGCCCGAGTCCGAGCAGATGACCGACGTTTCACCGAGGAGCGCGCTCGCGGCGGCAAGTGTCGCCGGATTATGCCCGGTCACGATGACGCGGGCGCCCTTGGCTTGCAGCAGCTGAGCCGTGGCCAGACCGATGCCGGTGGTGCCGCCGGTGATGAGGATGGTTTTGTTTTGCATGCGTAGGTCCCGGTGTTGCCATGGCCGACATGCGCCATTATAACGTAACCTCGCGACCGTTAGCCGGCAATGCGGGGCGCGGCGGATCGACACAGTTGTCGCAATGCCCGCACGCCTCACCCACCGGCTCGCCAAAATAGGGCCGCAGAAACTGCATGCGGCAAGTCGCGCAATCGCCGTATCGCATCATCTGCATCAGCCGCTCGCGCTCCGCGGCGTGCTGCGCATCGAAGACGCGTACGATCCCTTCCAAATCCTCCGAACTCAGATCCTGAGCGAGCCGCCATTTGCGGCTGCCTCGCTCAAGCACTTCGATGGCTTCCAATGCGGCGGCGAGAACAGCGACGCGGCGCATCGGTAGGCCACTGCGCATCGCCATCTCGGCTTGGGTGAGCCCAGGACTGTCGGCCGGATCGTTGAAAGTCCTGAGAAGCGTCAATACGTCCTGCTCGTGCGGCCGGTTGCCGCCCAGAAAGAAACTGCGAATCCGCTTGTCCTCCAACCGGTAGAGGAGTACGCAGCGCGCGGACTGGCCGTCGCGCCCCGCTCTGCCTGCCTCTTGGTAATAACTTTCTATCGAGCCGGGGAAATGCCAGTGCACGACGAAGCGCACGTCCGGCTTGTCGATGCCCAACCCGAACGCATTGGTCGCCACGATGACCCGGACTTCGCCGCTCATGAAACTGCGCTGCGCGCGTTCGCGCTCGCGTTTCGACATTTTTCCGTGGTATTTCTCGGCCGACAACCCTTGACCCACCAGCCATCCGTGAATCTCATCGGTGCGTTTGACGGTGGCCACATAGACGATGCCGCTGCCCTGCTGGGTCGCAAGCAGCTGCAGCAGCATCCGCTCCTTTTCTTCGCGATTGACCGTACGCTTGACTTCCAGATACAGGTTCTCGCGCTCTATGCCGGTGTGCACGACCTCAAGATCCTTGACGCCGAGCGCATCGCGAAGATCTTCGACGAGACGCGGTGGGGCGGTCGCCGTGAGCGCCATGATCGGCGGGCTGCCGAGGGTTTTGATGACGTGAGCGAGTTGCAAGTACGCGGGACGAAAATCATGGCCCCACTGAGAGATGCAATGGGCCTCATCGATGACGAACAGTGCAACGCGGCCTCTGAGCGGCGCCAGGTGCTGCGGATTTTGCAGCCGTTCCGGAGTGACCAAGGCGATGTCGTGCACACCGCTTTTGATCTGCCCTTCGAGCGCTATTTGTTCGTCGGGTGCTATCGTCGAATCGAGGCGCACTGCCGCGATGCCCGCTTCGTCGAGGTGCGCCATTTGATCCTGCATGAGCGCGATGAGCGGCGAGACCACGACCACGGTGCCCTCGAGAAAAAGAGCGGGTAACTGAAAGCATAACGATTTGCCGGCGCCGGTGGGCAGCACACCCAACGTGTTCCGGCCCTCCAAGGCCGCCTGGATCAGCTCCCTCTGGCCGGGTCGAAAATTCGAATGACCGAACCGGCGCCGCGCGGTCTCGGTTACTTGGCGCCAGGTGACGGTGGGAGTGGGCATGTATTGGGTATGGGCATGTTGCATCGCCTGTTTCGGGTACCGGTCTGCGGCCTTGGGCGGAGCGCGCTCGCGCGTATACCCCCGCCAAGGAGCGGCGGCAAACGGTCGCAACCGTAGCAGATGCATGGCGCCGGCCTGTCGGCGGCGGCGGGGTTTGGATGTCGGCGAAAGACTCGAGAACGAAGGGTCCTCGAGAGATGGCAGGTCGAGAGAGGGGCAAGGGGTAGCGGGACATGGCACGTCGTCGCAAGCGGCGCGACAAGTAGGACTATCCCTGCGTTGCGTACGGGGCTTCTGACGCCCGATACCCCATGCGATGTCCGCCCGCCTTGTCACCGTTCTGTAACAATAGGCCGTGGTCGATCGGCCACAATCCGCAGATCGGCTGATCGACTCGTCGGCTGATCAGCGGGTCACGTGTCGCAACGTTGGGAGGTTTCTTTGAACAAGCGCCGCGAATATGGGACCGCCATCGCCGCATCGGTCGGGAGCGATCGCGGCGCACCCGCGATCGCCGGCAAGCACACGCTGTATGCCGAGCAGCAGCCCGGTGATGGGCAACATGGGGAGCGTGCCGGGGAACAGCCGGGCGAGCGTGCCCAGAAGCAGGCTCGTAACAAGCCCGACGGCGGGCTCGAAAAAAGCAGCCAGCAAGATCGCGAAAGTGGTATCGCTCCGGGTGCACAGCCTGCGGGCGTGGAGAGGGACATTGGCTCGCGTATGCCCGACCGGAAATAGTGCGTCACTGGCGGCGCCAATCCAAGAACTCATCATGCCTCGCACCGATATCAAACAGGAAAAGCTCGATGAAGAGGTGGAGCACATACTGGAAGAATCCCGTATGGTGCTGCCGGGCATCCAGGCGCTTTTTGGCTTCCAGTTGATCGCCGTATTCAACTCGCGCTTCGATGAGGTGCTTGGGCATGGCGCGCAAGTGCTTCACCTGGTTGCGGTGATGCTGACCGCTCTTGCGATCGCGTTGATCATGGCGCCGGCTGCTTATCACCGGCAGGCGGAGCGCGGCTCGATTTCGAGATATCTCGCTGACTACGCATCGCGCCTGCTGGCGATCGGCATGGCTCCGCTGCTCACGGCGCTTGCCATCGAGGTGTCGCTCGTGGCCTTTATGATCTTGCGCAGCGTGGCCGCGAGCAGCGCCATCGGCACAGCGCTTTTATTGATATTCGGCTGGCTCTGGTACGGTTTTCCGGCGCAAAAGAAGCGGCGCCGGGCACCGTCTCGAGCGGCCTCCTCGCCGCAACCATAACCCCTTCGCGGCCGGCCCGGGACCTCGGATACGGACGAGCGAGATGCGCCAGGAAGCGTGAGGCCACACGGCGCGCCACCGTTAAGGTCGCGGGAGTTTTCGATGATCGATCCCATTTACCGTCCCTTCGCGGCGGCCCTTTGTCTTTCCATTGCCCCTCTATCGAGCTGGGCGTGCGCCACGTGTGGCTGCACCGTCAATTCGGATGCGGCCATGGGTTTTTCGGCGACTCCCGGCTGGCGGGTGAATCTCGAGTACACCTACATCGACCAAGACGAACTGCGCATCGGCACTCGCTCGGCGACACCCGCCGAGGTGGTCAACCAGCCCTCGAACCGGGCGTTGGGCGGCGGAGAAATCGAGAAAGATACGATCAACCGCTACCTCACCGTGGGCATCAGCTACCGGCCCACGGCGGATTGGAATATCAATCTTCTGGTTCCCTATGTGGTGCGTACCCACACCACCTATGGCACGCAGTCGCAGCCGTACACGCCGGCCGAAACCGCCCCCGATCAAATCAGCGGCGCGCGCGTCGACAGCCTCGGCGATGTCAAGCTGCTGGGCAGCTATCAGGGGCTGACCCCGGACCATAATTTGGGTCTGCAATTGGGGGTCAAGCTGCCCACCGGCCAATATGGGACGAAGGCGGATTTCTATAACGGCCCAAACGCGGGCAGTCCGCTCGATGCGAGCTTGCAGGCCGGTACCGGCAGCACGGATGTGATCGTCGGTGCCTACTACTATCGTGCCGTCAGCCTGAACTTCGATATGTTCGTGAATGCCCAGTTCCAGGCCGCGGTGGCGCACAAACAGAATCGGCCCGACGCTGATTTCCGCCCGGGGAACTCGCAGACGTTCGGCATCGGGCTACGCTACGCAGCCAATCCGAGGTGGATACCCCAGGTCCAGATCAACATGCAGCACAAAAGCCCCGATCAAGGCGCCCTCGCCGACACCACCGACACGGTGGGTACGGTGGCTTACATAAGCCCGGGTCTCACGGTACAAGTCAGCCACAAGCTTCACGCCTATGGCCTCATCCAGGTGCCCGTCTACAGCAATCTCGATGGCTACCAGTTATTTCCCCATTACACGGCGACCGGCGGGTTGAGTTATGCTTTTTGACGACCGGTGCGACCTCGTCTGAGCGCTGTCAGGGGTTCCGGCTGAGCGCTGTCAGAGCATGCTGCGGCGAAAGGAACGGCGGTGCCTTCTGCCGCCGGCACCCTTGCGCTGTAATGGAACTCGGTAAAAACTTGGGGGTACGATGCCACGAGCGTTATGGAAGGGGGCGATTTCCTTCGGTTTGATCTACGTGCCCGTCGAGTTGCATACCGCCTCGAAGGAAAACACGCTGCCGCTGCATATGCTCGACAGCCGGGATTTTGCACCGGTCGGGCTGCAGCGGGTCAACAAGACCACGGGCAAGGAGGTGGACTGGACGCATATCGTCAAAGGCTATGAATACCAGAAGGGCAAGTTCGTAGCTCTCGCGGAGGCAGATTTCAAGCATGCGAACGTCAAAGCTTCGGAGACCATCCAGGTCGATACGTTCTGCGATGCGGCCGAAATTCCCTCCATGTATTACGAAAAGCCGTACTACCTGGCGCCCGCCAAAGGCGGCGACAAGGTCTATGCGCTGTTGCGCGAGGCGCTGGAGGCGACCGGCAAGGTCGCGGTCGCCACTTTCGTGATGCACCAGCGACAGCATCTTTGCGTGCTTGCCCCCCAGGGCACGGCGTTGATGCTATTGACGCTCCGCTTTGCCGATGAGCTCCTCCCCGCGTCCGAGTACAAGGCATCAACCAAGATCAGCGCCGCCGAGCTTGCGATGGCCAAGCAGTTGGTGCAAAGCATGCAAGGCTCATTCGATGCCGCCAAATTCAAGGATACTTACCGGGCGGATCTGAGACGGCGCGTGCAAGAGAAAATCCGCAAGAACGAGACGCATTCCCTCGAGGTCGAGGACGCGCCGCACGAGCGGCCCAAAGCGCAGGTGATCGATCTCATGGCGGCGCTCAAGGCAAGTCTGGCCCAATCGGGCCGGGCCGCGTCCAAGGCAGCCCCCAAGACGGCGCGCACGGCGAGCCGGACGCGCAAGCGCGCCTAGCGTGCCTCCCCTACCCGCGACCTCCGGACGCGCCCGTTCCGGAGGAGCCGGTATCCTGCGCCGGCTGCGTCCCGAAAGAGAATATCCGGTCGAATTCGTAAGGCTTGACGACCTCCAGCTGATCGTAGCGGCAGTCCCGCGGCAACCGGTCCGGCCGCCAGCGCAGGAATTGCGTGGCGTGGCGAAACCGATCGCCCTGCATGTGATCGTACTTGACCTCGCACACTCGCTCCACCCGCAACGCCTCCCAGGACAGATTCTTGCCGGCGCTCCAGCGGCTTTGTGCGCCGGGCATGCGGTCGGCATCCCCCGTGGCAGCCGCCCATTCACGCCAAGGATGATCTTGCATCCCTTTCCTGCGAAGCGGCGCGAGTTCCTGCGCAAGCCGGCGGCGCATCGTCATCGTGAACGATGAGGCCACGCCGACGTGCTGCAATACATTCCGTTCATCGTAGATGCCGAGCAGTAGCGATCCCACCGCACCCTCGCCGCTTTTGTGCCAGCGGAACCCGGCGACGACACACTCGGCGGTGCGGATGTGTTTGACCTTGATCATCGCGCGCTTGCCGGGTTGATAGGCGGCCTCTTGCGGCTTTGCGATCACGCCGTCGAGTCCTGCGCCTTCGAAGCGCTGTAACCAATCAAGGGCCACCGCGTGATCGCGTGTCATGGGGGTGAGATAAACGGGCGGCTCGATACCGTCGAGCAGTCGATGGAGTTCGGCACGGCGATCCGTTTGGGTAATGTTCAATAGGTTGCGGGAACCGGCGGCGAGCAGGTCGAAAGCGACGAAGGCGGCCGGGGTCTGCCGCGCCAGCTTCTCGACCCGCGAAGCGGCGGGATGCAAGCGTAATTGTAGCGCGTCGAAATCAAGCCCTTGCGATGTGGCGATGACGATCTCACCGTCGAGAACGCAGTTGTCGGCGAGCCGCTCGAGCAGTTTGGCATGGAGTTCCGGAAAGTACCGGTCGAGGGGCCGTGCATCGCGGCTCTGCATATACACCCCATCCGAATTGCGAAAAACCAGTGCGCGAAAGCCGTCCCACTTGGGTTCGTACGAGTAGTCCCCCACCGGCAGCGCATCGGCCAGTTTGGCGAGCATGGGCGCAATGGGCGGTTTTAGGGCGAGTGATGCCGTTTTCTTGGCCAATGGGGTCTCCTGTTTCACATGGACCGCTATCGGTAGTTCCTCGGCAGCGCATTGTGAATGGCGGTCGCAGCGGTGGCGGCGTGAGCTGCACCGACGCTCATTTGGTTGAGTGCCTGTACGACGTCGCCGGCGGCGTAAATGCCGCCGATCGAGGTTTGTTGATGTTCATCCACCCACAGCTGATGAAATTCGTCTTGCCGAGCCTCGAGTCCTTCCAAAATTTCAACGCGAGGCTCGCAACCGGTCATTGGATACAGCGTATCGAGATGATAGGACTTGCCGTCTTCAGTCACGAGGATGACCCGCGGCCCGGGCAGGGCGTGGACTTGGGAAATGGGGGAGCGAATCAGCTCGATATCCAGTTCAGCAAGGACGGCACGCCTTGCTTCGCCGATCTCACCTGCATCTCCCTGTACGAACCAGCTGAGCTGGCGGGTGTAGGTGCGCAAGAACAGAACGTGCCTGTAGCCTTCCACCGGCGGCGAAATCAGTCCGACGTGTTGATCTTGCACCTCATATCCATCGCAGATGGGGCACCAGCGCACCGCACCCGCCAAGGTCGCTTCGCGTATATCGGGAATCTCCGCAATGGCGGGCTTGCGATCGCGGACGCCGCTCGCAAGCAGGATGGTTGCCGCGCGAATGGGTCGATGATCGACCTCGAGCTCGAATCCCGATTGCAGAACCGTCAAGGAATGCGCGGTCCCGTGCACCATGTCGACACCGTAATGGCTCGCCTGTTGGCGCAGACGTCGCAGGAGTTCATGACCCGACACGCCCTGCGGAAAGCCGGATAGTTATGACTGATCGGGATCAGGGCCGCACGGCTCTGACCTGCGTCGATGACCAGGGCTCGGCGGCGAAAGCGTGCGAGGTACAGCGCCGCGGTAAGTCCCGCGGGCCCGCCGCCGACAATCGCACAGTCGATGCGAAGCGGGTCGAGACCGTGGCTTACCGGAACCGAAGCCTTGGCCGTCATCGGACTGCCTGTACCGCCGGCATCAGGCTCCCGAGGACGAGTTCGCGGCGGGGCCGGCGCGCCGGGTTGCAGCTCTGCGGTTGCGAAGATAAATACCCTCGCCCACCAGGGCGGTGGCGAGAATCGCGACGTTCGAACTCACATACACCCAATTGTGCAGCAAGTAGCTATAGACGATGTATCCCGTCGAAGCCGCAAGTTGTCCGATGAAGAGCCACTTGGATACGCCCGCTGTCGCCCGGGTGCGCCACTGAGTATAGACCTGGCGCATGAGGGTCAACAGCAAGATGAGCGAACTTCCCCACCCGATCAGCTCGACCACGATACCTGCTCAGTTATCGGTAAGTGCGCGGGGCGCCGGCGCCCCGCGCGAGGCCCGCCGGAGCCCGACGCGCTCGTTCGTCTCATCCGCGCTTGCTGCCCGTTTTTTTGGCCGCCGGCGAATCCTCCTCCTCCGACTCCTCGTGCTCGATTCCCAATTCGGCCATGAGCGCCGTTTTTCGCTTGAGCATTTTTGACCCCAGCGAGGCCGCATCCACCTTCGCTTTCTTGGCCTGGGCGAACATGTTGTCCTCTTCTTCCTTGGCATGGTGATCGATTTGTTCGCCCAAGACCGTCACCTTGGCATCGTAGAGCTTGTCCTTGGGGTCCATGGATTCCAGCTGCGCGATCAATTCCTTGGCGCAAGCGTGCTCGACCAGGGCTTCGTCCATCAAATCAGAGTCCTCGATCGCTTTGCGCACCGCCGGATAGAAGATCTCCTCCTCGAGTTGGGCGTGTAGGGTGAGTTCATTGCAAATCTTCGCCACCAGCGCCGCCTTTTCATCCTCGTCCGCGTCGTCCTTCGTATCGCTGAACTCCTCGAACAGGGCGCGCACCTTTTGGTGATCGGCCGTGAGCATCGCGATAGCATCTTGCGGGGTTTGCTGAGCCTTACTTGTAGCCATGGTTTTCTCCGTTTTAAATGTCGATACGTCCCACCGATACGGGCGCACTCGGGCCGCGGATGGTTGGCCGCTCTCCCGTTTGCCTGGGCCTAAGGTAAGCCGAATTTTCCAAGACCCGTGTAGGCAACCGGCGTATGCACGTGTCGGCGGGGGGGCGTAAAAGCACCGTGGCCGGTGGGGTGATGTACGTGTAAGCGATCGGATCATTCCGGCGTCGGCGGGCGCGGGCGCGGGCGCAGGCGCACGGCCGGCCCCGTATGCCGTGGAAAATCGGTGCGGGGTCGGGGAACGCATGAACCACGCGGGCGCGGGTTCTATGCCCCGGTGAGGCATGGCTTACTTGGCGCGCTTGGCGTGGCGGCGACCGAGAATCGCGAGGTGCCTAGGGTGCCGCGCTAGCCGTGTGCGCGGCGCGCACGAACACAATCCGCTCGCGGTGCCTGCTCGGCGCCTTCCGTGTCGGTCGTGATGCGACGTTGACGCAGAAGCTCACCGGCGCGCTCGGCGGCGACCGCTTTGCTGAAATGAAAGCCTTGTGCCTGCGCCGTGGTATCGGCCGACTCGAGCAGGTCACGCTGCTGTTCGGTCTCCACGCCTTGGGCGATGACGCCGATCCCCACATCTCGTGCAAAGTGAACGATGGCGCGGACCGTGGCTGCGCTTTCCGGATCGCTGGTGGATCGGCGAATGAAGGACTGCGCGAGCTTGAGATGGTTTACTCGGTAGGCCCTGATGTAGTCGAACGAGGAATATTCGCTGCCGAAGTTATCGATGGCGATCTTCACGCCGAGTTCGCGCAATTGCGGAAGCACGTCGTTGTGTGTCCACGTCAATTGAGCCAGCGTCGCCTCGGTGACGTCAAGCTCCAGATCGGGCGGCGTCAGACCCCACCGGGCTAGCGTCTCCGTGACATCGCGTACCAGCTCCTGACCGCTCATGAGTTGGAACAAAGAAAGGTTGACCGCAATCATCGGCAGCGTCAGGCCTTCGTCGCGCCACAGGCGCAATTGCCGGCAGGCCCGGTCGAGGATCCAATGTCCCAGCGCGATGATGGTGCCGGTCTTCTCGGCGATCGGGATGAAGAGTCCCGGCGCGAGTAGGCCGCGCGTGGGATGGTTCCATCGCACCAGGGCTTCCATGCCGACGATGTGTTGCGATGCCAAGTCGACCTGTGGTTGGTACAGAAGCTCGAATTCGTCACGATCGATGGCCTTTCTTATTTCACCGGCGATGGTCATGCGATCGAGCACTTCCTTGTCGAGTTCCGCCGAATGAAAGTGATATTGGTTGCGGCCCTTCTCCTTGGAGCGGTAGAGCGCCAGATCGGCCTGCACCAGCATGGCGTCCGCGCCGGCATTCCCACTAACATAGGGGCTGATGCCGATGCTGACCGAAATCTCGATTTCGTTGCCGTTGATGACGTAAGGAAGGCAGAGCAAGTGCTGGATCTTGGCGGCCAGCACACCGGCGATGGCCGGCTCCTGCATTTCGCTTTGCAGTATCGCAAACTCATCTCCGCCCAACCGCGCGATCAAATCGCTTTCCCGGGTGCAGCTCTTCAGGCGCTGGGCAACCTGTTGCAGCAGCAGATCTCCGATGGGATGGCCATACGTGTCATTGACCGGTTTGAATTTGTCCAGATCGAGATATAGGATCGCAAATCCAAGAGCGCCCCGCTGCGTCGCGGCGTGGGCTTGATTGAGCCGCTCGATGAAAGTCGCCCGATTGGCCAGCCCCGTGAGACTGTCCGTACGGGCAAGCAGGGTTATTTTCTCCTCCGCAGCCTTGCGTTCGGTGATATCGATGATGATTCCTTCCACCTCGATCAGGCGACCCTCCTTGTCGCGCACCGGCACGTAGCGATTCTCGACCCAGCGCAGGGCGCCATCACCGGTGCGTAGACGAAACTCGATGGAGGCGCCGGCCGCGTCGTTCTCCAGTACACGCGCCATGGCCTCCCCGACCTTGACCTGATCGGCGGGATGAATGAGACTTCGCGCCCAGTCCGCCGAGGCCAGCAAAGTTTGCGGATCGTGTCCCAATTTGGTGATGTTGTGCGAGATGTAGATGAGCGGGAACGAAGGTTCGCCGCGCAGGCGATAGAGGATGACCGGACTGTTCTGGACGATGATGTTGGCGTTGGACAGCTCCCGGGTCCGCGCCGCCACCGCTTCTTCCAGGCCGTTCATCTTGAACGCCGCGTCCTCGGTCATCTGCCATTTCGTGGTCAGCGCGTTGGCAAATTGGTACACCTCGATGGTGTCGAACGGTTTCTTGAGGATGAGCAGCCGATCTCGCACATCGAGCCGAGTCAGCACCTGCGTCCAAGAGTAATCGGAATAGGCGGTGCACAGCACGATCTGCAGCCGTGGATCCTCCGACCACAGGCGTTCCACGGTCTCGATACCGTCCCAACCCGGCGGCATGCGTACGTCGATGAAGGCCATGGCGTATGGACGACCGGCCAGCCGTGACGCATACACTTTCTCGAGGGCCTCGAGGCCTTGATAAGCGGAATCCATCTCGAAATGGACCGAGGTCGCAGGAGCGGCTTGCTGACCGAAGAGTATCGCTTCCTCGGCATCCAGATCCGAGGTGACGACCGGAGGGTTGAGGATCTTGCGGAAATCCTCGTGGATGCTCGGCAAATCGTCGACCAGCAAGATGCGCCGGTTCCGAGGCGTGCTCATCATATCCCCTGGGCCGGACTGGCAGGCAATTCGAGCGTGAACGCGGAACCTTTACCCGGCCCGTCGCTATGAGCCGTTATGGTGCCTGCCATCTCCTTGACGGCGAGCGCGCAGCTGTGCAACCCGAACCCGTGACCGTTCTTTCGGGTGGTGAAGCCGTGGGTAAAAAGCCGCGCCAGGTTCTGCGGCGCAATGCCTTCGCCGTCATCCTCGATGCGTATCGTCAATCGAGGCCCGGCGGCGGACTCCATGATCCGCGTCCGCAGCGTGATGTGGTGCGCTCGGTCGGGCACGCCTTCCATGGCTTGTTTGGCATTGCTGATGAGATTGATCAGCACTTGTAGCACCAGATGCCTATCGAGCAGCAACAAAGGCATCTCGTCGAATTCCTTGACGAGCTTGATTTGGTGCCGCGCCATGGAGGCGGCAACCACGCGCAGCGCGTCCTCCATCAAATCATTGATTTGTACGGCCTCCGCCAGACTCGTGGCGCCGGAATAGGACTGCTGGTTGGCGACGATTTGCTTGATGTGATCGATGCTCTTGCTCAGAGATTCGAGTTCCTCGCAGATACCTTGCTTCTCGGACGCGAGCACCGTAGCCAGCTTGTCCAGATACCCCGGTAATGCCTTGCCTCTCTCGTCGCGGCTGAGAAAATTGCCGAGGTCGGCCGCATGTTCGTTCATCAACTGTACCGCTTTGGCCAGACCTTGGGCCTTGGAGCCGCGCACCTGGGCGCCGATCAGACCGGCCGATACGTTGACGCTGTTGAGGACGTTGCCCACGTTGTGCAGCACATTGTTGGCAATCTGCGCCATGCCGGCCTGACGCGACGCGTCGGCGAGCTGTTTGTGCATCTTCTCGAGCTTGGCTTCGGCGCTCTTGCGCTCGGTGATGTTGCGCGCGATCGCCACCACTTGGTCCCACAGCAGCGGCACCAGCCGCACCTCGTAGAAGGACTCTTGCCCCTTGGCGCCCTCCGAATGCTCGATACTGACCATCGATTTATCATCGATCACCCGCCGCAAAAGCGCCGAAAACTCCCCGCCGGAGTAGTTGAGCCAGCACTCCTGGATACGCCGTCCCACCAGCTCCTGCCGTGGCATTTCCCCGCCCGCTCCCGCCTTGACGGCCAGGATGGTCCCTTCCTGGTCGAGGTGGAAGACGAGGTCTGGAATCGCCTGGAAGATGGCGCCGATCTTCGAATTCGCCTCGAGCAGTTCCTGCGAGCTGATTTCCATCGAGCGCTCGGTGAGCTCTCGATCGAATTCGAACTCCGCATACGCGTTATCGACCGCCGCGACGAATCCCTCCCATTCGGCGGGGATGCTGAAGTCCTTGCCGAAATATCGTTTCAGCTGACGCTTCAACAGGCTTTGCGTGGGGACGGACATCAATCCTCGGCAAAAGTAGTGATCGTCATGGTTTGGTTGTGAAGTGCGCTGCGCTCGCCGAGCGAGGATGGGGCGATCTCGCCATACGAATAGAATCCGGTCAGGACCGCCTGCTCGCCGAGGATGCTGCGCACGCCTTCCACTTCCTCCTCGACACGCTGCTTGAGCACGAGCTTGCGGCCGATGCAGCTGATGAGAATGGCGAGCTGCGAAGGAGCGGCGCTCGCGGGGCAGCTGGTGCGCGCCGCGTCGATGGCGCCATTGACCAGCCGCTCGACGTTGGTTCGGGTAAGACGTGCATGGGCCCCCTGGGGAACGTCTCCGGCAAAGGTCATGCTCTGTAGCTGCTCATCCACGGCCAAGACCGTGCGCACCAGAGGACTCTCGTCCGGCTTGGACCGCACGCTGAGGGGGAACAGTAGGCCGGTGGCGGGCAGGCCCTTGGCATGCTCACCCAGGTACTGTTTGTACAAGGCGAGCGCCGGACGGCCATCGAGCTCGTAGAGGACGTTTCCCGTGGCGCGGGTTACCAGCCGTTCCGGGCCGAAAGGCAGCCCGCCGCCGAGCGAACCGAAGCCTATTTTCAAGCGGCTGCCGTACAGTCCGACGGCGGTGATCGCGCCCCGCTGCGGGGTGCCGCCGCTGAATACCAATGTCTCGCTGAAGCGCGCGCCGTCGGCCGCCAAACCGCCGGTCACAGCGACGCCGGCGGGTAAATGATCGGTTAGGCCGTCAACCAGGTCGCTCGCATTCACGCTCAGTCCGTCGGAAAGCACCAGCACATGTGCCAGCCTTTGTTCCGTACCGCCCGCCTCGGCGCCAATCGAACGCGGCAACGATCTTGCCAGCATCTCGCCCGCGTCGCGGCTGTCTGTGACGGGATTCACCTCGGCAAGGCGTACTTGGGTGTGCTCGAAGTGGATCGCCGTGATCACCACCGAATCGTCGGACACCTGGTCGCCGCAGATCTCGCCGGCGGTCGAGCAGCCGAGGATGTGCGCTGCGGGGTAAGACGTTCGAATCGACTCCAACAGGCGGGAATCCTGCAACGCCATCGCGGCGCCGAATACCAAAACGAGCTGGGCACGCCGCGCCAGCGGGCCGGAAGACTCGGGCTGCCAACCGCTTGGTTGCGTCCATCTTCGCTGTTCGATTTTCATGGACGCTCCGCGCGCCGCCGGAGTATGGTGCACTGCATGATCGTTCCCTGTGATCTTGACGTGGGCCCTGGTCCGCCCCTGCGGATTGCCCCGCCAAGCCGGAATAAGCCCCCAGAGCACAGATTCGCGGAGAAGCGGGATTTTTACGCTGACTCATGCCGCACAACGGCAAAATAAAGTTGCGACCGAATCGATAGTTGGGATGTAGGCCTCTACCACGCGTGGGTTCGGCCCTCCAGTGTGGAGTTGCTACGCTCGGGCAGCCGTAACGCGACTGGCGCGCGACCGCGTAAGGCTCGTTGGAATCTCAGACGTCGACCGTCATCGGCCCTGCGGCCGAAAATCCTGATCCGAATACATGGCTTCTTTGGGTATCTGGATGACCACCGCGCCGTGATTTAGGCTGCGATGGCAGTCGTTGCAGGCCAGGGTCAACTGCGCGTAGGCCGTCGCGAACCGAGCGGAGTCCATCGCCAGTATTGCCTGCCCCAGAGCATCGAGCGGCGCTGCGGTCATGGCCGTCGCCACCGCCGCCGTATCCGTCGTCTGATATTTGGGTATGGTGCGGCCAATTCGGCCGAAGGCATTTCGCAGTTCGCTGAGTTCGTAGGCGGCGTACGTCCAGTTCTTTCGGCTGCCCGCAAGGCCCAGCTTGATATGACGGGGCTGCACGGCCATGGTCATCAAATCGCCCATGCTGGGATGGTAGTCGGGCGTCGGTGCGGAGGATGCCGCCGGGTTGGCGGTGGCCGGCGCTTCGCCGCTGCCGGGGACGCCCTGTGCGCACGTCGAGTGCGGGTCCCCGGCTAGCAGAAAGGCACCTGCGGCGATGTATAGCAACCTAGGCGGCATGGTGCGTCTCGCGGGCCGATGTCGCCGTTCCCGGCAGCGCCGTCGGCGGGCATTGTGGATACGGTGTCTCTCGAAGTTCGGCAGCCTCCCGGCATAGTACGCCATCAGTCACCCTCCCAACAGGGCTGCCTCAGGGCTGGCTTTCTTAAGCCCTGAGCACGCCGACCACCTCGTTTCGCTGGTCTGGCAGCGCCTCAATCTTCAAACAAGGTGCAATCCTCGAACAAGCTGTTTTTGAGGGAGCCGGTCTTGGGTGGCGTTGGGCTTTTCTATTGAGCTAAACGACTTGTGAGACGACTTGTGACGGTGTGATCGGACGAGGGCATGCGAGGTTCGCTGACAGGGTCGCGATCGTGATGCCGGTATGCTCCACCGACTTTGTCAGACCGACTGCGCTGAGCGTGGCCGGGAGCGGGTTCGGTATGCCTGCCAAGCCATGCAGAACCTTTCGTGTCGACACCATTCCCTACCAACATCCATTCCCTGCCAACATCGAGGAAGCCCATGAATACACCAAGGCCCGTCGCTCCAACCCAATCCGTCAGCCACGAAACACAGGCTGCCGGCGACACCTCATCCCGCCAGAGCGGGGCCGGCGTCGAAGTGCTGCGGGCCGAGAATCAACGCCTCGCCAAACGAATTATCTTGGACGTAGGAAAACCCCAATGGGGCGACATCGTCGCCGACGAGGTGGTCTTTGAATTTCCCTATGGTGAGTCGATTGAGCGCCCGACGCGTATCGCGGGCAAGGCCCAGGTGATCGAGTACCTGAAGGGCGTGATAGAGTTTCTCGGCCTCGAGATGTACGACGTGGTGAACACGCCGGCGCTGGATCCGGCCATCATCTACAACGAATATAAGGGCCGTTACACCAAGTCACCCGGCGTCGTGCAGCATTACATCAGCCTGCAGAAGTTCGAGAACGGCAAACTGGTGTTGCAACGTGAGTATTGGGACCCAACCCCGGTCAGGGCGATGCAAGCCAAGCGCGCCCAATAGCAGCACAGTCCAATACACGCAAGCGCGCCCCGAGCAGCCCGCAAGCACAGCCGAGGGGCACGCCGCGGTGCGCATGCCGCGTAGCCTCTCTTCCGGCGCGCCCCGGCGCCAGTCCGCCGGGACCCCGCTGAGACCCCCCCCGCAGCCGACCCCTAGCCCAGGGGCGCGCGGGGTCACGCGTTTCACGTCTAGGGCTGGCCCTGCCCGCCCCCGGCGCCATAGATATTGCCGGTGGTGAAACTGGCGTCACTGGCCGCAAGCTGTACATAAATCGACGCAAGTTCCGCAGGCTGCCCGGGCCGGCCCAACGCAGTGGTGCTCCCGAAATGGGTGTACTTCTGCACGGACGACCCACCGCTGATTTGCAGCGGTGTCCAAATGGGCCCGGGCGCGACGCCATTGACCCTGATCCCTCGCGGCCCGAGCTGTTTCGCCAGCGACTTCACGTAATTCATGGTCGCTGCTTTCGTCTGCGCATAGTCGTACAGATCAGGCGAAGGGTCATAGGCTTGCTCGGAGGTGGTACCGATGATGCATGAGCCGGGGCTCAAATGCGGCAGCGCGGCCTTGATGATATAGAACGGCGCATAGATGTTGGTCTTCATGGTTGCGTCGAAGTCCTCGTCACTGATATCGAGGATCGAGGGCTTCGCCTGTTGCCGTCCGGCGTTCGCTACCACGATGTCCAGCCCGCCCAGCTTTTGCACCGCGTCCGCGACCAACCGCTGGCAAAACGCTCGGTCACGAAGATCCCCGGGTAGGGCCACGCCCGTGCGGCCGGCATCCTTGATGAGCCGAATGACTTCGCGGGCATCCGGCTCCTCGGTGGGAAAGTAGTTGATGGCCA
This sequence comes from Pseudomonadota bacterium, assembly GCA_030799355.1. GTDB lineage: Bacteria > Pseudomonadota > Gammaproteobacteria > Steroidobacterales > Steroidobacteraceae > Bog-1198. The sequence goes on from JALYHP010000092.1 coordinate 55,082, forward strand.
CATCCGCCCCTTCTCGGGCATAGGCAATGGCGGCGGCCCGGCCCATGCCTGAATCGCCACCGGTGATGAGCGCCTTGCGACCGGCGAGACGCCCGGAGCCTCGGTACGTGGTCTCGCCGTGATCGGGTTTGGGATTCATCTCGGCCGCGAGTCCCGGCCAGGGCTGTGGCTGTTCGGGGAACGGCGGCTTGGGATATTTGGAACGCGGATCGTCTTTCATGAGTTGCCTCGTGTTGTTCGGCGCACCCGACTGCTGCGCGAATGCAGTCCGCGCGGCCGCGGAGGCGAGACCCAGTCCCACGAATCCGACGGCTTCGCGCCGCGATAGCGACTTGTTCGATTCGTCCACTGGCTTAGTCCGATACGACTGAACGGAGAGCGACGTTAACAGCCGTCACTGCTGGCGGGATTAGGTACAAATCCCGTCCATTTGTAGGTCGCGGCAGACATTCCAGCTCGGAAGGTCAATACTTCGCGGGGGACCGGTCGAGTAGGCGCGCCAGCCTTGCTCACCGGGGAGAAAGTAACGGCGACCCGCGGCGACTTCACGGTCCGCGGCGATCTCGGTCGGGGCTGAATCGCGTTCCCGCGACGCGCGCGGAGCGGAACGTCGGCCTATCGGTCAGAAAGAGCCGACAGCAGCAGACCGCGCACCCTTCCGAGCAGCTGTTTTGTTTCCTTGCGGCGTGCGTGCCGACATCAACTCCACGAACATGGCGGAAAATTTAGGCAGATCCAAATCGATTTGCGCGTGAACCAGCCGCACGTCGATCGCCGGCTTCAGCGCCTCGCTCCAGGTCAAGGTCTCGCCGTAAGTCGGTCCGTGGCTCACATCGACATCCATGAACAGGTCACGGCGCTTGGTGATAATGCTCGGATCGAGCCAGGCGCAGGCCGCCAACTCATCCCACAGGTAATAGCGCTCCCGCGAATATTTGGCGATGTACCGGGCCGCGGGATTCGCAGATGCGGAAATGTCATCCAGCATCTTCTGACTGAACATCGCCTTGATCGAAACGTCCACCGTGGTGACGTCGACGCGCGGCCAGTGGGCGCGCAGCGTCATGCGCGCGGCCTCCGGATCGAACCAGAAATTGAATTCATGCCGCGGACTCGTGGCAAACTCGGGATCATCGGTCTGCGGATTCAAACTACCGCCCATGACCACCAGTCCTTGGGTCAATTCGGCGAAGTGCGGGTCCAGGGCAACGGCAAGAGCAATATTGGTGAGCGGCCCGGCGGCATAGAGGGTCACTTGATGCGGATGGGCGTGGACCTGCCGGATCAGAAAGTGCGCAGCGTCTTCGGCTATCGGTTGGGTATGCGGCTCGCCCTCTTCCAAAGGCGGCGCATCCCAGGGACCGGCGATGGAGGGCGGGGATTTGCCCGCGGCTGCGCCCGTGTCGGTCAGCACGGTGGGCCTCTGGCCCCAGGCACCCAGCCACGCTACCTGGCCCATCAAGGACGTATTCAGGCGAGTCTCTTCTTGGGTTCGAACCAAGGGGAAGACGGCGCCGAGCGCCACCGGAACATCCGTGCGCCCGATCAACTCCAACATGCGCAAGGTGTGCCGGGCCTCGTCGTCCCGCCAGGCGTTGCCCGTCACCATCGTGATGCCGAGAACCTCGACTTGCGGCGATTGCAGCAGAATCATCATCGCCATTTGATTGGAACCGCCCGGACCCGATCCATCTTGATCGATCAGGACCAAGCGGTTTTGAGCGCCGGCCGCCGCGGTGGCAGTGCTGAAGACTCCCATGAGAAAGACAAAAACGGTCGGTCGCATGAGTTCTCCCGTGTCTCGGTGGCATCTCAAGGTATCATCAGGCGCTCGAAGCCGTATACGGTAACGAGAAATGAGGCCAACCGGTCGCAGCGAAGGATCCATGAGCGAACGAGATACTCCCCTGGTGCGGTTCCTCAGAGGACTGCCGAAGGCCGAACTGCATGTGCACATCGAGGGGACGCTCGAGCCCGAGCTGGCGGTCCAGCTTGCCGAGAAACACGGCCTCGTATTGCCTTGTTCGAGTGTCGAGGAGCTACGCCGCGCATATCGGTTCACGGATTTGCAATCCTTCCTCGACATCTATTACGCAGGCGCGGATGTGTTGCGTGACGCCGATGACTTTCATGCGTTGACCGAAGCGTACCTGCTCAAGGCGTATGACCAAGGGGTCGTGCACGTCGAAGTATTCTTCGACCCGCAAACCCACACCGGGCGAGGCATTGCTCTATCCGCAGTGATCGGCGGCATTCATCGCGCGCTTCGAGAGGCCGAACGCGAATGGGGTATGACGCATCGTCTGATATTGTGTTTCTTGCGTCATTTGAGCGCCGACGAGGCGATGCGCACCTTGGAAGATGCGCTCCCCTATGCACACGTGATTGCCGCCGTCGGGCTCGATTCGTCGGAGCGCGGCCACCCGCCGGCGAAATTTGCCGCGGTGTTCGATAGAGCGCGGCGGGCAGGTTTGCTCGCGGTGGCGCACGCCGGCGAGGAAGGACCGCCGGCCTATATCCACGAGGCCTTGGACATTCTGCGGGTACGGCGCATCGATCACGGCATACGGTGCGAAGAGGATCCGGACCTGGTCGCGCGCCTGGCCCGTGAGCGTGTACCGCTGACGGTCTGCCCGCTGTCGAACGTCAGGCTGAAAGTCATCGATGGGATCGAAAACCACAACCTCAGGCGTCTCCTCGAGCGTGGACTATGCGTCACCGTGAACTCTGACGACCCCGCCTATTTCGGCGGTTATCTGCTGGAGAACTATGTTGCGGTTCAACAGGGGCTGGGCTTGTCGTACGCCGAGCTGGTATTGCTGGCGCGCAATTCCATCGAGGCCTCGTTCCTCGAACAGCTCGACAAACGCCGCTGGATGGCGGCCATCGATGCTTATGTCGAGACCGCCCTTCCGTCCTCCCCGCCGCCAGGATGATGGTCTCGCGCCGCGGTATCCTGGCCTTCTCGCCCTTAGGTTTTTGGGTCGATCGGGCCCACGCTCTGCGCAGCCTGCGATTCCAGCACGCGGACCGCCTGAGTCGCCGACGTGCTCATGGTGTCCAAATGGACCTCCGCGACCAGACGCATTCCCGCGTCGCCGGGTTGGCTCAACGTCACGCCGCCGCCCATGGCCTCGACACGATGGCGCAGAAACTCCAACGCGACATCGCCGCGGCTCCCTGCGGCGGGCACCGAGGAGGCGCCATCCGTTTGCACCTGAATCCGGAATTTATCACTGTCCACCGTCACGGTGAAATCGACCCGCGTCGCGCCGAGGTGGTTCTCGGCGATGACGAGTGCTTCCTGGCCGACCCTGAAAAGCGTAATGGCGGTGGTGGGTCGGAGGCGAAGTTCACCCTCCGGTAAACTGTCGCGGCAAGTGATGTTGGAACGAAGACACATATGCTTGATTTGCCATCGCAGCGCGGCGAAGAGCCCGACATTATCCAATAAAGTCGGATGCAGCTCTTCCGTCACCCGGCGCATCATATCGACGGCCGCGTTGAGACTGCCGGTGGCGCGCTCGATCTTCTCCAGAGCAATGGGATCGAAGCCGGCGAATCGTTGCTTGAGCTGGGCCAGATCCATGGCGGTCGCTATGAGATGGCCGCCGAGCTCGTCGTGGATCTCGCGCGCCAATGCCGTTTTTTCTTGCTCGATCAGAAGCTGCAAATGATTGACCGTGATGGTCGAAAGGCCGTTGGATCGGGTCATGAGTGTTACCGAAATAGCCGCCCCGGTACGCGACTTTACTCGCTTTTGCGCCCTTGCATACGCTGCTTGCGAAGGGTGCTCGATTCAAGCGAATCCTTGCTGCGCGTGATCGGCTTCACGCAGGACGGTACTCGAATCGGCTGGGTGGACGTGATTCATCCGCACGCCGCGGCGCTCATCGGGCATGAAAGTTTTTTCATGCGATGCTCCCCAGGATGGGCATAACATCATGCCAGGCGACCGCAGTGCAGTAGCCGGGTAGGTAGGGTGTGTCGTCAGAGCTGGCAGACTTGTCTACTCAACGATCATGACCAAGGAGTTAGTCTGAATGCGCCAGCAAGTGCTTGTGGTGGGTGCCGGCCCCGTCGGCCTGACGATGGCGGCCGAACTGGCGCGCTACGGCGTTCCCGTGCGTATCATCGACAAATCCGCGGGACGCACCGACAAGTCAAGGGCGCTGGTGATGTGGAGCCGCACCCTGGAACTGATTGACCGCATGGGTTGCGGCGCGTCGTTCGCCGCCGCCGGCCGCAAAATGCGCAGCGCCAGCGTCATTGCCGGCGGCCATCAGATCGCGCACATCAGCCTGGATGTCCCGGGAACTCCCCACCCGTACGGCCTGATGCTGCCTCAGAGCGAAACCGAACGTTTGCTGGAGCAGCACTTGAACGCAACCGGCGTAACGGTCGAGCGACAGGTCGAACTCATCCACTTCGTCCCTGGAGCGGATCACGTCACCGCTACCTTGCGCCACCCCGACCGCGACGAAACCATCGAGACCCCCTGGTTGATCGGATGCGACGGCGCTCATAGCAGCGTCCGCCATGGCCTTGGCATGCAGTTCGAAGGCAATACCCTGCCCAGCAACTGGCTGCTCGCCGATCTTCACCTCGCGGGCAACCCGACCGCGCCAGATGAGATCGCCACCTACTGGCATGCCGAGGGCCTGTTGATGATATTTCCCATCACTCCCGAGCGCTTTCGGGTCATCGGCACCGCCATCCCAGGCGAGCAGCCGAAAGATCCGACTCTCGAAGAGATCCAGGCGTTGCTCGACCAGCGCGGTCCCGGCGGCATTCAGGCCTCAACCCCGATTTGGCTCAGCCACTTCGCGATCAATGAGCGCAAAGTCACCAATTATCGCGCCGGACCGGTCTTCCTCGCCGGCGACGCCGCGCATGTCCATAGTCCCGCCGGGGGGCAGGGCATGAACACCGGCATCCAAGATGTCTGCAACCTCGCTTGGAAGCTGGCCCTCGTCCATCACCGCTCGACCACGCCCGAACCGCTCCTCGAAAGTTACAGTACGGAGCGCAGTGAGATCGGCCGCCGGGTTTTGCGCGACTCCGGCCGCTTGACCGCCGTTGCGACGCTGCGCGGCGGCGTTCTGCAAACCCTTCGCAACCATGCTGTGTCACTGGCGCTCGATGTTGCTCCCGTGAAGCGCGCGATGATGAATACGATGGCGGAACTTTCGATCGGCTATGCCAAAGGCCCGCTGAGCCGCGACGAAAAATCCCGCCGTTCCGGGCCCGCGGCCGGTGAGCGTGCGCCGGTGGCCACCTCGGACCGCCCCGTCGGATCAGGCAATCGTCCCCGCTTCGCCCTATTTGCCGAGCCCAATCCAGCGGGTGCCCCCCTGCTCGCACGGCATCGCGATCTGCTGGAGTCCGAAACCCGTCCGCCGATCGACACCGATGGCATTTGGCTGGTGCGCCCCGACGGCTACGTCGCGATGACGGCCAACCCCGGCGACTGGGACAAAGTCAGCGCCTACCTGGATTGGATCGCCACCGGAGGCCACTGAACGCCTGCCTCATTGCTGAGCGGCTGGCCGGCTGCATGCCTCCGTACCTCCGGCGGTCGCTCTGCGCAGCAGCGTTCGAATGCCTCACGGACCGATATCTCGAGACTCTGCCGCGGGAAGCTCGTCGCCGCCCGGGGTATAACCGGGAGACGAATAGAGATTGAGGGTTTTCAGTAACACTTTCCCGGTATTGCGGATCTTATGCTGCTCGCCCTGTTCGATCAGCAGCAGCAAGCCCGCCGTCAGCGCCAACCGTCGACCGCCAATCTTGGCGATTCCGGTCCCCGCGACGACGAACAACCATTGATCCGCGCCCCGATGGCGGTTATCAGGTCCGCCTTCCGATCCTCCGGGCAAGATTACCATTTGTGTTGCCTGAACTCGGCGGTTCCCCAGCACCACCTTGGCGCGGTCCAAGTCCTCTCCCGGGGGCCGCAGGATAAGGGAGTGCGCACAGCCCGTATTGACGAGCGCCGCCGCCGCAAAAAAACGCGTGCGGTCGCATAGCTGTGCGTCGAGGTGGGCATAGAGCGCCGAGCGGCGCTCAAATTGCGCCGGCGGGCGCGGCGGAACCGACATCGCTAGCACGCTTTCGGTGAGCGCTGGCTTCGGAGAAAAGCATGGGCACCCGCCGGACGATCCTCACGAATACTGACGTCAAGCACTTACACGGCGGGGGGCGGGTTTCAACGACAATCATTTCAGGATTTTCTGTCGGGCGGCTACGCGGATACCCAGGTGCCGGTGGATGTTGTCGCGCGATCCCGCGAGCGTATTGCGCCCGCGACTGGTCTTGCGCTACTCGTTCCTGCCGAGCCGTGACATTGCGCGGCGCACCTCAGCCAGTGCGGGCGAGTCCGCCGACACGTCCCGGCGGGATCAGGCGACGATCAACCAAAAGAGGTCCAAAAAGACCATGCGAAAAGCGAGCGAAACCCAACGAATACCACCCTCGCTTGCGCGATACCAACAAAAGCGCGATTTCAGCCAAACCGCGGAGCCGAGCGGTCGGTTGGCGGTCTCGCCTTCGAGTCAATTGCGTTTCGTGATCCAGAAACATGCGGCGAGCCACCTGCACTACGACCTTCGGCTCGAACTCGATGGCGTGTTCAAGTCCTGGGCAGTGACCAAGGGCCCTTCGGTCGATCCGGCCGACAAGCGCCTCGCGGTGGAAGTCGAAGACCATCCGCTCGATTACGGCGACTTCGAAGGCACCATCCCGAAGGGCCAATACGGTGGCGGAACCGTGCAATTGTGGGACCGAGGATATTGGACTCCCGCAGGGGCAAAGAGCCCGAAAGACGCGCTGGCGGGCGGGGAGATCAAATTCACGCTGGCAGGTAAGCGGCTCCGGGGCAGTTGGGTCTTGGTGCGCATCAAGAACAATCGATCCGCAGACAAGCGGACCAACTGGCTGTTGATCAAACACCGTGACGAATTCGCCAAGCCGGGTGGTGCCCAAGCGCTTCTCGAGCTCGACCGCTCGGTCGCCTCGGGGCGTTCCATGGCGCAGATCGCGCAGGGCAAAGGCAAAGCACCGACACCGTTCATGCTGGCCAACCGGAGCGTCAAATCCAACGCGGTGTGGCACAGTAACCGGGATGACAAGACGCAGAGCGCCTTGCGGCCGGTGGTGCGCCCCAGAGACATCGAGGATGTCGGCCAGGATATTGGCAAGGGTGTCGAGACGAAGCCAAAGCCCTTGACATCGATGCCCACCTTCATCGAGCCGCAGCTGTGCAAATTAGTGGACCGTCCTCCCGCAGTTGCCGGTTGGGCCCACGAAGTGAAATTCGATGGCTATCGTATGCAACTGCGCGTGCAGCAAGGCGAGGCCCGCGTTCGCACACGCAGCGGACTCGATTGGACCGAACAGTTCGCCGCGATCGCCAAGCAGGCCGAGAAACTTCCCGACTGCATCATCGATGGCGAGATTTGCGCCTTGGATAAAGACCAGATGCCGAGTTTTGCGGCGCTGCAGGCGGCGCTGTCGGAGAATCAGTCCGAGAATCTGGTGTGCTTTGCTTTCGATCTGCTGGTCGAAGCAAATCAGGACCTGCGCCCATTGGCTCTGGCCGATCGCAAGGCGCGGCTCGAGTCTCTGCTGAAGAAGTCCGGTGTAGGGAACTCGATTCGTTATGTGGCGCACTTCGAATCGACGGCTGACACGGTCCTGCTCTCGGCCTGCAAGATGCATTTCGAAGGGATCGTGTCCAAAAAGCTCGATGCCCCTTATGTTTCCGGCCGGTCAGGCGGGTGGACCAAGGCCAAGTGCCGGGCCGGGCATGAGGTGGTGCTCGGCGGCTGGACCACGGAGTCCGGTGGGCTGCGTTCGTTGCTCGCGGGGGTGAACCGCGACGGTCATTTGGTCTACGTGGGCCGCATCGGGACGGGCTACGGAGCCGCCGTCGCTGCAAAACTGCTGCCCACCCTCAAGAAACTGACCCGCGAGACGAGTCCCTTCGGCGGCGCGAATGCTCCGCGGAACGAGAAAAACGTCCGGTGGCTGAAGCCCACCCTGGTGGCAGAGATCGAGTTTGCAGGCTGGACTGCCACCGGGATGATCCGCCAGGCATCTTTCAAAGGCCTGCGCCGCGATAAGCCGGCCAGCGAGGTTATCGCCGAAATGCCGATCCCGGTGTCGTCGAACACCGATGTTCCCGATGAAAATTTGGCGGCCGAGGTCAAGCGAGCTCGCCGTGGAAAGGCAGTCACTCGGCGCGCCGCACCCACGCCGGCACGATCGGCTCGCGTACCGAAAGGCACGATCCCCGTGCAGCAAGCCGCGGCTCCCGTAGAGAAGCGCGCGGCTCCCGTGCAGAAAGGCACGGCCCCCGCGCAGAAAGGCGCGGCGATCGTCATGGGCGTAACTCTGTCCAAGCCGGACAAGGTGTTATGGCCCGGCGCGGGCGCCGATGCGCCGGTCACCAAGCAAGATCTCGCCGCTTACTACGAATCGGTGGGCGACTGGCTGCTGCCTCACGTCAAGGGAAGACCCTGTTCCCTGGTGCGTTCACCCGATGGGATGGGGGGCGAGCAATTCTTTCAGCGTCATGCGATGGCGGGGATCTCGAATTTGTTCACCCTGGTCAAGGTGAAAGGCGACAGGGCGCCCTATGTGCAAATCGATCGCGTGGAGGCGCTGGTCGCCGCCGCACAGATCGGGGCCATGGAAATCCATCCATGGAATTGCGCGCCTGACGATCCCGAACACGCTGGGCGGCTGGTGTTCGATTTGGATCCGGCGCCCGATGTGAAATTCGCGGCCGTGATAACCGCCGCGATCGAAATTAGAGAGCGGTTGAAGAAAGTGGGATTGGAGTCATTCTGCAAAACCACCGGCGGCAAAGGTCTGCACGTGGTCACGCCGCTGACGGGTGGCAAGGGCGCTGTGGCCTGGCCGGCGGCCAAGGATTTCGCGCACATCATCTGCGCACAAATGGCGCAGGACTCGCCCAAAAAATATCTCGACACGATGGCCAAGAAAGATCGCGTGGGACGCATCTTCCTGGACTACCTGCGTAACGATCGCACCTCGACCGCGGTTGCGGTGTTGTCCTCGCGCGCACGGCCGGGAGCCCCCATTTCCATGCCCATCCATTGGAAGGATGTGAAGACCGGCCTCGATCCCGCGCGTTACACCGTGCGCACCGGTCCCGCCCTGCTCGAGAAGACCAGGCCCTGGGAGGACTACGCCGAGTCCGCGCGGCCGTTGGCGAGCGCCATCCGTCAACTCACGGGTTAAGCGATTGATCCACCGGAACGAGCGGCGCGCAGCGGACCCCGGATTCCTCCGCTCTCGCGCCCTGCCACCGCGGACCCAGAATACTCAGACCAGCGCCTGAGCGAGCGTACGGCGTCATGGCACGAATATGGGTCGGCACCTCGGGATGGCACTACGAATCCTGGCGCGGGCCGTTCTTTCCAAAGGATCTACCCCTCGCGCAACAGCTTCAGTATTACGCGGGCCGGTTCCAGACGACCGAACTCAACAGCGTTTTCTACCGCACGCCGACTCCCCAGGCGGTGGCGGCCTGGCGGGATCGGACCGGCAACGATTTCATATTCGCCTGGAAAGCATCCAAATTCATCACGCATTGGAAACGGCTGTCGGACAAAACGGATACGAGTCTCGAATTGCTGGAATCGAGACTCTCGCTGCTCGATGCAAAGGCGGGACCGATTTTGTTTCAGCTGCCGCCCCACTTCAAGGCGGACGCGGCGCGACTCGCGGCGTTCTTCAAGCTGCTGCCGGGACACCGCCGCTATAGTTTCGAATTCAGACACCCGAGTTGGTATACGCCCCGCATCTATGAGTTGTTATCCCGGCATAACGTCTCGTTGTGCATTTCCGATCATGGCGATGCGCCCGCCCCGTGGAAGCGAACCGCCGATTTTGTTTACGTCAGGGGACACGGGCCGACGGGGCGTTACAAGGGCAACTATCCCCCGGCCGCTCTGTCGGCCTGGGCCGAACGGATGCAGCGCTGGAGAAGGCGGGGCTACGATGTGTACGCCTACTTCGACAATGATCAGAAAAGCGCCGCCCCGGCCGATGCGCTGCGGCTGAAACAGTACCTCGGCCAAGACGCCAAAGTCGCGGGTCAGTGACGGGTTTCGCCGTGCGGCTTCAGCACGACCTTGGTGACCTCGTTCTGCCGCTCCTTGAATATCTTGTATCCCGTGGGCGCCTCTTCCAGGCTCATCCGATGACTGATGAGAAAGGTGGTGTCCAATTTTCCATCGAGAATCATCTGGAGCAACTGCGGCATGTATTTCTGGACATGCGTCTGGCCGTTCTTCACCGACAAGCCTTTCTCCATCAGGGCGCCGATGGGAAATTTGTCGGTGGCGCCGCCGTAGACCCCCGGACTCGATATCTTGCCGCCCTTTCGGCACGCGACGATGACCTGCCTTAAGCCATGCGTCTGATCGGTCACCAATTTCACGGCCGCTTTCACCTTGTCCATTACACTGTCGGCGGTCGCACCATGACTCTCTCGGGGAACCCACACCCCGCGGGCGGCGTCCGGCGATCGTAGAAGACGATAGTGCCGCCACTGCTGCCCTCGATTTCGCCGAGTACGAAGCTACGAATTCGGTGACAAGGATGCCTCGCGGCTGCGCGCATAGTAGGGAGCGTTACGCTCGCCCGGCCGCGCCGGCCCTCACGCCAACGCCTTCGAGAACAATGCGAGCTGGCGCGCCCACGCCTTCTCTGCCTGGTCGTGGTTGTACACGGCGGAATCCGGCGGGCACCAGCCGTGCTGAGCACCCGAGTACACCTCGATCTCGGCCGGCAGATTTACCTTGGCGAAGGACTCCTTGAGTACGGTCTTGGCCTCGGGCTGGCGCATGTCGTCGTTCTCCGCCACGGCCACCAGGAATTGCGCCTTCATCTGCGGAATGAGCAAGTGCGGGCTGTCGGGCTTGTCGGTGACGAGGCCGCCGCCGTGAAACGTGGCAGCCGCTCCGACGCGTTCCGGATACGCGGCGGCCGTGCGGAACACGAACGGCCCGCCCATGCAGTAGCCAGTGGTAGCCATTTTCTTCTTCGTATCGACCGACGGTTGACCGTCGAGGTAGGTGACGAATGCCTTCGCATCGGTTGCCGCCGTCACCGCGTTCAAGCTACCGGCCAACGGCATGAGGGCGTCGCGCGTCGCCTGATCGTTGAAATTCGGATGTTCCGGTGCGGTCGGCGCCTTCTTGATTCGATAGAAGGGATTGATCACCAGGACCGCGTAGCCGGCGCCGGCAAGCCGCGTCGCCATCTCCTTGAAGGCGGGCCGCAATCCGAAGATATCCGGCCAAATCAATACCGCCGGATGCTTGCCCTTCGCCGGACTGACGAAGTACGCATCGCAGGTTCCGTCGGGCGTTTTGATTGCCACATCGATTCCCTGGGTCTCTGCGGCATCGGCCGCCCTCGGAAGGGTCATCGCAACTCCGGCTCCCAACGCCAATGCGCTGAATTGGCGCCGCGAGACGGCGCTCGTCCGCTTTGAAAATACCTCGAAGTCATCGAGTTCGCACATGTTCGTTTGCTCCTGTTATCGCGATTGCGGCCCGCTTGGACGCCTTGCTGAGTCATCCTCGGAATAATCGGGATCTTACCAAGATTGACGATGAACACCCATCGGGGCGGCGCAACGCTGCATCGGTCGCAAGTCCTCCCGAGCTGCCACCCGTCACGCTATTTCTCCGGATGCAGCAGCGCCTGATAGACCAAGGTCTGCGTGTCCTTGTCGAGGTTGACCAGATGCGGCTCGGACCAGCGATTCATGACTTGAATCATGCCGACGAAAACGACGTCGTTCTTCGGATCGATCCAGAACCACGTGCCGGCGGCGCCGTTCCAGCTGTAGGTGCCGACGCCACTCAGCGTGCCCGCCTTGGCCGCATCCTCGACCACCGCGACATCGGCGCCGAAGCCCACGCCGCTGTGTGCCGAAAACGGCTCTTCGGGCTTGGCGCGAACCCGCTCGTCGAGCAGATTGCCGGACAACAGCTTGACCGTGGCGGGCGACAGAATACGTACACCGTCGAGTTCTCCGCCATTGAGCAACATCTGCGCGAAACGTGCGTAATCGGCGGCCGTGGAGACCAGGCCGGCGCCGCCGGAGGCGACCCGGGGAGGTTTGGAATAATCGAATACCAGCACGCCGGTCGGATCGACCAACGAGTTGCTCGCGGCATCGTAGGAGCGCAACGAGACCAGACGTTGTCGCTTGTCGGCCGGAACGTAGAACGCCGTGTCGTTCATGGCCAACGGGCCGAAGATGCGCTGTTGCATGAACTCGGCCAATGTCTGGCCGCTGAGGCGCTCGATGATATATCCCTGAATGTCCACTGCCGCGCTGTAGCGCCAATGCATACCCGGCTGCCCGGCGAGCGGCAGTTTGGCAAGACGTTCGATGGCATCGGTGGCATCATTCGCGGCCATGAAGTCCGACTGCCGATAGGCCTTGTCCACCGGATTGTCCTCGGCCAAGCCATACCCGAAGCCGGCGGAGTGCGTCAGCAATTCGCGCATGGTCGGTGCGCGTGCCACCTCCTCGAGCTGCAGCGAGCCGTCGGCCTTCACCGTTTGGAGCGCGCGCAATTGCTTGAACTCGGGTATGAACTTCGTGATCGGATCGTCGAGATGCCACTTGGCTTCCTCGAACAGGAGCATCATCGCGACGCCGGTGACCGGCTTGGTCTGCGAATAGATCCGAAAGATCGAATCGCGCGTGATCGGCGCGCCGCTGCGAGAATCCGCCTCGCCGTACACTTTGAACGACACCACTTTGCCGTGGCGCGAGAGCAATGCGCTCGCGCCGGGGACGCGCCCGCGGGTCACCAACTCCTGCAGGTAGGCGTCGAGCCGCCGCAAGCGATCCGACGAAAAGCCGACACTCTCGGGTGTGCTTGAAGGCAACGCGGGGGATTGCCCGGCGTGCGCGGCGGCGAACAGCCAAACCGAGGCCGTGGCGATGGCGACGGCGATGGCACCAGGGCGCACCGACCGCCAACCCGCCATGCCGGGTCTGCGGCTGCCGCGAGGCAAGAATACCGGAATGGTCAGTACCCCCTTCGATTCGTCATGCGAGCGTGACGGCAGCGCCGCGACATGAGCGCCGAGATGTGGATGTTAACAGGCTGCCGGCGGTACCATGCCGGTCATGTGGCCGCGGAGGTGGTTTCTGCCGAGAGTGACTGGGATGATGCTGCCTCGGACCGCTATTCTCGATGCGGGCCGCAATGCGAAGGCTTTCTGGTTCGGCAGCGCGCTGGTCACGGCGGGCGTGGCACTGCACGTTCCGATGTTCGCGATGGGGCGGCCTGCCGGCTACGTATTGGCGGGTATGGCCATGGGCCAGGGCATGTACTGGGGCATGGCTTTCATCGTGATGGGCATCGGTTGCGCGACCGGGGCTGTTACCCCGGACGCTCGCGGCCCATTCGGCCGGCGATGGTCCCGCCTGACGATGCGCCGCTGCGGGCGGCGCATTGGAGCATGGCCGCGATGCTGGCGCTCGCGCTCATCATCGACATCATGAAGCCCGCAACCTTGGGCTTCGTGACCCCCGGCATGCGCACCGAATACCGCATCGACCGCCAAACCGTGGCATGGCTGCCCTTCGCGGCGCTCACCGGGACGGTGGTGGGCTCGTTCGCGTGGGGCGCACTGGCCGACATCTACGGCCGGCGAGCGTCCATCCTGCTCTCGGCGGTGATGTTCATCGGCACCTCGATCTGCGGGGCCATGCCGAGTTTTTGGTGGAACGTGGGTATGTGCTTTCTGATGGGCGCAGCCGCCGGCGGGATGTTGCCGGTCGCCTATGCATTGCTCGGTTGCCGGCGGCCCTGGTGGCCGAGGGCAGAGGCGTCGCCGCCGCCAGTGCGCTCATTGCCAAATCCACCCTCCTGGCCGCACCGAGCCTCTTGATGTCGACATGGCTGTACAGCGCCTGGAGCACCAAATGGTCGCTGGTTACGATGATCGCGGTCACCGCGCTGGGCGTAATGGGATTGGCGCTGCGCGCAAGCGGATCGACCGTACTATCGAACCCCCTCATCCCCTTGACGCTGGTGATCGTGGGCGCGAGCGGTGTGATATCCATTCTGCTGCCGTACACGGCAGAGACTTATCCCCTGCGGGTGCGCGGCCGCGCGACCGGCTGGGTGGCCGGCTGCAGCAAGTTGGGCGGCCTGCTTGCGCAGGGTCTGATCGTCATCGGTGCCGTACCGGCGTTCGGCATGGCGGTGCTGGCCATCAGCGTACCGGCCGCCCTTGCGCTGCTGTTGCTCGCGCTGTTCGGACATGAAACTCGCGGGGTGGATTTACGGGAATTGGACACCACCGGGCGCGTGGCGGCTCGACCGGCGGGCAAGCTCGGACCGGACCGGGAGTCCTGATGGAAGCGTTCGTGATTTCCTTGTCGACGGTCGCGATCGCCGAAATGGGCGATCGGACTCAGCTGCTCGCCCTGGTTCTCGCCGCGCACTACCGCAAGCCCTGGCCGATCCTCGGCGGCATACTCTGTGCGACGCTTGCCAACCACGCGCTCGCCGGTTTCCTCGGCGCGCGGCTCGGCAACCATCTGACGCCCTCGCGTCTCGACCTCATCGTCGGGCTCAGCATGATCGGCATGGCGCTGTGGGCATTGAAGCCCGACGCGCTGGACGGCCAGACGGCCCGCCCCCGGCGCGGCGGCGCCTTCGTGGCGACCTTGATCGCCTTCTTCGTTGCGGAAATGGGCGATAAGACGCAAATCGCCACCATGGCCCTCGCGGCCGGCTATTCCAGCCTGGCGGCCGTGGTCGCCGGCACCACGCTCGGCATGATGGCGGCCAACGGACCCGTGGTTTTCCTCGGGCACGCATTTTCCGAACGCCTGCCGCTCAAGGCAATCCATGT
>JALYHP010000100.1 GCA_030799355.1 Pseudomonadota bacterium
TTGCAATGCATTGGGTGCTCGTGGTTCTCGTCGATCTTGTAGTGCTGGGTGCTTGTAGTGCTGGGTGCTTGTAGTGCTGGGTGCTTGTAGTGCTGGGTGCTTGTAGTGCTGGGTGCTGTTGGTACTACTGGTGCTACTGATGCTACTGATGCTTGTACTTCGTGCTTCGTGCTTCGTGCTTCGTGCTTCGTGCTTCGTGCTTCGTGCTTTGCAGCGCGCAGTTCTTTGTAATGCGAAAACAAATGCTATCGAGAATGATTCGCATTTGCAAGTCTAACCATGGGGGACTGACGAAACATCGCGAATTTGCAATGATGGTCATCCAATGCTTGGAAACGGGACAACGTGAGCACACAGGCCAGACCTCGCGCAGCGGCAGCAGCGGTAGCCCCCGCCGCCATGACGGGCTCGGGCCCAGGCAATGGGCAGTCGATCTGCGCGGCGGCAGGGGCCGGCCGATGAGCGAGCCGTCTTGGTTGACAATGGGCCGAGAACTGCGGGCCATCGCCCAGATCGGCCTGACGTTCAGTCGCGACCCCTTCGATCGCCAACGCTTCGAACGGATCCGTGAACTCGCGGCATCCCTGCTGGCGGACGGCGCCGGTGCCGATGAAGCCAGGGTGCTGGAACTGTTTGAGCAAGATTCGGGTTACGCCACACCGAAAGTCGACGTGCGTGGCGCTGCCTTCCGCGACGGACGGGTGCTCATGGTACGAGAGGTCAGCGACGGCGGCTGGACGCTACCTGGAGGTTGGGCGGACGTGAACCAGACGGCCGCCGAATGCGTGGTCCGCGAAATCGCCGAGGAGTCCGGATTCCACGCTCGCGCCCTCAAGCTAGCCGCCGTTCACGACTATCGAAAGCGTCATCCGCCACGCCACGTGGATTCGATCTACAAACTATTTTTCATCTGCGAGTTGACGGGCGGAAGCGCGAGTCCGAGCGAGGAAACCAGCGAGGTCGCGTTTTTCTCGCCGCGAGACCTGCCCCCGTTGTCGCTCGGCCGCACCACGGCGGCGCAGCTCGAACTCATGTTCCGCCATGCGGAGAATCCCGCATTGCCCACCGACTTCGACTAAGGTTGCCGGCAGGTCCGCCGGGATTGCCCGCCAGACGCCCGCTACGTTCCGGGTTTTTGCGGGGTTTCCGCAGGGATTTCGCAGGTTTCGCAGGTTTCGCAGGTTTCCGCAGGGTTTCCGCAGGGTTTCCCTTCCCAGGGTTCCCCAGTGTTTTCCGTAGTTTCCCGCATCGAACCGCGCCATACGGCATCACACCGCCGCAAAGGAGCCGACGTGACTGAGCAAGTCTTGGTTGCCATCGATCAAGGGACGAGTTCCAGCCGTGCCATGGCATTCACCGTGCACGGCGAGACCGTGGCCATGGAACAGCAGACCTTCGAGCAAATCTACCCCGCACCGGGTTGGGTGGAACACGATCCCGAAGTGATCTGGGCAACCGTGCTGTCGACCACGCGTCAGCTGCTGCGCTCGCTGGGCAAGGAGCACGCGATAGCGGCGGTCGGCATCACCAACCAACGCGAGACCACGCTGCTCTGGGATCGGCGAACGGGCGTGCCGCTCTTCAATGCCATCGTGTGGCAGGACCGCCGGACGGCCGATTTATGCCGCGAATTGGTCCGGGACAATGCCGAGCCGGAGGTCATGCGCAAGACCGGGCTGAGGCTCGACCCCTATTTTTCAGCCACCAAGATCGCTTGGATCCTGGAGCACATACCGGGGGCTCGCGAGGCCGCAAGGGCCGGCCATATCGCCTTCGGGACCATCGACAGTTTTTTGATCTGGCGGTTGACCGGCGGCCGTCTACACGTGACCGATGCGACCAACGCGAGCCGCACGGCGCTGTACGACATTCGTAATGACCGCTGGGATGAGGCGCTGTGCGAACTCTTTGGGGTGCCGATGGCGTGTTTGCCCGAGGTACGCGACACGGCGGGAGATTTCGGATTCACCGACAAGGCGGTGCTGGGCGAGGCATTGCCCATCCGCGGCGTCGCCGGCGATCAGCAAGCGGCCTTGGTCGGACAGGCCTGCTTCGCAGCGGGCGATGTCAAGAGCACCTACGGCACGGGGGCGTTTCTGGTACTGAACACCGCACGAGAGCTGGTGCAGTCCAAGAATCGGCTGCTCAGCACCATCGCTTACCGACTCAAGGGCGAGGTGACCTATGCGCTGGAAGGCTCCATCCTATCGGCCGGCGCCGCCATTCAATGGCTGCGGGACGGGCTGGGCCTCATCTCGCGGGCTGCCGACGTGGAGTCGCTGGCCGCTTCGGTCACGGACGCGGGCGGCGTGTATCTGGTCCCCGCGTTCGCCGGCTTGGGCGCGCCCTATTGGGATGCCGATGCACGCGGCGCCCTGATCGGCTTGACCCGCGCGTCCGGCCGCGGCGAGATCGCGCGCGCCGCGCTCGATAGCGTGGTCTATCAGACCCATGATTTGTTGGATGCAATGGCCGCCGATGGTTTGCGGCCGGTAAGCCTGAAAGTCGATGGCGGAATGGCGCAGAACACCCTGTTCCTGCAGCGCCTCGCGGATGTCGCGGGCCTCACCATCGTACGGCCGAAAATCACGGAATCGACGGCGTTCGGCGCCGCATGTCTGGCGGGGCTTGGCGGCGGCGTGTATGGCTCCCTCGATGACATAGGCGCGCTGGCGCGTGCCGATGTCAGCTTCGAGGCACGCCTGGCCGCACCGGCGCGCACAGCGCAAATCGCCGGCTGGCGTAACGCCCTGCGCCGGGTACGTACTGCGCCCTGAGAAACTGCGGCCAAAGCACGTCACCCTGGGCGTGGGGCGCGGTGGGTCGATGCCGCGCGCGGCTGCACAATGCCTCCCATCGGATTCATGTGACACCGTTTGCAAATCTCGCCGATGCCGGTCGTCAAGGCTTAATTTCGCCCCGCGTTCTCGGGACAATAGGGGAGGTCTCAGAGGTTCGATCCAGAGGTACTCATGCGCTTTCGGTTAGTTGCCTTCGGGCTGCATCTGCTCGCGAGCTGCGTCGCGCTCACCCTGATATTAGGCACGCTCTACATGGCCTGGTATCGGTGGCCGGGTTGGTACTTGACCGACGTGACAAAAGTTACCGGCGTGATGGTGGGAGTCGATGTGGTTCTCGGCCCCCTGCTCACATTTCTCGTGGCCTCAGCGAAGAAGCCCCGTCGAGAACTCGCGCGCGATATCGCCATGATCGCCACGGTCCAGCTATGCGCATTGATGTACGGCGGCGTCTCTTTGTGGGAAGGGCGGCCGCTGTATTACGCCTTCTCCGAGGACGTGCTGCAGCTGGTGCAGGCATACGATATCGATGCGCGGGAAGTGGATCTTGCGCGCCAACGGAACGCGCCGCTGCTGCCCCATTGGTACAGCGTGCCGCGCTGGATCTGGGCGCCGCTACCGCAGGATCCGGGCGAGCGGTCCAAAATCGTATCGGCGGCGATCACCGGGGGCGACGACGTCATCTCGATGCCGAGGTATTACCAGCCTTGGGACTCTGGTTTGGCGAGTCTGCGCACGCAACTCAAGAAAGCCGACGACGTAAAATATTTCTCTCGCCCGGAGAAAATCTTGCTCAAGGAACGCATGCAAGCGGCGGGAATCGCCACCGACCAGCCGAACACCATGCCGCTGACCGGGCGCGGCCACCCCTTGCTGGTGGTATTCGACCCGGCCAGCTTGAAGATCAGAGCCATTCTCAGAAGCAAATAGCGCGTCGCGCGATGCCCGCGAAAGGCAACCGCCACTGGGCCGTTTCGGGAACCTCGCAACGGCAGCCTTGCAGTCACCGTCATGCGATCCCGCGAACGGCGGCATTACCGTACTCCATCCGCAATCCTCGCAAGTGCAGCATCGCCGCTACGCCGTGTCCGAATCTCGCAAATCGCAGTGCCGCTACCGTGGCGATGACTACAAAAAATCAGCACGCCGCTTCGCCGTCTTGGGCCCTGCAGAAGGCAGCTTCCCCGCTACGCCGTCCGTTTCATTGCCTGCCTACGCGACGATAGTGGTCGGACTTCTCAGCCACGCCTCGTGCGTGATCGCACTCATCGAAGGTTGATCGATGATGCCGATTGAATTCCATGTAAACAGCGCATAGCCCGGCTTCGTACCGTCGGTCCCGGCAGGCAGTTTCGCCTTGAGCCGCTGCGCCAGCCACGCGAGCGAGCCATACCCACACAGGCTGACGCAGTGATCCTCGTTGGCATCCGCATGAAATCCCGAGGCAAACCAGCCGGAGCGCCCGCTGGTTTTCCGCCAAGCGACTTCGAGCTGATCGGCGGCGACGCCGATCTTGACGGGCCCCTGAACGATTGCACTGTTCAGGGTGTTGGCATTCGTCCAATCCAGCGAATAGAACGGTCCGTCGTTGTAGGTATGGCCTCCCTGGACAAAACCGTCGGTCCGCATCCATTGAAGCACCTGGTTGAGAGTTGCTCCCTCGAGAACCTGGTGCTGCGTAGCCCACTGAATCACGGTCTTGTCGGTGATGAAAATTTCGGGCGAGTGGCACGCCTTGGCGAAGGCCTCTTCCGCCGTGACGCAGTCGCCATGCACGTCGTTACCCCACATGGACAACTTCTTTGGAATGAGCAGATGCGTCGGGGGCGCCCCTACGGTCACGTTGTAGGGCACCGCCGAGGCCAGCAAGTGTCGAGGGGTCGGAATGGCGCCCCGCAAGGGCGAACGGGTTTTCTTGCTCTTGAGCCTTCTAGCCATCGGTGATCTCCTATCGGTGGTAGCAACAGTAGGTAGGTTGGCCGGCTGTGGATAAGGAGCACCGCTGCCCGCCGGATCAGTGATTACGCTTGCTCGTTGCGGTCCGGGACCGCTCGGACCCCTGACGTCATCCGCAACGTAAGGCATCGATCGCGCCAAGATTTCCCTCGGCGTTGGGATGGCTCCGCGCATGGGAGTCGGCGTGACTCGTCGTCTCTTTCGTGCCATGAACTCAATGACCCTGCCATGAGGTCGATTACCCGGCCATGAACTCGATCGAACCGAGATCATGAAGAGCGACCGCCCAACTGGCAACGTACCGTCCCCGACCCGCTGCACCTGCGCGAATTGGAAGACCGCAGTGTGGTCCTGCCTGAACTCGACCATCGAAGTCGGATGGACGACAGCACTCTCACGCACGGAGAATGCGCCGCCGATGTCCACCCGTAGTCAGTCATCGTGTCGGGTTTGATCGATGAAGCCCGCCGGGACCCTGGCGCGTCATGCGAACAGCAACCCCGGTGTTTTACTGGCGGCCTGCGGTGCGCGTACATCTCCCGCCCCGATACGACTGGCTGCAGGCATCCCCCAAGAGCTTCACCTAGAGGAGCGTGGGTGCCCACCTGGCTGATGTTGGGCTGGATGGCCAAAACAGGCAAAAACGGGTAAAATATCCAAAATGGGCAGTAGGGTAAATTCCCAAA
The DNA here is from genome assembly GCA_030799355.1 of Pseudomonadota bacterium. GTDB lineage: Bacteria > Pseudomonadota > Gammaproteobacteria > Steroidobacterales > Steroidobacteraceae > Bog-1198. Next base: position 5,441 of record JALYHP010000100.1, read on the forward strand.
GTTTGGAAGTTTAAGGAGAACGTATGACCACCTCGGCAAAACCAGCCACCTTTCTGCCCTTGGCGAAACTGCCTCGCACTCCGGCGTCCGATGTGAAAAAGTTAGGGTGGCGCGGAATGATGAATACGCTGCGGAGCAAGGGGAAACTCGTGGTGACGAATCATGATGAACCCGAGGCCGTCATCATTCCGGTGGCCGAATATGACGCCATCATGCAGCTCGTAGAGCAAGCGGAGGCTCAGACCGAATCGACGCTTGCGGCACTCAGGCGAACCTTTGATGAGCGTCTCTCGGTGCTCCAGGGCCGGGCGGCTGCGACTCGCCTGCAGTCGACGATGCGCGGTCGTGCAGAATTGGGTGGCAAAGTTAAAGCCGGCTCCGGCTATTGATGAGGCGGCCCGTTCTGTATGTCCTTGCTGGCGTAAATGGAGCCGGCAAGAGCTCGGTCGGTGGTCACCTCCTCGAACGCGGCGGATCAACCTGGTTCAACCCCGATACGTACGCCCGTGAGCTCAAGGCCTCAACAGGATGCGACCAGGAAACGGCGAACGCGTACGCGTGGCAAGAGGGCATGCGTCGCCTTGAAGATGCCATCGCGAAGGGTTTGAACCATGCCTTCGAAACGACGCTGGGCGGTAAGTCAGTGACGGCAACGATTCTGCAGGCCACTAAAACGCATGACGTCTTGATTTGGTTCTGCGGACTGTCCTCTCCCGAACTGCACATCGCGCGAGTCAAGGCTCGCGTTGCGGCAGGCGGCCATCCTATTCCAGAAGAGAAAATCCGCGAGCGCTATCCGAATACTCAGCTGAACCTCATTAAACTCATGCCGCACGCGGCGTACATCAAGGTCTACGACAATAGCGCGGAGGCAGCCGCCGACGGCACCGTGCCAGACCCTGTGCTCGTGCTCGAGATGGAAAACGGCCAAGTCATCTCCCCTGCCCCCGATGATCTCGAGGCATTGCTGCGCGCGCCGGAGTGGAGCAAATCCATTCTCGAGGCCGCGCTACGCGCCGGGCCGGCGCGAGCGAGTGAACAGTGATCGCCCAACATTATTCTCGACTCATCGATACACGGCGACTCCGCCCGTGCGCGGACACGGCTCGCGAAAATCCACGACTACATCGCGCAAGATTCCAAGCCGCGCGCTTTAGCCTCTAAGGGAACGCCTTGATTTTCATTTCGCACTTACCGATTCCGGTGGCCTCATACCAATGTAATTCGGCGCGGACGATTTCGCCCGTAACCAGACGACCGGAACCACAGTGTTCGATGAGGTCATTGGTGATTCAATCCTCCGCATCGAGCGCGCTAATAGGCCGCTGTACAACCAGTGCATTCCGTTTCTAACGAATCGTTTCGGATGGCTTTGTAGAAACGTCAGGCTGATCGGCGTCCGCAACAAGAAGACCGTACAACAAAGATCAAACCCGGTGGCCAAGCTGGAGTTGCGCCGATTCCTATCTGGAATATAATGTGCATAAATTGTGGTCATATGTGAGAGACGAATGGATATTCCCGCGGCAGTTTTCAAGGCCGAGTGCCTAAAATTGATGGATCAGGTCGCTCGAACCGGACAGCCCGTGGTAATTACCAAACACGGCAAACCCGTGGCACGGTTGGTGCCGATTCCGGCGCAATCTGGCTCCTTATTCGGATATATGAAGAATACGGTAAAGATCAAAGGGGATGTCGTAGCCCCTATCGATGAGGAATGGAGCGCATTGTCCGGCAATGAAAATCATTTATTTGCCGTCGCGGCGAAGAAACCACGCGCGCGTCGTAGTAGCCGTAATAAATGAGTGCATTGCTTCTCGATACTCACATCTGGCTCTGGTATGCAGAAGGCAGTACTGATCGGCTGCGGCCGGCGAGCGTCAAGAAGCTGGATGCGGCTCGAACAGGCGATGGGCTCTTGGTGTCGGCAATATCCGTGTGGGAGATTGGCGCACTGAGCGCCAAAGGCAGAATTCAACTATCCATACCGCTACGGGACTGGACCGAGAGAGCGCTTAGCGTCCCCGGTATCCATTTTGCACCGCTGGATGCAGCTGCGGCGGCAGAGAGCACTTTGCTCCCGGGCAAACCTCACGGAGATCCTGCTGACCGCTTCCTGATCGCAACCGCGCGGACGCAGGGTGTGGCGCTGGCGACACGCGATAGAGACATTATCGAGTATGGAAAGCTAGGGCACGTGCGCGTAGCTGAGTTGTAGTCTGTCAGGGCTGCGGTGCTTCTGCGGAGTGATGTTAGAGCGCAAGCCGAGGCTAACTCGTTGATGTAGAAAGCACGAAGTGGTGCGCCCGGAGAGATTGCTTCGGGGCCTGCGGCCCCTCGTCCTCCGCTGCGCTGCGGACCGCCGTTCGCTGCGCTCCGGCGTCCAACCCGGCTGCCGGGTTGTCGAACTCCC
>JALYHP010000105.1 GCA_030799355.1 Pseudomonadota bacterium
GAGCCGCGCCGGCCTGCTAGAGGAAAAGAAAAATGGAAAAAAGTTTAAGGAGGCGGCTGCGAAATTCCTCGAGGAGTTGCCGATCCTTACGCACGGCCAGCGCAGCGAGCGCTACGTGGCAGATCAGAAGCAGCGCCTCGATGCCGTGATCCTGCCATTCCTGGGTGACCGTTATCTATCCGAAGCCCCGGGCTCGATTTCCGAATACCGCATTCACCGCGCGCAAACATGCAAAACCGGCAAGCCACCTTCTCGCAGCACGATGCACCAAGAGATCGTGGTCATCCGACAGGTCTATAAAAGCGCGATCAGGCACGGCTGGTTCAATCACTTGCCAGACTTTTCCGTACCCTACAAAGCATCGGGAAAAGTCGTGCGTCGCGCCTGGTTTTCGCCGGAAGAATACAAAGCCCTTTATGAAGCCACGCGCGAACGGGCACGCCATCCCAAGAAGCCTCGCTGGAAGAAGGCCTGCGAGGACTTCCATGACTACGTTCTGTTCATGGCCAACACGGGCCTGCGGCCGGACGAAGCCGCCCGCTTGCAGTATCGCGACGTCAACATCGTGGTGGACGACGACACAAGGCAACGCATCCTAGAAATCGAGGTACGCGGCAAGCGAGGTGTTGGATATTGCAAGAGCATGCCGGGTGCCGTGACACCGTTTGAGCGCCTCACGAAGCGCAATAGTCCGCCCTCCCGCGACACCATTATTTTCGGGAACGTGCAGCGCGAACTTTTCAACACCGTTCTCGATGAACTTGGCCTCAAGATCGACCGCGATGGACAGCGACGCACGGCTTACAGTCTCCGCCATACCTACATATGCATGCGCCTCATGGAAGGCGCCGACATCTACCAGGTCGCGAAGAATTGCCGCACCAGCGTCGAAATGATCGAGAAGTTCTACGCCGCCCACATCAAGAACATGCTGGACGCATCGGCCATCAACGTCCGCAAGTTGCGCCGGAAAGCCAAGCGAATCGAAGAATTTGCTGAGATCTAGTTTTTTGCCGCTATACTAGGGGGCTAGCGCTATGAAATGGTTCCATTGCCCGAGTGGCGGAATTGGTAGACGCAGTGGACTCAAGCCAAATTTGAGCCCTCCGGGGGAAACTCCGAAGGTGAAGCCCGTCAAACTCGGTGAAGGCCCTGGACGAAACGTCCGAGCTAACGCCGAGCCAAGCCCCGGAGATCCGGGGAAGGTGTAGAGAGCAGACGGCGGGCACCTACGGTCGCAAGACTACGGTGAAGGCGTGCTCCAGACTACGAACGTCGCAGATGCGGCGGCGGCGAAAGCCGAAGTAGCAAGAAAATCCACCGCCGTTAAAAGCGTGTCGGTTCGACTCCGACCTCGGGCACCATCTCTTTGAACAATAAACAATTGGAGCGCGGTTGGCGCTCTTCCTTTCAAATTTCCGAAGGGAAATTTCTCTTTCGAGGCGAACGCCGCTTTGGTTTGACGCCGCGCCGGTGGCGCCCCTTCTCCCTTCAGACTGCTCCCCGGTCATTTGTTGAAGTACTCTTCGGGTGCCTATTCCGCCCAAAGTGAACGCGGATTCCACGCGCCAACGTGAACGCACGGTGTGTGTCGGGGCCAAGGACACCGATATGGGATCAAGTGTTCACGATGACATCGGCGACAGACGGATTCCAGGCTATGCCGTGCTCGGATTCGCAGCCGACGCGGAATGTCAGTGTCGCGGGCTTCGTTGCCGGCGGAGCCGGGGGGCGTAATTACGCAAATTACCCCGAAGCCCTGTTGCATGGGCTGCAGAAGCGGTACGGCGGGCGGGCGGCATACGGCCAAGTGCCGACGTCGGAGTCATGAATTGATTGCCACTTAGCTGACGTTCGAGACCTGCGGTAGACTGCGAGGATGCCGGCTATTCTTCAATAGGCCGGGCTATTTGTTACCGGCCACACTCTACGGACACGCGAGACACATAGTGCCCATATCGCCAGAGTACGCCGAAAGGGTGCGGGAGCCGCCGCCTCTGCCATTTGTGAATTGGTCTCGATCCCAGCGCCTGCTGTTTGCATGGGGATGTCTTGTGTCGTGGATCTTTCTTGTCGGCGCAGTCGGCATTTCTTTGTTGGTAAACCTCCAACTCCCCTCTTGTGTCGATTCGCGGTTTATCCACTTCAACCTGAGCTGTCATACCAGCGGTGGTGTTGTGCTGTTAGTCCTTGCGGCGAGCGCCCTTCTTCTTCTCTATTTTCGGTTTTTACTACTCATAAGTCGAATCGCATATTTCCCTAGATCCTCCAATGAAACTTAGGTCGACAATCAAAGGTAACTACAATGTTCGGGAAGCGAACGAATCCAAACGCATTGCCAGTTCCGTCTGCTGCGGAAGCTGACCGGAGCGCTGTAGAAGTTTTGCGAGTGTGGGCGGCGCCTGGGCAGCCGCAACAGTTCGTCCTTAAATCGACGTGGAAAGACGCGGCAGCCTGGGGTCTCCTTCTAGTCGACGTAGCACGGCACGCAGCCGAAGCGTACGCGCGTGAGGGTCGAGATCGCGCCGAGGTACTTGCCCGGATCAAAGAGGGGCTCGATGCTGAGTGGACGAGACCGACCAACCCGGCCGAGGTTGAATGAAACGATAGACGAATCGAACTGGGAGTCCGCAATATCTGCGATTGACGTGCGAATGGACCCATTGGCAATCGGCGGTGAGACCACCGGCTCCACCCGGCCAGACCCGGCCGTTGGCAGGCCAGAATTCATCGCTCCGCAGCGGCCATCCACGGCCTAGGATAAGCTAAGAGCCGTGTGTCGTTTCACCACGACTTTCGTTTAGCTCAGTAATTAGCTGCCATCTGGACGAAGTGCAGATTCGGTTCAGCCAGGGATGGCGTCAATGACCCAGATACATCAGTTGCCTTTGAATGAAACATATTTCCGCATGGCCCACCACTTAGCGAAGTTCGTCTTCACGCTCGCGTTCTTCGTCATGAGCGCATGTTCGCTAACAGCTCCCGGTCAACAAGTACACAGACAGTCATCCGGTTTCGAGCCAAATTCCCACCCCAGCAGTTTCGATTGCGACACCGCCAGTCGTGAGGGTCCGCAGAGGGTCGTGATTTGCCGGACGTCGTCGGTTCCCGCTGCCGCACGTTGAATGGCGGGATTGGAGAAGCAAATCGGGCGCCTCCCGGCCAAGTGCGGCCCTCGGCAGTCACGGATGTTCCCGCGCCGTTCTCGTCCACAACGATATTGTCGCCTAGGTCGGAGTCGGTTATGAATACGTTATCGGCGCCGAGCTGAGCCACCAGCGCATCGAGAACATCAGCGTCGGGATGCAGGAAGCGATTCCACCGGTTGACTGCGATCACGGCACTCTTCAGACCCAGGGCGTCCCGCTTTGCCAGCACCGAAGTCAAGTTGTTATTTCTCGAACCATGATGAGGAACCATGACGACGTTCAGTCGTGCGTTCGCCTGCTCGGACCATTTCCCGACGAGTTCGGTCGAGGCGTCGTCAAAGTCGACAAAGACCGTGCCTTGCCCATCCGTTCGGTCCAGGGCGTATTGAGTCACCACCGCGTGATCGTGGATCTCATTCCCGACGTCACTCGTCTGGTAGACGAAGTTGCTGACGGTCGCTGTTCGGCCCGGCAGTCCCGCCACGAAATGCTCGAAAGCGTTGACGCCATCCGCGCTGGCGTACCTGAACCGCTCGACGTCCGCGGCCGCCTCCGGCCAACTCCTCTGGAAGAGTTGATAGAGGGAGGGCTTGCCCTCCAAATGATTGCTATCGACGAACAGGACACTCTTGAATTGGGTGACCCGCCGGTCACTCGAAACGAGTGCCTGAATACCCCCCATATGATCCAAGTGAGGGTGAGAACAGGTCACAACAAGATGATCGATACCGTTCTCAGTCAGATAGTCCAGAACCGGCATGCCGTGAATGAGGGCGCTACTGAGGCCTGCAGCCCCGGGACGCCCGCCGTCCGTGATGTAGGCAGTCTTCCCCTCCCTGTCGATCGTGACGCTCGCCGACCCATCGCCACTGAGAGCCAGTACATACACCTCCGCGGCCGAGGTACTAAGCGCATACGCAATGCCCAGGGTGACGAGTAGAACCTTCCACCGGAGAGCCATAGGCGATCCCATAATCCTTCTCCCTGATAATGAGCGGGCGTCGTCTAATTCGTTGCAAGACCTGAAGCGACGGCGGGCATCAGCACGTTCGGCGTCGATAGCGGAAACTCGGGCTTGGGCCAAGTGCCGCGTCCGATGGAGGGATCGACGTGCTTGCGCATGGCAGCGTCACAGAGCGCATAGCCCCAGTTGATGAGTTCCCCTTGCTCTCTTGCATTAAACGGGTTGAGGCGGGTGCGAACAAACTGCAAGGCCGCGGTCGTTGGATTGTCTGTGACCATCGCATCGGGCAGTTGAAACCGATCAATGGGGGTCGCAATCCTCCAGAGTGCGCCATGGCATAGTCGGGGGTTAGCCGTTAGATTTGCCATGACCATGCGCCTACGCAGCGCGCGCGTTTGTTCCATCATGATCGCGCGCACTCGCGCGAGTTGGCCAAGCCAGTTCAGCCACGGCGCTGTGAGGATCTCCCCCGGTGCGCCAGCGTCGCTGACGAGGACGGTTCCACAGCGTTCGAAGATGGCCTCCAAGCCCAGGTTGTCGTAAACACCCCCATCGGTCAGGATCATCTTTCTACGGAGCCGCACGAGGTCCTTCGGAGGCATCTGTGGTGATGCCCGCCATTGCCGGGGGTCCGTTTTGAGACGGACGGGAGACAATAGCGGTGGAAAGGCGCTCGAGGCACCTACCGCGACGGCGAGCGGCGTATCCGGATTGGGCAGCTTGCCCAATCGATAGTCGGAAATGGATTCGCGGGTGAACCGGACACTGACGCCGGTCTGTAAGTTCGTTGCATAGAGGACAAAAACCGGGCCCGCGCCAGGTCCGGGTAAATCTTGCAGGGTGGCCACTCGACCACCGCTCAAGTTGTACAGCCTCTTCTGGTACGCTCGGGCGACGAAATCCCCAATGGTCACCCGGGGCGTCAACAATCCTTTGATGATGCAAGGGACGTCGATACGAGCACGGCAGAATTGCTCGATCGGCCGTGCGATGCGTTCCGGGAAGTTCTCAGCGACTCCGTTGCCGTTGAACGCCAGGTCCTTCCAGTGCAAACCCAGGTAGGCCGCGGTAATCGATCCACCCGACACGCTGGTAATGTGGGTCAGCTTCCTGAGCCACCCGCCTTCGTTGAGACGCCAAAGCGTGCCGAGTGCGAACAGGGCGGCTCGAAAGCCGCCTCCGGACAGCGCTAGACCGACTTCATTCTCAGACCGGCTGGGCAGTACATCGCGTGCCGGCGTTTGGATCGCTTCGGCCGCACGGCTTTCGCCTGCAGCAGCGGTGCCTGCAGTCTCGTTGGACCCCGATTCACCCGCCATCCCTCGGCCCCCTTCCTCGGCTCTTCATGCCCCGGCCTCTTGAGAGGGCCGGTCTTCGCACTACCGCGACGTCATCTTCGCTGACCACTATACGCCCCGACCAGAACGGGCGGCACCCGTATCTTGTCGTGCGTCGCAGCATGTGCATCAGCGGTTGGCAGCTCGCGGAGAGAGACTGTTGTCAGCGATATGAGCCGGCTTCGGTCCGTTCCGCCTCAATCACCCGGGTTCGCCGGCCGGACACCTTGGACTGACGTATCATTTGCACCGAAAGTTCGGCAGTTCACCGCCGCGGCATGCGGCTCTCGAAACCAGGGAGATTGGATGGCTACCCTTCAGCAGCGGATCGCTGAGAAATTCCTCGCTCAGCTCACGCAATCGAAAGAAGTATCGGCGGAAAAGATCGAGAAGCTACGCACCGCCCTGTCGGCCACAAAGAAACCGAAGGCCGACGATTTCGTCAAGATATTCACCGAGCCAGATCACGGAGACGTCAAGTGATCAAGCTCGAATCGGCGCATATCGAGGAAGTGCGCGGCATCAGAAAACTCGACATCGACTTCCAGAAATCCACCTTCGCCATCTCCGGGCCGAACGGCTCCGGCAAGAGCGGCGTGATCGACGCGATTGAATTCGCGCTTACGGGGTCGATCAGCCGTCTGATGGGACGGGGCACGAAGGGCCTTTCAATCGCCGAGCACGGTCCGCATGTGGACAAGGTCAAATTCCCTGACGCGGCCTTCGTGCGCGTGAAGGTCTTTTTGACCGATCTCGGAAAATCAGCGACCGTCACGCGCTATCTGAAAACGCCAACGAAAGCCACAATTGAACCGCCGGACGCGAATGTACAAGCCGCGCTGGCCGAGGTGGCGGAGCATCCAGAAATCGCGCTGTCGCGGCGCGAGATTCTGCGGTTCATCCTCGTCGAACCAACGGAACGCTCGCAGGGAATCCAAACCATTCTCAAGCTTGAGGATGTCGGACAGGTGCGTTCGGCGCTCAACACCGCGCACAACAAGCTGGAAAGGGATCGAAAATCGGCAACCGCTCAAGTTGAGGAAAGCAGGGACGCGTTGTTACGGCACCTGCAACTTCCGGCCCTCAAGGCCGAGGGTATTCTCCCCGCCGTCAACCAACGCCGCACGCTGCTCAGCTTACCTGAGATCGCCGAACTTACGAGTGACACGAAACTCGATGACGGCATCGCTGCCGCGGCGGCCGGAGAGCAATTCAACAAGCAGTCGGCGCTGCGGGACCTCACCACAGCCGGCGAAGCGCTCGCCGGGGTGGATAAGCAGGCCGCCACGGAAGCAGCAGCGATCGTCGGTGACATCGAGAAGCTGGAGAAGGACCCGGCGCTGCTGATCGCGGTGCAGCAGCATTCGTTCGTCGAGAAGGGCCTTGCGCTTGTGGATGGACCCGAATGCCCGCTATGCGACCAAGAGTGGGGCAGTGAAGCCGCCCTTCGCACCCACCTTGAAGAAAAGCTGAAGAAGTCAAAGGAAGCGCAGGACATCCAGCGCGCATTGCTCGCGAACGGCGCAGTGGTCGCGCAGGCCGCAGTACGCCTCGGAGGGATCATAGCTGGCGCACAGCGCCTCGCGGCGGGGCAAGCGGAAAAGGCTTGCGCGCAGCGCTTCGCGGACTGGAAGGACGATCTTGACACGCTTCGAACGGCTCTCGGCACGTTGGAGGGCATTGTGGGCCTCAAGGACCGGCTCGCTGCGAACTGGGCTGCCGCGCCGGCATTGGCCGCGAAAGACCATGCCGACTTGACGGCGAAAATCAACGCGAAACCCGACCAGACCGCAACGGTAGACGCTCAGACGTTCTTGACCACGGCGCAACTACGGCTCGGCGATTACAGGGAAAAGATGCGAAGGAACGAGGCCGCCAAGATTGCCGCGGCAGCCGCGAAGCGGGCCTATGACACATATTGCGGCGTGCTGGAGGCGGAGCTCAACGCGCTTTACGATGAGGTGCAGAAGGATTTCAGCAATTTCTATCGCGCGGTGAACGACGATGACGAGGCGGGCTTCACGGCGAAACTGACGCCGAGCGAGGGCAGCCTCGGCCTCGAAGTCAACTTCTACGATCGAGGCCTCTTTCCGCCTGCTGCATACCACAGCGAAGGTCACCAGGACGGCATGGGGGTATGCCTGTACCTGGCACTGATGAAGCGCCTGTTCGGTGACCGATTCACATTCGCGCTACTCGACGATGTCGTGATGTCGGTGGATACCGGGCACCGTCGCCAGTTCTGCAAGCTGCTCAAGTCGGTATTTCCAGGCACGCAGTTCATCATCACGACGCACGACCGAACCTGGGCGGAGCAAATGAAGACCGCCGGCCTCGTGACCGGCAAGACATCGCTCGCATTTCACGGCTGGTCTCTTGATACCGGTCCACTGGTGGAGTCAAACGACGAAATCTGGACTGACATTACGAACGCGCTTGCGCGCGGCAAGGTGGAAGCGGCCGCGCATGCGCTCCGCTATCACCTCGAATTCGTCGCGCGCCTGCTCGCAGAGCAGTTGGGCGCGACGCCGACCTTTAGGGCGGACGGCAATTACGATCTTGGCGAGTTGCTGCCGCCGGTGCTGGCGCGCATTCGGTCACTGTATGGCAAGGCAGCTGATTCCGCGCAGTCCTGGGGAAAAGCGGACCAGCAGGCCCTGGTCGCGAGCCGCAAGGCGGCCCTTGGCAACTCGAACGCCGCCGTGAGTATCGATCAGTGGGCTGTCAACAAAGGGGTGCACTACAACGAATGGGCCAATTTCGGACGTAAGGATTTCGAGCCGGTCGCCGCAGCGTACAAGGAACTCGTAGAGCACTTCCGTTGCACCGGGTGCGCCGGGTTTCTCTACGTGGCGCCCGCACGCGGGCCTGCGGAGGCCCTCCGTTGCTCCTGCATGGGCATCAATCTCAACCTGGTGAGCAAGGCCAAGATCGCACAGTAGGTCAAGCCACTGAAATCACAAGATATTGATCTATATGGCCTTTAGCATTGACAAATGTCGGGTTTTTGCATACCATAATTGTCGGGTTTTTGCGTAGGCCACACATGCGAGATCGAGCGACATTGCGCGACAAGGTCGAGGCGCGGATAGCGCGCCGGCGGGACGCCGTGTTCCTGACGCGCGAGTTCCGCGATCTGGGCGGCGAGGATCAGGTGCTGCGCGCCCTGCGCGAGCTTGTGCGCGAGAAGCGGCTGCTGCGGCTCGGCTATGGCGTTTATGGCCGGGCCTTTGTTTCCAGGCTGTCGGGAGCACCCGTGCTTGACAGCCCGAACGGCTTTGCCGGCGCCGCCCGCCAAGCTCTCACGAAGCTTGGCGTCAAATGGGAACCGACGGCGGCCGAGCGAGACTACAACGAAGGCCGTTCGACGCAGGTGCCGGTCAATCCCGTCGTGCGCGTGAAGGGACGATTTTCGCGCCAGCTCCGGTATGGAA
>JALYHP010000123.1 GCA_030799355.1 Pseudomonadota bacterium
GTCACGCGCCGCCCGCACTGCCGCGGGCCGTACCGCCGCTGCCCGCCGCGCTGCCGCCGCTCGCGCCTGTCACGACGCCCGCTCTGCTACCATGTACGTTTTGCGCGAAGACACGATGAAAGCCCCAGATAATCTCATTTGGATCGATCTCGAAATGACCGGACTCAAACCCGAGTCCGATCTCATCATCGAGATCGCAACGATCGTCACCGACAAGCATCTTACCGTGCTCGCCGAAGGTCCGGTGCTGGCTATACGCCAGAGCCCGGCGACCTTGGCGGCGATGGATGACTGGAACCGCAGGCAGCACGGCCTCTCGGGCTTGTCCGCTCGAGTCCTTGCCAGTGACATCGAGACGGCGGCCGCGGAGCAGGCAACCCTGAAGTTTCTCGAAAGCTGGGCCGAGGCCGGGCGTTCCCCCATGTGCGGCAACAGCATCTGTCAGGATCGCCGCTTCCTGGCGCGCCTCATGCCCAAGCTGGAGCGCTTCTTCCATTACCGCAATCTCGACGTGAGTACGCTCAAGGAACTTGCCCAGCGCTGGGCGCCCCAGGTGGCGCAGGCGTTTCAGAAATCCTCCACGCACTTGGCGATGGACGACGTCCGCGAGTCGATCCGCGAGCTCAAGTTCTATCGCGAGCGGATATTGAAAATCTAGCCTGAGGCGCTTCGCTTGGCTTACGGGGCCGCCCCCGTACCGGCCTACGGGGGCGCGTTGCCGGCCAAGAACATCCAGGTCTCGACGACGGTATCGGGATTCAGCGACATGCTGTCGATGCCCTGTTCCAGCAGCCAGCGCGCGAGTTCGGGGTGGTCGGAAGGTCCCTGCCCGCAGATGCCGACGTATTTGCCGCGGCGCTTGCAGGCCGTGATGGCCATCGACATCAAGACTTTGACCGCTTCGTCGCGTTCGTCGAACAGCTTCGCGATTACGCTCGAGTCGCGATCGAGTCCGAGCGTCAACTGCGTCATGTCGTTCGATCCGATCGACATGCCGTCGAAGTAATCGAGATATTGGTCGGCGAGCAGCGCATTGGTCGGCAGTTCACACATCATGATGTGCAGCAGTCCGTTGTCGCCGCGCTTCAGTCCGTTGTCCGCGAGCAGCTGCGTCACGATTTTCGCTTCGCTCAAGGTGCGGACGAAAGGGACCATGACTTGGACATTCGTCAGGCCCATGTCGTCGCGCACGCGTTTCAACGCGCGGCATTCGAGTTCGAAGCACGGCCTGAAGACCTTGTCGATGTAGCGCGACGCACCGCGAAACCCCAGCATGGGATTTTCCTCGTGCGGTTCGTAGTGCTTGCCGCCGATCAGATTCGCATATTCGTTCGATTTGAAATCCGAGAGCCGCACGATGACCGGCTCGGGCGCGAATGCCGCGGCGATCTGTGCGATACCCTCGGCCAGCTTGTCCACGTAGAAACCGACCGGATCCGCGTAGCCCGCGATTTGCTTGGTGATGGTGTCCTGCAGTTCGGCGCTCTGCTTGCCGAATTCGAGCAGCGCGCGGGGATGGACGCCGATCATGCGGTTGATGATGAACTCCAGCCGCGCCAGGCCGACGCCCCGGTGCGGAATTCCCGCGAAATCGAACGCGCGGTCGGGATTGCCGACGTTCATCATGATCTTCACCGGAATCGGCGGCAGCGAATCCAGCTCGATGTTGCGCTCGTCGTATTCGAGCATGCCGTCGTACACATGCCCGGTATCGCCCTCGGCGCAGGACACGGTGACGGATTGACCTTCCTCGATCGCCGTGGTGGCCGTGCCGCAGCCCACGACCGCCGGTATGCCAAGCTCGCGAGCGATGATGGCGGCGTGGCAGGTCCGACCGCCCCGATTGGTGACGATGGCGGAGGCGCGTTTCATCACCGGCTCCCAGTCCGGGTCGGTCATGTCGGCGACCAGGACGTCGCCGGCGCGGACACGCGACATTTCGCTGGCGTCCTTGATGATCCGCGCCGGCCCCGCGCCGATACGCTGACCGATGCTGCGCCCGGTGACCACCACCGTGGAACGGTGCTTGAGGGTAAAACGCTGAATGGTGCGTCCGGCGCGGCTCTGCACCGTCTCCGGTCTGGCCTGCAGAATGTAAATTTTGCCGGTGCTGCCGTCCTTGCCCCACTCGATGTCCATGGGGGTGCCGTAGTGCTGCTCGATGATGAGCGCCTGCTTCGCAAGGCTCACGATGTCGGCCTCGTCGAGCGAAAACCGGTTGCGGTCCGCCGCGGCGACGTCGATGGTGCGCACGCGTTCCCGCGAGCCGGCATCGGCGTACACCATCTTGATCGCCTTGCCGCCCAAATTCTTGCGCAGCACGGCGCGCTTGCCGGCGCGTAGCGCCGGCTTGTACACGTAAAACTCGTCGGGATTGACGGCGCCTTGCACCACGGTCTCACCGAGGCCGTAGGCGGCCGTGATGAAAACCACGTCCCGAAACCCGGAATCCGTATCGAGCGTGAACATCACGCCCGCGGTTCCGAGATCGCTACGCACCATGTGTTGGACGCCCACCGACAGCGCCACCGCGTTATGATCGAAATTGCTATGGACGCGGTAGGAGATGGCGCGGTCGTTGAATAGCGATGCATAGACTTCATGCATGCAGCTCAGGAGGTGTTGCTCGCCGCGGACGTTGAGGAAGGTTTCCTGTTGCCCCGCGAACGATGCCTCGGGAAGATCTTCGGCGGTCGCGGACGAGCGCACGGCCACCGCGAACTCGCCTCCCTGGCCCATGTTGCGCCATGCGGCGAGCACCTCGTCGTGGAGCCGCGCCGGAAACGGGGTGGCCAACATCCAGCCGCGGATCTGCTTGCCGACGGCGGCCAATCGCTCGACGTCGTCGACGTCGAGCGAGGCGAGGGCGGATCGAATGCGCTCGTCCAGGCCGCCCTGCGCCAGAAAATCCCGGTACGCATGCGAGGTGGTCGCGAACCCGCCCGGCACCGACACGCCGAGACTCGACAGGCCGGAGATCATTTCGCCGATGGACGCGTTCTTGCCGCCGACGAGTTCGACATCCTTGTTCTTCAACTTCTCAAACGGGACGATGTAGGGCTTCATGGTGGCTGCTTGTCCGGCGATGGATTAAGTGAAACACTTCCGTGACGAAGACGCGACGACAAACGGAGTCAAGGTGATAAAACGAACTGTGTTCTTTGTCTCGGACCAGACGGGCATCACGGCGGAGACGATGGGTCACAGTCTGATGACTCAGTTTGACGGCATTGAGTTTCGTCAGGTGACTGTGCCATTTATCTCCACGGTTGACAAGGCGATCGAGGCGGTCCGCAAGATCGACCTCGTCGGCAAGCAGGAAGGGGTCCGCCCCATCGTGTTCAGCACCTTGGTGCAGGAGGACGTGCGCAACGTGGTCCGCGGAAGTACGGGCTTTTTCCTGGATTTCTTCGATCCGTTCTTGGCGCCCCTGGAAAATGAACTCAAGACGCAGTCGCACCATTTGACGAGCAGAAGCCACCGCATGGCCGATGCGCATGCCTATGCCATGCGCATCGATGCGACGAATTTCGCGCTGGCGAACGACGATGGCTCGGTGGTGCGGGACTACGAGCGCGCGGATGTCATCCTGATCGGGGTGTCGCGATCGGGCAAGACTCCCACCTGTCTGTATCTGGCCATGCAGTACGGCATATTCGCTGCGAATTATCCCTTGACGGAAGAAGATTTGGAATCCAGAAAACTGCCTCGTGCGCTCGAGCACTGGGCGCAAAAGCTGTTCGCCCTGACCATCAAGCCGGATCGCCTGCAACAGATCCGCAATGAGCGGCGTCCGGACAGCCGTTATTCGTCCACGAGTCAAGTCGCGTTCGAGGTGCGGGCAGCGGAATCGCTGTTCGAGCGCAACGGCATCCCGGTCCTCGATGTGACCGAGTGCTCCATTGAAGAAATTTCCAGCCGGATCCTCGATCGCACCGGCATCGAGCGGCGGCTCAGACCCTGACAAGTTCGGCGTGCATGGTATAGTCGAATCATGATCGCGGACCAATGGTGCGAAACATCCTGGCGGGCCCGTCCCGGCAGTTTTGTCGGTCTGATGACGTTGTACGAAAGTAATTTCGTGCGGCTGCGCTGGCTGGTTCGCGATCTGCGCGCAATGACGACGTGCGCCGTGTCAAAGACCGCGACGGACTGTGATCTGCATCTTACCCCGCTCGAATTATCCCGCTACACGAGCGTGTTTCGGCTGACCTACGAATTCGGCATGGAAGGCCTGTGCGTGCGCGACCCGGATCTGGAGGTGTGCGTGTATCATGATGCGCGGCTTGCCGAGGTTCGCAGTTTCCGCGGCTTCCAGCGCCACCCCCGGCTGTCCAAAATGCAGACGAGCCTCAAGCGTGAACTGGATCAGCGCTGGACTCGAAACATGATGCTAAATAAGTGGCTGGAATATTGTGCCGAGCAGGGACATCACTTCTAGGAGCCTGTCTGAGTATTTCCGGTGAGCCGCGTTGAAATACCCAGACAGGCTCGATATCCCGCATACACCGGCTGAGGCGGGAATTTGATCGATAAGTTGAGTTTTTTCAAGGGCGGCCCGGACGGCGGCGTGAGCGCCGACGAAGAGCGGCTCATGCAGCTTTTTCAGAACCGCGCCGGTCTGAAAAAAGCCTACGCCGATCTCAAAGACGAATTTCATTTGCTGCGCGACCGCCTGAAACAGCAGGAAGGCGCAACCGTACGCGTCCAGGAGCAATTGGACGCGCTCGCGGAGCTGCTCGCCGACCCGAACACGGGATTCAGCGCTCTGGTGTTCTATCAGCTGCGCGGTTTGTGGAAGACCTGCCATCAGCAGCTCTCCGTGTTCACGGCGGATCTGGCTCGGACACAGGAGACGCGCGAAGCCGCCAGACACAAGGCCGAGTGCGATGCGGCGCGCAACGCGCGCCTGGCCGACGTCGACCGGCGCCTGGAAGTGGCCGCCAGCAAGGCCGACCTGCAGCGCAGATATCTGACGGAAGCGCAGAACGAGTTGAATCGCTTGACCGCGTTTTGGCATTATTTCGAGCGTCGCCGCCGCGGCAAATCGCTCGAGAACATGCGCCAAGCGCTGCTGATGGCCGACGCGGAAGTCGGTGATCTGCATGCCGAGCGCAGCACCATCGGCGGTGAAGCGCTCGATGAGTTTCCCGGCATCTCGCTCGCGGCGCGCCGCAACATCAACCTGGCCATCATCAGCTACGCCGAACTGTTGTGCGAGAGCGTCGATGCCTACGGTCTGGCGGGCCGGGCCAAGGAGGCGGTTGCGCGCCGCGTGCACGAAATGAATTTCGGCGGCCGGGCAGAGTGCGAGGACTACATGCAGCGCGTGCAGAAAGCGCAGTCCACCATTGCCGGGCAAAAGCAGATCACCGCGGCCATAAAGGCGAAAATGGAGCGGCTTCGCTCCACCTGCGCATACCGAAACAGCGCCGACACCGTACCCATGGCCGACTCGCTCATCGTTGCGGCCGCGCCGGCGGAGCCCGGCAAGCCGCGCCAGACGCCTGCCGTATGGAATGTCCTGGCCGAGGACTACTGGGACCTCATCACCCTGCTGATGCGCTAGCAATCGGAGCGGACGCTTTCGTACCCTGCTCGCGCCCCGAGACCCTTGGCAACCCGATTGAGGGTGTCGAGAGTTAAGTTTCTTTCGCCGCGCTCGATCCATCATGGCCAGCGAGGACTTCGGCGGCTGCGTCGCGACCCCAAGTCGCGCGCAAGCTCCTAATTCATGCGCCGCGCCTGAGTGGGCTTGGGTGTATGCGCCGGTGCCGATAGCACCGCGAGGTCGGCGGCGATCTGGGAGGCTTCGTCGAGCAGTATGCCCGCCGCCGCATCGTCCTTGATCTCGTCCAACCCCTTCACCGGCTTGACATCGTGCGCGGCACGCCAGGCGTTCTCGCGCTCCAGGCGTTCGCTTTCCTGGCGTTTGCGTTCGGCCTCGCGAGTCTTGAGATTCAAGGACAACGTCTTCTGGCTGCGCATCGCGTCCAACGCGGCGATATCGTCGTGCAGGTAGCGAAAATCCGCGCTGTTCGCCGTGCGCTCATCATGCAGCTTCTGCAATGTGGCGGCGATCGGCTTCAGATCGCCTTCGACTTTGAATGCGGCGGGTTCGATGCGGTCCCACGGCAGAGCGCGATCGCGGGTGCTCTCGCCGACTTCGTTGGCATCGATGAGGGAGGGTAACGCAATGTCCGGCGTGACGCCGCGGTCCTGGGTGCTTTCCCCGGTGATGCGGTAGTACTTGCCGATGGTCACGTTGAGCTGGCCCAATTCGGGCTTGCGCCCGAAGATGGTGTAATTGAGTGGATGCGCGTTCTGCACCGTGCCTTTACCGTAGGTTTGCTGCCCGACGATGAGTGCGCGCCCGTAGTCCTGAATCGCACCGGCGAAGATCTCCGACGCCGATGCGCTGAAACGATCCACCAGCACGAGCATCGGGCCGGCATAGAAGATCGCGGGATTCGGGTCATCGTCGACCTCGATGCGGCCGGTGGTATCTCGCAGCTGCACCACCGGCCCACGATCGATGAACAATCCGGTCAGTGACTCGGCCTCCGGCAGATAGCCGCCGCCGTTGGCGCGAAGGTCCATGATGAGCACCTCGGCGCCCTCCTTGCGCAATTCGCCGATCAGGCGCTGCACGTCGCGCGTGGTGCTGCGGAAGTCCTTCGCACCGGCCCGGCTGGCATCGTAATCCTGATAAAAGCTCGGTACCGTAATGATGCCGACCTTGACATCCCGCCCGTTGCGCACGACGGTGCGCATGGCCTTGTGGGATGCCTGCGCTTCGAGCGAGACGCGATTACGCGTGAATTCCACCACTTTCTGCACCGATCCCGGCGCGGCGCCCGCCGGCAGCAACTGCAGGCGCACGACCGTGCCGCCGGGTCCGCGTATCTTCTGCACCACATCGTCCAGCCGCCAGCCGATCACATCCAGGAGTTCGCCGGTTTTTCCCTCGCCCACGGCGGTGATACGATCGTTGGCCGCCAACTTGCCACTGACGGCGGCCGGACCGCCGGCGATCACGTCGATGACGGTGACATAATCATCGGTCAATTGCAGCGAGGCGCCGATGCCCTCGTAGCTCAGGCTCATTTGGATGTTGTATTCCTCGGAGTTGCGCGCCGAGAAATAGTTCGAGTGCGGGTCCAACGACAGGACGAAGGCGTTCATGAACGCCTCGAACACGTCGTCCGGCTTGCTCTGGTCCATTCGCTTCGCAACATGCTCGTAGCGCTTGCGCAGAATGTCCGCCGCTTCCGTCCATTGCTTGCCGGCGGTGACCAGCGACAAGGCGTCGTTCTTGACCCGTTTGCGCCACAGCTCGTTCATTTCCGCCGCGTTGGCGGGCCAGGGATCCTTCTCGCGATCGAAATTGAAGGTCTCGTCGATGTCGAAATCCGGCTTCTTGGCCAGCAGTTCGACGGCGTAATTCATCCGCTCGCGGCTGCGCTGCTGATAACGCCGGAAGATGACGAACGCGGGTTCGACGTCGCCGGACTTGATCGCATCGTCCAGCTCGTAGCGGTACTTCTCGAACTCGGCGATGTCGCTCGCATAGAAATAGCTCCTGCCGCCGTCGATCGCATCGATGTAGCGATCCAGAATCAAGCTCGAGAGCCGGTCGTCGAGGGGTGCGCGGCGATAGTGTTCCCGCGTGATGATGTCGCTGACGCGGCGGGCGACGTAGTTTTCCTGCTCGGTGGGTAACAGGGCGGAGGCCGCCGGCGGCACCGCGGCAGAGGGTGTCATGGCGGCCCCGAGCAGCGCAGCCAGCCCGACGGCACTCGCGCAAACCGCGGCACCGGTTATCCAGCGTTTGGCCCAAGGCCTATTAGTCATCACCGCTCGCTTTCTCCTGTAAACTGCGTCCCCGATTTGCGCAAACACGAAAGCCTATGTCGCAGCCCAAAAGGCCTATGCCCGCAGCCCCAGTGTATACGAGCCCGAGCATATGCGTCCGCTCACCGTTTTGATCGGTATCGTCATGGGATCTGCTGCTTCGATCACATTCGGGCTGATGGCCGTGTTGATCGTATTCTGCATCCTGGCCGGCGCACACCCCGATCTGTCGCGGGAGTTCCCGCGGCTCTTGATGAGCGTGATGGCGTTCGCGATATTGACCGCGGCCAGCGCCGGGAGTTTCCTCGGCCAAGCCAAACTGCGGTCGTGGCGGGGGTGGGCGCATGCCGGGACGCTGGCCTGCCTGGCGGCGGTTGTGCTGTTGTATTGGCCGCGCCGCGGTTGAAGGACCGAGGGATTTTCAGTGGCTGATCGTGCGGGATTTTTGCGGCTGAACGCCACCCTGTGCGGCATCCTGGGACTGAGCGCTTGTGCGGGGCACAAGACGCCGCCGCCCTCGAATGACATCGACGAGGCCGGCTTTCGGGATGCGGTTCGGGTATTGGCGTCCGATGAGTTCGAGGGACGCCGGCCCGGCACCACCGGCGAGGAAAAAACGCTGGCCTACGTGGTGGCGCAGTTCCGTAAGCTGGGTCTGAAGCCCGGCAACGGCGAAAGCTACCTTCAGCCGGTGCCGCTGGTCGAACTCGTGCCGGTGGGCGATGCGGCCCTGCGCGTAACCGGCCGGGGCGCGGCCAAAGCGCTGAGCTACGGCAACGACATGGTGATTTGGACCCAGCGGGAGGTCGCGGAAGCGTCGCTGCGTCACAGTGCTCTCGTGTTTCTGGGTTACGGTATCGTGGCGCCAGAATACGGCTGGAACGACTACGCCGGCATCGACGTCCATGGCAAGACCGTGGTCGTGATGGTCAATGACCCGGGCCACGGAAGCAAGGATCCGAAGCTATTCAAGGGCAATGCGGAAACCTATTACGGACGCTGGACCTACAAGGTGGAACAAGCCGCGCGTCAGGGTGCGGCCGGCATTCTGCTGATCCACGACACCGATGCGGCGGGATATGGCTGGAACGTCGTCCTCGCCGACAGCATGGGCCCGCAGCTCGAGCCCGCGGAAACCGGCAATGCGACCCGTCCGGCCATCGAGGGGTGGGTGTCCGGCGCTGCGGCGCGCGCCCTGTTTGTTCAGGCCGGATTGGATTTCGACGCATTGACCGCCGCCGCCGCACGGCCGGGATTCAAGGCGGTGGACATGGCCCTCGTGGCGGACGCGACGGTGCACAGCGCCGTGCGGCGGTTCACCTCCGCCAATGTGGTGGCGTGGCTGCCCGGCGCCGGGCGCAAACACGAATATGTCACCTACACGGCCCATTGGGACCATCTGGGCCGCCAGCCCGCGCAGGCGGGAGGCGCCATTCTAAACGGCGCGGTGGACGATGCCTCGGGGGTGGCGGGCCTGTTGATGCTGGCGCAATCGTTCGGCCGCACCCAGCCGCGGCCCGACCGTTCCATCGTGTTCATCGCGTTCACGGCGGAGGAAGCCGCGTTGCTGGGCTCGGCGTACTTCGTCGAGCATCCGACCATCCCGTTGCGCCAGATCGCGGCGGTGCTGAATTTGGACACCTTGCACATCGGTGGCCCGACGCGCGACGTGCGGATCATCGGCTTCGGGAATTCCGAGCTGGAAGAGTATCTGCGCGAGGCGGCGTTGTTGCAGGGCCGGGAGGTTCGGCCGGACCCAAGCCCGGAACAGGGCCTGTACTACCGGTCGGACCAGTTCAGCTTTGCAAAAAGCGGAGTGCCCGCACTCTATGCGAAGGCCGGCGTGGATGACGCGGCGCGCGGCCCCGCCTGGGGACGGGCGCAACTCGATGATTACCTGGCAACCCGCTATCACCAGCCCGGCGACAAATATTCCGCCGAGTGGGACGTGCGCGGCACCCTCGATGACCTGCGGCTGTATTACGAGGTGGGCAATCGGTTGGCTCGCAGCCGGCGATTCCCTCGGTGGTATCCCACCAGCGAATTTCGGGCCGGTAGCCCTCCGGAGGGTGCGGCGCCCCCGCACTAGGGGCGGGCACGGGCCGCTGGCTAGCGCTTGCCGACTCGCTCCCAGTTCTTTTTGCGGTCGAAACTGCCCGAGCTGTTGTACGGGTCGGAGCTGCGCGCGGGGCTCGCGGTCTTGCGTATCTCGGTATCCAGAGCGAGGCCGTGATCCAAGGGTAGGCCGCCGGTCGCGGCTGCCGAAGCCAGCGCGCGCTTGCCCGGAGCGGCGGCATTTCGGAGCTTGAGCCTGTGGTCGCTATTCATCGCGTTTCCTCTATCCCTGCAAAAAAACAACCGTCTGCGGTTTGATCCGGTCCTGCCGGGGATGTTCCCAGATCGAGACATCGCGTGATTGCCGTGATCTCGGATCTGTGATGTGAATCAAGCCGTAGATTACTTAATGCGACGTCCGCGGCATCGTTCGCGCTCGCAGCCGTGCGCAGGGCGCGACATGCACGGCGCGGCCGGCTCGGGGTCCGCTCAACCGAGTTTCGCCGTGAGCGTTGCGCGAATATGCCGGTCGAAGGGCACGGTGCGATTTCGGCCGAGCGATTTGGCCGCGGACAGCGCTTGGCCGGCCGCCTTTAGGAACTCATCGGTGCTGGCGAACGAGGTCTCGCCGCCATGGGTGGCGCACCCCATGGAGAGAGTGACTCGGGCCTGGTCCGGCCCGATGAGATGGACGGTATTCTGGAACGCGACGGTGAGGCGTTCGCATATGCCGCGCGCCGTAGCGGCGTCGGTGGCGGGCAGAATGAGGACGAATTCTTCGCCTCCGCAGCGGCCGATCAAGTCCGTCTCCCGGGTGTTGCCGCGTATCAGGCGCGCGGTCGCCTGCAGTATTCGCTCGCCCGCTTGCTGGCCGAACCTGTCGTTGATCCGCTCGAAGTCATCCAGGTCCGCGAGCGCAATGCTGAGCGGCCATTTGTGTCGCGTCGCATGCTCGAACTCATGGGCGAGCGCCTTCTCCAGATGGGCGCGGTTGTAGAGGCCGGTGAGCGTGTCGCGGCGCGTCTTTTCCTCCAGCTCGAGCGCCCGGGTGCGCGAGCTTTCCGCGGCGGCGCGCAGCGTATTGATCTCACGCAACGCATGTAAGCTGCGCAGCATGAGCGCCTCGCGCGCCTGCTCGAGGATCAGCTCGGGATGCTGCTGGGCGAGCGGCTCGAACTCGAAAATAGCCTCGGCCTCCGGAATCATCGCACCGACCGTGCCGAGCATCTGCCCGAACGCCAGCCTGTCGAGGCCGAGGCTGCGCTCGGCACTGAGCGCCGTCTCGGCGAATCGGCGCTCACCCGGATCCGACAGAAAGAGGTCCGCGACGGGGCCGGAGAGCGCGACACAGCGCTCGAACAAGAGTTTCGGATCGGCCGTGAAGGATAAATCGATGCGATGGCTGTGGCTTATCGCAACATGCAACCGGTCCGGCAGATTCCACATCCGCATCAGCCAGCCGCCCACCTCCGCATGGTCGGCTTGCAGGCGCTTGCGTTCCGCTTCGGCGAGCGTGGCGTGGTCGCGCTGCAACGCTTCGCCACCACGATACAAATCCGGCACGGCATGGTCCAAGGCGAGAATGCCGATGTCCTGGAGCAGCGCGGCCAGAAAGATTTCCTCGGCCATCGGCTGATGTTTGGCGTCGGCGAGGGCGCGCGCCGCGGTTGCCGCGAGCAGCGCACGCCGCCAGTAGAGCGAATGGCTGATGCCGTTCGGCTTACTGCCGCGCAGTGACCGGAGCAGCGAAAAACTCAACGCGAGAGTCAAGGTCGCGTTGAGTCCGAGCACGACCAGCGCCTGGCGCAGGTTTTCGCTCTTGCGCCGCTGCGCGTACAGCGGCGAGTTGGCGATTCGCAGTATCTTGGCCGATAGCGCCGAATCCATGCTCAGCGCCTTGGCGACTTTCCCCATCTCGATGCCCGGATCGCGCGCCAGCTCGATGATATGCGTGGCGACACCCGGCGGACAGGGGAAATTAACTATCGAACGAAGGTGTGCTTCGACCTCGGGATTCACGCGTCACGCTCCAATCAAGAAACCGGTCCAAAGGTTCTCATCGATTGTTAGCGTCCGCGACGCTCGAAACTTGAGCGAGGCTCAGGCGGGACGGGCGCCCGCTCGCCACCAAAGCCGTAACGCCTTGAAAAGCAGCAAAAGACCGTACGGACCGAACACGACGGTCCAGGAGGCGAGGGATCCGGACTCGAGGCCGCGGTAGAGGCTATCGTACATACGAGCAAGGCTCGCGCCCTCGTAACGACCGAGTGCCCACGACCCGCCGAAGTAAATGAGCAGCGGCATGATCCCAAACCCAAGGGCCAAGGCGAACACCGCCAGAGCCGCTTCCCGGGCCCAACCGCCGGCCACACCCCACCTCTCGAGACTCGCCTTGGAACGCATGGGGCGCAAGTGTAAACGAAATGCCGCGGCGGCTGCGCGGGGCGGTAGAATCCGCCGATGCGGTCGTGGACCCCTCAGTTCTTGTATGACGCCAGACCCTGGGTGTGCGTGGGCGTGGGAGCCGTTTTGGTGGTCGGCATGACGGGCTGGTCCCTGTGGGCGGGCCTGTGGACGGTGTGGCGGAGCTTGCTGTGTTTCGGCGGAGTGACGCTCGTCATCGCCGGAGGCGCCATCCTTCAGCTACGGCAGGATTACCGCGCGCGCAGCAAGTGGCGCCGAACGAGGCGCTCCTAGCCCCATGCCTAGGCCCCCCCTGCGCACGGCGGTCATCGGCGTCGGCTACCTCGGCCGCTTCCATGCACAGAAATACGCGTCGCTGCCGAACTGCGAGCTGGTGGCCGTGGTGGACCCTTCGCAGGTCGCGCGCGAAGCGGTGGGCGCGGAACTCGGCGTGGCATGCCATGCCGACTACCGCGCCCTGTTGGGCCGCGTCGATGCCGTGAGCATCGTCACGCCGACGCAATATCATTTCGCCGTCGCGAAGGAGTTTCTCGAGGCGGGCGCTCACGTCCTGGTCGAGAAGCCGATGACCACGACCGTGGAGGAGGGCGCGGCGCTGATCGAGGCCGCCCGCCGAGCCAAGCGGATTCTCCAGGTGGGCCATCTGGAGCGCTTCAACGCGGCGGTACAGGCGGTACAGCCCCTGCTGACGGTTCCCCGCTTCATCGAGTCCGCACGGCTCGCGCCGTTCAAACATCGCGGCACCGAGGTCGACGTGGTGCTCGATTTGATGATTCACGACATCGATCTCATTCTGAGCATCGTGCGCTCCCCGGTGATCGCGGTGGATGCGATCGGTACGCGGGTGTTTTCCCCGGAGCTCGATATTGTGAACGCACGTCTGCGCTTCGCGAACGGCTGTGTCGCCAATGCGACCGCGAGCCGCGTCAGCCGCAAGACCGAACGGCGGCTGCGGCTGGTGCAGGACGATGCCTATGTCTCGATGGACCTGCAGCAGAAGGTGTTGACCGTGATCCGCAAGGGCGCCGGCCTGGGCCCGGACGGCATGCCGCAAATCGCGATCGACGAGAGCAGCTACGAACAGGGGGATGCCTTGAAGGCCGAGATAGAGGCCTTCCTCGAGGCCGCCGCGGCCGGGACGGCGCCGCCGGTGACGGGCGAAGAGGGCCTTCTTGCGCTGCGCACGGCAATCAGCATTGGCGAACAAGTCGCCGACTCGATGCGCAAATTTGCCTAGGGCTTGGGCGGCGGCGCGACTGTCCCACCCGGGCCGCTATCCGGAACGGATCGGGGCGCAGAGCCCAGGCCCGGCGCAGAGGGGCTGCCGGGCTGGTCGTCGGTAATGGTCACGCGGTCGACGAAGTAACGCGTGTCGGCGAAGCAGGACGACGGTACACCGGGATGTTCGGTGTAGTGCACTTGCACGCGATGGCCTACCGCCTTGTCGAGTTGCCTCGCGACGGTAGGGTCGCGCACGCTGAATTGCCATATCTGCGGCGAAATTCCGGCCACCACGTATTGCGCGAGTTCCCCTTCTTGGGTCTTGCACACCCAGCCCTTGCGCGAGAATTTTTGCAACACCCCGGCCCGCTCGCCGTCGGAATATGCCCAAGACAAGGTAAGCCAGGCCCATAATCCGCCGCCGATGACCAGCACGAGCAGCAACAGGACGAGCCAGCGGCCGCCGCGGCTCGATGACCGACGCCTTGCTGGGGAATTCGGAACTGCAATGCGCGTCATGAGGGATGTCGACCTTGGGTGCCACGCGTGACCGACGTGGAGTGAAATTAGATGTTGGCGAAGCTTAGAGGTAATCTTCGGCAGCTTCAAATAGTACTTTGCCGACGCCGCCCGGGACTGCCCGGCACGAACGGCAGACCCATTCGAAGCTGGAGCGGCATACCCGGGCCCGAAAGCGTCACCGGAGCCGAGCCTGCGAGCGGGACCCTTGAATGAGCTGATGACTTACGAGCGGGATGGATATGCTGTTTACCGACGAGCGGCTGCACTTCTTTCGACCGTTGACCGGTAAATACCGGGCGCAGGCGGCTGCCTGTTTGCACACGCTGTACGCGCGCCTGTACAGCTCCTTGGCCGACTACAGCCGCGTCGTGCATCGGGAGCACGTGCTCGAAGCATTCCAGGAGGCCATCACCCGCACGCCGGTCCTCGACGAGGCGGAGGACGACACACAGCTGCCGGTGCGCGGCGAGCGCGAACAGGCCAACTTCATGCTGAACCTGCTGCTCGAGCATGGCTGGCTCGAATTGCATGTCGATGAGGTCGCCCTGACGAGCACCTATGGATTCTCGCGCGTCGGCCGCCTGTTCACGCAGCCGCTGGAGGAAATCGCCGGCGGGCGCTTTCGCACGCGCCATCGCAACACCCGCAACACCTGCAGCGCGCTGCGTTCTTTCCTCGACAAGCACGAGGTATACGATCTGCTCGATGCGTTCGAGTACTCCGAGCGCATCGTATCGGATTTCTCCGACGTGATCGCCGAACTGGAGGAACGCAAGCGGGAACTGATCCGCGATGTGGAGGTGCAACAGTTGATGCGCCATGCGAGCGAGCAGTTCTTCGACTTCATGGAGAAGCGATTCATGCCGGATCTGGCGGTGCGCTTCTCGGAGGACAGCGTACTCAAGTATCGCGAAGACCTGGATCAGCTGCTACGCCGCGCCAAACTGCAAAAGCGCGAGCTGAAGATCGAGGTCGAACGCGAACTGCGCCGCCTGGTGCCGGAGCTGATTCCGGAGGGCAAGCGGTCGGTCTACATGACCCTGCTGGACCAGATCGAAAGCCGCGTGCACAGCGCCGCGGACGTGATGCTGCCGGCACTGCGTCAATCGGTGCACGGCTTCACGCGCCGCGCGGACATTCTGTTGCGCCAGCTGAGTTTCTCGGAGGCGAGCCAGCATGCGCTGCTCGAGGTATTCGAGAGCCTGCGTGCGCTGCCCGAGACCGAACAAGATCGGCATCTTGCCGCCGCCGCCGAGCGGCTAACGGTGCTCGATGTGGGCTTCGTGGACCCGGACTCGTTGCGCCTCTACAATGCGGAGCGTCGGCGCAGCGTCGATACGCGCGCCGAGATCGAGGTGCACGACGACATCCCGGCCCGCCGGCGTCTGTTCGTCGAGCAGGCGCTGGAACGTGCCTTCGCCGTCAACAATCGACAGCTCTACGATTACCTCGTGGGTGCGTTGGCCGGCGGTCATGAGATTCGCACCACATCGCTGCCCATCCGGGACGCACGTGAGCTGCTGTACTGCGCCCATGTACTGGACGTGGGCGCCGCCGGATGGGGAAACCTCGGACTGCGCTTTGAGGTGAGCGACACCGGCCGGCGGGTCAAGAATGATTTTTTCGACGCCATGGATGAATTCGTGGTGCGGTTGGTGGAAAGGCCTCATGATGCTCAATGATTATCTCGAGACGCGTTTGGAACCCATGGGCCTTGCGCTGGAACAGCTTCGCGAGCTGCTCATCCGTTTGCTCAATTACGGCATCCTGTCGCGCTCGGAATCGCAGACCGAACGCGAGCTGTACGACCGCTTCGTGCGGGTCGAGGAGATTGTCGGCGAGTTACTGTCGTTGTACGGCATCGAGCTGCACCATGACCGGCGCTTCGAGTACGTGCGCCTATATCCGCCCGGCAGCCGCACGCCGGATCGGGATCAAGCCGCGGAGCAGGCCTTCGGCGGCAGCCTGCGCGCGCGTCTCACGCAGAACGAAGTCGCGCTGATCCTGGTGCTGCGGGCGCAATACGACAAGGCCCTGCGCGAGGGCAAGATCGACGAGCACGGCTATGCGATGGAGCCTCTGGAGGCCGTCAGCCTCGCGCTCAAGAACTGGCTGAACCGCAGCTTGCCGGAAAAGTCCGGCGAACGGCGGCGGGTGTTCCAGCGCGTGCGCCAGCTGCGCCTCATCGAATACCGCGACGACGAGGAGCTCGAGCGCAGCGAAGCGTGGCTGCGCATTCATCCGATGATCGTCGACTTCGTGAGCACCGAGGCCATCGAAGCGGCGCGCGCCGGCAAAGCGGGCGATGGCGCGGCGGCGCCCGCCACCGAGGGGCGCGGCGATGTTCCTTAAGCGCTTCGTTTTCGTGAATTGGGGCAACGTGCCGGACGGCGAGTTCGACTTGGGACCGGTGAACCTGTTCTCGGGAGCCAACGGCTCGGGAAAGACCACGGCCGCCGATGCCATCCAGACCGTCATGACGGCCGCGCACGAGAACCTGTTCCACTTCAATCCCGGACAGGATGAGACCAGCCAGCGCGGCCGCGGCGGCAAGCGTGTGCGGACGCTGTCCTCGTACGTGCTCGGCTGCGATGACGGCAGTTACGCGCGTCTCGAGGCCACCGACGGCTATCTTGCCGCCGTGTTCCATCCCACCAAGGACGAGACCGCGGAGCCCTTTACCGCCGTGGTAGGCGTGCGCGCCTGGCTGGACCAGTCCGGCAAGCAGGCGCTGGCGCGCGAACAAATGGTGCTGTTCCTCGTCTTGCCGAACGTCGAGCTGACGCTCGGCGCGTTCGTGCACGAGTTGAACGGCGTGCGGCACATCGTGCTGCTCGACGCGATCCAGCACTCGCTCATCACCCGTTTCGGCAAGCGCAGCGTCGAGCAGTACGACCAGAAGCGGGCCTACCTGCGCCGCCTGTACGGCGCCCTGCGCGGCAAGCCGGATTCGGTTTCCGAGCGGGAATCCATGGCGGCGGCACGGGCGTTTTCGCGGTTCATGGCCTACAAGCCGGTCAGCAGCATCAACCAGTTCGTCGCCGAGGAAGTGTTGGAACGGCGCGATCTTGGCGAGGCCATCCGCTCGGTATCGAGCCAGCTCAAGCTGATTCACGGCATGGAGCGCGAGGCACAGGGTCTCAAGGACAGCGCCGCGCTCCTCGAAAAGGCCAGCACGCACGCGCTGGTGTATCTGGGGAGCTGGGTGGAGCTCGAGACGCTCGCGTATGCGCGGGCCCGCGCCGCCTTGGTGGCCTGCCAGGCCCGCTACCAGAAAACCGGCGCAGCGCGCGATACCGCACGACGCGACCTCGAAGAGAACGCCGCACAGTTGCTGCTCGCCGAGGAGCGCGCGCAGCGCGTGCATGCGGCCTTGGTCAACGCCGAGGCGCAGCGGCAGGGCGTTCCCGCGCTTCAGCAAAAGGATGCGCTCGAGAAGGAACGTCAGGCTTTGGACCGGGAGCTCGGCCGTCGCGCCGTCGAACTGCTGCAGCAGGGCGCTCAACTCGAAACCAACCTGCGTTCGGTGCAGGCGCTCACCGAGTTGTTGGCCTCGCCTTCGCTCGCCGCCGATTTACCGCAGGTCACCGATCTCGAGGCGCGGCGCATCGTGGGACAGGCGCATGAGGCGCGCGCCAACACGGCGATCGATCTGCCGCGCATCCTGCAGCGGGATCTGACCAATGACCTGCAGATGCTGGAGAAGCACCTCGATGAGGCAGCCAGCGCGCAGCGCGCGCAGACCGAGCTGGTGGATTATTGGTTGCGACGCGACTCGGGCGAAAGCCGTCGCGACCAGGTGGCGTCCGTCCACCAACTGCGCCGCCAGCGCTACGAGTATTGCAGCGGCCAGATCCAACAGAAGCGGCAGGAAATAACCCGACTGGAAGCGAAGCAAGTCGTTTACCCTGCGTACGCAGAGCGGGCCCTCGCCGCCATCCGCGCCCAGTACCCGCAGGCCGACGCGCGCATTCTTTGCGATCACATCGATGTAACCGATGCACGCTGGCAGTCCGCCATCGAAGGCTATCTGGGCGGTGCCCGCTTCGGCATCATCGTCGATGAGCAGTACGAGGCGCAGGCGATCCAGCTGGTGCGCGGCCTCCCCGGACGGGACAACAAGGCACGCGTGATCCAGGGCACCAAGGCGTTGCGCGACGCCGCCCGCATCAAGCTGCCACCCGAGTCCATCG
This sequence comes from Pseudomonadota bacterium, assembly GCA_030799355.1. Taxonomy (GTDB): domain Bacteria; phylum Pseudomonadota; class Gammaproteobacteria; order Steroidobacterales; family Steroidobacteraceae; genus Bog-1198. The sequence goes on from JALYHP010000123.1 coordinate 18,270, forward strand.
TGCATATTTTGAAGTTCTCGCACCGTATCGCGCAGGCCTATGTCACCGCGAGCTACGGAACCGTGGTTCGTGTCGACACCGCCGAGGAGCTGCGGCAGACGGCCCGCGGCATCACCGCCGACGGCATGGGCTGCGGCAATTACACGCTGTTCCGCTGCGACATTGCCGATGCGGACCTGGTGTTCGGAGCGGGCGCCCGCGAGCGCGCCTTGCGGGCGCGGCAACTCGAGATCGACCGCTGGAGCATCGAGCGGCAGGAGGCGAATACCCGAATGCAGGAGAGCGCACGGTTGCTCGAGGCGGTGAGCAGTCTCGCGCCGCTGCATTTCGCGGACTCCTTGGCGACGGTGCTCGCGCTGCATCGCGAACTACGGCGCGTCGAGCTGCTGATCGCAGGGCTCGATCTCAGTCAACATGCCGCGCTGGAGGCGGACCTCGCCCTGCTGAGAGAGCAGGAAAAGGCGGCGCGGCAGCAGTCGAGCGAGCTCTTCGAGCGCAAGGGCAGCCTCGATGGGCAATTGGCGGCGCTGCTGGCGGAACTCGAGCGGCTGCGCGCGGACAAGGATGCGGCCGAGGCGCGTGCCGCCGCCGCGGCAGCGGATTTGCGCCGGGTACATTCGCTGTGGCCGGAGTTCGACCTCGATGCGCACCTGCGCGACGCGGAGCTCAACGCCCAGGATCTGGACCCGGCGCGGGCCGACCTCATGGCGGCCGACATCAGCGGCCGGCTCCGCAAGAGCGAGCACTCGCTCGGCGCCAGCCTGCTGGAGCACAACCAGAAATGCCGGCCGGCCGACGCCGTCGCCTATACGGCGTTTCTCGGAAATTACGACGCCGCGCTGTTCGCGAGCCTCGGGGAGTTGCGGCGCGAGATCGACCGCGTTTACAACATCCTGAAGAACAACGTGCTCGTCGATAAGCACGAACAGCTGAAAATGCTGAAGAAGAGTTTCAACGATGCGTTCGTGTCGCATCTGTGCCAGGAAATCCATCAGGCGATTTTGAACGGCACGCGTCAACTCGATTTGCTCAACAAAGAGCTGGTGGGCCACCGCTTCGGATCCGACCGGGAGCAGTTTCGCTTCGCACAGGAGTGGTTGCCTGAATATCGGGAGTACGCACGCTTTTTCGAGGAAGTCGTGCGTAATCCGGCGATCGGTGGGGAGGCGACGTTGTTCGATGCGCCGCTGTCGCCCAAGTCGGTACAGGTGCGCGATTCATTGATGGGCCTGCTGCTCGGCTCGGACGAACAGAAGTCGATGCGGGAGCTCGAGCGCATCGCCGACTACCGCAACTTCCATCGCTACGAGATTTACAAGGAGGTCGAGGGCAAGCCGCCCATCGCCTTGTCCGAATATGGCACCGGCAGCGGCGGGCAGCTGGAAACGCCGGCCTACATCATTCGCGCGGCCAGCATCACCTCGGCGCTGCGCTATTCCGAGGGTAACAGCCATCTGCGCATGGTGCTGGTGGATGAGGCGTTCTCCAAAATGGATGAGAACCGCTCCCGCGAAGTCATCGGCTATCTCACCCGTACGCTCGGATTGCAGCTCATTTTCATCATGCCCACCAGCAAGTGCGGACCGTTCATGGATCTCATCAGCAACGATTTCGTCTTCGCGAAGGTGCCGAGCGCGCCGCGCGGCCAATTGCTGACGCGTGTGCTGGTCGATCGCAAGGAATGCAATCAGGTGCGGATCGGGGAATTGTGGGCGCAGCACCGCCGCACCGTCTTGCAGCAGGCCGAACTCGAATTCATGAGCGACGTGCTGCCCTGATGAAGGGCGTCGAGAAGCCGGTATGGCTGTCCGAGGAGGCGCAGATAGTCGCGATGCTGCATGTGGTGCTGGACCGCTTCGACCGACAGCCCGGCGACATCCGCCAGCGTCACGTGACCCTCGCCGCCGAGGAGCAGCTGCCGGCGCTCGCCAACAACGACGCGCACGCGGATGCGACCTGGGCGCAGATTCGCGAACTGGAACGGCTGGGCGTGCTCACGGTGCGCGCGGGGCGCCGCGCCCATTACGATGCCGACTGGAAAGCCGCGCGGCTGGCATTCGCGCCGCTGTGCGAGCCGGTGCTGCGAGACTGGCTGCAACGGGAATGGCTCGAGCCGGCGATGCAGGCCTGGCGGCGCGCCGTCGCCGCGCACGCGGACGCGTTCCCCGGCGGCTGCGAACCCTTGCTGAAACGCAGGATCGCCATCCCGAATCGCAGCGCGGACGAGATCGTCGCGGCGCTCGCAAGCCTGGGAAAACGCGGCGCAGCGGCCGCCGCGGGCAGCCAGGGCTCAGGCGGCGCGCAGGGCTTGGATGCCGCGCAGGGCTCCGGTGTCGGACCACCGATGACCTTGCGGCAATTGAGCGCCACCGCCTTCTGGGGCGATTCGAAAGTGCTGGACGAGCGCGGCGACCTGATCGCCGCGCTGTTTCCCGAGCTCGCGGTGCGCGAGCGCACCCTGGTGGTGGCCGTCCATTTGCCCGCGGTTTGCGGCGGCGTGCTGTTCATCGAGAATCAGGACACCTACACCGCCGCGGTGGCCGGATTTCCGGAACAGGCGCGACACCTTGCGCTGGTTTATGCCGCCGGCTTTCGCGGCACCGCCGCTCGCATCCGGTCGCGCAGCGGAGCCCTGTTGCATTACAGCGGCGACGGAGCGGCAGCGCTACGCCCGGCATTCGAAAGCTGGTGGTACGAGGAGGGGCCGTCGCCCGCGCCCGGTCTGTGGTTCTGGGGCGACTTGGATTTCGCCGGCATGCAGATCTTGAAGGCCCTGCGCAGCCGCTTCGCCGACGCCGGCGCCTGGCGCGGCGGCTACGAGCCGATGCTGGCGACCTTGCGCGCCCGGGGCGGGTACGCCCCGCCCGCGACGGATACCCAGGGCCAAGTCGATCCCGGGGCCACCGGATGTCCATTCGCCGATGGAGAACTGCTCCCCGCCGTTCGGGAGTATGGGCAGATGGACCAGGAGAGCGAGTGCCTGCGGTCTTCTGACGGCCCGGCCTAAGCGGCCTGGGCCATGCTCTCGCGCGGAGGGGCGACCAACGGGTCTGCCTTATGTCCGTGGGCTACGGGGTACGGGGTGGATTCGGCAGCGCGGCCTGCGGGGCCCGGCGACGCAACCTGGACCATGCTCTCGCGCGGAGGCGCAACCAGCACCTCTGGCCCTATGTCCTTGGGCTATGGGGGCCGAGGACTCGGCAGCGCGGCCTGCGGAGCCCGGCGAAGCTGCCTATTTGGATGCGCGAGCACATGCGAGTAGACTACGGGTTCGATTGGGGCCGACCGGTTTCGACATGGGTTGCGAAACTTCAGGGGCGTACCGAGGTGCAGGTTCCTCGTTAAACCATTTGCAAACTTATAGTTGCCAATCAAGACAACTACGCTCTAGCCGCCTAATCGCGGTTGAAGCCCAAGCGGCTCGTGCTGATGCGAACGTTTGGGTGTAGCGCTCATCAGATAGTGGGGCACACGTGTCTGGGGTGTGTTCGACGAAAAATTACCGGGCTGGCTGCGCGCTTTCCCTGCCCGTTGGGTAGTGCGCGGTGAGAACAATAGACTGGGCTACGTACGTAGATCTTGCAGCGTAGGACTTGTGGACGGGGGTTCGATTCCCCCCGGCTCCACCAATTGGGGTTTGGCGGCCGTTCTCATACGTTCGCCAAACCAATAAAACTAGGCAAAAGCTCGTTGGCCGCGCGCCGCCGTTCTTTGACGTTCGGGGGCCTCGATACGGCGCGCGCGACCCTGAGGGGCCTGGTTAAATCGGACCATTAGGTCTGAGAGTTTGCGACCCCCATGAGCGCCCGAGGCTGGTTTCAATTCGAGTCGCCAACCACTATTCACAAAACCGACCGCTCTTTCGGTTGTGGTTTTGACCGTTCCGGGCGACTTCGGCGCAATCCTGACTATCGTAAGGATTTTCGCTAACAAAGGCTCTTGCCCACGAAAATCCGCACCACCAAAAGGATTTCTTGCCTAACGCGCGCACGTGATGCAGAATCCTCAAAAACGTGAGGATTAATCATGAACATACCCATCCACCATGCAGCGGCCATCGGCAAGGTGGTACGCGCCAGCCGTAAGGCACAGAAGATCCGCCAGGACGATGCGGCGGGCAGCATCGGTGTCAGCGAGAACTTCCTGGGCAAAATCGAACGCGGCAGCGAATCCGTGCAGTGGGGCAAGCTCTTTCAAGTGCTCGAAGGATTGGGCATCCAGGTGACCGTGGATGTGCCGGAGAGCGTGGCCGCCTATTTGAATGCTCCTGCGAACAGCAAGGACAAGCCATGAGTCGGGCTTTGCTCGCATCGATCAATCAGGCGGCCGTCGGCACCTTGCAAGAGGTGGCTGGCCTCTGGAGCTTTCAGTACGCAGCAGATTGGCTGGGTAACCCCCAGTGCTTCGCACTCAGCCCACATCTTCCACTGGCCGCAGAACCCCTGGTGGACGGCGCAAGCAAGCGCCCCGTGCAATGGTATTTCGATAATCTGCTTCCGGAAGAAGGTCAACGTGTTCTGCTGGCCGGAGATGCCAAGCTGGATGCGGCAGATGCCTTCGGTTTGTTGGCCTGGTACGGAGCGGAATCAGCAGGATCGGTGACATTGCTGCCCCCAGAAGCAGCGGCGCAAGCAGCTGAGCCATTGCGCCCGTTGCCGGATGATGCGCTGGAAGCTCGCATCCGTCAGTTGCCCAAGGCACCGCTGACGCAGGCGGCAGTCAAGCGTATGTCACTGGCCGGTGCGCAGCACAAGCTGGCAGTCGTCCTGCGAGATGGCGCGCTGTTCGAACCTGCTGGCGCTACACCTTCTACCCATATCCTAAAACCAGATCACCCGGATGAGGACTACCGCCATTCTGTGGTCAACGAATGGTTCGTGATGCGGCTGGCCAAGCGGCTGGGGCTCGATGTGCCCGATGTGCATCGTCGCTATGTGCCATCACCCGTGTACCTGGTTGATCGCTTTGACCGGATTCCAGATGGTCAGAGCTGGCAACGCCGACACGTGATCGACGCATGCCAGCTGCTGGGGCTGGATCGCAGCTTCAAATACAGCCAGGGCAGCATGGATAGTCTCGCAGCGCTGGCCAATGCCTGCCGCAGCCCGGCGGTAGCGCGTTCTCGACTCTTTGGCTGGCTGATATTCAATGTGCTCGTCGGCAATGGCGACGCCCACTTGAAAAACCTTAGTTTCCTGGTCTCCCACGAGGGCGTTCAGTTGGCACCGCTCTACGACCTGCTCAGCGTCGCCACGTACGACACGCCCGCCTTCGACAAAAAAGGATGGCCCGCACAAACCCAACTGGCTTGGCCGATTCTGGGGGTGCGGCACTTTTCGGACATCAACCGTGGCCTGCTACTCGAGGCAGGCGCATCGTTGAATCTGGCCAAAGGCACGGCCGAGCGTCTGCTCGAAAACCTGCGCAGTCGCGCGGTGCCGGAGGCTGAAGCGCTGTATGCCGAGGTCGAAGCCGAAAATGATCGGATCTCCCTTGCGCGCCCTGAGCTGTCCGCCACGATGGCAGGCGAATCCCGTTGCCTCAGAGCCATTCTGCGCATCGTCCTCAAAGAAATGACCCAGCAGATCGCCTGAGCGACATGGGAGGCAGCCGAAACCCTCGCAAGCAAAGTGCGTTCCGCACGTGCCGGAAGCCGTCCCATCGTCTATCGGTAGGTGGCTCGATGGGGTGGGGTTCGCCTTGATGCGTGATCGCACCAACGCCTGATCGCGATGTTCGGGTCATCTAGTGCATGGCGACCCGGTCGTCGGACGGAACTTCGCGACCGCAACTGCCGTGTCCGATCAACGAGGTGAGAGCGCCGCAGGCGTTGATGCTGTCCTCGTCGCCGGTACGTACGGTGGTGTCGCGAAGCAGCCGATAGGCCGCGCCGGCCGTCAATCCTGGCTGCCGCTCCAACAAGAGCGCGACCGCCCCGGTGACATGGGCGGTTGACAGCGACGCGCCCGAGGCGAAATCATAGCGTCCGCCGGGCAGCAGGGTCAGGATTTCCTTTCCCGGTGCATGGAGCGGCGAGCCGGCCTCTCCCTGGGCTCCGCCGTTTGCGACGCCGATGACCCCGTCCACGGACAACAGGGCATCCCGTCCCGACGGTGCAGCGCCCACGAACACGATGCCGCGCCGCACGCCTTCGCGAATCAGCTCGCGCAGCAGAGGGTCGGCCGGCCCCGCCAAGCTCAGATTGACGATCTGCACCCGTGCGTCCAATGCCGCCACCAGCGCCTGAGCCAAGGTGAAGGAGTTGCACTGCGCGGCGTCCGCATCGAGTTGCAATTGCCAGCAGGCTTTGAGCACCCACAGCCGGGCACCGGGCGCGATGCCGACGATGCCTTGGCGATTGTTGGCAACCGCAGCGATGATGCCCGCAAGCTCCGTCCCGTGGCGGTCGCGTCGGAATTGTTCGGTGTCCGCGTCGACGAAGTTCGCCGTCTGCACGATGGCGCCCCGCAAGTCGGGATGTTGGACATCGGCGCCCGTATCGATGATGGCAACCCGCACGCCCTGCCCGCGAGCCCATGTGTGCGCCTCCGGTACGTCCAATCGTTGGAATCCGCGCTGTAGGCCCACATAGGGGTCGTCATACACCGCCGTCTGGGTGCTGAAGCTCTGCAACGGCTGGGCGATTCTCACGCGCTTGTCCAGGCTCAATGCCGCGATCATAGCCGCTCGATTCGCGGGAGCGAGCATTTCGAGCACCGCACAATGCATGTGCAGCGGAGCGATGGGCCACGCGGCGATCTCGCGTAGACCGTAGTCGTGCTCGACGCTGCGCAAGAGTTGCACCGCCCGAGACGTGGGTCCATATCGCGTCAGGCCGTCGTACCCCTTGGGCGAACTACCGGCACGGCCCGCGGACAAGGACTCTTCATTGTCGACACCGGCCACGATGTAGCGATCCGGGTCTTGGGCCAAGGGTAGGTTCGAGGTACGGACCCCGATCGTCGCACGCGTGCCGGCACATCCCAGCAAACACAACCCCACCAGCAGCCAGGAGCCCCTCCAGTTCATGGTGTCGGCGATGCGGTGGCGGCCCCGATGGCTTCGGCGAAGCGCACGGTTTCATGCCCACGCAGGCGGCGCAGCGACCAATCCACCGATTGCGGCCCCGTCGAGGCCAAGGAGTACACCCCCGCCTCGGTGGGACCGGAGACGATTCGAAGTTGCGCATCCTCGAGCCATGCCTGCAATTCCGACAGGGTGACAGTGGGCGCGAATACGGCGCGAACGGCGGCACCTGCTTGCTGGGGAGCGGCCGACGTAACCGTGCGATAGCTTCCCTCGCGTGACTGTCGACCCGTCTGGTATCGATAACCCATGGCGAGTACGGCGATGGCCAGTGTCGCAGTCGCGCATGACGCAGCGACGGCGACCGGCCTGGCCCAGGCGCGGCGGCGGACAAACGCCGGGGGCCTATTCTCGGATGCGGTCTCGGGTTCGGTCATGCCCATGGCGGGGGCCAGCCCCTCGCCGCTGCGAATACGCTGTCGCAGCTTGTTGAGGCCCGCCGCCGGCGCCCACTCCACGCCGGTGTCCGCGCACATCGCCTCGTGAACTCTGCGCTGCGCCTCGTACTCCACGCGGCACTCGCTGCACAGCCGCAGGTGCACCTCGGCCCGCCGGCGATCGGATGCGCCCAGGCGCCCATTGACCAGCCAGGGCAATGATTCCCAAATATCCTGGTGGTCATTGTTCGATAGCGGAGGCGATGTCATAACGATTTCATGCTGTTTGCCAGATCCTCGGGAGGCACGCCACCGAGCGATGGGAGATATCGGCGCAGCTTCTCGCGCGCGTGATACATGCGCGCCTTCACCGTGCCGACCGGGCATTGGGTGATATCGGCGATTTCCTCCACCGAGTGTCCCATGCGATAGGCCAGCTCCATGGTCAGCCGTTGGTCCGGCGGCAACCGCTCCAGCGCTTGTCCGATCCAGTCCCGGAGTTCCGCGGCATCGCTCGGATCGACCGACTCCTCGGGTAGCGCGTCGCCGCGGTTTGCGCGCAGCAACCCGTCGTTGCGCCGCAACGACTTCAGCGCAATGCGGTAGGCAATGCCGATGATCCAGCTCGACACGCACGACGCGCCGCGAAACTCCCTGGCGTGCTGCCAAACCACCATGAAGGTGTCGTTGATGATCTCTTCGACCGTCTCATAGCGCGGCGTGACTCTCCACAGGAATCGCGCCAGCCGCCGGTGATATCCGAGGTACAAGGCATCCAACGCACTGCCGTCCCCGGACGCGACGCGACGGAGCAATTCCTCGTCTTGTTGTCTCGTAGATGACCAGGTGTTCACATGCTGTTTCAAGAATAATTCCGCAGCGATTGGACCGCTCTGTCGGTAAGTGCCTTTTGCGCGCGAAAAGGTTGCGTCCACCGCTCAGAATCGCCAGATCAGGCTCGCCGTCCAACGATTATGCGCGGCTGCACCATCGTACAGGGCCGAGGCCTCCGCGGTGGTACTTACGTACGCCGCTGAAATGGTCAGTGGGGCGAGATCCATCATCGCTCCGGCGCTCCAATAGAGATAACGTTCCCCGCCGACCCCCCCCAACCGCGAATAGCCGACTCCACCCGACGCGGCGAACCGATTGCGCCACGGGCTAAGGGCGGTGGCTTCGACGGAGGTTGCCGTGACGCCCGTCAAGCCGCGCCCGTAGACATAACGCGGCGCGTCCGGCGAGTAGACCATATTGAGATTCAACCAATCGTCGTACGAAGTTTCGGCGCTCAGTTCGGCGTAATCGTACCTCGTACCGGCAATATTCCCGGGATACCCGTAGTAGCTCGCCAGCGCCCTGGCGCGCCAGGCGTCGCTCATGGTCCAGGCAAACCCCACGAATCCACTCAGCTCGGCGCCGCGGTTATCGCGGGCGTTGAACTGCACGCTCGAAGCGAACAGGCCGCCGATGAAGCCTCCATCCGTCGCAAGGTGCAGCTCGGCTTGCAAGGCTGGCTCATGATGGCTGCGCGAAATACCGCGCACGTAGTAGTCGCTCGCCGTCGCGAGGGATCCTCCCCAGGTCTCCGCGGCGGTCAGCGGCCGCGAAACGCAGAGGGTGAGCGCCGCCGCGCTCACCGCGAAGGCGCGAAGCGGCAGCGATCTCGCATTCATCAATCCGGGTAGGAGGCATGTCATGGAATTCATTCTCGTCGAACGTCGCGGTAATAAAAAAATCCGCGCCTGAAATCTGGGCCACACGGTAAACCTTTCTCGGTCGGTTCGGCACTTATCTCACGAATGAACTGAACTTACGCTTCGAGGGAGCCATCGTGCAAATACAACGTGCCGCATGCAGCGCCGTGACGGGAATTCTTTGTGGAATCGTTTTGTCGGCCTGCGGCGGGTCGGGAGGCGGGCCGGCCTATACGCCTCCACCGCCGGCCGCCTCGGTCAGCGTCACGGTCAGCCCCAGCAGTATCACGTTAGGACAATCTGCGACGGTGACTTGGTCCTCCAACAGCGGCACGAGTTGCACCGCCAGCGGCGGATGGAGTGGCAGCCTCGCCGCCAGCGGCACGCAGACGGTCACCCCGACGGCGGCGGGCACTGACACGTTCTCCTTGAGTTGCACCGGCGGCGCGTACGGCGCCGGTTCGGGATCCGCAACTCTCGCCGTCGTCGCCGCCACGGCCTTCTCGCTCAGCAAGCTGGTTGCCGATACCGCCGGCGGCACGGCGGCGAACCTCGACACCCACCTCGTCAATCCCTGGGGTCTGTCGATTCCCAGCGGCAATTTCTCCGCGTGGGTGGCGAACAATCATTCCGCAACCTCCACGCTGTATGACGGCAACGGCAGACCCCAGCCGCACTCGGGTCCACTCGTGGTCAGCTTCGCGGCCAGCTCGGCGGGGGTCACTTTCGACCCCACCGGTATCGTGTACAACGCCAGCACATCGGATTTCCTCATCACAAGCGCCGGCAAGAGCGCGGCGGCCTCATTCTTGTTCGACGGGGAAGGCGGCATGATCGCCGGCTGGTCGTTCACGGTCGACTCCACGCATGCCATCACCATGTATGCCGACACTGGCGGCGCCGTCTACAAGGGCCTCGCCATTGCCGAGAACGCCGGCAAGCAATTCCTGTATGCAACCGACTTCCACAACAATAAGGTGGATGTGTTCGACAGCGCGTTCACCAAGCAGGCCACCTCCTCGAGCGCGTTCACTTTTTCCGATTCCGCCATTCCCGCCGGTTACGCACCCTTCGGCATTCAGGCCATTGCCAACGGCACCGGCGGAGCGACCCAGATCTATGTGACCTACGCGCAGCAGAAGGGCCCGGACAATCACGACAATACGATCGGCGCCGGCCTGGGCTATGTAGACATCTACGACACCAACGGCAAACTCATCAAACAGCTGATCGCGGCCGGCGGTGCGCTCAATGCGCCCTGGGGCATCGCCCTGGCGCCGAAGGACTTCGGCTCCTTGAGCAACGCGCTGCTGATCGGCAATTTCGGCGACGGCACCATCAATGGGTACGATCCCGCCGCCGGCACCTTCGTCGGCACGGTCAGCGATTCCACCGGCGCGCCCATTGCCAATCCAGGCCTGTGGGGCATAGCCTTCGGCAACGACGCCAACAATCAGCCGCACAACACGTTGTTCATCGCCGCCGGACCCAACGACGAAGCCAACGGCAGTTATGGACGCATCGACCTCGGCGCGACGCCACCCACGTTGAATGCCGCGCCGGTGGTCACGTTGACCGTACCCGGTGGCACGCTCAAAGGCAGCGTGAGCCTCGCGGCTACCGTCGTCGATCCTCTGGCCATCGCGAAAGTTGAATTCTTCGCGGGCACCACTTCGCTGGGCGTGGTCACCGCCTCTCCCTACGCGGTGACCTGGGACACCACCGCCACGCCCGACGGTCAAGTCAACCTCACGGCGACCGCCACCGATACGGACGGCAACGTGGGATCTTCGTCGCCGAGCACCGTCACCGTCGCGAACAATGCCGTTGCCCAAGTGACACTGACACAATTGCAGACGCAAATCTTCACGCCAATTTGTTCGGGCTGTCATACCGGGGTGGGCACGAGCCTGCCCGGCGTGCAGAACCTGACGGCCGGCAATACGTTCACCAACATCGTGAACGTGGCCAGCATCGAACAGCCGTCGCTGCTGCGGATCAAGCCGAACGACCCGACCAACAGCTACCTCGTGCAGAAGATCCTGGGAGCATCGGGCATCACGGGGTCGCGCATGCCCTTCGGCTGCGGCTCGACGTCCAACCCCTGCCTGGATCAAGCCACCATCGGTCTCGTACAAACCTGGGTCAGTCAGGGCGCGCTCAACAACTAGTCCCTTGCCTGTGCCCCGGGACGTTCCGGGGCGCGGGAGCCTTTTTGATACTCAGGATGCGCACATGTCGGATGAAATCCATCGAGTCGCATGGTCCGCTGCCGTGACGCTGGCGCTGCTGGCGGCGGGCTGCGCCGGCAGCGGCAAGGGGCTGGACGCCAACGGACAGCCCCTGGCTCCCGGCACCGGGGGCGGCGGCGCCCTCACCGCCGACTTCGACTCGATTCAAGTCAATGTATTCACCCCCATCTGCACGGTATGTCACATCGGTGCCACCGCGCCCCATGGGCTGCGACTCGATGCCGCGAACAGCTATGACCTTCTCGTCGGCGTTCCGAGCGTCGAGGTCCCCAGCCTATTGCGGGTCAAGCCGGGCGACCCCGATAACAGCTACGTGATTCAAAAGCTGGAGGGCCATGCCGCGGTGGGCGCCCGCATGCCCTTCGGTGGTCCCTACCTGGCCGGCGATGTGGTGGCGGTGATTCGGCAATGGATTACCGACGGCGCGCTGCGATCGGCGTCAAGTTCCGTCGCGGCGAGTTTCGCCATCGACACCATCGTACCCGCCGCCAACGACGTGCTGCAAAGCTCTCCGCCCCAGATCATGATCGGATTTAACCGCGAGCTCGATGCCACCCGTATCGATGAGGGCACCATTCGCCTGGAGCGGCAGACGGCGAACGAGTCCGGCGCCGCGATGACCCCGGTGTCATCCCGCACGGCCGTTGCAGCCGGCAACCCGAGGGCGCTTCTGTTATGGCCGCAGCAGGCGCTGGGCGCCGGGCACTACCAGGTGGTGCTGGGACTGGGTGCACCATCGAGCGTTCTGGACATCGCCGGCCACGCACTCGCACCGGGTCGTGGCGCGGCCCCAACCGAGCAGAGCGAGCGCGTGATCGGCACCTTCGATATCGATTCGGCGGACGTCACGTCGTCGCGCAGCCTCGCGTCGGCGCCGCGCTTCCAGGCAGCCCCATGATTCGCCGCGACGCGTTGATCCTGGTGCTGGCCGCGCTACTGGCACAGTTGTCGGCCACCGCCGTGCGCGCCGAACCCTACCTCGCGGTTCAGGAAGGCTTCAAATGCAATGCCTGCCACGTCAACCCCACCGGCGGCGGATTGCGCAACGCCTTCGGCACCATTTACACGAAGGCGCTGCTCCCCGCCAGCACCCTGGACGAGACCTTGGATGGTTGGACCGGCCGGCTCATGGATGCCGTTCGGGTAGGCGGCGATCTGCGCGCCGAGTGGTCCGACAGCCGTGTGCCGAATTCGCCCAGCCAGCAACAATTCGCCTTGGAGCAATTTCGCGTATACGCTGAACTCACCGTGATTCCCAACCGCCTGGGCATCTACGTCGATGAGCAAGTCGCTCCGAATTCCTCACAGAACATGGAAGCCTATGTCCGATACGGCAATCAGAACCAGGGGATCTATTTCAAGGGCGGCCAGTTCTATCTGCCGTTCGGTTGGCGCCTGCAGGATCAAACCGCTTTCATTCGAGAGCTATCCGGCATCAGCATGACCACCCCCGAGCAGGGCGTGGAGATGGGCTACGAACGCGGCGCTTGGTCGACCCAGTTGGATCTCACCAACGTTCCGGCATCCGGCAGCGGCGGCAAACCCGGTCATGAGGTGACCGGGCAAGCCGTGTACGTTCAACCTCGGTGGCGATTGGGTGCCGCAACCTCCCTCACCCAGTCCGATGCGGGTAACCGCCGCGTCGGCGGCCTATTCGCCGGCCTGCGCACAGGCCCCGTGGCGTGGCTTGGGGAAGTAGACTACGTCCACGACGACAGCTTCCCGGGCGGCCGAGGGCTTGCCGCGGGACTCATCGAGGCGGATTGGCGCATTCGCAGGGGGCACAATTTCAAGCTCGCCGCGGAATCCTATGATCCCAACCGCTCGGTCGCGGAGGATCAGCAGGCACGCTACAGTGTCGTCTACGAGTACACCCCCATCCCGTT
>JALYHP010000022.1 GCA_030799355.1 Pseudomonadota bacterium
CCCCCACCGACGCCGCACCCATCGGCAATGCAGTCGGCTCCGCCGGCGAGCCGCGACCGTGCGTAGCCGGGCGAAAGCGGCCGAGCCGGGAGCCGAGCGAGCGCCGCGCAGCGTGGCCTGCCGGCGGTTCATCACGGCACAGCAGCGGCGCCTGCAACCGTGCAGTGATCGTCAACCGCGTCGAGCGCTATCGTTCGCGGGGTTCTGCGCCATTGGCTCTCCGGCGGCCTTGCGGGATGCGGCACAGAACGCCGAAGATGGCGATGAGCGCTGCCGGCCGACGCGGTCATTGCCGTGTCCTCAGGCCGACCGGACCCGAACGAGGCCGCTGGAGGATTGTGTGGACCGGAGAGTTTCATGACCCGCTTGGGGCCGCCGGGGCGCGGTCACCGGCCGTTGATCACATCGCCGCTATTCGCCGGTTCTGCCGTCGTGCATTTGGGCGCCGCTGCGGCGGTACTGGTCGATATGCAAACCTTGCCGTGGGCGCTGGGAGCGCTCGTGGCCAATCATGGCGTCCTCGCCACGGCCGGTCTTTTGCCGCGCAGCTCCCTCCTCGGCAGCAACTGGACCCGTCTTCCCGCCGCCAGCGGCGCGCGCGGCGAGGTGGCGATCACCATTGACGATGGTCCCGACCCCGCGGTGACGCCGCGCGTCCTGGCTCGGCTCGAGCAGTACGGGGCGCAGGCGACGTTCTTCTGCATCGGCGATCGCGTCGAGCGCTATGCGGACCTCGCGCGGGAGATCGTGCACCGCGGCCACGCGATTGAAAATCACAGCCAGCGGCATCGGCATAATTTTTCCTTGCTGGGGCCCGCGGCGATGATGGCCGAAATCGCCCGCGCTCAGGACACGATTACGCGGGTCACCGGCAGCAGCCCTCGTTTCTTTCGCGCGCCTGCCGGGCTCCGCAATCTATTCCTCGACCCGGTACTCGAGAGGCTGCGGTTGCGGCTTGCGAGCTGGACACGGCGCGGGTTCGATACCCAGTGCGGCGATGCCGGCACGGTTTACCGCCGGTTGGCCGAGCCGCTACGGGGCGGCGACATTCTGCTGCTGCACGATGGCAATGCGGCGCGCGACACCGCCGGTGAGCCGGTGCTTCTCGAGGTCCTGCCGCGACTGCTCGATGCGATGGCGGAGCGCCGCCTGAGGCCGATTACGCTGCGCGCAGCGCTGCCGTGAGCCCGCCATGAAGCCGGTACTGCTCAAGCATTTCACGGCCACCAGCTGCATCGGGCTTGGGCTCGCGCAGACGCTTGCATCGCTGCGCGCGCAATACAGCGGCCTTAAGCGCTGTGCATTCGAGACCGTCGACCTCGATACGCACATCGGCGAGGTGGCGGGCGTCGATACGGTGCGGCTACCCGCGGAACTGTCGCGTTTCGACTGCCGCAACAACCGGCTGGCCGAACTCGCATTGCGGCAGGATGGCTTCCTCGAGACCTTGCGGCAGGCAACGAGTCGCTGGAACCGCAAACGAATCGGCGTATTCATGGGCACCAGCACCGCGGGTATCCTGCAGACCGAGCTTGCTTACCGTGTGCGTGATCGGGCGAGCGGAGCGCTTCCCGCAGGCTTCGACTATGGCGCTACCCATAATTCGTTCTCGGTCGCCGACTACCTGCGACGACGGCTGCGCCTGGAAGGGCCCGCCGCGGTGGTCTCCGCCGCGTGCGCCTCGAGCGCCAAAGTTTTCGGCTCGGCGAGGCGGATGATCGAAGCCGGCATCATCGACGCCGCGCTGGTGGGCGGCGTCGACTCGTTGTGCTTGACCACGCTGTACGGGTTCCACTCCCTGCAACTGTCTTCGCCGCTGCCGTGCCGCCCGTTCGACGTGGATCGGGACGGCATTTCGATCGGCGAGGCGGCTGCCTACGCTCTGCTGGAACGCCCGACGGATGACATGGAGGGTAGCGATGTGCTGCTGCTCGGAATCGGCGAATCGAGCGATGCGTATCACATGTCGGCACCGCACCCGGAAGGGCACGGTGCACGGCGTGCCATGCAAGCGGCGCTGCGCGCGGCCGCTCTGGACCCCGGCGCGATCGATTACATCAACCTGCATGGGACGGCGACGCCGAGCAACGATCGATCCGAAAGCCACGCCGTCACCAGCGTCTTCGGCCCCACCACCCCCGGCAGTTCGACCAAGGGCGCAACCGGCCATACTCTGGGAGCCGCGGGCGCGCTCGAAGCGATCATCAGCGCGATCGCCCTGCGCAACGGCTTCATGCCGGGCGGGGTTCATACGAGCCGAATCGATCCCACCCTCACGGCCCATTACCTCAAGGAAAATCGGCAGGCGCCGGTAGCGCGTGTGTTGAGCAATTCGTTCGGCTTCGGTGGAACCAACTGCAGCCTCGTTTTCGGCCGTGCCGGATGAGCCTGTCGGCCTACGTGAGCGGTGTGGGCGTGCTCGGGCCCGGTCTGGCCGATTGGCCCGAGGCCGCCGCCGTGTTGTCGGGGAAAATGAGCTATTCGTCCGCCCGGACGCGGCTGCCGATGCCGGCGCTCCTGCCGCCCGCCGAACGACGGCGCATCGGCCGGGTGGTGAAACTGGCGCTCGCGGTCGCGTTGGAGGCCACATCGCGCGCGCGGATCGATCCGGCCGATCTGACGAGCGTATTTTCATCCTCGGGCGGCGACGGCGAGAACTGTCACGAGCTTTGCCAGGCGCTGGCGCTCGCCACTCGCGAGATTTCGCCGACCCGATTTTCAAACTCGGTGCATAACGCGGCTGCTGGTTATTGGAGCATCGCAACTGGCGCAAAGCTCGAGTCGAATGTGCTGTGCGCGTTCGATGCGAGTTTCTGTGCCGGCTTGCTCGAGGCCGTCACCCACGTGGCGGTGGATGGCCACCCGCTCTTGTTCGTCGCCTATGACGCCGAGTATCCTGAACCCCTGTATGCCAAACGCCCCCTTCCCGATGCCTTCGGCACCGCGCTGGTGCTGACGCCGGCGCGAGCCTCTGGTTCGCTCGCGCGCATCGAGGTATCGCTCAGCGATGAGCCCGCCGAAGCGATGGCCGATCCGGGGCTCGAATCGCTGCGCCTCGCCATTCCTGCGGCCCGCGGCCTGCCGCTGTTGCGACAATTGGCCCAAGGCCTGGCCGGGCCGGCGATCCTCGACTATCTGGACGTGTCGCGCGTCACCGTGAGGGTAGAACCCTGCTAGGAGAGCTCCTGAACCGCGCGTGGATCGAGAGTCGCATCCCGCACCACGGATCCATGTGCTTGCTCGACCAGGTCGTCGGCTGGGATGCCGAACGGGTCACGTGCACCAGCGGCAGCCACCGCGCCGCCGATAATCCGCTTCGAGCCGGCGGCCGGCTCGGCATCGCGTGCGGCATCGAATACGCGGCACAGGCCATCGCGGTACATGGCGCCCTGGTCGCCGGCGCTCTCGATGCCAAGCGCGGCGCATCGCCCACCGCCGGCTCGCCGGTAGCGGGATTTCTCGTCGGCGTGCGGGGCGTCCGGTTCCACGCAACTCATCTCGATGTCCAGGACGATCTGGTCTGCGATGCCGTGCGCGTCGCCGGCGACCGGGGTACGGCGCTTTATGAATTCGAGTTGCGCGGCGGAGCGATGCGGCTGCTCAGCGGCCGTGCGACGGTCGTGTTCGACGCCGGCGAGCGATTACAGGCACTATGAACGACGGAAAAAAGCACGCACTGGTCACCGGTGGCAGTGGCGGAATCGGTGCCGCCATCTGCAAGCAGCTGGGCTTGGCTGGTCATTTCGTGCACGTGCACTCGAATCGAAGCAGGACCGCGGCGGATGCGGTGGTCGGCGACATCATCGCCGCCGGCGGCGAGGCCGAAGCGGTGGGCTTCGACGTGACCGATGAGGCCGCGACGCGCGCCGGGGTCGACAGCATTCTGGAAAGAGCGACCGTGCAAATCCTCGTCAATAACGCCGGCATTCATGACGATGCAGCATTCCCCGGCATGAGTTCGACACAGTGGCACCGCGTCATCGATGTCGCCGTGAACGGATTCTACAACGTGACCCAACCGCTCATGCTGCCCATGATACGGACCCGCTGGGGACGCATCATCACCGTCTCGTCGGTGACCGCCTTGTGCGGCAATCGCGGCCAGGTCAACTATGCCGCCGCGAAGGGGGCTCTTAACGCCGCCACCAAGGCCTTGAGCCTTGAAGTGGCGAGCCGCGGCATCACCGTCAACGCGGTCGCCCCCGGCATCATCTCCACCGGCATGAGCAGCCCGGCCTTCGACCCGGCACGGATCGCGGAGCTGGTGCCGATGAAACGCGCAGGATCCGCCGCGGAAGTCGCGAGCTTGGTCGGATATCTGGCCTCCCCGGAGGCCGGATACATCACCGGGCAGGTCATATCCATCAATGGTGGGATGTTCTGAGGTGAGTTCCGCGGAGTCGCGAAGCCGCGACGCTACGCATGAGCGTCGAGCGCGCTGAAGGACGTTCGGGGCGCCGCACCGGTCATGCGGCGCATCATCGCCCGCGCCTCGCCGCTACCGGGACGACTGTGATATCCACGGTCTCGGTCCGCGGATCGAACAGGATCCGCGCCTCGCCCCGCTCGAGCTGACGAACCACGCGCGCGACTTTCTGGTCGAGGGAAAGCTCGCGCTCCCCGTAGTCGGTCCCCTCGCGCAGCACGAACGACTCGACCACGGATCGCAGCAGCTGCCTATCGAGTTCCTCATGCGGGATCACCACGGGTGCATGCGACTGTTCATCCATATCGACCCTGCCCTCTGCCGCGAGTGGGTCGAATGATAACCGCTTTCGGTCAGCGCTTGCCCGCCCGGCCATGCTCGATCGAAAAACGCATGGCGGCATCGTCGCCTTCCCGTCGTTCGCATTGCTCCGCCGCGTACCGTTCTTCCTCGCGGCAACGGTCTATCATACGGCCCAGCGACTCGGCCTCGATGCGCTTTTCGCTCCACTGCAACCGCCGTCTTTCGTACTCGACGCGCGCATCGCGCAGTTCGAGCGAGTGTCGGCGCAGGACTTCACCCAGACGTTCGAGGAACGAGCGGTAATTCTGGAAATTTGCCGCGTTCATGGCGCCGCGATCCGCGGTCGAACCGCGCAGGTATTCGTCGCGGCGAGTCTTCATCCGTTCGAGTTGGCCCTCGAGATCCGCAACATGGCGCCCAGCCTCACTCATCGCACGGCTCAGATCCCTCGCGGATGTCGAAGCGATTTCCTGAATGGGTTCGAACCGCTTGGATCTCATCATGAGGAATCCACTATCGGACCATTGCGACCGGCGGCGCCGAGAACTGCGTCACGAGTTGCCGCAAGTCCGAGTGGCTCGTTTCGATTCCGAGGGGTTCGTACATATCCTGCCTGAGGAAATCGAGCATTTTCGGCCACTGTTCGACGGCCAGATCCACGCGCGGATCGGTACCGCGACGATAAGCACCCACGCTGATCAAGTCCCGGTTCTGCTGGTAGGTGGAATACACTTGCTTGAAGCGGGCCGCCATGTCGAGTTGATCGCGGGTGCTGATCTGATGCATGGCGCGGCTGACCGAGGCCTCGATATCGATGGCCGGATACAGGCCGCTCTGCGCAAGGCGGCGCGATAATATGATATGGCCGTCGAGTATGGCCCGCGCCGCATCCGCGATCGGATCGTTCTGATCATCGCCTTCCGCCAGCACCGTGTAGAAGGCGGTTATCGAGCCGACTCCGCGATCGCTATTGCCTGCGCGTTCCACCAGTTGCGGCAGCCGCGCGAACACCGACGGCGGGTACCCCTTGGTCGCCGGAGGCTCGCCGATGGCCAGAGCGATTTCGCGCTGCGCCTGCGCGAACCTCGTCAGCGAGTCGAGCAACAACAGAACCTTCATGCCGCGATCGCGAAAATATTCGGCGATGGCAGTCGCAAGCCATGCGCCGTGCAGGCGCATGAGCGGGGTGTTGTCTGCCGGGGTGGCCACGACCACGGCGCGGCGCATGCCGTCCGGACCAAGTGTATTGCTGACGAAGTCCTGCACCTCGCGACCGCGCTCCCCGATGAGTCCCACCACCGTGACATCCGCTTTGGTATAGCGCGTCATCATGCCGAGCAGCACCGATTTTCCCACGCCCGAGCCGGCAAACAAGCCGATCCGTTGACCGCCGCCTACGCTGAGAAGAGCATTGATCGAGCGCACCCCGACGTCGAGGGGATCGCGGATGGGGCGCCGCATGAGCGGGTTCAGGGGCTCGCCGGTCAGCGAAACTCGGTCGGTACAGTGCAACTCACCGAGCCCATCCAGGGGCCGCCCGGCACCGTCGAGAACGCGCCCCAGCAGCGCATCGCCCACGGCTACCTCGCTGACGCTGCGAGTGGGGACCACGCGCGCGCCCGGCATGATGCCGCGGATATCGCCGGTGGGCATCAGGAACAGCTTGTCGCCCGAGAAGCCCACGACCTGCGCCTCCACCTGTTTGCCTTCGGCGGTATCGATCAAACAGCAGCCGCCCACGGCCGCTTCGCACCCCACGGCCTCGAGGGTCATTCCGACCATTCTGCTCAAAGTCCCCTCGACCACGATTTCGCTTGCATTGGCGATGCGCTCGCGCGCGCGCGCCAACGAGGCTGCCCATTGCTTGGGGCGCGGCCGGACCGCGCCGGCGGCATTCATCGACCGCCTCCGCCACGGCTGGGCGAACCCTGTCTCTCGGTTCCCATCAGTTCGCTCAGAATCGTCGCCAAGCGAGTTTCCAAGCGCGCATCTATACGCGATGTCGCGGTCTTGATCTGACAACCGCCGCGCGCCATCACGGGGTCCTCGATGAGCGTCCAGGCACGCTCGCTTTCCGTGGGCGCGAGATTCTGGCGCATCACGGCCGCGTCTTCCGGGTGCAGGTGTACGCGCACTTCGCGCGCCGCGACCGGCAACGCCGCAATCGCATCGCGGATGATGGCGATGATCTGCGTCGGGTCGGTTTTCAGCTCGCGGCGGACGATCTGCCGCGCCAGCGCCATCGCGAGAGTCAACAGTTCGCGCTCCACCTCGACGTCCAATACGTCGAAGGGCTTGGCGAGGTCGTAGAACATGCCGGCCAACTTCTCGACTTGCGCCCGCACTTCGCCACGCCCGGCCTCGCGTCCTTCGGTTAGACCTTGCTCGAACGCTTCCCGGTAGGCTTCGGCCTGCAGGTCGGCAAGTCCGCTCACCGGCAACGGTTGCTCCCTGCGTGGCACGCTCATGTCGGGGGCCGACCACACGGCGGCGGCGGAGGCCGCCTTGATAAACGGGTCAGACAAACTCCGCTCCACTCTTTGCGCCCAAGACGATGACGCCTTCCTCCACCAAACGTTGGGCGGCGGCGACGATTTCCTTTTGCGCCAATTCGACGTCCGTGAGTTTCACCGGACCGCGGGCTTCCATATCGTCCTTGAGGATTTCCGCGGCTCTCTTCGACATGTTCCGCAGGATCTTCTCCTGCATCTCCGGCTCCGCACCGCGCAATGCCACCGTCAACACCTCGGAGCCTACTTCGCGCAGCAGCGCCTGTATGTCGCGGTCATCGACGTTCAGCAGATTGTCGAAGATGAACAACAGATCTTTGATTTTCCCGTGCATCTCGCCGTCGGCGCGCTCGATCTTGCCGAGCTCCTCGCTGCTCTTTTTTCTCTCCATTGCATTCAGGATGTTCGCCACGGTACGCGCGCCGCCGACTCTGCGCAGCGGCACCGCCGGGGCGGCATTCGCCTGCTTTTCGACCAGTTGGTCGAGTTCCGCGAGCGCCGATTGCGGCACTTCATTGAGCGAAGCGATGCGCATCAGCACCTCGGTGCGCATTGGCTCGGATAACAATGGCAGCACGCCGGCCGCCTGCTCCGGCTCGAGGTGCGACAATACGATGGCGGCGATTTGCGGATGCTCTGCGCCGATGATTTGCGCGACGGCCCTGGCATCCATCCATTTGAGGGCCTCGATTCCCTGGCCGGTTTGACCGGTGGATACTCGATCGAGCAGCAGGTCCGCCTTTTGCTTGCCCACCGCCTGTGTCAATACGCGCCTTACATACTCCTGGGATCCGGAAGCGATATCCGCCTTTCTGTCGGCCACGCCGATGAAGGTATCGAGGACCGAGGTCATCTGTTCGCGTGAAACCTCCTTTAGTTCCGCCATGGCGATGCCCAGTTTCTGCACTTCCCGGGCGTCGAGCTGCTTCAAGAGGTTCGCCGCGTCCTGCTCACCGAGACTCATGAGCAAAATGGCCGCACGCTGCGTCCCGGCGAGTTGTTCGGGCTTGCTAGCCATCGGCGGCGACCCAGTCCTTCACCACCTGTGCCGCGCGCTTCGGATCCTGTCCTACCAAGGTGCGGGCCGCCGCGACCTGCTGCTCGAAGCTAGGCGCCAGCTTGATCGCGGCAGCATGCTTGTTCGAGACGCTCATGCGGTCCCCCGCGAGATCGGCTGCTTCGCCATTGCTCGGGATCGGCAGTGGCGGTGCTCTGGTGAGCGATTTCATCAGCGGTCGCAGCACCAGCAACGCGACCACGAGTACCAGCAGCGCGCCCACCGCTTGCTTTGCGAGCTGCATGGCCCACGGCGTCTGCCAGAGCGGCACCGCGTCGACCGGCGGCAACGGCCCGCCGCTCTGGAACGCCTGACTGAGGACATCGAGCTTGTCGCCGCGCTCATCCTCGAGCCCGATGGATTTGCGCACCAGCTCCGTCAACCGATCGATGTCGGTATCGCTCATCGGCGTCGTAGAGACGTTACCGTCGGGGCCCGCCTTGTGCCAATCGTCGAGTACCACCCCGACGCTCAGGCGCTTCAAGGTGCCGATGGGCTGCTTCACATAGGAAAGTTTCCGATCCACTTCGAACGTGCGCGCGCTGTGCTCCGCATTGGACGTTGGCGCGCCGGTGATCCTCGCCTGCGTCGCCGGCGGATCCAGCGTTGCGGCGCTGCCGGGAGTCGCGGGGGGTTGATTGCCGAGGGGCCCGGAAATGCCCTCGCTGACCCCGCGACGCTGCTCTTTGCTGGTCTGTTCGCTGCGCACCGCCGTCTTTTGTGGATCATAGTTCTCGCGCGCTTCCTCGGTGACGGTAAAATCCACATCCGCCGTCACCGTCGCGCGTACGCGGCCGGCACCGACCATCGGCTCCAGCAGCTCGACGATTCTTCGCTGATAGCCTTCCTCGAGCTTGCGCGTATATTCGAGTTGCCGCGTGCTGGCCGCCGTTTCGGCATTTTCATCCGGAGAATTGAGCAACGATCCGGTCTGGTCGACCACGGTCACGTCGCTCGCGCCCAAATCGGGAACGCTCGAAGCCACCAGGTGCACGACCGCCGCCACCTGCCCGGGCTCGAGGCGCCTGCCAGGATAGAGTTGCAGCATGACCGAGGCGGTGGCTTTGCGCGCATCGCGCACGAACACCGAGGGCTTGGGCAGGGCCAAATGCACGCGAGCGCTCTGCACCCCTTGCACCTTGATGATGGTGCGCGCCAATTCGGTTTCGAGGATGGATTGATAACGGACGCTCTCCATCATCGAACTGGTGCCGAGCGCGGATTCCTTTTGAAGCATCTCGATGCCCATCGAGTCGCTCTGCGGCAGACCCTGGCTTGCCAGGCGAATGCGCGCCTCTTGCACCTTCGATTCGGGAACCGAAACCGCACCGGAAGCATTGAGCTTGAATTCGATACCGGCGGCCGTCAGAGCGTCCATGAGTTGCCCGCTTTCACGCTCGGAAAGCTGCCCATAGAGAACCGTGTAATTCTGTCCCTGTGACCAGAGCACCAGCCAGATCGCCGCGGCGATCGCGGCCGCGACGCCGGCCAGTAAGCCGGCCTGCTTCAGCCCGGGCACGGCTTCCAGCACACTACGCGCGGTAGAAGGGACGATGTTAGCCATGGATTGAGCCTCGTTCCATTCAAACCGACATGTTCATCACTTGCGTGTATGCGTCGATCAACTTGTTGCGGACCTCGGTCGTGGCGTGCAATGCCAGTCCGGCCTTCTGCACCTCCAGCATGACCTTGGTGATGTCCACGTTCTCCTCGGCCGCGCCGCAGGCCTTGGCGAGGGTGGTGGCCTGGTTTTGCACGCTCGCGGCCCGAGCGATCGAATCCTTCAGGAAGCTGGCGAAATCCGCCGGCTGCGCACCGGCCGGCGCTACGTCGGCGGTGATACCGGAGACGCGAGCCTGAAGCGCGCGCATCTGCGCGAGCACTTGTTGAATTTGCATGCTGCTCACGGCTACCACGCGGTCGCGAAGAGGATGTCGTGGAGACGCGGGACACTCACGCCGGCCGCTTTCAGG
Source organism: Pseudomonadota bacterium (assembly GCA_030799355.1). Taxonomy (GTDB): domain Bacteria; phylum Pseudomonadota; class Gammaproteobacteria; order Steroidobacterales; family Steroidobacteraceae; genus Bog-1198. The sequence goes on from JALYHP010000022.1 coordinate 10,270, forward strand.
CGTTGCAGCTTGTGCCGCAAGGTTCGCGGACTGATACCCAAGCGTTCGGCGGCAAGCTTGCGGCTTCCGCCGGTCGCCCGCAGAGTAGCCAGAATCAACTCCCATTCGCGCTCCCGCAGGCCGGGGCGCAAACCGATTGCCGGCGCATGCGGGGCCGAGGACACCGCCGATGGCGCCCCGGGCGTGCCGCTATCGAGGTCCGTGGCGTTGATCTGGCCGCAGATGACGCGCGCAGCATGCTGACGCGCTAAGAAGACCTTCATCACGTGCGACTCGGTGATATCGGTCAGCAGCACCGCCTCGCCGCCGCAGGCCAGTTCGCGGCGTGAAATATCGACCAAGCGGCCGCAGCGCAGCCCGGTGGGCTCGCCAGGGGCACCACCCACCGATACGGCCCGGTGGAGCACCGCCGAGAACGATTCGCCGATCAAGGGTCCACCCAGCCAGTCGACGGCGGCCGGGTTGGTCTCGAGTATGGTCCCGGCAGCGTCCAGCACCAGCACACCGCCGGGTAATCCGTCGAGCAAGCCGGACATGCGCGCCGCCAAATGCTGGTTGACGGCATGCGCAGCGCTCAGCTCACGTTGTAGTTGCGCGACCTGATCGCGCAACGCGTCGGCATCCAGTCGACCGGATACGGGACCGAACGCAGTGAATACCGCCGGCAATTCGCCGGACTCATGGTTGCTCTCGTGGTTCATCGCTCGCATACGCGAATACACAGCAACTTCCATGCCCGTGTATTATTTATCTTTCAGATCAAATAGTTACTAAGTAACGCGAGCGCGCCCGGGAAGACGTCAAAAAACCGTCAGGCACTCAGACGGTACTTTCGCAGCTTCTCGACGAGCGTGGTGCGGCGTATGTTGAGAAGACGCGCGGCGCCCGCCACGGTGCCATCCGCGTCGCGAAGCGCCTGGCGTATGAGGCCGATCTCGATGGCCGACATATGATTTTTCAGATCAATCCCACCGCGCGGCAGCGTGTCGGCACCCTCGGCGGGCTCGGCGTCCGCGGCGGAATCCCGCGCGGCACCCATCGCATCGGCAACGCTCGCATGGCCACCCATGGCATTGGCACCCATCGCATCGGCACCGGTCTCATCGCTGTCATTGCCGCCCATGGTTGCGAGCGTCTCCACCCCGTTGCCCGCCGCGCCGCGCGCACTATTCGGCAGCGCCGCGTGTGTCGCTGCCCCCCGAGGCTCGGCTGCGGCCAGGGCAGCCAGCGGTACGCTCGCGCCGCTACCGGCCCGCCCCGTGGCCCCGTGGCCCCGATAGCGTTCCGGCAGATCATTGCGTGAGATGGTTTGTTCAGGGAACAGAACGGCCAGGCGCTCGAGTAGATTCGAAAGCTCCCGTACGTTGCCGGGCCACGGATTGCAGGCCAGGCAATTCATGGCCTGTTTATCCAGGCTGATGTGCCGTCCCGCCATTTGGGATTGGCGCTGTACCAGGTGTTCGATCAGCACCGGCAGATCTTCCAGCCGCTCGCGCAGCGGCGGCATTTGTATGGGGAACACGTTGAGGCGATAGTAGAGATCCTCGCGAAAGCGCCCGCCGCTGATCGCGTGATCCAGATCGCGATGGGTAGCCGCAATGATCCGGACATTGCAGCGTAGCGTGCGATTGCTGCCGACGCGTTCGAAGGTACGTTCCTGCAGCACCCGCAGCAGCTTCACTTGCATCTGCACGGACATGTCGCCGATCTCATCGAGGAACAGCGTGCCGCCTTCGGCGAATTCGAAGCGACCCAGTCGGGTCGACAGCGCTCCGGTGAAAGCCCCCTTTTCATGGCCGAACAATTCGCTTTCCAGAAGATCCGCCGGAATAGCGCCGCAATTGACCGGCACGAACGGGTGGCCTGCGCGGTGGGACAGTTCGTGGATGTGGCGGGCCGCCATCTCCTTTCCCGTTCCCGACTCGCCGAGTATCAGCACATTGGTATCGTGCGGAGCCACTTGCTCGATCAAGCGATGCACCGCGCGCATGGCAGCCGAAGTACCGCTGGGGCGAAAGCGATGCGTGCCCGGTTGCGTGGGATGGCCCTTGCGGACGTTGTGCGCCTGGTCGAGTACCGCCGACAGGCGCCGCTGCTTGACCGGATAGTCCAGATGGAACCAGGCGAGATCCCCGCTGCTCTGCGCAATTTCCGGTAAGCCATCGGTACTCAAATAAATCAAAGGCAGCGGTAATGCCATGGTGCGCAGTTCCGCGACCAATTCCCGGCCATGTTGGACGATGGTCTCCTTGCCGACGATGAGCGCCAGCCAATCGTGCGATTCGGTCCGCTGGTACTGTCGGAACTGCGCCAGGGTGTGCACATGGACCGGCTGCAGGTCCAGGAACCTCAACAGCGTCTCCAAGTTCCGCGCTTGGGAATCCGAGGGTTCGATCACAATTACCTTGGTGTCAGGCACGGTCCGGGCTCCTTCCGGGTCAGAAAGTGTGACGGAGTCCACAAGTCTCGCGTTCCGTCTCAAGCATTAACTGCAACTCATTGAGATTATTAAACCAATGAGATGTTGAATCCCATACTAACCGAACGAAGTGAGCGACAAGGAGGTGGGGAAACCCCTCAATGTAGCTAGGGGACCGCGGCAAACCATTCGGCAGGGTTTTGCCGAGTCGCTGCGAGCTGTGATTTGAAGCACGCTATTTGCGGGAGGAGTGCGAGGCAGAGCGCTACAAGCCGATTGGCGGCCTTGTTCAGGCGGTCATGTGTTGCCCGGCCCGACACCGCGTTCCCATGTTGGAACCCAAGCGAGCATCGATGCGATCTTCGATTCAGGGCACGTTCGGGGCGAGGCGCGAGTCGGCCACCGAACGCCGGTGATGCCGGAAAATGAGCTTTTCGAGCAGTTCGACCACGGCATCGCTCAAGCCGCAGAACTTCAATTGGGCGACACGATGACCATCCACCATTCGCTCGCCGATCACCGTGCAGGGAACTTTCAACGGCTGCGGCAGCGCCGGATTGATGTAGACCGAGACGATTCCGGTGGTACCGGCCGGCGGCCCCTGTTCGCCCAGCCATTCCAACCCGCACGAAGATACCCGAAATCGCTGCGGTGCCGGCAAGCCGCTGTTGTGCATCGCCAGATCGGCCACCAGCCGCAGCAGAAGATTGAGCTTGTATTCGAGTCGTTGCAGCTCGTGTATCAGAGCGGTTGATTCGTCCTTGAGCGCATCGTGTACGCGGACCTCGTTCAAAGAGGCTTCCGCAACCAAGAGCTGGTGATTGTCGATATTCATTCGGGCGAGGGCGGCACCCTCGAGGAGCGGCCCCGCGGCCCACGCCAAGGGTAGGTGTTCCTCCAATATCAGACCGTCGCCGAGGAAAGCCTCGGGAATGATCTTGACCGTAACGGTGCCCGTACCGCCTACCGTCGCAGCCGGGCGGCCGCGCAAGCGATCAGGGCCTCTCGGCCGGCCGCGCCCGTATCGATCTCGCGCTCGATGCCGGGACGATGCGGCGAAAAACCGATCGCTTCGTCGTTCAAGGGTTTCTCTCCTGCGGCATTGCGCTCGCTCGCTATTCCTGCGGTACGTGCGCGGCGAGTCTACCGCCGCCGCCGCTCAGCGTCGAGGACCGCCGGGACACACGCATGTTTGCGGCGGCGCTTTCGAAGGGGTGCGCGACGCGACTAACCCCTGGAAACCCGCCCCGGCGCGGCGACCCGGTACCTGGCGGGAATACGCAGCTCGTTTGGGGTAAAATAGTGGGTTACCGCCGAGGCCAAACCACTCTTGAAAAACGCAATTCGCAACAGCCCCAAGGTGGGCTTCGTTAGCCTGGGCTGTCCCAAAGCGCTGGTGGATTCCGAGCGCATTCTGACGCGTTTGCGCGCCGAGGGTTACGAGGTGGCGCCGAGCTATGGCAAAGCGGACCTCGTCATCGTCAACACCTGCGGGTTCATCGACGCTGCGGTGGACGAGTCCCTGGATGCCATCGGCGAAGCACTCGCCGAAAACGGCAAGGTCATCGTAACCGGTTGCCTCGGGGCGCAGCCGCAAAAAATCCTCGATCGACATCCGCAAGTTCTGAAAATCACGGGGCCGCAACGCTATGAAGAAGTGATGGCCTCGGTCCACGAACACTTGCCGCCGCAGCACGAGCCGTTCCGCGACCTCATCCCTGCCCAGGGCGTGAAACTCACGCCGCGCCATTACGCCTACTTGAAGATCTCCGAGGGCTGCAATCATCGATGTAGCTTCTGCATCATCCCCTCGATGCGCGGCGATCTGGTGAGCCGGCCGGTCGGCGAAGTAATGCGCGAGGCCGAACAGCTGGTGCGTGCGGGAGTCAAAGAGATCCTGGTGATCTCTCAGGACACGAGCGCGTACGGGGTCGATCTGAAGTATGCCGCGCAACCGTGGCGCGGCATGGAACGGCGCGCTCGATTTTTCGATCTGGCCGCGGCGCTCGGCGAACTCGGCGTCTGGATCAGGCTGCACTACGTCTATCCGTATCCGCACGTCGATCAGGTGATCGATCTGATGGCCGCGGGCAAAGTTCTGCCCTACCTCGATATCCCGTTCCAGCACTCGAGCGCGCGAATCCTCAAGCTCATGAAACGGCCGGCCGCAGCGGAAAATACGCTGGATCGCATCGCCGCCTGGCGCCGTACGGTTCCCGACATGACCATCCGCAGCACGTTCATCGTTGGATTTCCCGGCGAGACCGAGGCGGAGTTCGAGGAACTTTTGGACTGGCTGCGCCTCGCACAGTTGGATCGCGTCGGCTGCTTCGAGTATTCGCCCGTCGAAGGCGCGGCCGCCAATTCGTTGCGTCAAACGCCCGTCGCGCCCGAAATCAAGCAGGAGCGGCGCGCGCGCTTCATGGAGCTCGCCGCCGAGATAAGCGCTACCCGCCTTGCGCAAAAGGTCGGCCGTACCATGCAGGTACTGATCGACCGGCTCGACGGCGGCGTGGCCATCGGCCGCTCCAGCAGCGACGCTCCGGAAATCGACGGCACCGTGCGGATTCGCGGCGCCAAGAATCTCGCCGTCGGCGAGTGGGCCCGGGTGCGTGTCACGCGGGCCGGAGCGTACGATCTCGAGGCGCAGCTAGTGTAAGCTTGCGCCTATCGAAACCGAGGACTCGTGGAGAAATCAGCCGTGCAAATCACCGCAGACCGAGTGGTCACCATCCATTACACGCTCAAGGACGACGGCGGCACCGTACTCGATAGTTCAGCCGGTGGCGACCCGCTGGCCTACATCCAAGGACACGGCAACCTCGTCTCCGGATTGGAAAAGGCGTTGGAAGGCAAACAGGACGGCAACAGCTTCACGGTCGTGGTTTCGCCCGCCGAGGGCTACGGCACGCGTGATGAATCCCTGATTCAGCGAGTGCCCAAGCGCACGCTGCAGGGAGCGGGCCAGATCAAGAAGGGCATGCAATTCCAGGCGCGAACCGAACAGGGCATGCGCTTGTTCACGGTGGTCACCGTCATCGGCGATATGGTGACATTGGACGGCAACCATCCCCTCGCCGATCAGACGTTGCATTTCGACGTCGAAGTGGTCGGCGTTCGCGAAGCGACCACGGAAGAACTCGAGCATGGGCACGTGCATGGTGCCGGCGGACATCATCATTGAGGCGCCCGCGCCGGCCCGCGGCGTTCAATTAGCCGGCGCTGCGGTTCACGGCTCGTAGGGCCCTACGAACCGGCGCCCGTTGCCCCGGGTTTGGGCGCGGCACGAAAAGCGCCAGTGCCTCTCATGCCGCCTGCACCGCCGACAGCCTCGCCAGCAGGCTGCTGGCGAGATGCAGCGCCGTGGTCGAGGCCTGGTAGGCTTGCTGCCACTGCAGCAGCTTGGCGGCTACCTCGTCCAGGTTGATGCCGGGGACGGATTGTCGGTGGCTTGCGGCCTGTTCATTGATGGCTGTTTGCGCGCTTTGCGCCGTATCGATCTGTTGCGCCTGGGCGCCGACGTCGGTGATGAGCGCGCTCAAGGCACCCAAAACGCTCACCGTACCGTTTCCCAGCACCAGGAGGAATTGCTGGCCTGCGATCAAAGCCGCGTTGCGATTGTCGCCGGTGCCCCCGGCGTTGCTTTGTATGGTAAAGCTGTCGCGCGCGGCCGGGGCGCCGCTGATGTTCACCTGCCAGCCGTTGCGGCCGATGTTCTCGCCGGCGACGTACGCGAAACTACCGGCGCCGTCGACCGAATACGTCGTCGGCGACAGGAACTGTACGATGGTCGTAGCGAGTAGATTGGAATTCGCCACATCGAGCACCGTGCCGCCGCCGATCGTCGCCGTTCCCGCGTTGCTGCCGGCGGCGGTCGCCCGGACGGGACCGGCGGCGGCGATCTGCAAGGGACCCATGGGTGCCAGGCTGAGGCTGGCCGCCGCCCGAGCGGTCGGCTGGATGAGGTATCGGTCGCCCGAGGCCGGCGCCGACGATAGCACGATCGACAATCCATCGGCCGTCAACGGGCTTGCGGCCGTGCCATGACCGGCGAGAGGCACTGCGCTGCCGGTCGCCGCATCGGTGAGCGACCAGGCGCCGCCTTGGTACGACAATAGATAATCACTTGCCGTGAGCGCTGCCACCGAAGCCACGCTGACCGTCGCGGCCGCATCCGCGGTGTTCATCGAAGAGGCTCTCGACGCCGGCACATTCATGTAAAACAAATTTGCTCCGAGCCGTCCGTTGAGGTCGAGTCCGGCATTGTGCTGCGAATTCGCGGTGTGGCTGAAGGCCACGGCGATCCGGCCCAATTGATTTTTGGCGGGGCCGACGATCTGATCGCGGGCGGCCAGCAGGCCACCCAAATCTCCGGAGGTGATCGAGCCGCTGATGATGCCGCCGGCGCTCTGGCTGGCGATTTCCAATTGCGAGGCGTCGAATGGGTTCGCTACCGTAGCCCACGCCGTGGTGCTCCCTCGAAGGACCAGCGGCCGCCCATTGCCAAAGACATTCAATGCGCCGTGAGTGTCGATGGTCGTCGATATGCCGGTCAATTTCGACAGAGTCGATACCAGTTGATCGCGCTGGTCGAGCAGATCAGCGGGCGCCGGTCCGCCGGATTGCACGGTAGCGACGATGTGCTGGTTCAACGTCGAAATCGATGCGGTCAGCGTATTGATCTTTTGTACGTCGGAGGCGATACGCCGTTTGATGTCCTCATTCAAGGCATCGAGCTGGGTGCCGGCGCCGTTGAAGCTGTCGACGACGCTCTGCGCCTCATCCAGCAGCGCTTGGCGTGTCGCCATGAGGTCCGGACCACCCGCCACGTCCGACCACGCGCTGTAAAAACCTCGCAGGGCGGTGCCCAGGCCTGCCGTGCCGAGCAAATCATCGACCCGGCCGGAATAGCGCTGCAATGCGTTCAAGCGCGCCAAGCTGCTCTGCGAATGGTTCGACTGATTGGCTGTGGCCTGGCTCAACAGGCTCCCTCCATCGATCGCGGCGCCGGAACCCGCGGCTGCCTGCCCGTTTGGCTGCGGCGGGGCCGCGGGCGGAGCCACCGGCTCGCCGGCATGGCCGGGCGTATGGGCGTTCGCCACGGCATCGTGACCGGTGGCCTGCACCGCCGAGCTAAAGGCTCGCAGCGCCGATACGCGGATTGAAAATACATCCGACAATGACTCCTCCTCGCCGATTCGACCGTTGAAATTGCATATGCGGCGATATCGGCGCCGCCGCAGCTTTCTATAGTGGGTCCGCGAGTCGCACCGCGCATCGTGCTGCCGTGCAACATCCGACTTACCTGTGTGGCTCAACGCGATCGATCCCGCCGCGCCCGAGGGATTGGTAAGATCTGGCGAGCTGCACCGGTCCCGGGACACTCGAAGGTATGGCGCGCTCGGAGGAGGTGGGCGAAAATAATTTCGCACCGGGCCCTACAGTGAGGCGCGTCACAGTCGATAACAGATGTGCGGCCGATGCACGGCGTTAAAGTTCGAGTGCGTTCCTGACGATATACGAGCCAAGGCGTGTTGCATGCCCTAGGAGAAATTCGGTGCCTAGCAAGATCAGCGGATATGATGGGGCCCAGCCGCTTGCGCCTCTCAAAATCACCGAGGTCAATGCGGTTGCCGACAAGGCATCGAGCGATGCGGTAGCCGTGCCGGCCACTTTTGGCACGCAAAGCGCGGATCATCTCACCCTCACCGAGTCGGCGCGCACGCTGCAGAAGATCGCGCAAGCCATCGCCCAAATGCCCGTGGCCGATGCCGCGAAAGTGACCGCCATCAGGGAGTCGCTCGACTCCGGTACTTATCGGATCGATGCCGGCCGGATTGCCGATGGGCTATTGCGCTTCGAACGCGGGTTGAAATAGCCGCCATGAATCACGACGTCCGCCACAGCCTCGCAGATATCCTGGATCGAGAAATCGTCGTCGCGCAAGCCCTTACCGAGACTTTGGCCGCGGAGCGCGATGCCCTCACCGGCGACTCTGCCCACGCGCTGCGACGGAAGGCCGCCGATAAGGTTCGCCTGCTCGGTAACATCGAGGCGCTGGAAGCTGAGCGCCGAGCCCTGTGGGAATCGCCATCCGCCGAGGGTGGTCCAGGTAGCGTCGTCGCCGATCGCTGGCGCAAATTGATGGAACTGGTGGCGGCGTGCCGCAGCGCCAACGAGGTCAACGGTCACATCATTCACATTCGTCAGAATCAAATTCGTCAACTGTTCGACATCGTGCGCGGCGGCGCGTCGATGACCTACGGCCCCCAGGGAAAAACTTTTGCCAGGGCGCTGCGTGCGCTGGCGCAGGCCTGATCTATGCTGGTACTAAGTCGCAAAGCAGATGAGTCCATCGTAATCCAGCCCGCAGACGGAGTGGATGGGAACATGACCATGGCGCAACTTTTCGCCAACGGCCCCATACAGATCACTTTACTCGGCGGCACGGGGCGTCGAGTCAAAATGGGCATCGAAGCACCTGAACAGCTGTCGATTCGCCGCAAGGACAACCCGGAAGCGGCTTGACGCAAATTCGACGCCGGCAGGCAGTTCGTGCGACGCCGTGCCGCTCGCGGATCGATCCGTAATTCCTCGTGCGTCTCAAAACGGGACGCTCGACACCCGGTGGCGCAAGGATCCGGGTAAAGTCGGTACAGTCAGGTAACCGACACTCAAGGCCCCTATGGAAAAGCTGATCCATGTCATCTACGTAAGCTCAGCGGCGCCCGACATTACCGAACATGAGACGCTCAAATTTCTCAATCAGGCGCGTAGGGCGAACCGCAAGCACGACGTATCGGGAATGATGCTCTACAGCGGCGGGTGCTTCTTGCAGGTGCTCGAAGGTGAGGCGGCGATGGTGGCGGTCGTTAGCAGCATCATTTTCCGGGATAAGCGCGACATGCGCATGATTCTGCGCGAGCCGATCGCCGAAAGGGAATTTCCCGAATGGACCATGGGCTTCGAGGCGATCGAGCCGATCGAGGCGTGCCGCTTGCTTGGAGAGCCGCAACATTCCGACCCGATTGCTCGCATCGGCCGCATAGACGCCGAAAGCGCGAAAACCCTCGTCTCCATTATCGGCCGGCGTCGCTGGCAATCGGATCGCAGCGGGATGTTTCGCGCGATTCGCCGGGCGGTGTAAGGCGTGCGGCGGCACCGCCTTCCGACGCGCGTGCCTCGGCGGCACGTTCCCTGGCGGCCTGTTCTTGAACGTATTCCCGGAAATTTTTGACATAACGACAAAAGTAACGGTCGATGCTCGCCAACCGGAATCCGCCGTGCATAATAGCGGCTCGCCAGCACCGATCACCTGAAGGAATATGGATGGAGCGTCGTCTGCACACCCGCCACCGAGCGCGAACGACGGTATACGTCGTGATGTCGGGGCGAAAAAGCCGGATCTGCAAAGCGAAGAATCTGAGCGCGAACGGCGTGTTCGTCGAGACCGAAAATCTCGGACTGCGCAAGGGACAACAGGTGCATCTCGCCTTCGCCATCAATCTGGGTCTCGTCACGAAGATCCACCGCCGTACGGCCATCGTTGCCCACGTAACTCGCGGCGGCACCGGTCTGATGATGGAGCAATTCGCCGGCCGGTGACTCGTCCTGCGGAGTCGCATCGTCCATTGTCGCTCGTCTGGGCTCGCGATGCGGCGGCGCCGTTGCGCTCGAGAATCGCTACTCTAAAACCGATTTTACGGATTCCTGTAAACTAACGGCGATGCCGCCTTTAGATCCGCGACGCCCGGACGCCATCCGCATCGTGGGTGCGCGCCAGAACAACCTCAAGAATCTCGACCTCGATTTGCCGCTCAACGAATTGATCGTTGTCACCGGCGTCAGCGGGTCGGGAAAATCGTCCCTGGCGTTCGATACCCTGTACGCCGAGGGGCAGCGGCGCTACGTCGAGACCTTTTCGCCCTATGCGCGCCAATTCCTGGATCGCATGGACAAGCCTCTGGTGGATCGGATCGAGGGGATTCCCCCGGCCATCGCCATCGATCAAACCAATCCGGTGCGGACCTCGCGCTCGACGGTCGGCACCATGACCGAGCTCAACGATCACTTGAAGTTGCTGTTCGCGCGCGCCGCGGTCCTGCATTGCCGCGGCTGTGGCGAGCCCGTTCGCCGTGACACCCCCGAAACGATAGCCGCGGCGTTGGCGAAGCGCGCCTCCGATGCGGGCGATCCGCGATTGGTTCTGACGTTTCCCGTCACGGTACCGAAGAACTTCACCGCGGCCGAAATCAAGGCCCTCCTCTGCGCTCGAGGCTACACGCGCCTTCATGGCCCGGAGGGCGGCACCTTGCATGTCGTTCAGGATCGCTTTCGCTGGTCGGCGGACGCCGCGCGCGCGGGCGACGCCATCGAAGCGGCACTCAAGGTGGGCCGAGGGCGCCTCGACGTCTACCCGCAGAGCGAGGGGGCGCAAGCCGCCTCGCCCTGGCGATTCTCCACCGATCTTCACTGCGCTTACTGCGACATCGACTATAAAGATCCGAGCCCAAGCACTTTCAGCTTCAATTCCGCTCTGGGTGCCTGCGACACCTGCCGCGGCTTTGGCCGCAGCATAGGTGTCGATTACGACTTGGTCATCCCGGACGGTTCGCTGACGCTGCGCGGGGGAGCCGTCAAACCCTGGCAAACCGAGTCCTACGAAGAATGCCAGGACGATCTCGTTAAATTCGCGCATCTGCGATCGATTCCGTTGGACACGCCCTGGCGCGACCTCACGCCGGCCCAGCGCCGTTGGGTGATCGAAGGCGAAGGCGAGCGGACCAAGAACTTGTGGTACGGCATCAAGCGCTTCTTTGCTTGGCTCGAGACCAAAGCCTACAAGATGCACATCCGCGTACTGCTCTCACGGTATCGCTCCTATACCCAATGCACTGCGTGTCAAGGCGCCCGGCTGAAGTCCGAAGCGTTGTTGTGGCGGGTCGGCAGCCCAGGGCTCACCATCCGCGAGTTGATGCTGCTACCCATCGAAAAATGCCTGGATTTCTTTTCGGCGCTGCAATTGCCCGCACCTCTCGATGAGGCCGCCGGCCTGTTGTTGCGTGAAATCCGCGCGCGCTTGCGGTACCTCACGGAGGTGGGCCTGGGATACCTCGATCTCGACCGTCAATCGCGCACCTTGTCGGGCGGCGAAGTCCAGCGGATCAATCTGACCACGGCGCTCGGTACTTCATTGGTGAATACGCTGTTCGTTTTGGACGAGCCATCGATCGGCCTGCACCCGCGCGACATGGGTAGGATAGTGGCCGTCATGCGGCGGCTGCGCGACGCCGGGAACACCCTCGTCGTGGTCGAGCACGACCCCCAAGTAATGCTCGCCGCGGACCGTATCCTCGACGTAGGGCCCGGGCCGGGCGAGCATGGCGGGCGGATCGTTTTTTACGGACCGGTCGGCGACCTGGGCCGTGCCGAGGGATCGCTTACCGCCGATTATCTGTTGGGCCGGAAGCGGGTCGAGATCCCTCGTGCTACCAGAACAGACTCCAGCGCGCCGCTCACCGGCGGTCCGAGCACGGCGGCTGCCGCCGCCGCCCCGTTCTTGCGCGGCGCCCCGTTAGGCCGCCCCACCGAGCCCGCTCGAGTATTGCGGATCGAAGGCGCAGCCGAGCACAACCTCAAGGACATCGACGTAGACATTCCGTTGCAGCGCCTGGTATGCGTGACCGGCGTCAGCGGGTCGGGCAAATCCACCCTGGTGCACGATGTGCTCTACCCGGCGCTGCTTCGCGCCAAAGGAAAGCCGACCGAGAACCCCGGGCAGCACCGCGCCCTTCATGGTAGCGATCTGATCGGTCATGTAATCATGGTCGATCAAAGCCGGATTGGCCGCACCGCCCGGTCCAATCCCGCGAGCTACGTCGGCGCCTTCGACGCCATCCGCACTCTTTTCGCCAAACTGCCGCTGGCCGTGGAGCGCAAATACACGGCCGGCACTTTCAGCTTCAATGCCGGCAAAGGCCGCTGCCCCGCCTGCGGCGGCAACGGCTTCGAACACGTCGAAATGCAATTCCTGTCCGATGTCTACCTGCGTTGTCCCGATTGCAATGGACGACGCTATCGCGCCGAAATCCTCGACTGTAGGCTGTCGCGCGGTGCTGGCGCACCGCGGAGCATAGCCGACGTCCTCGACCTCACGGTCTCGGAGGCACTGCATTTTTTCTCCAACGATGCCGAGGTATGTCTGCGTTTGGCACCGCTCGCGGATGTGGGCTTGGCTTACTTGCGCCTGGGTCAACCCGTCCCGACACTGTCGGGAGGCGAGGCACAGCGTCTGAAGCTCGCCGGTTACTTGGCCGAGAATGTCATGCGCGAGCATGCGAGCGTGAGAAAGGAGCGGCGCGCCGGACCCGCCTCGTCCGTGGATCCAGGTTCGATCTTCCTGTTCGACGAGCCTACCAGCGGACTGCACTTCGATGACGTCGCCATGCTGTTACGAGCATTTCGGCGCCTCATCGACGCCGGTCACTCGCTGCTGGTGATCGAGCACCACCTCGATGTGATCCGTGCTGCCGATTGGGTGATCGATTTGGGTCCCGAGGGCGGCGATGCCGGCGGTGCCGTGGTCTGCGCGGGCACCCCGGCCGAGGTGATGCGCGTGACGGCATCGCATACCGGCCGCGCCCTGATCGAAGCCCAGAACGAGGCATTCGGCGACGCGGTCCGGGACAGCGGTGATGCGCGCGGTCGGGGCGGTCGCGGCCACGGCTATGCCGGTCAGGGTTATCGAATCGCGGCCCCGGCAATCGAAATCCGCGGCGCCCGCGAGCATAATCTCAAGAACATCGACGTCGACCTGGCTCTCAACCGATTCACGGTCATCACCGGCGTGTCCGGCAGCGGCAAGAGCAGCCTCGCTTTCGACATTCTGTTCGCCGAGGGGCAACGGCGCTATCTCGAGTCATTGAATGCCTACGCGCGGCAGTTCGTGCAACCCGCATCGCGGCCGGACGTGGATGCCATCTTCGGCATACCGCCCACGGTGGCGATCGAACAGCGGACCAGCCGCGGCGGCCATAAGAGCACCGTCGCCACGCTGACCGAGATCTACCATTTCCTGCGGCTGCTGTACGTGAAACTGGGCGTGCAGTACTGTCCTGCCTGCAACGCCGCCATCGAGCCGCAATCGGCGGACGCCATCGTCGCGCGCCTGCTCAAGGATTATCGAGGCAAGACAATCATTCTACTGGCGCCCCTGGTCGTCGCGCGCAAAGGCCTGTATACGGCGCTCGCCAAGTGGGCTCGTGGCAAAGGTTTCGAGGAACTGCTGGTCGACGGCGCCTTGCTGCCGACCGCCAAATGGCCCAGGCTGGACCGCTTCATCGAACACAGCATCGAATTGCCCGTGGCTACGCTGACGGTACACGCCCGCCGCGAGACGGAGCTGCGCGAGGCACTGGACACGGCATTGGGGCATGGGCATGGCGTGGTACATGTCACACCGGCTGCCAGTCCCGGCGGCCCCGCCGAGGCCGCCGTGTTTTCGACCAAGCGTGCCTGCCCGAACTGCGGTACCGGCTTCCCCGAACTCGACCCGCGTTTATTTTCGTTCAATTCGCGCCACGGCTGGTGTCCCCGCTGCTTCGGCGCCGGTATGGAGCTGGAGGAGTTCGATGCGCAACAGAGCGGCGAAGAGTCGAAATGGCGCGATGCCGGCGCGATGCATGCCGGCGCCTTGGCCGCGGATGCCGCTTGCGCGGATTGCGCCGGCGAACGCCTGAATCCAGTGGCTCGGCGCGTGCTGTTTCGGGATATGTCGATCACGGCGCTGACCGCTTTGCCGGTACGAGAATTTCAAGCCACCTTATCGCGAATCAAGCTGCTCGGACGCGAACGCGACATCGCGCGGGATCTGCTCGCCGAACTCGGCAGCCGCACCGCCTTTCTATGCGACGTGGGTCTCGGCTATCTGCAGCTCAACCGCGCCGCGCCCACTCTGTCCGGAGGCGAAGCTCAGCGCATTCGGTTGGCCGCCCAGCTCGGTTCCAACCTGCAAGGGGTGTGCTATGTGCTCGACGAGCCGACGATCGGTCTGCACCCGCGCGACAATGTGGCGCTGCTCGATACCCTGGACCGGCTGCGAGCCAAGGGCAACACGCTGGTCGTGGTCGAGCATGACGAGGACACCATTCGCCGCGCGGATCACGTCATCGACCTGGGGCCCGGCGCCGGTGCGCGCGGCGGCTGCGTGGTCGCCGAGGGCACGGCCGCTCAACTGGCGCGGATGGCCGATTCCGCCACCGGCCGCAGCCTCGCGATGCCGTATCGGCATTCCCGGTCCCGCCGCCGCGCGATCGGATACGACACGCCGTCGATCCGGGTGAGCGGCGCAAGCCTGCACAATCTGCGCAAAGTCGATGCGCGCATTCCGCTCGGCCGTCTGGTCGTCGTGACCGGCGTATCCGGGTCGGGGAAGTCATCGCTCGCCCGCGATGTGCTGCTCGGCAACCTCGAGCGTTTGACATCGCGCCCCTCGCGATCCGAACGCACGCCAAGGCGCGTGTCGGCGGCCGAAGGCTGCACATCCATCAGCGGCTGGGAATCGATCAGCCGCGTGCTCGAAGTGGATCAGACACCCATCGGCAAGACACCGCGCTCGTGCTCCGCGACTTACATCGGCTTCTGGGATTCGATCCGCCGGCTGTATGCCGAGACAACGGAGGCCAAGATACGCGGCTTCACGGCGAGCCGCTTCTCGTTCAATACGGCAGGTGGACGCTGCGAAGCATGCGAGGGACAAGGCATGCGGCGCATCGAAATGAATTTCCTGCCGGACGTGCAAGTGCTGTGCGACGTATGCGGCGGCCGTCGTTTCAATCGCGACACTCTGGCGGTCTCGTTCAAAGGCAAGAGTATCGGCGAGGCGCTCGCCATGAACGTCGAGGACGCGCTCGAATTCTTCGCTGCGCAGTCGAGCGTGCAGCGACCGCTGCGCCTGCTGGCGGACGTGGGTCTGGGATACTTGAGCTTGGGTCAACCCAGTCCGACACTCTCGGGCGGGGAGAGCCAGCGGATCAAGCTCGTCGCCGAGCTGGCGAAAGTCCGGACCGACGCGCTCGGAGTAGATATCGCTCGGCGCGAGCGTCACCACACCTTGTACGTGCTCGACGAGCCGACCGTCGGACTGCACATGGCAGACGTCGAAAAGTTGGTCAACGTGTTGCAGCGGCTGGTGGATGCCGGCAATAGCGTGGTGGTGATCGAACACAATCTCGATGTCATGGCCGAAGCCGACTGGATCATCGATTTGGGGCCGGAGGGAGGCGCCGGCGGCGGTCGCATCGTCGCGCAAGGCGCGCCGGAGGCGATCGCCCTCGAGCCCCACCAAAGCCACACCGCCCACATTCTGCGCGAATTCCTCGCGCAGCGCGGAATCGCTTGAGTCCGGGGATGACCATGATCCCTGGGACCCTCAGTTTTCTTCGCATCGCCGCCCTCACGATGGCGACCGCGCTGATCGGCGGTTCTGCGGTTTGGGGAGCTTTCGCACTGTGGTATCAAATGCCGGGCGGCGCGGTATCGAAGACATCGAGCGTGGTGGCCTGGGTCGCCTTCAGTATCGGTGTGCTCGTGATCTCGTGGCATGGGCGGTTCACGATGGGCTTCATCGTGTTTGCGGCTGCTTTTGCCGCGCTGTTGGTGTGCTGGACGCAGCTGAGGCCGACGAATGAGCACATCTGGGCCGATGACGTGGCGCGACTGACCCACGGCACCGTCGAGGGCGACCGCGTTACCCTGCACGAGGTGCGGAATTTCGACTGGCGAACCGGAACCGACTACACCCAGCGGTGGGAAACGCGCAGCTATGAGCTGCACCGCCTGCGTTCGGTGGACATGATCATGTCGTATTGGCGGGGCCCGGCCATCGCCCATATGCTGATCTCGTTCGGTTCCGACGACGGTTCATACATCGTATTTTCGGTGGAGGTACGCCGGCAGAAGACTCAAGATTTTTCGGAAATCGGCGGCTTCTTCAAGGAATTCCAGCTCAGTGTCGTCGCGGCCGATGAACGCGATGTCATTCGCGTGCGTACCAATGTCCGCGGCGAGGATGTCTATTTGTACCGGCTGCAGCTTCCTGCGGCGGCGATTCGCTCGTTGTTCTTGGGCTACGTGGACGAGGCCAATAGCCTCGCGCATACCCCGCGCTTCTACAATACCGTCACCGTCAACTGCACCACGCTGGTGTATCACATGATGAAGCGAATCGTCGGGCGATTGCCGCTCGACTATCGGCTGTTGTTGTCGGGCTATCTGCCCGCCTATGTATATGGCGTCGGCGGCCTTGACCGCCGCTATTCGCTCGAGGAATTGAGGCGCGGTGGGCGCATCACGGAGCGCGCCCGGCAAGCCGATCGCAGCGAAACTTTTTCCGCGGATATCCGGCGAAGCGTACCGGGAATCGATGAACGCTGAGACGCGCATCGCCGAGCGGCCGTGGCCGAACCCAAGCCGTTCGTGGCGGTGGGCCTGGTTGGCCCTGGCTCTGTCCTCGGCCGTTGGCATCGTCGGCCGCGGTTACTGGACGCCCGACGAACCGCGCGAGGCGGATATCTCCTGGCGAATGAGCTGGCAGGCCGATAAAGCGGTGCCGCTGCTCGCGGGAGAGGCATTCTGCGAGAAGCCTCCGTTCGCTTATTGGGCGGCGGGCGCCGCCATCGGCGCCCTGGGTGATGCTGCCTGGGTGGCGCGTTTACCCAACTTGCTGTATGCCTTGGCGACGGCCCTCGCCGTGGGCTGGTTGGCGCGCCGCGGCGCCGGACCGGCTGCCGGAGCGGTGGCCGCCTCTGCCATCGGTACCTTCCTGCTGTCCTACCAAGTAGAAATCTGGCTCGCGACCGATGCACCTCTGCTTGCCGCCGTGGCCGTGGCGCTGCTGGGACTGTACAGGGGCTTTTATGCCGAATGCAGCGGCGAGCGCCTGCGCGGCTACTCGTGCATGCACGCGGCCCTTGCCGTCGGTTTCCTGAGCAAGAGCGCGGCTGCATGGATGGTGCCGGGCTTGGCCCTCATGACCCTGGTGGTGTGGGAAAAACGCTGGCGCGAATGGCTGCGCTGGGAGCTACACGCGGGTCTCGCGATTCAGGCCGTGGTCGTCGGCGGGTGGATTTGCGCCGTCTATGCGGGATCCGACGGCCCCGCCCATTTGAAGGTGTTCTTCTGGAACAACTTGGTGGGCCGCTTCGCGCACGTCGAGGCGCCCGAGGGGCTGCAGTACGCCATCGCGCATCGCAACTATGCGGGCAAGTATGTCGCCGAGCTGCCCGTCTATCTTTGGCCCTGGACACTGCTGGTCGTCGCCGCCGCTCGGCATGCTTGGATACAGCGGTACCGCAGGTTCGAGGAGCTGCGCCCGGTGCGTTTTGCCGTGGCGGTGTTCTTGCCCACCCTCGGCGTACTGTCGGTCGCGGCCACCGCGCGCAATATTTATTTGGCGCCGGCGCTGCCCGGCGTCGCGCTATTGCTCGGCTGGTGGGCACGGGATCTGACCGCGGCGCACGGGCACTGGGATCGGTGGGCGCTGCGCGCGACCGCCGTTTTGTTGCTGCTGTCGATAGCGGTGATTGCCGCCGCCGCCGGGCTCGCCGGGCTCGATTCATGGGACACGATGCACGGGCGTATCGCCTTCGTGGCGTTGACTTCGCTTGGACTCGGGAGCGCAGCCCTATGCGCGATTGCAGGGTGGCGCGCCGCCGGCCGAGGGTTGCTGCTGCGCGCATTGTTCGGGCTGCTGCTCGCCTATTGCGCCCTGTTGGTGGGACCCGCATCGCAAATCTACCGCCAAGTCGATACCTGGCAGGACTTGGGCTCGGTCGGCCGGCTGATCCGGCGCGATGCCGCCGGCCGGGTCATGATCCTGTTCGCACCCGATGAAACCACGCGCGCCCTGATCGACATGTACGCGCGCCCCTCCGTCGAACTCATACCGGGGCCCATCACATCGGCGTCGACGGAGCGTCTGCGGGCCGACCTCGCGTCCCATCCTCGAAGCCTGGTGGTGACGCAGCTGCCGGGTCGAAGCGAGAGCGGCGCCCTGCGCGCGCTGGAGCAGCGCTTCGGATGGGGCCGGCTCGCCACGATGCGACGCTCCGCTTCCCCGGTGCCGCCCGCGTGGGCCTCCGAATTACAGCTGCGCGTCGCGCATCTCTATGCGCTGCCCAACGGCCGCCGCTATGCTCTGCTCGAAGGCACAGCGACCGCGTCGCGATAGGCCTGTTCGTATCTCAGCGCCTGGCGGCCCCAGGAAAAATCCTGCGCCATGGCGTTGCGCACCACCTGAGCCCATCGCGTTTGGTCGGCAAACCAGTCGAGCGCCGTGCCGACGGCCCAGCGCACGGCGGGAGCATCGTAGTCGTTGAACACACAGCCGGTGCCGGTGCCGGCCGCGGGGTCGAAGTGCTGCACCGAATCGGCCAGACCGCCGGTGTTGCGGACGATGGGAATGGTTCCATACCGTAGACTGTACATCTGATTCAAACCGCAGGGCTCATAGCGTGACGGCATGAGGAACATGTCGCTCCCCGCCTCGATCAAATGCGCCAGGGCCTCATCGTAACCCTGCCGGAACACGACTCGCTCGGGGAATCCCCGAGCCAAGCCGCGGAAGAACTCCTCATACCGTTCATCCCCGCTCCCCAGGACCAAGAACCCGAAGTCGCGTTCCCGCAGAAGCGCCGGCATGGCCTCGAACAGCAAATCGATGCCCTTTTGTTCCGCGAGCCGGGTAACCATGCTGACCAGGGGCCGATGCGGCTCTAGCTTGAGACCGGTCGCGGCCAGCAAGCTGTGCTTATTGGCCGCTTTTCCGCGCAGATCTTCGGCGTCGAAATGCACCGTCAAGTGCGGGTCGCAGCGCGGGTCCCACTCGCGGTAATCGACCCCGTTCAGGATACCGACCACGCCATTGCCGCGCGTCCGCAGCGCCTGCTGCATCCCCATCCCAAGCGGGGTTTCACATATTTCACGAGCGTACGTGGGGCTTACCGTCGTCACCACGTCGGCGAATTTTATCCCCTCTTTCAGAGGGTTGATGATACCCGCCGCTTTGTCCGCGCTATCGAGCCGGTCCGTGAAAGCACCCAGCTCCAAGTCGGCGACGGCAGCGGTGGGCATGATTCCCTGATAGCCGACGTTATGGATGGTCAGCAGCGAACGCACGTGGGCGAGCCCTGCGACTCGCGCATACACGGTCTTGAGGAACATCGGCAGGAATGCCGTGTGCCAGTCGTTGCAATGGTATACGTCGGGGATGAATCCGAGGCGCCGGCAGCTTTCCATGGCCGCACGCGTGAACAGGAGGAAGCGTCGATGCTCGTCCGCATCGACGGTGTAGAACGTCGGCCGGCCGAACATCACGGGGCATTCGATGAAATACATCACGATCTTGGTGAGCGGAAACCTTGCCGTGCGCACCGAGAACGCATAATCCGTTCCGCCGATGGTAATACCTACATTCTGCAGGCCGCGCACCGGTTGTAGTTCGCGGTGCGCCCACGGTACCGAACCGTATAGGGGCATGAACGCGCGGACCTCGTGACCGAGACGCTCGATTTCGGGGAGCAAAGCTCCCGCCACGTCCGCCAGTCCGCCGGTCTTCGCATACGGCATGATCTCCGAGCTCAAAATGCATAGCTTTAACGGCTTCATGCGGCCGAGTCTAACAAACGCCTCCCGATGCGCCAAAAAACCTGGTGCGATCTACGTCTTAGTATGGCAGGCTGGCAATGAAGGAACGCTGGCTCATCAACGATAACATTCAGGACTGTATGCGACACGCCGCTCGTAGTAATACCGGACGCTATGTCAGCCGATTGACGAGCGGAACGCTGGCAGTCGTCATGGCCGGAGGCCGTGGCGAGCGGCTCAAGGCGCTCACGGAGCACCGCTGCAAACCCGCGACGCCGTTCGGCGGTAAATTTCGCATCATCGATTTCGTGCTGTCGAATTGCGTCAATTCCGGGATACGGCAGATCGCCGTGCTCACGCAGTACAAAGCCCAGTCGCTGATTCAGCACATACATCGTGGCTGGAGCTACCTGCGCGGCGAGCTCGGTGAATTCGTCGAATTGATTCCCGCGCAACAGCAAATCGGCTCGCATTGGTACCGGGGCACCGCGGACTCGGTATACCAGAACCTCGACTTCATCCGTTCGCATCGTCCGACGCATGTGCTGATCCTTGCGGGCGACCATATTTACAAGATGGACTACGGTCCGATGATCGCGTATCACGAACAATGCGAAGCCGACATTACCGTCGGGGTGGTCGATGTGCCCATCGAACGCGCCCATGAATTCGGCATCCTGACCACCGACGACTCCAACCGAGTCGTGAAATTCGCCGAAAAACCGCATAACCCCGATCCGCTCCTCGGTCATGACGACCTTGCGCGCGCCTCGATGGGCATCTACGTCATCGCCATGGATAGGCTTGAAAAGCTGTTGACCGAGGATGCGGCCAACGAGACCAGCAATCATGATTTCGGCAGAAATATCATCCCGCCGGCAATCGCGAAATTGCGGGTATTCGCCTATCCTTTCGAAGACGTCGAAACTCGTGCGCAAAATTATTGGCGCGACGTCGGCAACGTGGACGCGCTGTACGAGGCAAACATGGAGTTGATCGCGCTCGACCCCGAACTCAACATTTACGACCATCAATGGCCGATTTGGACGTACCAGGCTCAGCAACCGCCCGCGAAATTCGTGCTGGACGAAGAGGGCCGGCGCGGGATGGCGGTGAATTCGATGGTTGCCGGCGGCTGCATCATCTCGGGCGCGTATGTCACGCAATCGCTGCTCTCGAGCGACGTGCGGATCGAAGACAGCAGCGCCATTTACGATTCGGTATTATTGCCGCACGTGACGGTCGGGCGCCGGGCGAAGATCACACGCTGCATACTGGACGAGAACTGCAACATTCCCGATGACATGGAAATCGGTCAGGATCCGGCGGCCGACAAGCAGCGCTTCTTCGTCACCAAACGCGGCGTCGTGCTGGTCACGCCGGACATGCTGCGCGCGCTCGGCTAGGGGGACGTGCTCCTGGCCGCGAGCACGGTGGATTTTTCTCGCCGGGCGAAGCCGCGGCCGGGTCGAGACCAAGCTAGTCCGTTCGCAGGCGTAACTTATCCCAGGCCGCGATAACCTCGGCCGCTTCGATGCCGAGCATGCTGGGTTCACCGCCGATTCGGCCCGTCAGCACCGACACGTCGGCGCCGGCCCTCCCCCAGGGTCGGTATAGCGAAGTCGATGCTTTGCCGAACAGCACGACCTGCGGGCAACCGACGGCCGCCGCCGCATGGGCCGGCCCGGAGTCCACCGAGATGAGCGCGTCGGCGCGAGCCAGCAGTGCCACCAAACGCGTCACCGGCATATCGTCCGCCACGTTATATAGTCCCTCGATGCCCGCCAAGGCGGCAACTTGCTGATTGAGTCCATACTCGGGTCCGGTGCCCAGCAGGATGACGGCATGCCGGGGATTGCGCCGGCGCACATGCTGGAGGACCTCCACCCAGCGGGCCTCCGGCCAGTACTTGCTGTTCACCGCCAGGCGTCGCAAGCCGCGCCTCATGGTGCGTTTGTTACCCATCTGGACCGCAATGAACGGCCGCCCTTCCAGCCGCCGGACGCGCAACCAGGCAGCGAGATCCGCCCGCTGCCAGTCGCCAACATCCAGATAGCACCCCTCCCCGGCGGCGAAATCCATGCCGGCCACCTCGGCATTTTGCGCCGCGCCGCCGAGCGCGGCGGGCAGAGTCCGCGCGAGCCGCCGCCATTGTTGAGTGGCGTGTTCGCCGGCCAACAAGGGATGGTCTTTTACATCCACGATGAACGGTTCGCCGATCCCGGCTCGCTCAAGCATGGGCCGCGCGGCATCGTTGCCGTCGCAATACCACGTCGGCCCCACGCCGCGTTCCCGCAACCTGCGTACGGCTCGTCGCTGATCGATGCTCAGCCAGTAAGGCGTCTTGCGGCTGCGCACGCACAGGATGTCACCGACGCCGGATTGCCCGCGCAGTAGCGGTTCGCTCCACGGTCCCGAGGTGAGCACATCGACGTAGCGGCCAAAGCGTGCGCTCAAGCAGCGTATCAGCGCGGTCACCAACACCATGTCGCCAAGCGCCCCGCAGCGCACGACCAGCGGTCGTTCACACCGGGATGAGCCGTCGTTCAAGCGCCTCATGCGCCAGCGTCCCGCCCTGCGCGCAATGACGGCGACCGGATCGGGCCGCACCGTGCGGCCAAGCGCCGCGACGCCAACCGGGTGCTGCCGAGCACGCCGCTCACCGGAGGGTGGCGGCGCGAGCCCGGATGTCGCGCACGCTTCGGTACAGGCTCAGAAACTCGTCCGCTGCTTTGTGCACGTTATTCTGCCAATCGGCGGCAGCGGCGTGATCCGCGCCGTCGGTGACATACTTGACGCACGCGAACGCGGCTCCTTCGAGCCAGCACACCTTCGCCAGCGCGTACGCTTCCATGTCGAGCACCGCGCATGCCGCATCGCAATCGATTGTGGCGAACGAATCCCCGCTGCCACAAACCGCGGGCGTCAATCGACTGAACAGGGGTTCAAACCGCAGGACGAGGGGCACCGTGTCGAAGGGGGTAACGCCGAGAGGGAAGCCCAAGCCGCGCACGTCCATGTCGCGCTGTACGAACTCATGGCATGCCAGGAAAGCGCCCGTTTCGTGCACCCGGCTGCCTGCCGTGCCGAAATTCAATACCAGCGGCAGCGGCTCCCGAGCCTCAACATAGCGGGACAATTCGCGGGTGAGCGCAATGGCGGCATTCACCTTGCCCACACCGCAATACAGGACACGGACACCCGCTTCTTCGAAGACACCATCGGATTCGGCGGGCAACGCCATCACCACCAGCGGCGCGTCATCCATAGTTGATGCAGCAGCGCGCGGCTAGATCTCGCCAGCGGTATTGCGGGACCATTTTCAGGTCGATCAACGCCGCCAACGCCTTCACCTCGTAGCCGGCGCGAATGCACAAATCCGCCGACGCCGTCATCGTGCCGCCGGTTGCGAGTACGTCATCGATCAACAGCAGGCGCCCGCGCCCGTGCTGCATTTCGAGAACGCCCGACCCATACTCGAGGTCGAACGCGACGTCGACCACGGGCGGTGGCAGTTTTCCCTGCTTGCGTACCAAAACAAACCCCTTGTGACGGCGCGCGGCCAAGGCGGCGCCGAGAATGAAACCGCGTGACTCGATACCGGCGAGCGCGTCGATCCCGCTCCATTCGGCTTCCGAGAACAAGGAGTCCATGGCCTGCAGGGTGGCATCGAAGTGCTCACGCAACAGCGGCGATATGTCGCGGAATAGAATACCGCGTCGCGGGAAATCCGCGACATCGTTGACCAGATGCTTCAGTTCCGGCGGCGTCATGGCCGCTTCGTTTCCACCAGAGCGCCGCTCCCCGACCCGCCCTTGGTTTTTTCGATGAATCGCGCCACGTTCGCGTGCAAGGCCTGCAAATCAGGCTCGTGAGCGTAAACCATGTGGCCCGACGTGTAGAAATGCATCTCGATATTGCTCTGCAGGGAGGATTGAAGAGGAAGCTGACGCAGTTCGTATACCGCCGCAAAGTAGGGAGTGGCCAAATCGTAGTACCCTCCGTTGAGCTGCACCTTCAGGTTCGGATTCTGCTTCATGGCCACCGCCAAGTCGGGCATGACATTCGTGGCCCCCGGCATTTTCTGCGGCGCCCCCGGGGGCTGATGTTGGAAATCCCAGTACTTCCCGAGGTCGATGTCCGGTTTATAAGTTTTCTTGTCGCCAAACTTCAACACGCTTCGCACGTAATCGTTGAACGCCGAAACGTAGGCCGAGGAAATGGAAGCCGATTGGGGGTCGTAGTCAGCCTCCTTGCTCAAGGGATCGATGGTGGGGCCGGCAAAGCGTGTGTCCAGCCGCCCCGTGGTGACGTCGCTGCCGAGCAACGTCTTTTCGAACTCCCCGCCATTGACCCGAAGGTTCGCGCGCTCGATGTAATCGGCGGCGAGGCCGGTATAAGCGCTCAACCTGTCCGCGATCGCCGATTTTCGCTCGGGTGGCAGCGTCGAGCCCGCCGCCAGGGCCGAGGCATAATCGGTCATCGCGAACTTCTCGACTTCGCGCAGCAACGGCTCGAGTTCGGCCTGCTGATTCGCCAGCTTGTGGTGATACCAGGCGGTCGCCGTATAGGTGGGAAGCGCCAGGACATACGGTAGGTCCACGCCCGGATTGAATTGAGGCGCATCCGGGCTATCGTCGAAATTGAGGATTTGCGACAACAGGATGATGCCGTTCAAATCAAGCGATTTTTCGCCCTGCAGGATGTTGACCAGCGCCGCCGATCGCGTGGTTCCGTAGCTCTCGCCGAATAGATATTTCGGGGAATTCCAACGATTGTGGCGCGACAAGAACTCGACGATGAAATTGGCGAATGCATGCGCGTCCTCATCGACGCCGTAGAATGCCTTCTCCTTCTCGGCGCCGCGCAGATGGCCGAAGCCCGTGCCGGGCGCATCGACGAATACCAGGTCGCTCACATCGAGAAGGCTGTAGTCGTTGTCGACCACCCGATAGGGTGCGGCCGGCACGTGCTTGTCATCGGGCGTCAAGACCCGCTTCGGACCGAATGCTCCCATGTGCAGCCATACGGTCGATGAGCCCGGGCCGCCGTTGAACAGGAACGTGATCGGTCGGTGAAAGTCTTCGTTCTCGTTCCCGGCGTTCTCGCTCTCGTCACCCTTTTTGTTTTTGCCACTTTCATTTTTGCCACTTTCATTTTTGAAATAGGCCACGTACGACATGCTCGCCTCCGGAGGCTGGGGCGGCGGCGGCCCGGTACGCTCGTCCTTCGGCAGCGGCGCGTCATCGTCCATGGGATCCTTCACATGCACGACAAGAACACCTGCCTCGGCCTGGAATCGGAAAATATGACCCCCCACCGTCATCGATCCTCGAGTAGTGCGATGCTCGTCCTGCAGGTAGCGCGATGATTCGCTGGGCTCGGCGGAGATTTTCGTACCGGACGACTCGCTCGGCGAAGGCCGCTCAGCGGGCGCCGCGGCCCGGCTCCCGGCGCTCATGCCGAACAGCAGCGGCCACAGCACATAATAGAACCTAGAATTCATCACGGGGCCTCATATCGGTAAATGCTCGGTAATACCGGCGGACTTTGCGCGACGGTCGGTCGCACATCGGCTGGGCGGTTCGGTGCAGTGCGGGATGATAATATGCGTAGCCACGCGCTGCGCGCCATTTTGGGCCGCAGCGCCGGGAGCATCGAGACCTCAAGCGATGTCGAGCAGCTTTTCGATCTCGGCCTGAAGTTGCGCTTGTAGATAGGGCTTCGACAGCCGCGGTAGGTTCGCGAGCTTGCTGGCGGGCAGGTCCGTATAGCCGGACGCCAACAAAACCGGAAGATTGGGTCGTTTCGCGCGCACCAGTTCTGCCAATTGGATTCCGGTCATGCCGGGCATGGCCTGATCGGTCAGCATGAGATCGATGTCGCGACCGCCCTCGATGATCTCCAGTGCCCGCTTGCCTGAATTCGCCTCGATGACGACATGCCCGAGGTCCTCGAGCATGTCGACGGTGCTCATGGCGATCAACGGATCGTCATCGACGACCAATATCGTCGCCGTGCGGTTGGCCAACGGGTGTGCCGCGACCGGCTCGGTTCGCACCACGGGATTCGTCGCCCGAGGCAGCCATAAAACCGCAACGGTTCCCACGCCGACTTCGCTCGCGAGCTCTAGATGGCCGCCCAATTGCACGGCCAGCCCATGCGTCATCGACAGGCCCAGGCCCGTGCCCTTTCCCAGAGGCTTCGTCGAGAAGAACGGTTCGATGGCTTTGGCCAAGGTGGCGGCGTCCATTCCACACCCGGTGTCCGCGATCCGAATACGCAAGTAGGTTCCCGGTCGCAACCCGTGCTCGCCCTCGATATGCTTTTGGTCCACGCGAACATCGATGGTGCCGCCGTCCGGCATCGCATCCCGTGCATTGATCGCAAGATTCAGGACCGCCAGTTCCACCTGGTGCGCGTCCACCTCGGCGGGCGGCAAAGCCGGCTCGATATGCAGACGCAGCGTGAATTGCGGCCCGAGGGAGCGGCGAAGCAACTCCTGCATGCCGCCGACCAGGGCACCGATGTCCGCCGATACCGTCTTCAGGTCTTGCTGTCTGGCGAACGCCAACATGCGTTGGGTCAACGAAGCCCCCCGTTGCGCACCCTGTATGGCCCCGTCGATCAGCCGCCGGGTACCGGGCTCGCTGTACGCGCGTTTGCGCAGGAGGTCCAAGTTGCCCAACACGGCCATCAGCAAATTATTGAAATCATGGGCGATGCCGCCGGTCAACTGGCCGACGCTCTCCATCTTTTGCGATTGTAGCAGTTGCTCCTGCGCCTTCTCGCGCGCCGCCACTTCCATCATCAGCTCGCCGGTGCGTTCGGCCACGCGCTGTTCCAAGGTACGGGTCAGGTTGGACAATGCCGTGCGTTCCACCGCCAGCTCACCGAGCAGACGCTCGCGTTCCAAATCCGAATTCTTGCGCTCCGTGATATCCGAGGAGACGCCGACCAACGATGTCACCTCGCCGGACGCATTACGCACTGCGCGGGCGCGTACATCCACCCAATGCACGGAGCCGTCCAGCCTCGCGATGCGATGTTCGATCACGTAATCGTCGCCGCTCGTCAGTGCCTGCTGCAATACCCGGGTCATCGTCCGCAGATCCTCCGGATGCACGACTCGCTGTAGTTCCCCAAAGGGGAACTCGTCATTGCCCGGAACACCGAAGTGGTTGCGCGATGTTTCCGAGGCGTGGAAGACCATGCTTCCCACGTCGAGCGACCAGGATCCGAGACGCCCTGCCGTGAGGGCCGTCTGTAGTTGCTGTTCGCGCTCGCTGATCTCCTCGAGTCGCGCTCGCGCCTCGTATTGGCGGCGGCGCCCGCGAATCGCCGCTCGCACCATGCTGCTCAAGGTCGCGGGATGGAAGGGTCGCTCGAGAAAGCTCACGTTGCCCAGGATTTCGCCAAGCCGCGACGCGACCGGGTTACGCTCGGGGCCTCCGCCTCGATGCGTGAGCAGGATGATGGGCGTATCCGACCAGGGCGGCTGGGTCTCCAGGAAGCTCACCAGGGGACGCAGGTCGGCGCTCTGAAGCGCTTCTTCGGCGATCACGGCCAAGCCGCCCCCCCGCCGCATTTCAACGGTGAGCGACGCGAGGTCGGCGCAGATGTCCGCCGCCACGCCTGACTCCTTGAGCAACGACACCGTCAGCGGCGCGTCGCGGCCGTTCGGGGCCAGCACGAGCGCCCGCAGCGATTGCGCGCCCGGTCGATTCAATGGTCAGGGTCCTCGAACAACGGGAATTGATCGCCGGCATACTGGGGGACGCCGCGCAACACGCCTTGAAAGGCGTCCAGCGGCTCGCCGAGCGTCACGCCGCCATTCTCGACGCGATATTCCCGAATGGTCGATTCATGCCGGCCGGTGCGCTTCTTGATGACGGAAATGGCTCGGCGAACCCGGCCGCGCGCCTCGAAATACCTCAGCAACACGACGGTATCCGCCAAATAGGTGATATCGATGGGCGCCGGCAGATCGCCACCGACCAAACCATGTTGTGCGACCGTCATGAATGTAGCCACGCCGTGGCGATTCAAGTACTGCAGCAGCTCGTGAATATGCAGGATCAGGGACCGCTCTTCAGGCATCGCGGCTTGATAGCCGTTGAGGCTGTCGATCACGACCGTCTTCAAATCGTCGCCTTCGACGATGCAGCGGACGCGGTGGGCAAACTCACCGGGCGTCAGCTCGGCGGCGTCGATTTGTTCGATGACCAGCCGGCCCGCCTCGCGCGCGCTTTCGAGGTCTATATTCATCGTCTTCATGCGATCGAACAACAGTCCCAATTCTTCGTCGAATACGAACAATGCGGCTCGTTCGCCGCGCGCCACGGCGGCCATGGCGAAGGTAACGGCGATGAGCGATTTGCCGGTACCCGCGGGGCCGAGAATCAGCGTGCTCGATCCGGAGTCGATCCCGCCGCCCAACAGCGCATCGAACGCCGTGATGCCGGTCGAATACCGGGTGCGCGGCGTGCGCTGGCGGTGTTCGGCGGCAACGAGGCGCGGGAATACGTTGATCCCACCGGTGCTGATGATGAAGTCATGGTAGCCGCCGCGATACTTTTGCCCCCGGTACTTGACGACGCGCATCCGGCGTCGTTCCGCGCCGTAAGCCGGTGCATTCTGCTCGAGTCGTATCACCCCGTGGGCGATGCTGTGAACCGTCTTGTCCGTCGCGTCGGACGTCAGATCGTCGAGCATCAGCACGGTAACACCCAGTCGCGCGAAGTAATGCTTGATGACCAATATTTGGCGCCGATAGCGTAGCGAACTCTGGGCGAGCAAACGGATCTCGGAAAGGCTGTCGATGACCATGCGGCTCGGGTTTTCGCGGCTCACTGCGTCGAATATTTGCTTGGTGGTCTCGCCCAGTTCCAGGTCGGACGCGTACAGCAAACTCTGATGCTGCTCGCCGGTCAGCAAGCTTTCGGGCGGCAGCAGCTCGCAGATCTTGATGTGCTCATCGAGAACCCAGTGATGCGACGCCGCTCCCTGGCGCAGCTCCGTCTCGGTTTCCGATAACGTCATGTACAGACAGCGCTCGCCGACGAGCGCGCCGGCCGAGAGAAACTGTAGTCCCACGGTGGTTTTACCGGCGCCGGGTTCGCCTTCCAGCAGGAATAGGTGTCCCCGCGAAAAACCGCCCTCGAGTACGTCGTCAAGTCCCGCTATTCCGCTCAGCGCTTTGCCGCTGATCTCGCTCATTTTATTGTGATCTCCTACGTCCCGCGCCCGACCCGATGTCGGCCACGTCGACTCCCTGCCGCTTGACTGCGCGCACCGGCGAGAGCCGCTGAACAGGGGGTTCTCGTTCTGCCGGTACGGCCGCCGACTGAGGGGCGAGTCTTACGAATCCTACGAGCGCTTCGCCGACGCTGCATTCGGACCTGTTCACCGAACCTTGTAGGAATATTCCGAAGCACCTCAGCCGGCGTGACCGCTCCCGGGGCGGGAGCGGGCCCGAGAGCCGCGAGGGCCAGAGTACCGGAGCAACTGTGCCCTCCCGCGATCCTGTAGCATTCCGCGTGTTTTACTCGCGTGTTTTTTTCCCAAGGGTAGAGATTGGGAGGTGCCCGCCGCCCCTGCCGCCGGGCCCCCGGGTTACCGGTCCGGGCGCCCCGGGACGGGAGCCGCTCCGGCTCGCACCGAGGATGCTATCCTTGACGGTTTTACGACATCGATTGTGAGCAGGACGAACCTCAATGATTCTGGTCATCGACGTGGGCAACACGCGCCTGAAATGGGCTTGGCTGACGAGCACCGGCCTGTCGGATCAGCAAGCCGTCGTGCATCGGGACGCGAAACCGGGCATTTGGACCGCCGCATTGTTCGAGTCCGGCCAAAGGCCGGCCCGCGTCCTCATCTCCAACGTCGCCGGGCCGGCCATGGGGAAAACCCTCGCGCAACTCTCGAAAAAGATGTTGCATGTCGATGCCGAATTCGTCACCGCCGCCCAGCAATACCATGGACTGACGAACGGCTACCTGGACCCTTCCCTGTTGGGCGCGGATCGATGGTTGGGACTGATCGGCGCCTGGACGCTGGCCCGCTCGGCGCTGTGCGTGGTGGACGCAGGCACCGCGGTCAAGGTGGACAGTGTCGATGCCAATGGACAGCATTTGGGCGGCTTGATAGCTCCCGGCATTCACATGATGCGCGAAGCGCTCATGAGCAAGACCAGCGATATCGCCAAGGCCGTCGAACATAGCACGCCCTCCTTGGCCGGGATCTTGGCGAACAACACCATCGGTGCCGTATCGCGCGGCGCCGTGTTCGCATTGGCGGGCCTGGCCGACCGCACGGCCGAGGTCATCGCGCAAAGCACCGGCACGAAGCCTCGGTTGTTCATCACCGGCGGCGATGCCGGCATGATCACCGGCGTCATGCGCTCGCACGGCGAGATCGTGCCGGACCTGGTCTTGCAAGGGCTTGCCGTCATCGCGGCGCAGCCCGTGTAACGAGCAGCCCGAAGCAGGTTTCGGCCCCGCCCCAGGGATTCCGCACGCGTCGCATGTCGTGCCCGCAGCGAACGCCAATATTTGTAGAAATTACACGCATTATTTTTAGAAGCCATCGCGCTGTCACGAGTTAGACTGTTCCACGCTTCCCGCCAAAGGATTCGCGAATGTCACGCCTTGCGGTGTTCAGCCTCGGCATGCTCTTGATCGGCACACTCTTGCAGTTCGGATATGCGACCGCTTTGCCGGCGAACGAGTCGCCCCTGCCGAGTGCGGACTATGGCATTTCGACGATCTGGCAGTTGGGGGGTGTGGGCGGCTGGGACTATGTGGCGCTCGAGCCGAGCGGCGCCCGGCTCTTCGTGACCCGCGGCGATCGAGTCGATGTGGTCGAGACGTCCACCGGTCGGCGAGCCGCCACCATTCCCAATACCGCCGGCGTGCATGGCGTCGCATTTGCCCCGGAGCTGAAACGTGGTTACACGAGTAATGGCCGTGCCAACACCGTTACCGCCTTCGAACTCGATACGCTGCGCGTCATTCAGGAAGCGCCGGTATCGGGCAGGAAACCGGACGCTATCTTGTATGAGCCGCGTGCACAACATGTCTTTACCGGCGACGGTGCCAGCAATGACCTCAGTGTGCTCGATCCGACCAGTTTGCAGGTGCTCGCCAGCATTGCGCTGCCGGGCCCGCCGGAATTCATGGTGACCGATGCCGCGGGGACCGTGTTCGTGAACATCGAAACCGACGTCGGCAAGCTCGTCGCCGTGGATGCAAAATCGCTCAAGATCAAGGCGACCTGGACATTACCCGGCTGCGCGAATCCCACCGGACTCGCCATCGATGCCGCGAATCGCCGCCTGTTCTCCGTATGTGCTCGTCAGCTCATGGTAGTGACCGATTCGGTATCCGGGCGACAGGTCGCGCGCGTGGCGATCGGCGAGGGGCCCGACGCCGCCGCATTTGATGGCGATCTTGGATTCGTATTCAGCTCAAACGGCACCGATGGGACGCTGACCGTGATCCACCAGGAAACGCCGGACCAATATCGGGTGATCGCAACGGTGCAAACCCAAAAGAGCGCCCGCACCATGGCGCTCGATCCGGCAACGCACAAGATATATCTTGCGGCCGCGCGGGGGAGAAATACGCCCGCGCCGACCCCGGATCAGCCTCACCCCCCAGCCGACATCATGCCGGATAGCTTCGTCATCCTGGTGGCTGAACCGAAGTAATCGGATCAGGCCGCTTGCGTTCGTCGATCCGGTCGCAGCAGTAGATGAAAATGCTGTTTCCCAGGATGCTCATCGCGAACAATGCGAGCGAAGCGGGCATGATTTCCAGCGCCTTGTGCAGACCCAACCAATCCACCGGTGCGTCGAGCCAATGAGCCAGCGCCGCGAGCTTGCCGCTGTCGCCGTCTTTGACGCAGCAGTGCGACAATCCGACGCGGAGCCCCTCGCTCACGCCGACATGCGTCCACTCTCCTTCTCGAAACCAGCGGTAAATCTGCAGGCAGACGAGATACAATAATGCCGCGAGACAGCTGTAGGCCAGCAACGCGCCCAAGGCGCGCGCGCTCTGCAGGATGACGCCGTGTCCGCTCGAGGAAGATCGGGCGCTCACGGCGGTGCATCCCCGGCGGGACACGCCTTGACTTCCAAGCGTGTGATGCGCCCCGCTTCGCCCTGAAAATCGGCGGGGTTGAGCAACCCATCGGTGGGCTTCAGATCGATATCCACCCAGTAGAGGTTGCCGGTACGTTTCCGCTCGGCAATTCCCGGATTGAGCCCCAGGGCATGCAGCTGTGCGATTCGGGCTTGCGCCCGCCGTTCTTCGCTGAACAAACCGAGCGAAATCACCGATCCATCGACGGGTCCCGGCATTTGCAGGGCATCGTCGATCCCCGCTCCTTTCAATTTCGCCAGCAATTGGTCGCCGGAGTTGCCGTTGGCAGGAATGGACAGATATACCCATAGTCCAGCCCACACTTCGCCGTTGACGACGCGCTGCCGTGGATCGTAGCCGGCACGGCGCAGCGTACCGGCAGCATGAGCCGCCTCCGAGACGTCGCGGAAGGGACCGACGGCTATACAGCGTTTCACGCTCGTCAGCAGGCCGGCGGTCTGCGCTCCTGCCGGTCCCGCCGCGCCCGCGGCGTCGGCAACCGTTTCCTCGCTCGAGCTCCCCGCCGCCGCGGGATGAGCGCTTGGCGGAGCCTCGGCGACCAGCTTCAGGGTGGCGGCGCGCGCCGGTGTCGGAGTTTCTTGCGAGGTCGCGAGGCCATGGATCCACAAGAAATAGACCATGTTCGCCAACGCAAGGCACGCCACGATGCTTTTAACGACCGTCAAACCGCTCCTCCGCGTAGACTCGCCTCACCGGATACGAATTCGTAGATGCGGCCCTCGCGTTCCAGCCGCAACGCGCCCTGCGCATCGACACCGCGTGCCGTTCCGCAAATCACGTTCTGCGCGACCAACAGCTGCGCCGGCCGGTCGCGAAGGACATCGAGCCCCGCCCACGCCGCCCGGTAAGCCGCAAAACCCGCCGCTTCGAACTCTACCAGCATACGCAAAAGCTCATCGATGATGGCGCCGGCAATGAAATTACGCGAGGGGGAAACCTCGCAGGCATCGGCGACCGCCGCCACTCTGACTCCCGATGCTTCGATTCGGACGCGTGCCGCAGGCACCAAGCTCACGTTGATTCCCGTGCCGATCACCACATGGACGGGTCCTGCGGCGTCGCCGCGCATTTCGGTCAGTACGCCGCCGACCTTGCGGCCGTCCAACCAAATATCGTTGGGCCACTTCAGTCCAATGCGCCCGGCGCCGGCCCGCACCAGCGCTCGTGCCACGGCAACGCCGGCGCACAGGGTCAAGGCGGAGCTGCCTTGCGGGAGGCCCGCGAACGACCAGCCCATCGACAGGGCGATGCTGCCGCCAAACGGCGCGATCCAGCGACGACCGCGGCTTCCTCGACCCGCATGTTGCAGCTCGCTCAACATCACATCCGCGTGTCCGAAAGGCGGCGGGGCGGCGGCGAGCAACCGGCTATTGGTCGAATCGACTTCGAATCGAAGATCGAGGCACCGCAGGCGCGCCGCCCGGTCGCTCGCGATCGCCGCGCGAATCGGCCCTTGCGCAAGCAATTCGACCGCCGGTGCCAACCGGTATCCGCGCCGCGGCAGCGCGGCCACGTCGATGCCCAGCAGACGCAGCCGCTCGATAGCCTCGCATACGGCGGCGCGGCTCACGCCGAGCTCCCGCGCCAGCCCCTCGCCGGAGCGCAGCCGCCCGTCCGCCATCAACACGAGCAGCGCATGGGCGGTGCTGCCCGCGTCTACGATCGAAACAGCCACACCCGTGCCCGGTGTTCGGTGCCCGCCGCCATACGCGCGATGTTGCCCCGATGCGTGTAAATCACGAGCGCAGTGACGAGGAGGCAAAATTGCATGAGGGGACCGTTGGCCGGCTCCAACCAATACGCGGCGATGACCAGTGCCACCCCCGCCAGCATGCTGGCGAGGCCCACATAGCCGGTGAGCAGCAGCACGCCGATCCAACATAACGACAGCGGCACCAACAGCCGCGGCTCCAGAGCGCCGATGACACCGGCAACCGTGGCCACCCCCTTGCCGCCGCGAAAGCCGAACCACACCGGGTACACATGGCCGAGAACCACCGCGAGGCCGCAAGCGAGCGGCATCCACTGGCGTAGCACGCCAGGGTCCGAAGCCACGCCGGGAAGATCGAGGTGAGGTATCCATAGCACCGCCACCATGCCCTTACCGATGTCGAGCAGCAACACGGCCAAGCCAAAGGCTTTCCCCTGAGTGCGCAGCGCATTGGTGGCTCCCGCGTTGCCGCTGCCCATGGTGCGGATATCGACGCCCCGCAGGCGACCCAGAAGGAGGCTACCGAGCACGGTGCCCAGCAAATAAGCGATCAGCGACTTGGATACGAGTTCCAGCATACCGGGATTATGACATCGGGAGCCTCGGGCCGGCTCCCCCGCGTCAGCGTTTGGGCAGGTGAATCTCCGCGAGCATGCACCGTACCCCGCCGCCGCCCAAGCGTTCAATGACCTGAATATCGGCGGCCACCACGCTGCCGTGCCTCTCCAGCATCCGCCGCTGCGCGGGGTCGAAGCTTCGCCAGGCAGTGCTCGACAGCGCGATGACAGGTCCAGACGCGGGAGCAAGCTCCAGTAAATTACCGGCGAATCGCCTCATCTGGTCCATCGATATCTCGATGACCTCGCGCGCCGTGGCACGCAGCTTCTCGAGTACGGCGGCACGGTGCGCCGCGGCGGCTATGGCCTCGGCGCACACCACCGCGAAGCGAGTCCCGATGGCCATCAACACATTCGTATGATAGACGGATGTTCCCGCATCGAACGCCTCGAAGGTCACCAGATCGTAATCCAATAGCTGCGCAAATTCGCCGAGCACATCGAGGTCCGTGCGCGGCGAAAGGCTGGCGTACGCGGTACGATGGATCCGATCGAGCACCAAACTGCCCGTGCCTTCCAGGAATTTGGCCTGCTCTTCACGATGGCTCAGATCCACCGTCCGGGATGTGCGGTAACCGCCTTCTTGCGTGACCTGGTGTACCAGTTCGGCACGGCGCTCGAGGCGCCGGTTCGGCGCGAGCATCGGATAGAAAACCACGGTGCCGTCGCGATGAAAGCTCACCCAGTTGTTGGGGAACACCGCGTCGGGCTTGGGGGGAGAGGGCGTATCCTGCGCCACGATGATCTCGACACCGGCGCCGGCCAGGTGGCCGCTCAGCGCATCGAATTCGCGCAACGCCAGCTCTTGGACGGCGCCGGCGTCCGTTGCGGCTTCGAGGCGGGAGAGGGTCGGCGATTGGAATACGTTGCTGGCGGCCGTCTGCGGGTTGAACGCAAAACACGCGGGGCGCACCATGAGAACGGCAGCGGCGCTTTGCGGTTCTGCAGCGAGAATAGCCGGTGGTTGCATGGCATCCGTACTATAACAGCCGAAGCGGGCGCGGTAGCCGCATGGCGGCGCCCGTTGACAGAGCACGCCGGTTTCATCAAGGTACGACGAGGAGGCGGCGTAAAACCCGGGGAAGGTGGCCCGTATCGGCTGTCGACGCCGATCCGGTCGACAAATTGACGCGTCACGCCTTCGGGCCAACTTGGGGTAGCTGCCTTGCCGGTTTCGATGTTAAGTTCATTCTGTATGCTTGCGCTCACGCTGGCCGCCATGACGGCGGAGGGCGCAACGTGGCCATGGTCGAGGTCCGCCGATGGGTCGAAAGCCGCCGCCCACGCCGCGGCACCCGATACGGCGCCGGCCGCTCCTGTGTCGATGCCCGGCGGCCTGGCCAGCTCTTCGCCCGAGTACCCGTTCTCCTTCGACAGGCTGCTGGAAGAGGCACAACGACGCGCCCAGAAGCCCTACACACCCCAACGCAATACCTTCGCCGGCCTGGATAAATTGAGTCCGGAACAGTATCGCAGTCTTCACTTCAATCCGGATGCCGGTATTTGGCGCGCGGAGCCGGTTCCGTTTCGTCTCGAGCTGTTGCGGGCCGGATACAATCTGCAGACCGTGGCGGTCACGGTATCGACCGTCGCGGACGGCACCGCCCAAGACGTGGTGGCGACGCCAGCCATGTTCCAAATCAGTCCGGCGCTGGCGCAGGGTAGCAAAGTTTCCGTACCTCTCTCCGGCTTCCGTATCCGCAGCCAGATCAACAGCAAAAAGGTTTGGGACGAGTTCCTCGTATTTCAGGGTGCGACGTATTTCCGCGCCGTTGCGCAGCATCTTCTGTACGGGCTCTCCGCGCGCGGACTCGCGATCAACACGGCCGAGCCTTCAGGCGAGGAATTTCCCGCATTCACGCATTTTTGGGTCGAAAAGCCGTCCCCGCGGACCCGTACCATCACCATCTACGCGCTGCTGGAAAGCGACTCCGCGACCGGAGCCTACCGCTTTACGGTGCAACCGGGCGCCGAGACCGTGATGGACGTGGACCTCACGATATTTCCGCGCGCCGACATGCATGTCCTCGGCATCGCACCCCTCACCTCGATGTTTCTCTTCGACGAGACCAACCGCGGCCGTCTGGATGATTACCGTCCCGAGGTTCACGATTCGGATGGCCTCATGATCGATTCGAGTTCGGGCGAGCGGATCTTCCGGCAGCTGGCCAACCCGCTCAAGCTGCAAACATCGGCTTTCACCACGCAGCCCCCCAAGGGCTTCGGGCTGGTGCAGCGCTCCCGGGAACAAAGCGATTTCGAAGATTTCGAAAATCAGTACGAGCGCAGGCCCAGTGCCTGGGTCGAACCCCAAGGCGATTGGGGACCCGGTGCCGTGGAACTGGTGGAGATTCCCTCGGGCCGCGAGAGCAACGACAACATCGTGGCGTTTTGGCGGCCGCTGCACGGGTTGACCGCGAATCACCCGGCTCACTTCGCCTATCGCATCACCTGGCTGGCGGAACCCGCGTTGCCGAGGGGCATGGGCAAGGTCTTCGCCACCCGGGCCGGCGCGAGCCTCGACGGGAAACGCCGCGTATTCGTATTGGACTTCGTCGGCGCGGGTGAAAAAATCGATGGCCTGCGGCTCGACGTCGCCGCCTCGGTCGGCAGAATATCCAATGCCACTTTGAAATCGAACGGTTCGCTGCACGGGTTGCGTGCCAGTTTCGAGATTGAACCGAACGACGCCGAACTCACCGAGTTACGGCTTCGCGTCATGCGCGGCGACAGGGCGGTCACCGAGACGTGGCTCTACCGATGGACCGCCAGCTGAATTCCGCCGTTGCCTACCCACAGGTCGGCGCCTCGGGCGGCATGCCCCCCGAGGACGGGCTGCAGATGCCGCCGCAGGATCTGCGCTATAAGCCGTCGCACCGTACCCGGCAGCCCTCGACGGCCGCGGCGTTATTCGCGCGTTTCATTCTGGTCGCGACGACGCTGGGTGTCTCGACGTACGGCGTCTACCAAATGCTGCAGGTGGTGCGCTTCGCGAGCATGACGCTGCTCCAGGGGATGATGATTTTCTTTTTTGCCGTCTCGCTGGTCTGGATCGCATTTGCCGCCGGTTCGGTGCTTGCCGGTGCATCGAAGCGACGCGATTTCGCGGGCCGTCCCTCCGTTACCGCGTCTGCGAATGGATGCCTCACGGCCCTGGTGATGCCCGTATACAACGAAGATCCCGTGCGTACGACGGCGGCGCTGGCGGCCATGGCCGAGGCCCTGAAGGAGATCGGGGCACACCGGTCGTTCGAGATCGTGGTGCTGTCGGACTCCACCAATGCCGATTCGTGGATACGCGAGACCGCGGCGATCCACCGGTTGCGCGCGGCTTTGACGTCGGTGATGCCGGTCTGGTACCGGCGGCGGTGGCTGAACGCCGCACGCAAGGCGGGCAACTTGGAGGATTTCGTCACGCGCTGGGGCGGGCGCTACGAACACATGATCGTGCTCGACGCGGACAGCCTGATCGATGCGCCGACGCTGCTCGGCCTCGTGCAAGGCATGGACGCGGATCCGGCGCTCGGAATCCTGCAGACCGCCCCGCAACTCATCGGCGCACGAACTTTTTTCGGCCGCTTGCAACAATTCGCCGCTTGCGTCTATGGTCCGGTGATCACGCGCGGCTTGGCCGCATGGTCGGGAGACAGCGGCAACTATTGGGGCCACAACGCCATCATTCGCATGAAGGCATTCGCGGAGAATTGCGGGCTCCCCTTGCTGCCGGGCCGCAAGCCCTTCGGCGGCCACGTCCTGTCGCATGACTTCGTCGAAGCCGCGTTGATGCGCCGTGGCGGTTGGAAGGTGCGGATGACCACCGACCTCGGCGGGTCGTGGGAGGAGTCGCCGCCATCGCTGATCGATGTCGCCGTCCGCGATCGCCGTTGGGCCCAAGGCAACTTGCAGCACCTGAAAATCATCGGCACGGCGGGTTTGAGTTTCACCAGCCGCCTGCATCTCGGGATCGGCATCATGAGCTATCTATCCTCGCCGTTGTGGCTGGTGATGTTGATGATAGGCTTCGCGCTCGCGGTGCAGTCGCACCTCATCCGGCCGGAATACTTCAATCATGACTTCCAACTTTTCCCGAGCTGGCCACGGTTCAACGTCGAGCTGATGATGAATCTGTTCTGGTTCAGCATGCTGGTCCTGCTCGTTCCAAAAATGCTGGGACTCATTCGCGCCCTTCTCTCCACTAGGATTCGCCGAGGCAGCGGCGGTGTCATCGGCGTAGCCGCGAGTTTTTTGCTCGAAACCGTGCTGTCGGCCCTATACGCTCCCATCTTGATGCTGGTGCAGAGCCGGCACGTGATGGAAGTGTTCATGGGACGCGATTCGGGATGGAAGCCGCAGCGCCGCGACGGCGGCAGTACGACCTGGAGCGATGCGTGGGAGTTCCACAAGCGGCATACGCTCCTGAGCTGCATGACCGCGGCCATCGTGTACTTTCTCTCACCGGCGCTGCTCGCGTGGGTCTCGCCGGCTCTCGTGGGGCTGGTGTTCGCCGTACCGCTGTCGCGGGCGAGCGGCAGCACCTCGCTGGGCCTGGCCTTGTCGAAGATCGCATTGCTGCGCATCCCCGAAGAGCTCGAACAGCCGGCTCTCGTGGCGCGGCGCAACGCCTTGGTACGGGACGCGCACGCGATGCCGCAAGACGGTTTGCGCTATCTGGCACGCGACCGCGACGCGCGCGCAGACCATATCGAGGGCAACTTGCCGCGACCGACGGACCCGCGCGGCAAGCCGGACCCGCACGCCTTCACCGCGGAACAGAAATTGATCGATGCCCGCTCGCTCGAGGAGGCGCTGGGATGGCTCACGCCGATCGAACGCGTCGAGGTCGCTGCCGATATACAGTTGCTCGAGCAGCTCGCATCGCTGCCGGATGCGCCGAGCCCCGGATTCACGATTTAGCCAGAGGATTCAAACCGAATGATCGCCCGACGTGCACTGTTGAAATCGGCGCTGAGTCTCGCCGCCGGACAAGCCCTATGTGCCGACCTGTCGAACGCGGCGGCTGCGCCTGCGGGACAATCGCTCGCGGCGAGCGGTCCGCCGCAAGCATTCGATTTCGCCTGGCTGAAGGGTCAGGCCCACTATCTGGCGAGCAATCTCTATCAGGAATCCAAGGACCTGCCGCCGCCGAGCATGGCGAAGCTCGGGTATGACCAATACCAGTCCATCCGCTTCAAAGGCGACCATTCCCTATGGGGTGATGCGGGAACTGCCTTCCGCCTGCAATTCTTTCATGTCGGCCGCACTTTCAACCAGCCGGTGCATCTGTACGAAGTGGTGGACGGTCAATCCCGGGAGATCATCTACGATCCCGCCATGTTCGAGTGGGAGAAGAGCGGAATAGATCCGGCAACGATGAAGGATCGAGCCGGCTTTGCCGGTTTTCGCATCCAATTCGTCACCAACTGGAAGGCCGATGTTGCCGCCTTCCTGGGAGCGAGCTACTTCCGCGCGGTGGGCGGCGACACTCGGCAATATGGCTTGTCGGCCCGCGCCCTGGCGGTGGACACGGCGTTCCCGCGCCCCGAGGAATTTCCGCGGTTCACCTCGTTTTGGTTCGAGCGGCCGGCGAAGGATTCCGGAACGCTCACCCTGTTCGCGCTGATGGACTCGCCGAGCATCGCCGGCGCGCTGCGCATGCAAATCTCGCCCGGCGGCACGCTGGTCATGAACGTGGACACGGCGCTGTATCCGCGCAAACCCGTCGAGCGCTTAGGAATTGCGCCCCTCACCAGCATGTTCTTCTATGGCGAGAACGATCGCCGCGCAGCCAACGATTGGCGGCCGGAGATTCACGATTCGGACGGGTTATCGATGTGGACCGGCGGCGGCGAATGGATCTGGCGGCCGCTCATCAACCCGCCGCAGCTGCATCTGAATTCCTATCTGGACGATAACCCGCGCGGCTTCGGCTTGCTGCAGCGGGATCGTAATTTCGACCACTACCAGGATGACGGCGTCTACTACGACAGGCGTCCCAGCCTATGGGTGGAACCCAGGACGGGTCCAAACGGCGGGTGGGGCAAGGGCGCGGTACAGCTGGTCGAGATACCCACGGCCGACGAGACGTTCGACAATATCGTGGCGTTCTGGAACCCGTTCGAAAAACCCAAGCCGGGCCAGGAGCTGTTGTTCGGCTACCGGCTCCATTGGGGCACACACATGCCGTATGCGTCGCCGCTGGCGACGACGCTGGCGACGCGCACCGGCATCGGCGGCACGGTGGGCGTCAAGCGGCAATATTATTCGGAGCATTTTGCGGTGGACTTCGGCGGCGGCGAACTCGGCGCCTTGGCCAAGGAGGCGCCGGTGGAAGCGGTCGTGACCACCTCGCGCGGTATGACGGAGCACGTCACGGCGCATTTCCTGCAGGAATTCAACGGTTATCGGGCGCTGTTCGACGTCAAGCCCGACGACAGCTTGGAACCCATCGACTTGCGGCTGTATCTGCGGCTCGATGGCAGGCCGCTCACGGAAACCTGGATCTACCAGTGGACGCCGCCCTCGCTCAAGGAACGCAAACAAGCGATCGCGTAGGGAACCGTATCCTGCGCTGGGCGGCGTCCGACCCCGGCCATCTCAAGGCCGGGGTCGCCTCGGCCCCGTAGATTCAGCGCGAAGCGCTTGAAGAGTCGGCAGGCGCTGCGTATCGCCCGTCGGCGCACGCAAATCCGCCTCACGCCGCAGGAACGGCTGCGCACGGCGCGGATCGAGTATGGCCCAGCGATACTCGTTGAGCTGCTTTTTGAGCAGAGGCAGCAAAGCCGACTGGGATACGGCTGTGCTACCGCGGTCCTCGATGAGGGTATTGCAATACACGGTGAAATATTCGGCGTACAGCTGTTCGTAATACTGCATGGGATCGAGAAAGGACGGATCCTCGACCACCTTGGTGCCGAGGTGGTTGGCGCATAGATAACTACAGGCCTTGCGCAGATAGGCGCTGTGCTCGGCCACCACCGCGTCCTGGTAGTTGCGTCCCGGGCGAAAATGCGCCATGACATCGACCCGCGCGCGGCCTCGCACCTCGCCGCGGCGTAGATATTGAAACAGGGCCTTGCCGTGCAGCAGCCTGAAGGTGGCATGTTTCAGCGCGGCGACCTGGACGCGGCGCACGCCGCAATTGGCGAGCTGGCGCATCAGGCTCGAATGCTCGTTCTCCCACTGCGACCAAACGGCCGGGTTCTCGAGAATACGATGTGCGACCAGCTGCTCGTTTTTGTCCGGGCTCGTCAAAGCCGTCTGTACGCGATCAGTGGACTCGCGCATGAGTCGCGCGTGACCGATGGCATGGCGGAGCATTCCTACCTCCCTGAGACAGATTCTGTCAAACGAGAAGGGGTGTCAAAGCGTTGCCGTCCGCCGACAGCGACAGCAAACCGCTACCACCCTTTCCCGCACGACACTGCATCCTTGCGCCTATCTCAGCACGTCTTACATAAGGCGTCTGTAGGCCATTGCAACGCACCACCGCGCCGGGGCGGGGTCTAAGGCCGCAACTGCCGCCGGGGCGAGTGGGGTGTTCAGTCCGGGCAAGAGCGGGGACGCCTCGCGATTCGAAGCGGCGGACGGGTCAGCAGGAGGTCAATAGCGCCTGGCCAACAACCAGTCGGCAATCGAGCGCAGCGGCGCCGCACTCTCGGCGAAGGGCTCGAGAGCGTTCAGGGCTTCACGATGCAGCAAGCTTACTCGCGCCTGCGAAGCCTGGATGCCGATGAGGGCCGGATGGGTGGGCTTATCGCGCTCGCGATCTGCACCGGTGGCCTTGCCGAGTATCGATACGTCGCCCAGCACATCGAGAAGATCGTCCTGGATCTGGAATGCCAGGCCGATGGCCGTGGCAAAATCGTCGAGGCCTGCATAGCGGCGCGGATCCAAGTGCGGAACGCATTCGGCGGCCATGAGCACGCTCGCGCGAATGACCGCACCGGTTTTGCGCGCGTGCATATCCTCGACCTGCTCGATGGTCGGTTGCCGTCCTTGCACCGCCAGATCGATAGCCTGGCCCCCGGCCATTCCGAAGGTACCGCTGGCCTCGCTCAACAGATCGATCAAGCGTACCCGAATCGCCGGCGAGGCCGGCAGCGCCGCATCTCGCGCCAGCAGTTGGAATGCCAGCGGTTGCAGCGCATCGCCCACCAGGATGGCGGTGGCCTCATCGAAGGCTTTGTGGCAAGTCGGCCGTCCCCGACGCAGATCATCATCGTCCATGGCCGGAAGGTCATCGTGCACCAGGGAGTAGACGTGGATCAATTCGATGGCGCAAGCCGCCGCTTCGACTTCATCCTCCGTCAGACCCAGCGTTTTCGCCGTGGCAAACAACAGCGCCGGCCGGATACGTTTTCCGCCGCCGAGGACGCTGTAGCGCATGGCCTCGTGCAGCCGCGCCGGGACCGTGGTAGCGGCGGGCAACCGAGCCTCCAAAGCCCGCTCCATGCGCGCGCGCCAGGACTCGAGCTGGGCGTCGAAGGTCTCTTGCGCGGAAGCGGCGGTGACTGGATCGGTCGCGATGCTCACGCCCATGCCCCCTCACCCGATTCAACGATACATTCCATCGGATGGGTGACTCAGGGCTCGAGGGTGCTGTCTTCCGTGTCGCGGCGCGCGCGCTGCTTCACCTGATCCACCGGGACGGAGGCGACCGTGCCATAGCGCGAGCGAGCCGCCTCGCTGTACCGGATGGGCAGCTCGGCCGCCAGGGGGCCCGACACACGCGGTCCCCGCAGCGAGGTCAGCAATGCCTTGAGGGGATGGCTGAAGGCGTCATTGACCGCCGTGCCCTCGAAGCCGCAATGCGCCATGCAGTTGTCGCAGCGCGGGTTCTTCCCGACCCCGTAGTTTTCCCACTCGGTGTCGTCGATCAGGGACTTGTATGTGTCCGCATAGCCTTCATCCGACAGCAGATAGCAGGGACGCTGCCAGCCGAACACGTTATAGGTGGGATTGCTCCACGGCGTGCACTGGTAGCTCTGATTGCCCGCGAGAAAGTCGAGGAACAGGCTCGAGTGATTGAACGACCACCGGATTCCCCCCGGACGGTTCTCACGGCGGCTGAAGATCCCGCGGAACAGCTGTTTGCTCGCGGTGCGTCCGAGGAATACGTCCTGACGCGGCGCATGGTGATAGCTGTATCCGGGAGACACGGTGATCCCTTCGACCCCGAGCCGCATCGCCATGTCGAAGAAATCGGCGACATCCTCAGGATCCTCGCCGCTGAACAACGTGCAATTCACGGTAACTCGAAAACCTTTGGCCTTTGCCAGTCGGATCGCAGCGACGGCCTTGTCGAATACCCCCTCCTGGCACACCGATTCGTCGTGCCGTTCCCGGTTGCCGTCCAGATGGATGGAGAACGTCAAATAGGGCGAGGGTCGATACTCGTCGATATGCTTGGACAGGAGAATCGCGTTGGTGCACAGATAGACAAATTTCTTGCGAGCGACGATTCCCGCTACGATCTGCGGCATCTCTTTGTGAATGAGCGGCTCACCACCCGGAATGGAAACCATGGGCGCACCGCATTCGTCGACGGCCCGCAACGCATCATCGACGCTCACGCGCTTCTGCAATATCTCCTTCGGGTAATCGATCTTGCCGCATCCCGAGCAGGCAAGGTTGCACATGAACAGAGGTTCCAACATCAAGACCAGGGGGTAGCGCTTGTCGCCACGCAACTTGCGCCCGGCGATGTAGCGGGCCACCCGGTACATCTGCAACAGTGGTATAGCCATGGGGTATCTTACCGCGGCCGAGGCGGCGAATTAATCAATTTTGAGCAACCTGGGGGGCACGGCTTCCCCGTGGTCGCGTCAGATCCGCGCCATCCCCCTCGAACCGCGCGAAACCACGGCCTGGCAATCGGGCGCTCTTCCCATGCGCAACCCTTCAGCCCAGCAGGCCGCGCTCGCGAAACCAGCCTAGCGCATCATCGAAGGCCTGGTCCGTCGACCGCCACCGGTAGCCCAGCTCGCGCGTCGCCTTCGCGCTCGAAAAATACATGCGTTTGCGCGACATGCGTACGCCTTCGAGCGTAATCCGGCCGCTGCGGCCCGTGGCCCGGGCGATGGCCTCGGCCAGGTAGGCGATCGGCAGGACCGCGGCGTAGGGCAAGCAGAACCGCGGCGGCGCGCGGCCCACCCGCCGGGCGATGCATGTCAGGATCTGCTGCAGCGTCATATCCTCACC
Source organism: Pseudomonadota bacterium (assembly GCA_030799355.1). Lineage (GTDB taxonomy): Bacteria > Pseudomonadota > Gammaproteobacteria > Steroidobacterales > Steroidobacteraceae > Bog-1198. The sequence goes on from JALYHP010000022.1 coordinate 55,024, forward strand.
GCCGAGGATATAACGTTCGCCCGCGCGGCCGCGGTCAAACGCCAGCAGATGGCCGGCCGCAACGTCGTCGACATGCACGATGTTCAAGCCCGTATCGACGTACGCCGGCATGCGCCCCGCGGCCGCATCCAGCACCAATCGGCCGGTGGGGGTCGGCTTGATGTCGCCCGGGCCCACCGGCGTCGAGGGATTGACGATGACGGCCGGGGCTCCCGCGGATGCCGCCTCGAGTACCACTTGCTCCGCCAGAAATTTCGATCGCTTGTAATGGCCGATCATGGCCTCGAGCGATACCGGCGTGGCTTCATCGCCCGGCGAGCCGTCCGCGGGCAGGCCCATGGTCGCGACGCTGCTCGTGTAGATGATCTTCTTGACGCCTGCGGCCGCGGCGGCGGTCAGAAGATTGCGGGTTCCGTCGACGTTGGTGCGATATAGCTGCGTGGGATCCATCGCTCCCAGCCGGTAGTCCGCCGCGACGTGAAACAGCGCGTCGCAGCCGGCCAAGATACCGCCCAACGAGGCTGCGACCGTCAGATCGCCGGTCGCGATCTCGAGCGGCAAGCCCTGCAAATTGATGCGGTTCGAGCCCGAGCGAACCAGCACGCGCACCTGCCAGCCGGCGCCCACCAAGGCTCTCGTGACCGCCGCGCCGACGAAGCCGGACGCGCCGGTGACCAGCGCTTTCATGCGATTCGAGCGGAACCCGCCGCCGCGTCGGCGAGCGGCGCCAGCGCGCCGGTGCCGGCAACGGCCACCAAGGCTCGGACGGCCGCTCGATATCGCCTGGCCAAGCGCCACAGCGGCGCAACGGCGCGTGGCGAGCGGACCACGCCGAGCAGCAGCCGCGAAACTTGCACCCGTCCTGCGCTGCTGGCCGCCAACACCACGGCGGGGAGCACGTCGGCGGCGGTATCGACGATGACGCGTACCGCAATGAAGGGCAGACCGTGAGTCGCCGCGATCTTGGCCACCTCGAAGCTCTCCATGTCCACGGCCGCCGCGCCGAACCGGCGAAACGCGGCCGCCTTACCCGCGATATCGGCGATGGCCGCGGCACTGGTGAGCAGCCTCCCCGCGACCACCGTGCGCCTGCGCCGCGCCGATAAGGATGCAGCCACTATCGCGCACCACCGGGTGTCCGTGGCCATGGTTTCGCCTTCCGCGGAAACCACGGTGCTGGGCAAGCAAATGGTCCCGGCGCGCAGCGCCGGATCGAGGCCTCCGGCCATTCCCCAGCTGACCAGCGCGGTAGCGCCGGCTTGCACCAGCGCACGGGCAGCGGTCCCGGCCGCGACGCCGCCGATGCCGCTCACTGCGATCAAGGTTCCGGCTCGGCTAGACAGACCCTCGCGCCGCACCGGCGATCCGAGGGTGCGCGCCTCGGCCGCGAGGGCCGCGACCACGCCGGTGGTGCTCAATGCGTGGGTCCGAGCCGGCTGAGGGTGCGGAAGGCTGCCAGCGCCCACAGGGGAAAATAGCCGCTGTAGCCGTGATATTTGAGATAGAAGACGCGCGGAAAGCCGGGCGCCGTGAAGGAGGGATGACTCCATAGACCATCCGGTTCCTGGGTCCGCAGCAGGTGCTCGATACCCCGTCGCACCGCCTCGGAATTCAGCTCCCCGGCGGCAAGCAACGCGAGTACGGCCCATGCCGTTTGATAGGGCGTGCTCGAGATCCTCGAGTCCGGGCGCGCATAGCTGTCATTGCTCTCGCCCCAGCCGCCATCGGCGTTTTGTACGCCGGTCAGCCACTCGACGGCCCTTCGTACCATGGGATCCTGTCGGGCGACCCCGGCCTGCACGAGAGCGGTCAATACCGACCAGGTACCGTAGATATAGTTGGTTCCCCAGCGACCGAACCATGAACCGTTGCTCTCTTGCTCGGCACGCAAGTAGTCGACGGCACGCGCCAGCGCCCGCGCGTCTTGCGGACGGGCGATCCGGGCCAGCACCGTCACCACGCGAGCCGTCACGTCGCTGGTGGGCGGATCGAGGAGCGCACCGTGGTCGGCGAAAGGAATCTTGTTGAGGGTGTAATACGTGTTGTCCGCGTCGAACGCAGCGAAGCCGCCATTCTTGCTCTGCATGCCCACCAGCCAGTCGAGCGCTCGGCGGATATTGTCGCGGTAATCGTCGCAGTTGTGCGCCTGATGCATGGACCAGACCACCACCGCCGTGTCGTCCAAATCGGGATAGTGGCTGTTGGCGAATTGAAAAGCCCAGCCGCCCCCCGCCACCGCCGGCCGATTGGCCCGCCAGTCGCCGGGTCCGTCGAGCACCTGCGCGGTTCGCAGCCAATCCAATGCCCGGGTGGACGCGCGCACCGCCGCCGGATCTGCCGCCTCCTGCATGGCCAGACTGGCCAGCGCGGTATCCCATACCGGCGAGACACAGGGCTGGCAATAGGCGCTCGTGGCCTTAACCACCAATAGCTTCTGAAGGGCGCGCTTGGCCGTGGCACGACGCGGATCGTCTTTCGCGTAGCCGAGGATGGCCATGACCTCCAAGGCGTTCACCATGGCGGGGAAAATGGCCCCAAGCCCGTCCTCGCCATTCAGCCGTTCCAGCATCCACTGTTCCGCGCGTCGCGTCGCGCGCGCGCGCATGGCGCGGGGAATCAACGGATCCAGCATGCGGCCAAGCCGATCGGCGCCCAAAAACAGACGGCCGATCATCCCCTGATCGATAGCGTCGCGGAAATAGTGCCGCTCGCGGTCCGGCGGCGTCGTGAACAGTTCCCGCACATGCACGTCCCGCGGATTCTTGGCCGTCGGTTTGCGGGTACACAATATGAACAGCGGCACCATCACCGTTCGCGACCAATAGGCGACTTTATCCAGGTGAAACGGAAACCAGCGCGGCAGCAGCATGATCTCCACGGGTATATAGGGGACGCCGCGCCAGGGCAGCTGACCGAACAGCGCAAGCGCGATCCGCGTGAACACGTTGCAGCGGGCGGCTCCGCCGCGCTCCAGAATGGCGGCACGCGCGCGCGCCATGTGCGGCGCCTCGGGATCATCACCCGCGAGTTTCAGCGCGTAATACGCCTTGACGGTGCAACTGATGTTGAGGTCGCCGCCCTGGTACAGCGGCCACCCGCCGTGTACGCCCTGGTGGTCGCGCAGATACACGGCAAGCTTCTGTTCGAGAGTAAGGTCGATCTCGTCCAAGAAGTGCATCATCATGATGTACTCGGCCGGAATCGTGCAGTCGGCCTCGAGTTCGAACAGCCAGTACCCCTCGGCACTCTGCCTCGCTATCAGCGAATCGCGCGCAGCCGACACGGCGCGATCCAAAGCGGACGGCACGGCGGTCTTGGCGAGCGTATGGGCTACGATATCGGCGCGCGCGTGGTTCGTGGCCGGTGAAGCGCTGGGTTTCTCGGCGACACGGGTCACGTTGTTGAACTCCCATAGGACCGGCGCGGCTCGTGCGCCCCTTGCGCCGTGGCGGGTTCGGCGGTCTCGGCCGGCTGCGGCTCGGCCGCATGCATCGGCTCGATTGCAGTCGCCGCCCCGATCCCACGCGGCGAATACGGCCGGCGAGTTTCGCCGATTCGCGCCAGCGGCAACCCGCGAGCCGCGCGCGCGAAGAGGCGCCGCAGCATTCCGTCACTCCGCAGGACGGCATCGGTGGATATCCGGGTCAATGCAACCATCTTTCGCGAGACCTTCACCTGAGCACCCGCCGTAAACCTCGGGTTTCGATTAATTTTTTGCAATGTCAGCACCGCCAGCCCGATAGCCCACAGGCAGAAACGGCGGATCCCGCGCTCCTCGCCCGGAATCAGCAGGGTGTAATCGAGGGCACAGCGTAGATGCGCATGAGCCACCCCGACGAGCTCCTGCAAGCCGGCGCCAAAACCAGGATCGAAAGGTTCCGCGGCCAGTCGGGTCAGATCGACGCCATGCCGCGAGAAAAGTTCCTGCGGCAGCCAGCAAGCTCCGCGCCGGCGATCCTCCCATACGTCCTTCAAGATATTCGTCATTTGCAACCCTTGTGCAAACGACACGGCGAGATTCTGTAATCCAGAGCGCTGCCGGGCGATAGCGGGCGAGTAGTCGCAGAAAAGGTCGGTGAGCATATCGCCCACGACACCGGCCACATAGTAGCAGTACTCATCCAGATCCGTTAGCCGCGGCAATCCGCGCAGGCTCGCGGTCGATTGAAAACGCGGCATTCCATAACACATGAGTTCGACGCAGCGGTGGATGGCGGCGCGTTGGGCGGCGTTCAACGCCGCGGTCACGCTGATGACCCGCTGCATGTTCCCCACCAGCTCGCGCTCTGCGGCCAGCGTCCGATCCGAGAGGCGCTTCTCGAGTTCCAGGCTCAATGCTTGCGGGTCGCCGCGGCCCGCAACCGCGCTTTCGAAGCGTTGCAGAAACGCCAGCGTTTCAGGTGGCGACAGGGCCGGCTCATCCTCGATGGTATCGGCGATGCGGCACAACAAATAGGCGTTCGTCACCGGGATCCTTAGCGCGGCCGGCAACTGGGGAATGGTCAGAGCAAACGTTCGCGAGACGTGCGGCAGTATCTGGTCTTGATAAATTGCATTGGAAAAGCCGGAATCCATGCGGACAGTACTCGGAATTCGGAAGGATGACATCGCCCGATCGGCGCTGGGGCGCGCGAGTGACCAAGCTCCGCGTAGCTCAGCCGGCACCCGCCTGCGACTATAGCGATGCGCCCCGCTGGCCGCAACGGTGTGGGATTTATGCTACATCGGGCGCTGGTTCGCCAGCCGGGGTTGCGACAGTATAAACTGCGGCAAATGGCAGAAGCACTCACACCCTACCCGCTACTCGCAACCATCGACAAGCCGGCGGATCTGCGTCGGCTACCCCAGCCCAAGCTCATCGAATTGGCTGCGGAGCTGCGCGAATTCCTGATCAACAGCGTGAGTACCCGCGGCGGACATTTTGCCGCGGGTCTGGGTACGGTGGAACTGACCATAGCGCTTCACTATGTGTTCAATACGCCCCATGACAGACTGGTCTGGGATGTGGGGCATCAAGCCTATCCGCACAAAGTCCTGACCGGCCGGCGCGAGCTGCTGCACACCATCAAACAGGACGGGGGCTTGGCGCCGTTCCCGTCGCGCAGCGAGAGCGAATACGACACGTTCGGCGTGGGCCACTCGAGCACCTCGATCAGCGCGGCGCTGGGAATGGCCATCGCGGCAGCCATGCGCGGCGAGGACCGGCGCGCCGTGGCCATCATCGGCGACGGTGCGCTGACCGCCGGCATGGCATTCGAGGCACTCAATCACGCCGGCACTTCGCCGGCCGACCTGCTCATCATTCTCAACGACAACGACATGTCGATCTCCGAAAACGTCGGGGCATTGTCCAACTATCTCGCACGTGCTTTATCGGGCCGCATGTACGCCCACCTGCGCGAGGGCAGCAAGAGGGTGTTGCGGCAGATGCCTACGGTATGGGAGCTCGCGCGCCGCTCGGAGGAACATTTGAAGGGCATGGTGCTTCCCGGAACGCTGTTCGAGGAGATGGGATTCAATTACATCGGGCCGGTGGACGGCCACGACGTCAAGGCCCTCATCGCGACGCTCGGCAATGTGAAGAAGCTTCGCGGCCCGCAATTTTTGCACGTGGTCACGCGCAAAGGAAAAGGCTACGCGCCGGCGGAAGCCGATCCCATCAAGTGGCATGGTCCGGGGCCGTTCGATCCGGCCAGCGGCAAGATCTTCAAGGAGGCCAGTTCGGGCCCGACCTACTCGCAGATATTCGGACAGTGGCTGTGCGACATGGCCGACCGCGATCCCACTGTCATCGGCATCACGCCGGCGATGCGTGAGGGATCGGGCCTCGTCGAATTCTCGAAGCGTTTTCCCGACCGTTATTTCGACGTGGCCATTGCCGAGCAGCATGCGGTCACCTTCGCGGCCGGTCTGGCATGCGAGGGATTCAAGCCGGTCGTGGCGATCTATTCGACGTTCTTGCAGCGCGCCTACGACCAAGTCATCCATGATGTCGCGCTGCAGAACCTGCCGGTGGTATTCGCCTTGGACCGTGCCGGCTTGGTGGGCAGCGACGGCGCCACCCACCAAGGCAGCTACGACCTCTCCTTCCTGCGCTGTATTCCGAACATGGTCATCATGGCGCCGGCCGACGAGAATGAGTGCCGACAAATGCTGTACACCGGCACCACACTGGCGTCACCTTCCGCGGTGCGGTATCCGCGCGGCTCGGGACCCGGGGTACCCGTCGTCGCCGAGATGGCAGCGCTGCCCGTAGGTCGCGGGCAGGTGCGGCGTGAAGGCCGCAACGGACTGGCGCTTCTCGTGTTCGGCACGCTGCTCGATTCGGCGCGCAAGATCGCGGAGCGCCTGGACGCGACGCTGGTCAATATGCGCTTCGTGAAGCCGCTCGATGAGGCGCTCATCTTCAGTTTGGCGGCCCGACATCGCGCCATCGTCACCATCGAAGAGAACGCCATCATCGGCGGCGCCGGCGCCGCGGTCGGCGAAGCGCTCTGCGCCGCGGGCCTATCCATGCCGATGCTGCAACTCGGGATTCCCGACCGATTCATCGAACACGGCTCGCGCGCCACCTGCCTTACCGCCGCGGGTCTCGATCTGGCCGGACTCGCCACCAGCATCGATCAGTGGTGGGCCGCGCAAGCTCAGGAAAAGATTCGCTCCGTACGCGGCGTGTGAGCCCACTGCACATCGGTGCACTCGCGCACATCGGCGCCCGGATTGGAATCGCTTCGCTCCGCGCGACCCCAAGGGTGTCGCACCCGGGATGTGTCGAACGCTCGTGCGAAGGCTTGCTCAACCGACGTCCGTGGAACGTGCGTGATTCCGGGTTTCATCGCACAATCGTCATTCGGGCGCAAGCGACCCGGACATGATTTCCGCCGGCGTGTATCCCTCAATGAAGGCCGCGGCGGCGGCGAGCTCCATGCCGAGCGGCCGGTCATCCGCATAGGCGCCGATCACCTCGCGTACGCCCTCATAGAGGGCGAGCGTGCGCGGTGCGGGACGCGCGTCCTTGACGCTCAGGTCGTAGCTTTGGCACGCCGTCAACAATTCGATGGCAAGGATCTTGCGTACGTTATCGATGATGTCCAGCGCCTTGGAGGCTGCGGGGGTGGCGTGACACAGCATATCCTCCTGCAGTCCGGAGGTGATGCCGCCGTCGAGACTGGCGGGCGCCGCAAGGCGACGGTTTTCTCCGACGAGGGACACGGCGGTATATTGGGCAATCATGAATCCCGAAGCCGTGCCGCCGGCCTGCGCCAGAAACGCGGGCAGTCCGCTGACCAGAGGGTTGACGGAGCGATCCAGCCGTCGCTCGGAAATCATGCCGAGCTGCGCGACCGCAATGCTCATCTGATCCATGGCGAGGCCGACGGCGGCTCCGACCGGGTGCGCCTGTGAGTAAATTTGCGGAGCATCGGAGGAACCAGCGACGATGGGATTGTCCGTGACGCTCTCGAGTTCGCGATTTACCACCGCGCCCACATCGCTCCAAACATCTCGCACGGCTCCATGCACTTGCGGGATCGCTCTGAAGCTCAGCGCGTCCTGAGTCCGGCGCTCGCGCGCCGCCGCCAGAATGCCCGAACCGGACAATAACGTGTCGAGCGTTGCGGCGACCTCGCGCAAACCTCGCGAAACACGCAGCGCCATGGCCTCGGGATGGATGGCATCGAGCTGGCAGCGCTGAGTCTCGAAGCTCATTGCCGCGATGGCGTCGGCCCAATCCATCAGCTGCCGGGTTCGCTCGAGAACCAGGCATGCCAGACCCGTGGCGCACGGCGTGCCGTTGACCAGGCACAGCCCTTCCTTCGCCTCCAAGCTCAGCGGCTCGAGCCCCAGCCGGGCCAGCGCTTCGCCGGCCGGAAGCCGCTCCTCGCGCAGCATGACGCTGCCCTGCCCGATCAATGCCAAACCGATCTGTGCGGCGTGAGTGAGATAGCCCACGGACCCCTGTCGCGGCACCTCGGGCGAACACCCGGCATTCAGCAAATCGACGATCCGTCGGACCACGCATAACCGCAGGCCCGAATGGCCATGGCTGAAGTTATTGACCATTGCCGCCATGATCGCCCGTGTTTGCGACACCTCGAGCGGCGCACCGACGCCGACGCCATGACTCATCAGGATGTTGCGTGACAGCGCGCTTTGCTGGTTGCGCGGAATGAGGATGTCGGACAGCGCGCCCACGCCCGTGTTCACGCCGTACGCGCGAACGCCCCGTTCGACCAGGGTTCTGACGATGGCGTTGGCTGCCTCGATTCTCGCCTTGGCATCCATCGACAATTCAAGGGAAGCCTCATGCGAGGCGATCGCAGCGACCTCGGGCCACCGCAGGGGCCGGTCGAGAACGACCCGATTCGAGCCGGTCCGGGGTGACACGCGCGGGTTCAAATTCCTCCCCCCATATCCATGAAGTCTTCGACCGTCAGCCGATGCGCCGTCACCGGGCTGCTCAACTGAGCCACGAGCCGGTCAATCTGCAGGTTGATCTCGGGCACGGCGGTAATCTCCCACCACGCGGGACGGGTCAGCGGTCCCAGCGCAAACAGCCACGACGATGCGGCGCCGCCACCGTCAATGACGGCACAATCGCGGGTCTCCACGCCCACACCGAGCATATCCGGGACCGCCAGCTTGCGCTCACGCAACTCCGCGATGAGCGGGATGGCGGTCTTCGCGAAATCCCCGCCGGGCCCCGTGCAATTGATGATGTGTCCCGCCCTGAAAGAGCGCTCGGCGCCGCCGCGCAAGCGCAGCGTCACGTCGACGAGCCGGCCCGCCGGCCGATAACCCGCGATGCGCGCCGGCAGAATTTCCAACGCACCGGTGCTTTGCAGCTTGTCGTATGCGTCGCTCACCCGCGGTGCCATTCGATGCCGATGAATGTCCCATCGCGGGCGCAGATGGCGCAGAAACTGCCGACGATGGAACTCGCTCCAACCGTTCCACACGCCGGGCACGGCCGAACGCGCGGCGTCGAATACCCGTTGCCACACGATGCCCTGCGAGGCGGCCGCGGCGATTTGTTGGCGCATTATTTTCGTCAATGTCAGCGCCGAAGCGGGGATCTTGTCATGCAAGAATTCCGGCCATGCGCCACCCGCGGCATGGGTCCGCGGCGTCAGTCCACGGCGCGACACCGCGAGCAGCGCACCGCGGTGGCCTTGCCGAGCGAGGCGCAGCGCAACATCCACGGCGGTGAGGCCGCTGCCGATCAACAGCAGCGGCTCGTTCGGATCGACATCGCTGAACGCGTCCACGGCCCACGGGTCGGGAATGAAAAACCCGCTGTCATAAGCCCACGGGTCGGGGCCTCCCGGCGGGCGCGGCGGGAGATTGCCCATCGCGAGCACCACGATGTCCGCCTTGATTTCGCGTCCATCGGTCAACAGCACACCGCGGTCGTCGTTGAGTAGACGAACGACTTCGCCACGCACGCTGCCGAGGCCCGCCAGCGCCTTGTTGTCGAGCGCCTCGTTGACCCGCTCTTCCACGTAGTCGCCGAACAGGCGGCGCGGCACGAACGCCGCGGACAGATCGAGACCGCTTTCCACCAACGCCTCCGCGAGGGCTGCACGGCGCGGTTGCAGCCATTCAGCGAAGCTCGGGGTGAGGCCTATCTCCATCCGGCTGACCGGCACATTGAGCAAATGCTCCGGACCGCACGCCCCATACGCCACGCCGCGGCCTAGCCTTTTTTTGGGCTCCGCAATGATGATGCGCCAATGCGGGCATTGACGGTGCAGCTTGAGACCAAAGATGGCGCCGCTGAAGCCGCCGCCGACGATGACGACCGTTTTGGCGGCGATGCCCATGGCGGGACTGGGTTCCACTCGAGTTTCCTTCAAATCAGACCCCTGTGGCGCATGGCGGGGCTCGACACGTTGCCATCATCTGGAACCCCAGGCGGATCGTCAATCCGGCGAGCAGGTGTTCCGCTTTCCGGTCGACACGTGGCACAGCCTGCGTCGCGAGCCCGGCCGGCCGCGAATCGGCCTGATCAGGAACCTTACCCGCCTCGGCGGGTCAGTTTAAGGCGCATCTCTGCTGCGAGAGAGTGACCTGATGAACGAGGCGAACACGTGGGGAAGATCGCGCTACATCGTTCTTTTCGTGGTTCTGATGCTGCATGTGGCTTTACTGGCGCTGCTGGTGGTGGCATTGCGAACCCGAAACGTGCTTGCATCGAGCGAAGGTCCCATCGAAGTGATGTTCCTGCCGCCGACCAAGGTCGCCAAGGTGCGGGCCGACAACACCCGCCCGCAACGCGTCAGCACCGACATCGCGATTGCGCTCGAACCGCCGTCGCTCAACTCATCATTGCAATCCGGACCTGGCTCCGCGCCCGATGGCCGCGGACCGGCGGTGAACTGGGCGGCTGAAGCGCATCGCGCCGTGCGGGCATTCGAGATCCGTCGGGATCGGCCTCCCAACAGCGCGATGTCGGTCTCACCCTCCTGGGACGATTGGTGGCCGCGCGAGCACCAAGCCGGAGATCAATTCAAAACCGACAGCGGTGACTGGATCGTATGGATCGACGCCAACTGCTACCAGGTAGCCGGTTGGCGTTCGAACCTGCCCGCGTTCGGCGCCACTGCGCCCCGCACCGTGTGTCGCGTACCGGGCGACACGCGGACTCGAGCAAGGTAAGCCATCCTGCGAACCGGAATGTGCTGGAACCAGAAAAATCCATGGAATCCGGCCATGGCGTGTATAGTCAAAATCGACCTTGAGCACACGAGCATGCGACTGCGACGGCCAACCCGCAATGCGACGCCCCGCGACATCACGGGCGGCTGCGGCGAACGTGCGCCGAGCGCCACCGAACTCGCCGGCGCGCCTCGCCAGCGCATGCTCGCCGCGCCGCCGGGCGACACCCTATTCGAGTAGTGCCGATGCCGATTTCCGGCGATGAATACAAGAAGATAGGACGTGCCGCCGCCGGAGCGGTGTCGGTCGTCGCCGCCTACGATCAGCGTACCAACGAAACGGTGGCGCTCACGGTTTCCTCGTTCGTGACCTTATCGTTCGATCCGCCGCTGGTCATGTTCGCCATCCAGCACAACACCGACAGCTATCCCGCGATGGTCGAGAGCAAGGCTTTCGGGGTGAGCCTTCTCAGAGCGGAGCAGAGCGACGTGGCGCAGCGCTTCGCTCGCAAGGGACCGGAGAAGACCGCGAGCACCCGATTCGATCAGGGAGCGATTCTGCGCGTTCCTTTCATTCCGAATGCGTTGGCGCAAATCGAATGCCTCACGAGCCAAGTGGTGTTGAGCGGCGATCACGCCATCGTCATCGGATTGGTCGAGAACGCACGCACGTTCGAGGGCCGTCCGTTGATCTATTTTGCCCGCCAATACGGCGCCTTCACACCGTTCACCTAGGAGCGTCATGCCGCCCGCAACGCGCGCGCCCTGGACCGGGTCCTGAACTCGCTCGGTAAGAGCGCAGAGCGATTTCCGAGCTGCGCAAATCGGGTACCGTTGCGGCATGCCGTGAGTTCGTTGCAGCGCAATGCGTCAGTGGTTTTCCAACCGGAGCCGAAATCATGATGATTCAGGGTAATGCAGCGGTGGTGACCGGCGGCGCTTCCGGTCTGGGGGCTGCGACCGCGCGGTTGCTGGCGGAACAAGGGGCCCGGGTCGCGATATTCGATTTGAACGAGAAGGCCGGGCTCGCCACAGCGACGGAGATTGGGGCGATATTCGTCAAAGTCGACGTGTCGAATGTCGACAGTGTCGCCGCGGCGCTGCGGACGGCCAGTGCGATGCACGGGGTGGCCCGGATTTTGGTCAACTGTGCGGGCATCGTCGGCGCTGCGAAAACGGTGGATCGCCAGGGGCTGCCCCAGCCGCTGGAGATTTTCCGCAAGGTCATCGAGATCAATTTGATCGGTACGTTCAACGTCATTTCGCAGTTTGCCGCGCCGCTGGCGGCCACCGGCAGACAAGGCGAAGAGCGGGGAGTAATCGTGAACACCGCATCGATCGCCGCCTTTGACGGCCAGATAGGTCAAGCGGCCTATTCCGCCTCCAAGGGCGGCATCGTCGGAATGACGCTTCCGATCGCACGCGACCTCGCCTCGCACGCCATCCGCGTCGTCACCATCGCACCGGGAATCTTCTTGACACCGATACTCGCGAGCCTGCCGCCGCCGGCTCTGGAATCCCTGGGTGCCCAGGTGCCATTTCCGAACCGGCTGGGCAAACCGGAAGAATACGCGATGCTCGTCGAGAGCATCATCCGCAATCCCATGTTGAACGCGGAGACGATACGGATCGACGGCGGCATCCGCATGGCGCCACGGTAGGCCGCGCGCCTTTGATGCGCCGGCAGGTCGTTGACTTTCGCCGCGGCTGCGAGAGCGCCGGACTGCACATTGAAAAATCGGCCAAAATGGCCTGAGAAGATGCGCCCCCGCTAACTGGGTTGAGGCGTGTCCTCGCGACGGAGCGCCGACGCCGCCCGATTGATCAGCGTGAGTATTTTTACCGGATCGACGGGTTTGGTGGCGTGATGGTCGAACCCGGCCGCCAACGCATCGAGCCGATCACGTGTCTGACCCCAGCCGGTGATCGCGACCATGATGGCATGCTCACCGCCCGGCAGAGTGCGGATGCGGCGTGCAACGTCCAGGCCCGATAACTTCGGCATACCGACGTCCAACAGCGCCGCATCGGGTTGGTACTGTTGAAACTGCGCCACGGCCTCCTGGCCGTCGTACGCGACATACACTTCATGTCCCTCGAGCCGCAGCAGCTCGGCGAGACTGTCGGCCGCGTCGATGTTGTCATCGGCAATGAGAATTCGCCGCACCGAAACCGCCGGGGCGCTCGGGGCGGCATGCGCATCGGAGGCATCCAACGCGCTGAGCGCTCCGAGCGGCAGACGCACGGTGAACTCACTGCCTCGGCCGATACCGGCACTGCGCGCTTCGATGTCGCCGCCGTGCAATCTCACCAGACTGCGCGAAAGCGACAGCCCGATTCCGAGGCCTCCTTGCGACCGGCCGATCGCCGACGGTTCCTGGGAAAACATCTCGAACAAGCGGGTCATTTGTCCGGGGGCGAGACCGATGCCCGTATCGGTTATCCGGACGAAAAGTCCGTCACCCTCCAGACCGGCGCGCAACGTGATCCGGCCGCCGGGATCGGTATATTTCGCAGCGTTGGTCAGTAGGTTGCCGAGCACCTGTGCGATCCGCAGGGAATCGATTTCGAGCGCAACCGGCGTCTGCGGCAGCTGCAAATCGAGGTGGTGACGTTTGGCTTCGATATGCGGCCGCGACACTTCGATCGCCGCTTCGACCACTTTCGCAAGTCCTACCGTCGATTTGCGCAGCAGCAGCGTGCCGCGGCTGATACGCGACACGTCGAGCAAGTCGTCGAGCAACACAGCCATATTGTGGACTTGACGTTCGATCACGTCATGGCTCCAGCGCTTTTGGTCCTCGGTGGCCGTCGCGGCCCGCGCAATACGGATACTTTGCCGAATCGGCGCGAGCGGATTACGCAATTCGTGAGCCAGCGTGGCGAGGAACTCGTCCTTGCGCCGATCGGATTCTTCGCGGGCTTTTTCCTGCCGCTTGCGCTCGGAAATATCGGCGAACCACACGGCCGCGGAACCCAGCAAAGGCGAGGCGATGACTTGCATCCATAGCTCGGGCCGATACATCGACTGGACCTCGAATTGGCGGACCTCGCCCTGATCGATGACGGCGGCATAGTGCTCGAGCAAGCCGGGCGTCTGCCACGTTTCGGGCATGATCTCACCGACGCAACGGCCGACCAGCTCGGAAACCTCGCGGTTATACAGGCGCGCAGCGGCGGGGTTGACGTACGTCCATCGCAGATCCGCCAGCCGAGCGGTTGCGCTGCGGACAGGCGCCAATATATTAAACGGCACCACGGCTGAATCGAGTGCAACGGCAAAGCGTCGTTCCTCGTCGGCGGCTGCGGCGCGCGCCTGCTCCCGCTCCACGACGGCGGCCGCCATGGTCGCGCAAACCTCACCGAGGCGCATTTCCCGCTCGGACCAAGCACGCGGTTCGGAAAACACCGCAATCATGCCAATCACGTCACCGGCCGTGCCCATCATCGGGGTGCCGTGAAACGAGTGGAATCCGGCCTGCTCGCCGAAGGCGCGATGCATGGCGAGGCATTCCTCGACGTGCGCAACATCGCTCGGCATCAGCGAGGCGCGCCGTAACTGTTCGGGACCGAAGCCGCGGTGAGCGCACACGCTGAAAACTTGCGTATCGCGTCCGCGCAAGGTGAGCAGCCCATGCCGCGAGCCGTAAAAATCGAGGACCAAGTCGAGCACCGGCTGCATCGATCTCGACAGCTCGTCGCCGGCCGTGACCAGGTCCTGGCTCAGCGTGTGCACGCGCTCCATGTCCGCGACTCGCTGGCGCAAATCAGCTTGGGTTTGGTGCAGCCGCTGCTCGAGCTCCTTGCGCTCGGTGATGTCCACCGTGGCGCCTCTCGCCACCGCCAGTCCACCCCCGGGAGTCAGGTCGATACGTACCCGCGACAGCAACCAGCGGACCGCCCCATTTTCCAATTCGATACGCTGTTCGCGTTCATAGCGAAGTTCACCGCGGGCGATGCGCTCTTCGAGTACCCGACGCGTTTCGGCGACATGGTCCGGATGCAGCCTGCCGAGCCAGCGATCGAGGTCGAGCGAACTGTCGCCGTGGGGAATACCGAGCAAACGCCGCAGGCTCGGGGATACCAGCGCGGTATTGGTCAAGAAGTTCAGCTCATAGACGCCGACGCCGCTGTCTTCCTGGGCCAATTTGAGGTGCTCCTCGGCACGGGCGGCGCGCGCGTTCGAGGCGTGCATGCGACCCGCGTACAGTACGATTGCTGCGCTCAGCAAAAGATAGGCCGCCAGTGCGACGGCAACCTGGCCGTCGCCAGCGAGCAGCGAGGTGCCAAACAGCAGGGTATTCAGCAACCCGATTGCCGTTACGGTCAGCGCGGGACCGCGGCCCAGCGACGCCGCGGCCATTGCCACCGCCGGAATGAGGAAAATAAAAGGGAGCTGATTACCGGTCCAAGGGCGAAGCGCCCATTGCAGCGAGAGCGCGAGCACTCCGAGGCCCCCGGCCGCCCCGTACGGACGCGCGCGCGCGGACATATTGCGTAGGAACCCCATTTATATGCGATATATGGTCTGCGGGCCACGGATGACTGCCGCAGCATATAGCACCGGAGGACCGGCTGCCATGCCGCTTACCGGGTTTGCGCCGGGCGCTCGATGCCTCGAGCGCGTATCATAGTCACGCCCTATTCGAACCAAGGAAGATGGATGTTTTCCCATATCATGATCGGCACCAACGATCTGGAGCGAGCGCGAGCGTTCTACGATTCCGTCCTTGGAACGCTGGGCGTACCGCCGGGGAGAGTCAACGGGCAGAGAATTTTCTATCGCACCCCGACCGGTAACTTTGCCGTCACGATACCCATCAATGGCGAACCCGCGACGTGCGCCAACGGGTTGACGATCAGTTTTCTCGCCGCCTCGCCCGCTCAGGCGGATGCCTGGCATGCCGCTGGGCTCGCCGCCGGCGGCACCGCCTGCGAAAGTCCCCCGGGTGTGCGTGAGGGCAGCACGGGTAAGATGTATCTGGCCTACCTCCGCGATCCTGACGGGCACAAGCTCTGTGCGTTGCACAGGCTTTGATCGAGCCCTCCGCCACCCGGTCCCCGCTTCGGCGGACGCACCATTACGGCACCTTCAACGGTTGGCCGGAGGGCCGCGCTCGCGGATGCCGCAGCCTCTCACGTTATGTAAACTCATTTTTCTGCCGTAACCCGTATCGGCCCTAAGCCAGGGATAGGCAAGCGAGTGCCCAAGGGAAAGCACCAAGAGCCAGAGTACCCAGGCTTACGCTCGCGGCACTCCGCATAGCCGCTGGGTTACCGGGGTCTGCGTTATCGGCAATACGGGTCGTGTTCCACGCATTCATGCCACGCATGCTCGTGGTAGTAGCGATTGTGTTCGCGGTCGTAGTAACCCTCGCGGTAGCCCTCTTCGCGCGCTTCCGCGCTGCCACCTTCGTGAATAACGCAGCCTGAACTCAAGGCCACCAGCCCGAGCAGAAATGTATGGGCGAGAACCGTGCGTGTTGCAGCCATGTCGCATCTCCTTAGTTGTGTTTCACGACTGTAGGCCGAGGGTGTGCACGGCAGTAGCTGACCTTTCCCACAGTTGCTGTAAGGACTGCTCCTACACGCGCGAGATCTTCGTACCCGAGCCAGTCACCCTGTTTTTTGGACGATCCGCAATGCTTGGTGGGACGCCACGGACTCGATCCATCATGGCAAGCACGAGGGTGCCGGCACCCCACGGCCGAACTGCGCTGGCCGTGACTTCGCTGCCAGGGGGCGTGAAACGCTATCTCAGCGATACGCGAATGCGTGATCGTGGCCTACAAGGAGCTGAGTGAAAGTCGACCAGCTTTCACGATCAGATGTGGAGTGGCGCAGTTCTCATGCTCATACGAGAGATGGATGCCTGTGCGACTTTGAGCAACGAGCAGCCCCCGCGACAACACGGATTCGCGACAACCCGGATTGGAGAGTGTCAGATCCGCTCGAATAGACTCTTCCCACGGGCCGCCCGTTTGGAACCATTGTGGGGAGTCATGGTCTTCATTACGCAGCCCGTCGCAGCCATACGTAATTTCGCTGCAAAGTTTTGTGCAAAACCATGATTGGCGGAACGCTGGGCGTGCCCCGTGTCTGGCGACGCCACGGGCGGTGATGTTAGTGTCGATGCCGCGGTCGGTGATGTTAATAACACTACCAACGTCCGAGGCCGCCTCTCTGAGTACGGATCTATTCGAGGTTAGTCATGCGAAAGCCTTTACGTCTGGCCCTTCTCGTCGGCCTCGCTGCCACCGGTCTTGCAGCTGTGGCGGATGCCGCGAGTTCTACGAGCGCCGGTTCCGACGATTCGATCGGCGGGTATTTCGGCGTCGGCATCACCAAGCCCCATATCGACAACATCTACGGTGACGGCCTGGACATTCGCAAGACTGAGTGGAAGGTCATGGGAGGCATCAGCCAGAGTTGGCTCGCCTTCGAGGCCGACTACTACAAGCTGGGCAGCGTGTCATCGGCCAACGGCGACGCTGCGGCCAGCGCCATCGCAGGCTACGCCGTCATTTCCGCCCCGGTCTCGAAAATCACCCTCTTGGGCAAGATCGGCGGATCCCGGTGGCAGATGCGTGGTCACGCCGGTGGCGTCGGTTTTGACGACAGTGGCTGGGATTTGGCTTGGGGCCTCGGTGCCCAATTCAAGTACAGCAGCTACACCCTACGCTTCGAGTACGAGCGCCTCAGCATCGCAAACACCGACGGCGCGGCGATCTACGGGCTTTCCTTGATGTTCAACCTATAAGAACGCCCAGCCTCGGATTCTCGAGAGCGGGCCCAGCGTCATTCGAATTTGGGCGGAAATTCAAACACGGCCGTCGCGCACGCCCGAAGTGATCATCCAGATTCAGGCCGCGTTTTCGTTGCCTACCTGTCCTGTCGAATTGGAGTTTGGAGCGGGCGATGGGAGTCGAAAATACCGCTGGCGTAGACTAGCCTTTTGGAATCACGAAGTTGCAAGCGCGGCGGGAGATGCGTGCGATTTTTACCTCACCCATTAGTTGTCACAATGCCATTTTTATGCCATATTTTATACCGTGAAAACCACCATCGACTCGGCCGGGCGAATCGTCGTCCCCAAATCGCTTCGCCAGGCACTCAACATCAAACCTGGCCAGACTCTCGAGATTCGCGCCGGCGATGGGCGACTCGAAATAGAGATCACTGCAACTCCGATGACTTTAATGAAGCGCGGAAAGGATGTCGTTGCGGTCCCGGACGTCGGACTGTCCACGCTCACTGCCGATGTGGTGCGTGAAACGTTAGAGCACATTCGCCGGTGAGAACGGCGGATACCAGCGTGGTCGTGGCTGCGTTCGCCTCGTGGCACGAACACCATAACCGAGCGCGCGAAGCCCTAGATCGTGGTCTGCGCATGATTGACCATTGTGCGCTGGAGACCTATTCAGTGTTGACCAGACTGCCTCCTCCGCATCGTTGTGCGGCAGCGGTCGTTCGAGACTTTCTCCGAGCACGCTTTGTAGAGCCGTTCCTTCGCTTGGAGGGTCCACTGTATAAGGATTTTGTCTTGGCGCTGCCGGAACATTCTGTGACCGGGGGTGGTGCATACGACGCCCTCGTCGCTGCAACCGCAGCAGCACATTCCGCGTCGCTGATTACCTGCGATCGTCGCGCGGCTTTGGTTTACGAATCTTATGGACTGCGAGCCACTTTCATCGGCTGACGTGCAGCAAATCGGTGGCCTCTTCACGATATTTCTGTAGGCTCTTTTCATCGAGGCGAAGGACATACTTGCATGACCGCTAACCAAGTCGCGAATACTCACAACAACCACCATTGAGCGGGAGATCGGCGAGAGGGTTAGGACGGCAAAACTAAAGCTGCGATTCGATAGGGTGGTTCGGCGCCTCACCGGCGATTTGAAAGCAACGCTGGTCGGTGCTCTGCCAGAGGGGCAAAGCGTCCTCATCACGGTTACGGTTCCGATAAAGCATCCCGCGAAACAGCAGAGACGCTCGCGAATATCGTGCGTGACGGCCTGGCTCACGGTGAGCTTTGCAAAACGATTCACGGCAACGAGGTCAGGGTCCGGCCAATAACCCATGTCGCGACGAACATGCCTAAGGTTCTCGCCTTCGTCCACAATATGGGATCGGACGCCAGACTTATCCCTAACCTCGCGGAATCGCGCTTGCTCCAGCGGGACCAGCACGAGGAGTAGTGGAGCGGGCGATGGGAATCGAACCCACGGCTCAAGCTTGGGAAGCTTGGGTATTACCATTATACGACGCCCGCTTCGCGCGCCAGTTTAAGCCGGTTACGGGCAATTGCCAACTTCGGTGACCGCGCGCGGCGATGCGGTACCCCCGTTCGTTACGCCGGCACGTGGTCGCCCCCCGGTCCGCTTACCGAAGGCTCTCGGTCTTGCGTTCAATTGCCTCGCGATTCTCCGGCGGCCTCGATTTCCACGAGCAGATCCTCGCGGCACACGTCCGCCTGCAAATAGATAATGGGAGTCGTCGGATGCACGACCGCCGACAACGCACCTTCGATGGCCGGGAGGTCCGCAGCCCGACGCACGTAGACCTTGAATTTCAAATCGGCGAGCGAATAGTGCGCCGACCCGACCACGCGATTCGCCTCGTCGAGCAACGCATCGATGTTGACCAATGTTTCGCGCGTCTGCGCCGTCACATCGCCGGGATGCAGGGTCTCGTGGCCTACGATGCTGGCGGTACCGGAGATGAACAAGTTCATCCCTGCCGAGTCGCCCAGCACGCATGCCCGGGAAAAGGTGGGACTGGATTTGCCGAATTTCGGCGGGTAGTGGTATGCGCTGGTCTGCCGCGGGTTTTCGATCATGGTGGGCGAGCGGCGCGACGCGAGAAAATAAATGCAGATCGGGCTGCCCGCGGGCGACCCCAACGCGCTCGCCGCGGGGACGGTCCCAGTCGTGGTTCGGCCGGAATTGCGGAAGGCTGTCTGGCGCGCCGAGTTGAAGTGCCGATACCGCTCGTCGCCGTCGGCATCGGCGTTGATTTGCGGCAAATAATTCCAAACTCGAATCAAATGGCGGTGCCGTGTTTCCTCAAGGACGCCTAAAATCTCTCGGTACGCGATCGTGGTCGCCTGCAGCAAGGCGGCCGAGCCGTGATTACCGCGGGACAGGCCATCACCGGGGAGATCGCGAGCGCCACCCTCGCAGCGGCGGCCATCATCCTCGCGGGAGGCGCCCGCTTCCTCGAATCGGTCGGCGCCGACCAGCGTCCTTTCATCGAGAGTGATCGAACCGAACAGAAGTTCTTCGCAGCACCGATACTGTACCCGTCCCCGGTGGAGCGATCCCTCGAGCGATCCGTCGTCTTGGCCGCCGCCCACTCGCCAGACTTCGCATAGCTCAGCGGTGCTTCCCAGCGGGGGCGTCATGCTCGCCGTGATCGGCACCTGCGCAACGTCGAGTGGCGGCAGTCTTGCAAACCCCACTACGCCCAGCACCGTGCGCCACCACGAGGCGGGCAGCGCGGCGAGTTCTTTCGCGGAAACATAGTCGAGCTGCAGCGAGGCGGTATCCATCGAGGCAGTCTATCTTGCCGCCCCACGGCGGGGTAGGCCGCCTCGAGAGGCCATGCAGGCAGGTCCGGGAAAGTCTGTTAACTTGCGCCGTTGTCGCGGGTGTGAGCGGTTATAGTAGCCATTCCGCCCGACTGACGAGCACAGGAATCCTGCATCAGATGAGTATCAGCAAAGTAACGGCCGGCGACGATGTGCCGCACGAATTCAACGTGATCATCGAAATTCCCATGAACGCGGACCCCGTGAAGTATGAGGTAGACAAGGACTCCGGAGCGCTGTTCGTCGACCGCTTCATGATGACGGCCATGCATTATCCGGCCAATTACGGTTACGTACCGCGAACCATCGGCGATGATAGCGATCCCGTGGACGTACTGGTGCACACGCCGTTTCCATTGATGCCGGGTGTGGTGGTGCGATGCCGTCCGCTCGGGGTGCTACGCATGGAAGATGAATCCGGGGGCGATGCCAAATTGCTGGCTGTACCCACCGACGACATTTGCCCGTTGTTCATGCACTGGAAGTCCATCGAAGACGTCCCTGAAATACGCTTGCGTCAAATCCAGCATTTCTTCGAGCACTACAAGGACCTCGAAGCCGGCAAGTGGGTCAAGGTGGTGGGCTGGGCGGGACTCGACATCGCTCACGCGGAGATACTCGAGGGTCTCAAGCGCTACGCCAGCCGGACAGAGCAACCAGCCGCGGACTGACGGGCTGCGGCCTCTCGCCGCTCCTGCCCTCGCATCCCGCGACACGGGCACGCGCGGGGCCGCGCCGGGTTGCAGCTCGCCGAGCTAGAGCAGCTCCTCGGGTGCGAACGGCGCGAGCATCTTCAGTATGAAGCGCTGCGCGCGAGTGGTCTCCGGATCGGTGTGCCATATTTTTTCGACGCCCGGTTCGCCGCTCGACCACACGATGCGATCATTGCGATCGAGTTCCAGTTTGTAGCTGCCGTCCGCGCTGACGTCGTCGAGCAGACTGGTGACCTGCCGCGCGATTTCCGGGCTGCGAATCACCAGGCCCAACTCGCTGTTGGTGCGTGCGGAGCGCGCATCCATGTTCATCGATCCGACGAAAACGGTTCTCTGATCGATGACCAGTGCCTTGGCGTGCAAGCTCGCGTTTGCACTCTTGAACGGATGGAACCGCGGGCGCTTCTGCCCGAGCCGGGGCCGTACTTCGGAGAGCTCGACACCGAGTCTCAACAGGGCGACGCGGTAGCGCGCATAGCCGTTGTGAACCAACGGAGAGTCGGTGGACGCCAGAGAGTTGGTGAGAATGCGAATATGGACGCCTCTGTCCACCAATTCCTTCAACAGGGCGATGCCCTCGGGGCCGGGTACCAGGTAAGGCGAGATCACGATGACCTCTTGCTGGGCCGAGCGGATCAGTGTCTCGATGTTGTTGGCGACCAAGTCTTCTTCGTTGGGGACGTCGCTCGCGATCTTTGCGGGCTTGTCCGCCAATACCGTAGCCGGCACCCACGTCAGTTGCAGGTCGCCCGCGTCGAGTTCATGCGCCAGCCAGTTCGACTCGCCCGCGGTGATGTTCTCCTCGAGCGCCTGGGGCAAGGTCTCGGCATGCACGGGCGCGGCCACCGACGCGATCGGATACGCGTATTTACTGTTCCAGAAGGCATCGAACGACGCGGACAGCTTCGGCACGATCGATCCGGCGGCGACCACGTCCAGGTCGATGAAATTGCTGTGCAGATCGCGCGTGAAGTACTGGTCGCCGATATTCCTGCCGCCGGTGATGGCGAGCGCATTGTCCGCCACGAACAGCTTGTTGTGCATGCGGTGATTGATTCGCGGTATTTCCGAAACCGACGCAAGCATGCGGGTCCACAACGCGGACCGGCCCCCGGCGAACGGGTTGAAGACCCGCACTTCCACGTTGGCGTGCTCGCCCAGGTGCATGAAGCGCCGGTCTTCGCCCGACGTATTGAGATCATCGACCAGCACCCGTACGCGGACACCGCGATCGGCCGCCGCGCGCAGATGATGCAGCAGAATGCCGGCGGACTGGTCCTGGTGGATGATGTAATACTGAATGTCGAGCGTTCGCTGCGCGCGGTCAGCGAGTGCGATCAGGCTTGCGAGCGCCTCGTCGCCGGAGGCCAGTAAGCGGATACCGGACAGGTTACGGCCCTCATCGACGCGCTCGACGGTCTGGCCGAGCACCGTGGTATCCGGCCGGCGCAGCGCCTCGCTCGGGTATTTCTGTACGTGTTTTGGCAAACCCACGCAGCCGGCGAGCAGCAGCATGGCGCACGCGACGCCGAGGACCTTCCGAAGCCCGCGCAGGAGTTCGGGGCGCGCTGACGCATCGATCGGAGAATTGCGCATTGCGTCATCATATCAGGCACACTTTGCCACCATGCAGGTTCGCCGCCCCATCCGCAGTTTCGTCTTGCGCGCCGGCCGTGTCACGGCGGCACAGGAGCGTGCGCTCACCGAGCTGTGGCCCCGGTACGGACTCGAGTTCAACGATCAGCCCATCGACCTCGATGCCGTTTTCGGGCCGGGGCGGGCCAGCGCACGACGCTGTCTCGAGATAGGCTTCGGTACGGGCGAAGTCATCGGCGCCTTGGCGCAGGGCAATCCCGACAACGACTACTTGGGCATCGAAGTGCATCGGTCGGGTGTCGGTCGATTGTTGCTGCAGGCCGCTCAGGCGAGGCTCGAGAACCTGCGGATCGTATGCCACGATGCCGTCGAGGTCCTGAAGGTCGCTATACGAGACGAATCCTTCGATGAAATTCTGGTTTTTTTCCCGGATCCTTGGCACAAGAAGCGTCACCAAAAGCGCCGCCTGATCGACAGCGAATTTGTCGCGATCCTCGCCGCCAAACTGAGGAGCGGGGGGCTCCTGCGCCTCGCGACCGACTGGCAGGACTATGCCGACCAAATGCTCGCGGTGTGCAGCGCCACGTTGACGCTCGAGACGTTGAGTCGCGACGGCAGCTATGTGGCGCGGCCGGACTTCCGCCCGGCGACCCGGTTCGAAAGGCGGGGCGCGCGATTGGGCCACGGAGTTTGGGACCTCGCCTACCGCAAACGCAGCGCGTGAGCACGCACCGCGGTACTCGACGCACCGGTGCAAGAACGCGCAGCGCGTGCCGCGGAGTACGGCTCGCACGCGCCCCGGCACTCGCGGCGCCACAGCAGTTCCCGCCGTCAGCTGAAGAAGCTGTCGCGAATTCCATCGATGATGAATTGCACCGCGAGCGCCGCCAACACGACGCCCGATAGCCGGCTCATCACGGCGGCACCGGTCACTCCCAGCACTTTCATCAGCCGCGGCGCGGCCATCATCAACGACCAGCAAACCGCCAATACCGCGGTGACCACGGCTAGAAATCCTGCGAACAACACTGGCTTTCCCCCGATCTCTCCGGCGGTCAACAGAATCGTCGCCAAGGCGCCCGGTCCGGCTATGAAGGGGAAGGCCAGCGGGAACACCGAAATGTCTTCGCGCTTCAACGATTCCTCGCGCTCCGGCGGGGTCAGACGGGAACCCGAGGGACGTGCGAACACCATTTCCAACGCGATCAAGAACAACAAGGTTCCTCCCGAAATCCGGAAGGAACTCAGCGCGATCCCCATGACCTCGAGAAATTTCGCTCCCGCGATCGCGAATAACAGGCAAATGCCAAGCGCGATGGCGGACGCCTTGCAAGCCATGTCTCGTTGATAATGGGCGGTGGCGCCCTCCGTCAAACCGGCGAACAACGGGATCAAGGATATGGGCTCGACGACGACGAAAAAAACGACGAAGAATTTGAAGAGTTGTTCGAGCATGGTCATGTTGCTGCGCGCAAAAATTAGCCATTGCGCGGAGGATTCATTGGGAGTTGAATGGGCGTGAGGATAACAGACGGAGGCTGCAATGAACGCGATGAAGCCGATCGTGGGTCAATGGTACCGTGGCGCCACCAACGAGTTGTTCGAAGTCGTCGCGATCGACGATGGCGATGAAACCATCGAGATCCAGTATTTCGACGGTACGGTCACCGAAATGGATTTCGATTCCTGGAACGAGCAGTTGCTCGATCGGATGCTCGACCCGGCGGATGCGCCGGAGGATTGGTCGGGTGCGATCGACGTGGAGGCGGAGGACTTGGATCGCGAATTCGAGGACAACGCCCGCATGGCATGGTCCGTTCCGGAGGATCGCTCGCTGCGCCGCTGAGCGAATCCGGTCCGTCTCGCCGTTCGTCTTCCGATATCCCATCGATCCGAGGCATCCGGCCTCGATCCGTGCGGCCTAACCGTTGGCGTTGGCCGCTTCGCGGGCAACGAGATCGTTCAAGGATCTGCGCAACACCACCAGTAATACCAGCCCCGGCACGGCGCTCAAGCACGTAACCACGAAGAAGTTCGCCCATCCGATCATCGGTACGATCGCCCCCGCGATGGCGCCCGTCACGTTCCGCGGCAACGCTGCGAGGGCGGACAGCAGCGCGTATTGCGTGGCGCTGAAATCCACCGAGCACAGCGATACCAGGAAGGCAACGAAAGCCGCCTGGCCCATACCGCCGACCATGGTATCCAACGCGGTTGCGAGCACCAGCAGCCAGACTTTCTTACCGGCCAATGCCAGCCACGTATAAAGCAAATTGGTGAGTGCTTGGCCGATGCCGAAAACCAGCAGCGACCGGAACACTCCCCAGCGGATATACATGATCCCGCCGACAGCCACGCCGATCATGGTGGAGAGGGTCATGTTGAGCTTGCCGGCTACGCTCAACTCCTTCAGCGTAAATCCGACGCCGCGAATCATGAAGGTGCTGTAGAGACTGAGTGCCATGGCGTCGCCGACCTTGTAGAGCAGCACCAGGAGCAGAAAGCCCCACATGCCCTTCTGACTCAGCAATGCACGCAGCGGCAGCAACACCGCCTCGGCCAAAGTACGGGGTGCGCGGCCCGGCATGTCCGGCTCCGGCGCCCAAATCGTTGCCGCCATCGTGGCAGCCATCAGGCAGGCAACGAACAAAAAAGCAAGTTGCCAGCCGAGACTGGCTGCGATCCACACCAGCACGGCACCGGCCAGCATCGCCGCCGTGCGGTACCCGAATGCCGCGGACGCCGCCGCCAGGGCGCGCTCGCCCGCCGGAATCGCGTCCACGCGATAGGCATCGATCACGATGTCCTGGGAAGCCGACAGGAACGCCAGTAGCACCGCAACCCCTCCGAGCACATAAGGCGCCTTGGTGGGCGAGCAGAAGCCCATCACCGCGATACAGACGGCCAGGCAGGCTTGATAGATCAGGATCCATCCACGACGCCGGCCCAGGATGGGGGGCAGGTATCGATCGAGCAGCGGTGCCCACAGAAATTTGACGTTGTAGGGCAGCGCGGCCAGCGAAAAAAGTCCGATGGTCTTGATGCTCAAGCCTTCGGATGCAAGCCAAGCTTGCAACGTGAAATTCGTCAAATTGAAGGGTAGGCCCGACGCGAAGCTCAGGAACAGGATCGCCGCCATGCGCTTATCGCGCAGCGCCTGGAGCAGCGTGGGCTTGGCCACCATTGCGGCGTTTTTCGGACCTGCGCTACCCGTCAAATGCGAGAACTCGGGATCGTGATGGCGTTGCGCATTGGCTCAATACTACCAGCACATCGGGAGCTTGCGGCGCAACGCGTCCCTTGCGAGACTTTACGCCCATGACACCACCGTCCCAGACACCGACATTGCCCGTCCAGACCCTGTCCTATCAAAGCGACTTCATCGAATTGTGCATGAACCTCGGCGTTTTGAAGTTTGGCAGCTTCACGCTGAAGTCCGGCCGCGACAGCCCTTATTTTTTCAACGCGGGGCTTTTCAACACCGGTGCGGCCATTTCGGCGGTGGGCCGCGCCTACGCCGCGACGATCGCCGCCTCCGGCTTGTCGTTCGACATGTTGTTTGGCCCAGCCTATAAGGGCATCCCGCTGGTAACCGCGGCGGCGGTTGCCCTTGCCGAAACCGAGGGCCGAAGCGTGGGTTTCGCGTTCAACCGCAAGGAAGCCAAGGACCATGGCGAGGGCGGCAACATCATCGGCAAGCCCTTGCAGGGCAGGGTTTTGATCGTGGATGACGTCATCACGGCGGGAACCGCCATCCGCGAAAGCATCGACATCATCCGGGCCGCCGGCGCGACCCCGGCCGGGGTGCTGCTTGCCCTCGATCGCCAGGAGCGCGGCGGCGGCGGCCTATCCGCCGTCCAGGAAGTCCGCGAGCAGTTCGCGATCCCCGTCATCGCAATCATTGGCCTGGCCGAGCTCATCCGGCACATGCAGGCCCAGGGCCGCTCGGCAGAAGTTGCGAGCATGCAGCATTACCGGACCCGGTACGGCGTGTAGGCGCCTCACGTATTGAGGAATCACCCCTGGAAAAGCGCTCGCTCGCGCTTCACAATGACCTAGGCTCACTGGAACACTGGTTTTGATGAATCTAGCCCGGCTCCTTTATGTGGTCTTGCTGTTCGTAACGTCGTCCTTTTCAGTGGACGCCGCGGACTCGAACTCGCGTAAGCTGTACAAATGGGTGGACCAGCAGGGCCTGACCCACTACGGCGATCACATCCCGCCGGAATTTGCGTCCCAGGAACAACACATCATCAATTCGCGGGGTGTGGAAACCGAGCGCATCGACGCCCAGCGGTCGGCCGAAGATACCGCTGCCGAGGAGCAAAAAAGACTCGCGGCGGAACAGCGCGCGAGCCGCGACAAGAATCTGCTGAACACGTACGGTTCGGTAGCGGAAATCGAGCGGCTGCGCGATCAGCGCCTGGCATTGGTGTCGGACCAGATCAAGGTGACCGGCCAATTTCTGGAAGTACTCAACGGCCGCCTGAAGAAACTGCACGCCAACGGCGCGCATGTCAGGCCGTACAGCAGCGATCCTAAGGCGCCGCCCATGTCCGATCAGCTCGCCGAGGATTTGGTGCGGGTCGGCACCGACATCCGTACGCAGCAAGAGAATCTGCGCGAGCGACGCAGCGAGGAAGCCGTCATGAGCAAGCAATTCGAGAACGATATCGCGCGTTTCAAAGAACTCAAAGGCATCCATTGACGCCAAAGACACGAATTTTGCTCGGCGTGACCGGCGGCATCGCTGCTTACAAGAGCCCCGAATTGGTGCGCCGCTTGGTCGAGCGCGGCGCCGAAGTCCAGGTGGTGATGACCGCCGCCGCGCAGAAGTTCATCACCCCGATGAGTTTCCAGGCGGTCTCGGGCCGGCCCGTGCGCAGCGACCTGTGGGATAGCGCGGCGGAAGCGGCGATGGGTCACATCGAACTCGCCCGCTGGGCCCAGCTGGTATTGATCGCACCCGCGAGCGCTGATTTCATCGCTCGCCTGGCCGGCGGCCGGGCCGACGATTTATTGGCGACCCTGTGCCTCGCGACCGATGCGCCCATCGCGCTTGCGCCGGCGATGAATCGAATCATGTGGGCGAAGCCGGCGACTCAGGCCAACGTCGAGACCGTGCGCGCGCGCGGCATACGCATTTTGGGCCCGGCTTCCGGCGGCCAGGCTTGCGGCGAGATAGGTGTCGGTCGCATGTGGGAACCGGCGGAGCTCGCGGCCAATGTGCTCGAGCCTCCGGTCAACGCCGGATTGCTGGCCGGACTCAACGTATTGATCACGGCCGGTCCCACCCGCGAGCGGCTCGACCCGGTGCGTTATCTCACCAACCGCAGCTCGGGGAAAATGGGGTTCGCGGTTGCGGCTGCGGCCCGCGAAGCGGGCGCGCACGTCACCATCGTGAGCGGTCCCGTTCAGCTGCAGACGCCGGCCGGTATCACACGCATCGACGTCGAGAGCGCGCGCGACATGTATGCAGCCGTGCACCGCCACATCGCCGAAGCGGACGTGTTCATCGCCGCGGCCGCCGTTGCCGATTTTCAGCCCGTCACCGTCGCCAAGCACAAGATAAAGAAACGAGGGGTTGCGGTGAAGCTCGATCTCGAGCCCGCGCCGGACATCGTCAAGTCGGTCGCCGACATGGCGAAACGGCCGTTCGTGGTCGGTTTTGCCGCCGAAACGGACGATGTCGAGGAGAATGCGCGCGGTAAACTCAAGCGCAAGAAGCTCGACATGATCGCGGCCAACCAGGTGGGGGACGGCATCGCGTTCGACTGCGACGACAATGCGCTGACCGTGATCTGGCCGGGAGGCAAGCTCGACGTGGCGCGGGGCCCCAAGCTCGAGGTGGCGCGCGCATTGATCGCGCTCATTGCCGAGCGCCTGCCCCCCAGCGACGGGCCGCGGCGCGGAGCGCGCAAACGCCGCGCGGCCGCTGGCGATCCGCGGACGCGGCTCCGAAGTCGGCGGGCGCGCCGCTGAGTAACCACAAGATCAAGATGCGCATTCTGGACGCGCGCATCGGCCGCGAATTTCCGCTGCCGCAGCATGCCACCCCAGGGTCCGCCGGCATGGACCTTCGCGCCTGCATCGACGCACCGCTGGTACTTGCACCGGGAGCCGCCGAGCTGATCCCCACCGGCATTTCGATCTACGTCGAGGATCCGCGGCTGGCGGCGCTGTTGCTGCCTCGCTCCGGTCTGGGCCACAAGAACGGCATCGTCCTCGGCAACCTGGTCGGCCTGATCGACTCCGATTATCAGGGACCGCTGATGGTGTCCTGTTGGAATCGCGGGTCTTCGCCCTTCACCGTTGCTCCCGGAGATCGCATCGCCCAAATGGTCATCGTCCCGGTCGTGCAGGTCGATTTCGAGGTGGTCGAAGATTTCGATGCGTCACATCGCGGTACCGGCGGCTTCGGCAGCTCGGGCCACCGCTAGCCCGCCAAGGCTCAATCTCCGTGCTCACCCGCGAAATGGCGCTGGTGTGTTTCGCGTCTCGCGGCGCATGCTCGCGCGCATGGCAATTCGGGACTGGCCGAGCGATGAGCGACCGCGCGAGAAACTCCTCGAGAAAGGCGCGGCAGCGCTCTCGGATGCCGAATTGCTGGCCATTTTGCTGCGTACCGGTACGCCCGGCCGTTCCGCCGTCGAGCTCGCGCGCGGCGTCCTCAAGAGCTTTCGCTCGCTGCGCAAACTCATAGCCGCCGACCGCCAGCGGTTTTGTGCCGAACCCGGCCTCGGGCTCGCTCGGTTCGCCGAACTGCAGGCCGCGATCGAGCTGTCGCGCAGGCAGCTCACCGAATCGCTCAAAATCGGACCTCCGCTCGGCAGCCCCCGCGCGACGCGCGATTTCCTCACCGCGAAGCTGCGCGACCTCGAGCACGAAGTGTTTTGCTGCCTATATCTCGACAAACGTCATCGGCTCATCGAATTCCAGGAGCTGTTTCGCGGCACCATCGATGGCGCGAGCGTCCATCCACGGGAGATCGTGAAGCTGGCGCTGCAACGCAATTCGGCCGCGGTCATCATCGCGCACAATCATCCCTCGGGGGTCGCCGAGCCGAGCCAGGCCGATGAACTCATCACGCAACGCATCAAGGAAGCGCTCGGCTTGGTGGACATACGCTTGCTCGATCACATCATCGTGGGCGATGGCATCAGCGTGTCGCTGGCGGAACGGGGACTCCTGTAAAGCCCGCGGATAAAGCCCGCGTCAACTTCCACCCCCAGCTCCGTGACGACCTTGGCACCGCCGGCGGGGCGATTTTTGTAAAATTGGCCGAGCGCCGGTGAATTATCGTGTTGTTGCGCTCCTGGTGTCATGCACCCCCTGCGTCGGGCGCTATGGCCGCGCCGCAACAGCGGGACGCCGCAGTCTGCGGGTGGGCAAAAGAAAGCGATGCTGCCGCACCGGTTCGGTC
Source organism: Pseudomonadota bacterium (assembly GCA_030799355.1). Classification (GTDB taxonomy): domain Bacteria; phylum Pseudomonadota; class Gammaproteobacteria; order Steroidobacterales; family Steroidobacteraceae; genus Bog-1198. The sequence continues at coordinate 84,999 of JALYHP010000022.1, forward strand.
GGAGCATGGCTCCGGGCCGTGGCGTTCCGCGTTGGGGTGCTACCGAGATATGTCGAACGCGGCCGCGCTCGCGGGTGGCGTTCCGCGGCGTTGCCCGGCCTAATGGCTCGGAATCCCGTTCGGCGCGCGCCGCCCACGGGTGTTCCGCACCGGCCGCCCGGCCCACGTATTCGTTGCCCATTTGGGGCCACCCTGGTATAAAGCGCGGCTATCCCTTCAAGTCCAAAGGTTTACGCCATGTCGCGAGTGTGCCAAGTCACGGGCAAGGGCCCGAAAACGGGTAATACGGTTTCCCACGCGAACAATCGCAAGCGTCGCCGGTTTTTGCCGAATTTGCATTCCCACCGGTTTTGGTTGGAAACCGAGAAGCGATACGTCAGCCTGCGAGTGACGACGCGCGGCTTGCGCACCATCGAAAAGCGCGGCGTGGACGTGGTCGTCGCCGATTTGCGGGCCAAAGGCATCAAGGTTTAAGGAGCGGTACATGCGCGATAAAATTAAACTGATCTCTTCGGCGGGTACGGGCCATTTTTACACGACGACCAAGAACAAGCGGTTGCATCCGGACAAGATGGAGACCAAGAAATTCGATCCCGTGGCGCGCAAGCACGTGCCCTACAAAGAGTCGAAGATCAAGTAACGCCCGTCCGTGGCCGGCCGATCGGGACCGATGAACGAGAATGCCGCCGGTGCGGCATTGACTTGCTGGCGGCTGCGCCGGCCGGATGCGGGGCTATAAGGCCTCGGTTTACTGCAAGCTCCTAGGTCTCGAGCCGCTCAGCGCGCGGGGCTAAGGAACCTCGGTACTGCAGGTTATTCTCGCGCCACGCGGCCCGTGGTTAGGTGCCGTGGCTGTGGTTGACGCATGCCCGAACTGCCCGAAGTAGAAACCACCCGCCGCGGCATTGCGCCCGCTCTCATGGGCCGACGCGCCATCGATGTCGTGGTTCGGGATCGCCGTCTGCGCTGGCCCATCCCTGCTCATTTCGAGACGGCGCTCAGGCACCAAACCATTCGCCGAATCGATCGCCGCGCCAAATATATCTTGATCGGCTTCGACACGGGCACGTTGATACTGCACCTCGGCATGTCCGGAAGCCTTCGTATTTTGGACGCCCACGTGCCGCCCCGGCTGCATGACCATTGGGACTTGGTCTTGGATTCGGGCAAGGTGCTGCGCTTCCACGATCCGCGGCGCTTCGGCAGCGCTCATTGGACCGAATCGAATCCGCTCGAACACCGGCTGCTCGCGAAATTGGCGCCCGAGCCGTTGACCGATGAGTTCAATGCCGGGTACCTGTTTCGTGCCACGCGCAAGCGCAGCGTGGCCATCAAGCAATTCATCATGAATTCCCACGTGGTCGTGGGTGTCGGTAACATCTACGCGAGCGAAGCATTGTTCCGCGCGGGTATCGCGCCGCGCCGCGCCGCCCGGCGAGTCACCCGGGCCGAGGCTGCCGCCCTCTCGCAGGCCATCAAGGACGTGCTGACCGAAGCCATCGAGATCGGCGGCACCACGCTGCGCGACTACGTGGATGCCGGCGGGGCACCCGGCTATTTCCGGCAGAAGCTTGCCGTGTACGAGCGCGGCGGCCTGGCGTGCCGCGTCTGTAAAAACCGCATCAAGCAGGCCGCGCAAGCGCAGCGGTCGACCTATTGGTGTCCGGTTTGCCAGCGGTAGCCGGCTTGAACCGAGCGGGCCCAAATCCGCCGACGCTAGCTGCGCGCCACCCGCATCGCACGACCGGCGCCAGTACACCAGGCCCAACACCAGGCCTTCGCCCTCGCGGCGCGACCGGCATCAGTACACCAGGCCCAACACCCAAGGCCCTCGCCCGCGCGGCATGACCGGCATCAGTACACCAGGCCCTCTCCCACGCCGCGCGGATCGGACGCCGCTTCGACTTTGCCGGTCGCATAATCCCAGGTGATGACCTGCATATTTCCCCACCGCCGACCACCTTCCTTGAGCGCATGGCCCATCGCCTGCAATCGTGCGATCTCCGGCTCCGACAGGGCGCCTCGTTCGTAGTCGATCACGTCGGGCAGATACTGGTGGTGGTAACGCGGATCCTTGACGATGTCCGCCGCGCTCATGCCGTCCAGATAGTCGAGCGTACCGAGCAGCACCATGCTGATGATGGTGCTTCCTCCGGGCGTCCCGATGATCATCAAGCCGCGCGGCGTCTCGACGAAGCTCGGCGCCATGCTCGACAGACTGCGCTTGTTGGGCGCGATGGCATTGGCCGCGTCGCCCACCAGTCCGAACGCATTCGGCGTCCCCGGCTTGATCGAAAAATCATCCATGGTGTCGTTGAGCAGCACGCCGGTGTTCGGCGGCATGACGCCTGACCCGAAGAACAGATTCACGGAGATGGTCGCCGCAACCCGATTGCCGGCCGCGTCCAGCACGGAAAAGTGGGTGGTCTGCAGGCCCACCGGCGGCGACCCTATTCCCGGCAGCAGGTCACTCGGCATGGCCTTGTCCGCGCGGATACTGGTGCGCTGTCCGGCTGCATAGTCGGGACTGATGAGCATGCTGAGCGGCATCGCGACGAAATCCGGATCGCCCAAATACTGGGCCCGGTCGCGGTAAGCGCGGCGCATGGCCTCCACGATCAGGTGTTTGCGCGTAGCCGAATCGGCCTCGTGCAAGTCGAAACCGGACAGGATATTGAGTGAGTCGATCACCGCGATCCCGCCCGAGGACGGCGGCGACGCCGAGACGATGCGCGCCCCACGGTAACTCCCCTCCAACGGTTTGCGCTCGATCACCCTGTATGCGGCAAGATCCGCCAGGGTCCAAATGCCGCCCGTTGCGCGCACGCCGCTCACCAGATCCGCGGCGACGCGGCCGGTATAGAACCCGCGGGCGCCTCGAGCTGCAATCGCCTCCAGCGTGATCGCCAGATCGGGTTGCTTGATGATGAAGCCAAGCTCCGGCACCGCGCCCTCGGCGGTCAGGAACACCTTGGCCAGCTCGGGCGAATGCAGCATGGCCTCGCGCTTGACGCGCAACGCGCCCTGCAGCCGGGCATACAAGGGGAATCCATTGCGGGCCAGACGGATCGCGGGCTGCAAACTTTCCGTCAGGGGCAGCTTGCCGAACTTTCGTGCCAGGTAGTCGAACGCCGCCGGCTCGCCCGGGATTGCCGCGGACAGCGAACCCAGCGTGGAGGCATTGTCCACGGGGTTGCCGGCCTCATCCAGAAACATGTCGCGGGTGGCGGCGCCGGGCGCCTTCTCCCGTGCGTCCAGCATGGTCTCGAACCCATCGGCCTGGCGATGCAGTAGATAAAATCCGCCGCCGCCCAGGCCCGAGCTGGTGGGCTCGACCACCGCGAGCGCGGCCGATACGGCAACCGCGGCGTCGAACGCGTTGCCGCCCTTGGCCAGAATCTCTTGCCCGGCTTCGGTCGCGAGCGGGTAGGCGCTGGCGATGGCGCCCTTGTGCGGGACGCGGTACTCCCGGGACAGCGAGCCCTTCGCGGACGAGGCGCTGGTGGTAAGGCCGGACGAAGCCGGCGCGCTGCGCTGGTCGGCGAATGAGGGCAGTGACCCACCGGCCAGGAGCGCAAGGCCGGCGAGGAGGGCGCCCCACCCTGAGCGCCTCAAAGCTTGCGGTGCCGTTTTAGCTCGGTTTCGACGATGGGATGGACGAATTCGGACACGTTGCCGCCCAAAACTGCGATTTCCCGTACCAAGGTCGAAGAGATGAATGTGTATTGTTCCTGGGGTGTCATGAAGACCGACTCGATCTCAGGAGTCAGGTGCCGACTCATATTAGCCAACTGGAACTCGAATTCGAAGTCCGAGACGGCCCGCAAACCCCGTACGATCACGGCCAGGCCGTTTTGCCGCGCGAACTCCACGGTGAGGCCCGCATAGCCATGGACCTCCACGTTGTGCACTTCCGCGAGTACTCGGCGCGCCATGTCCACCCGCTGTTCGAGGGTGAACATGGGCGCCTTGTTAGGATTGGCGGCAATGGCCACCACCAACCGATCGAAAATGCTCGCCGCCCGACGCACCAGATCCTGATGACCGTTGGTGATCGGATCGAAGGTACCCGGGTATACGGCTGTTCTTTTGTTCATGGAGCCCGCCTTCATTACCCAGTCATTATCCAGTCTTTGCGTTGCCGGCGCGCTCGTTGATGCGCGCCAGATGATACCCCACCTCGCCGGCGGACTTCGATTTCAGCAGTTCCCAGTGCGACGGCAGATCCGGCGCCCCGGCGGACTTCTCGCTTTCGAGATATACCAGGCCCCCGGTTGTGACCCAATCGCCGGCGTCGAGCAGGGGGATGAATTCGGCCAGAGCATTTCGATGATACGGCGGATCCAGAAACACCATGTCGAACGGGGCGCCGTAAGGATTGCCGTTGGCCTGAGCCGAAGCGCGCAGGAAACGCGACGCTCCCATCTCGAGCACGCGCGCTTTCGCGGTGCCTCCCAGGCGATCCAATTCCGTCACCAACGCCCGCGCTGCAATCTGGGCCTGCTCGACGAACACCACGGCTTTGGCGCCTCGCGAGAGAGCCTCGAGGCCGAGCGCCCCCGAGCCCGCGAACAGGTCCAGACACCGGCTCTCCACGATCGAGTGCTGGAGCCAGTTGAACAGCGTCTCACGGACGCGATCGGGCGTCGGCCGCAAGCCGGGCATGTCGGGAAAACCGACGCGCCGCCCGCGCCATCCGCCACCGATGATCCGCACTGAATTGCGGTTCTCCTCCGGGAGCTTTTCCGGGAGCTTTTCCGGGAGCTTTTTGGCCGGAGGCTTTTTGGGTTTTACGTTTGTCACCGAGCAATCATACTCCGTGGCGGCACCGGCCATCGTGTGGCCGCGTCCCCTCACCAGCGCCTCGATCGTACGGCGGCGGGCTCTGTTAAGCTCTCGCCGCCATGATGACTCAAGCCGACACGGCGGGCGGGCGGGCCCCGCATCCCCTATGACGAACGAAGCCGATAAATCGGGAGTCCGCGGCTTTTTCAAGCGCCTGCGCGCCAAGTTGAACACCGGCCCGGCCTGGCTCACCACCGATATCGAGGACCTGCTGCCGGGACGAAAGATCGATGCCGAACTCTTGGACGATCTGGAGACGCGCCTCATTACCGCGGACGTGGGCATCGCGGCGACCACTCGCATCCTCGACGACCTGCGCAAACGCGTGGCGCGTAAGGAACTGGACGATGTCAATGCGTTGCTCAAGGCCCTGCATGCAGCGATGCTCGACATCTTGAGACCCGTCGAACAACCGCTCGCCATCGACACCAAGATCAAGCCCTATGTGATCCTGGTCATCGGCATCAACGGCGCCGGCAAAACCACGACCATCGGTAAACTCGCGCACCGGCTGCTGGCCGAGCGGCGAACGGTCATGCTCGCGGCGGGCGATACGTTTCGCGCGGCCGCCCGGGAGCAGCTCGAGGTGTGGGCCGAGCGCAACCGAGTCCCTCTCATCGCGCAACAGGGCGGAGCCGAGCCTGCCGCGGTGATCTACGACGGACTGCAAGCCGCCAGAGCACGCGGCATCGATGTGTTGATCGCGGATACCGCGGGCCGGCTGCATACGCAGACCCATCTGATGGACGAATTGAAAAAAGTCAAACGTGTGCTGGCGCGGCTCGACCCCACCGCGCCGCACGAAGTGCTGCTCGTACTCGACGGCACCATCGGCCAGAACGCCGTCGCGCAGGCCGAGGAGTTCAACAAGGGGCTCGGAGTCACCGGCCTGGTCATCACCAAGCTGGACGGCACCGCCAAGGGCGGCGTGGTGCTCGCCATCGCCCAGAAATTGAAAATTCCCATTCGCTTCGTGGGTGTAGGCGAGCAAGCCGATGACTTCGGGGTGTTCAATGCCTCGGAGTTCGTCTCGGCCTTGCTGAAGTCGGACGGCGGCCCGACCGGGAACGACGACGCGGACGGTATCGCCGCAGCCTCCCGGGGCGGACAGCGCACGGATGGCCACCGCCGATGATTCGGTTCGACCAGGTGCACAAGCGCTACGCCAACGGTCGCGAGGCCCTGTCAGGCGTGTCGTTCGTCATTGAAGAAGGCCAAATGGCATTTCTCACGGGTCATTCGGGCGCCGGCAAGAGCAGCATCTTGAAGATGATCGCGCTCATCGAGCGTCCGACGCGCGGGCAGGTATTCGTCGGCCATCAGAACACGGGCTCGATCAAACCCCGTGGCGTGCCGCAGTTTCGCCGGCAACTCGGCGTCGTCTTCCAGGATCACAAGCTGCTGCACGACCGTCCTATCGCAGACAACGTCGCGCTGCCCCTCATCATCGCCGGTGTGCCGAAACGCGAAGTCGACAAGCGCGTCCGCGCGGCGCTCGATCAGGTCGGCCTCTGGGGCAAGGAGAACAGCCGGCCGCTGGAGCTGTCGACGGGGGAACAACAGCGCGTCGGCATCGCGCGAGCCATCGTCGGCAAACCCAAGCTGCTCATCGCGGATGAACCCACCGGTAATCTCGATCCCGCCCTTGCCCTCGAGATCATGCGGTTGTTCAAACGATTCAACGATGTTGGCGTAACCGTCGTGATCGCCACCCATGACATTCATTTACTCGAGCACATGGGGGCCGACCGTTTCGCTGCCCGGCGCATTTCGTTGAGCGGCGGCCGCATCGTTTCACCGGATCTGGCGCCGGGCACGGCTTCGCCCGGCGCGGCGACGCCCGGCGCGGCGGCATGAGGCGGCCGTGAACCTCAAGCCCTGGCTGGCACGTCACGCCCAAACCTTCGTCGGCTCGTTGGGACGGGTGACAAAGCAGCCGCTGGCGGCAGCGATGACCATGGCGGTGATCGGGGTGGCGCTGGCGCTGCCGCTCTTGCTCACGGTGTTTCTGGACAATACCCGCGCGGCGACCGCGAATTGGAACCAGGTATTCGATATCTCCGTCTATCTCGACAAGCAGGCAACCGGAACGCGCGCGCAAGCGCTGGCGAAGCAGCTGCGATCACGCGCTGATGTGGCCGCCGTGCGCGTCATCGGCGCCGACGAAGCGCTGCGCCAATTCCGGAACGAGTCCGGGTTTGGCAACGCGCTGGATGCGCTCAACGACAATCCATTGCCCGATACGCTGGTGGTGACACCCGCTCCCGCCAGCAGCACTCCCGAGGGTACCGAGCAGTTGAAACAAGCGATCGCGGCCAGTCCCGACGTGCAGAGCGTCCAGATCGACACCGATTGGGTGAAGCGGGTGATTGCCGTCATGGACATACTGCGGCGCATCGTTTGGCTGATCGCATCGCTGCTCGGGCTTGGGGTCGTCCTGGTAATCGCCAATACCATCCGGTTGGACATAATGAATCGGCGCACCGAAATAGAGGTCATGAAGCTGGTCGGCGCGACCGACGGATTTGCGCGGCGGCCCTTTCTGTACAGCGGCATTTGGTACGGTCTGGGAGGCGGACTCCTGGCGCTCGTTCTCGTGGTAGTGGCCGTCGGCTTGCTCGCCGGGCCGGTGCAGCATCTCGCCGGCTTGTATGGCAGCCAATTCCGTTTGCGCGGCCTGGCCTTGGGCTCGGCAGCCGGCGTGCTGGGCCTGTCCATTGGGATGGGGTGGGCCGGCTCCTGGATCGCAGCCACTCGCCACATCAAGGAAATCGAGTCCGCCTGAAACTGGCCAGCGCTTGCTACCCAGCGCTCGCCTATCCGGCGCTCGCCTATCCAGCGCTCGCCTACCCAGCGCTCGCCTACCCAGCGCTCGCTTACCCCAGCGCTCGCTTACCCCAGCGCTCGCCTAGCCTGTGCTTTTCCCGGCCGGTCCCTCCTGTGCCGCTTCCGTCTCCGCTCCGTGATTGCCTCGTCTGGCGCGCCTAATCAATTGATTTTTATTGATATTTTGTATTTTGAACTCCACCGGGCATTAGCACTCCAAGCCCGTGAGTGCTATCATTGCTCACGGTTTCGATTGGAGGTTCTAGATGACAGCCGCCTTAGTCGCCAAGCAAACGGGATTGATCTTCGCCGGCCCGGTCGGAAGTCTGGATGCGTACATCGATCGTGTGTCTCAGATACCGGTTCTGAGCCGGGAAGACGAAGTCGCGCTCGCCACGAAGTTCCGCTTGGAAGCCGATCTCGATGCGGCGCGCCAGCTGGTGCTCTCGCACTTACGATTCGTCGTCCACATCGCCCGCGGATACCTGGGTTACGGCCTGCCCATGGGTGATTTGGTGCAGGAAGGCAACGTGGGACTCATGAAGGCGGTGAAGCGCTTCGATCCCGACGTCGGCGTTCGCTTGGTCTCGTTCGCGGTGCATTGGATACGCGCCGAAATCCACGAGTACGTGCTGCGTAACTGGCGTCTGGTCAAGGTGGCGACCACCAAGTCTCAACGTAAGCTGTTCTTCAATCTGCGCAAGATGAAGAAGAATCTCGCGTGGCTGTCCGAAGAGGAGACGCAGGCGGTGGCGCGCGAGTTGGGAGTCGAAGTCCATGACGTTCGCGAAATGGAGCAGCGCCTTTCCGCGCGCGACATGTCTTTCGATCCGACGCCGGAAAGCGACGAGGACGAGGCGTATTCGCCCGCCATGTACTTGCCTGCCAGCAATGCCGATCCTGCCGCCGAGGTGGAGCGCGAAGAATGGGAAGAAGATTCCAGCGATCGCCTGTCGCTCGCCATGGAAAAGCTCGATGACCGCAGCCGCAGCATTCTGAAACGGCGCTGGATGACCGACGACAAAGCGACTCTGCACGAACTCGCCGACGAGTACGGCATCTCCGCGGAACGCGTGCGCCAAGTCGAAAGTAACGCCATCAACAAGCTGAAGGGGCTCATGGCGGCCTAAACCCGGGGCGCCCGCGCCGCTCGCCCGAGGACCGCTACCGCCGCGGCGATCTCCCGAAATGGGTACCGCTCAATTCCGCCACGGCTTCGCAGGTAGTTTCGTCGAATGCGAGACCGCTCGGGTAGCGCCTGAAGCGACGCCGCCGGCCCAGCCAGGATCCCACCGGGCTCGCCGCGGCCTGTGAGGAGATCGTGTGCGCACATACCGGTTTGTAGCGATAGGGCCCCGCCGCGGCGACCTCGGCCAAGTCCTTCAACCGCGCATGCCATGGCCTGTTCCACAACTCGAACGGCCCCTTCTCGGATAGCGACAGAATTTTCATCGTGCACTCCGCTTGAATCGAACGCGGTTCAGGTCGCTTCGCTCCCCCGCGACCAGCTCGTTGGGGCGCTTCGGCATCCGTAGCCGCTCGCGTCGAACGCCTCAGGCCACCTGGCTTTCCGGCAGCACCCACGGCGGAACGTCGATTTGCGCGCGCAGCGTCGGCCATTCAATGAGGCGCAATTGTCCGTTCATGTCCTCGACCAGCGACGTGCAGCTCTCGACCCAATCGCCATCGTTGCAGTACAAGATGCCATTGATGTCGCGTATCTCAGCATGGTGAATGTGGCCGCACACCACCGTGTCGACGCCGCGCTTGCGGGCCGCCTGCGCGACCGCCTCCTCGAAGCTGCCTATGTATTGAACGGCCTTCTTCGCCTTAGCCTTGAGATACGACGATAGCGACCAATGGGGCAGACCGAATTTGCGCCGCACCCAATTGATATAGGGGTTGGCCGCGAGCAGGACGTCGTAGAGGCTGCTGCCCAGTTTGGCCAGCCACGGGCTGCATTTCACCACGCTGTCGAATTCGTCGCCGTGAAGGACCAGCATGCGGCGCCCGTCGGCGGCCACGTGAATGTACTCGCGGTGGATTTCCAGGTTACCGAACACCGCGCCGTCGAATTCGCGAAACACTTCGTCGTGATTACCGGGTACGAAAATGACCTTGGTGCCGCGTTTGGCCTTGCCGAGAATGGTGCGCAAAACATTGTTGTGAGATTGCGGCCAATACATGTTTTTCTTCATGCTCCAGACATCGACGATATCCCCCACCAGGAACAGCCGGTCCATCTCGACGTGGTGCAGGAAATCCAGCAGTAGTTCGGCGCTGCAGCCGCGAAAGCCTAGATGGATATCGGAGACGAAAACCGTTCGCAGTCGAAGCGGTGCGCAGGGGTAACGTTCAACCATGTCTCATCTCCCGGAGTCTCGGATCTGCTGCCACCATCGCGGTTTGATGTGACGGTCCGATGACTGCCGGAAGAATATTTCTTTACAATAAGGCGCTTAGGCACGGAACGTCTTGTGCAACATCAGAGCACGCGCACCGCCCATGGCGTGGCTTCGAGCCGGTTCGCTCGGCTAGCGCCGCTTCATCGGGCGCGCTTAGCGTCGCTTCATTGGGCGCGAATGCCTACGGCTCGTACCGACACCGCCGGATAGCCGCGCAACGAATCGGGGCGCGGCTGAGCGCTGGGCTGGTCGCCGGCAGCGTTCCAGGCCGAGCAAGAGCCCGAGGGTCAGCCGAGGAACGCTTCGCGGCGGGCACTTGTTATCCGCGACCCCCGGCGTGGATGAATTGCTGGCGACGTTCATCGACCCGGGGACCCGGACAACGGTCCGACACGAATGACTTGAAGCTGGGGTCCGCGGGCCCTCCGGCCTGGACGCCTAACCATAACGCCAAGCCTCCGGTGTGGATGGTTCGCAACGCGCGGCGCGGCTGGTAACATGCGGCTACGGAATCCAACGCGCCTGCCAGGAGTGCCACGTGCAACTCAAAACCACGATCGGATCCTTCTTCGCCGAGTTCTCGAAATTCGAAATCCATTCCGTCGGCATGGCCCTGCGAGCCTTATCCAAGGATGCCATGTTCGTCGAACAGGCGGAAAAGCTTCTCGATCTCGAGGCCCGGCTCAAGCTGCTCGAGCGAATGGCCTTCGTGAGAGCCGTAAGCCCGCACTTGATAGCGGAACTCGACGCATTGCTGGTGCGCGCCAGGAAGCTGTGCGCGGAGCGAGATGACGTCGCGCGCGGTTCGGCCATGAGCGTCGCGGATCACGTCAAACTCGTGTCGCCCGCGCCGGCCGCGCCCAAATCCTTGAAAGCCCGCGGGGCGGATTACGCGCGGCTCGCACAGATGAGCGATTTGGTGACCCCCACGGTAGCGCAAATACAAGCGTACACGGACGAGGCCCTCGAGCTGCAGCACCAGTTACGCGCCATCTCGGAAAAGATCGATCAACAGACCCTGGCCGCCGACGAGCCGGCGCAGGCGGCGGGATAGATGCTGGCACTCGCGCTGCGCTGGGATTGGCCGACCTCTGCGTTGGGATCGAGGCCGAGCCGCGTAAAAAATCACTGAGTTCTGCGTCGAGAATGGCTTAAAGTACCGACCATGTACGAACTGTACATAGGCAACAAGAATTACTCGTCATGGTCGTTGCGGCCGTGGGTGCTGCTGCGCGAGCTGCAGATCCCGTTCGCCGAACACCTCATTCCGTTCGGCGATGCGCCGCGGTGGGACGCCTACCGCAAGATTGCACCGAACGGCAAGGTGCCCTGTTTGATCGACGGCGACACGGTGGTCTGGGATTCGCTGGCCATCACCGAATACCTCGCCGAACGCTTTCCCGGTGTTTGGCCCATGGACCGCAGCGCGCGCGCCTGGGGGCGCTGCGCCGCCGCCGAAATGCATTCGGGATTCAGCGAGCTGCGCAGCCGCTGCTCGATGACCTGCGGCGTGCGAATACGCCTCAAGGAATTTCCCGCGGCGCTCGAGCATGATATGGCGCGACTGGGCGCGCTATGGAGCGACGGGCTCCGCCGCTTCGGCGGGCCCTTTCTCGCGGGTGAGTCGTTCAGCGCCGTCGATGCGTTTTTTGCACCGGTGGCATTCAGAGTCCGCACCTATGGCCTGACCCTCCGCCCCGACGCCGCCGAGTATGGCGCGCGCCTGTTGAACTTGAACGCGATGCGCGAGTGGTATGGCGCCGCGCTCGAGGAAACATTCCGCGATCAGCCGCATGAGGACGAGATTCTGCAGCTGGGCACGATACTCGAGGATTTGCGCAAGCGATGACGCCTGCCATTGCTGGCGTGGCCACCCAAGGCCGGTGAAAACGCTCAGACCGACTGCATTCCATTGAAGCCGGCTGCAATCAAGCTACCCGATCAAGCGCTGGTGTCTGGTGAGGCGTGCGCTGCGGTAAACGCTCTACTCGGCGACGCGAAAGTCAGATTTTGAGGTGTCGAGAAGCGAGCGGGGTTTTGAATGCGCCGGTGTCGAGGGCTTGATAGGCCTCCACACCCTTCAGCACCACCCGGTTGCGCCCCGCCGCCTTGGCCTCGTACAACGCCTCGTCGGCCAATTGCACCGCTCCCTCGGGCGTGCGCCCGATGGCCGGCGTGACGATGGCCACGCCGACGCTGACCGTGACGTTGGCAGCGGCTCGATCCGGATCGGGTGGCCTGACTTCCAGTTTCTGCACGCTTTCTCGCAGCCGTTGCGCGATGTCCATGACATGGTGCGGGGCCAGATCGTAGAGAATCGCCGCGAACTCCTCGCCGCCGTAGCGCGCCGCGATGTCCAGGGGCCGGCGCGTGAAGCCCTGCACGGTCTGGGGCCGTTGCCCGCCGCCGGCGCGGGGCCTTACGCGAATGCTCAGGCAGCGCGCGTCGAGCGGACAGCCGGGCGCACCGACCTACCCGGCGTGCCGAGAGCGTCCGTTTGATAAATGCTGAGCATGTTGGTCAACTCGCCGGCTTGCTGGGTCATGGACTGCGACGCGGCAGTGGCCTGTTCGACCAGTGCCGCGTTTTGTTGAGTCATTTCATCCATATGGGTGATCGCCAGATTGACTTGCTGGATGCCCAAGGTCTGCTCGGTGCTCGCGGCGGCGATTTCGGCGACCACGTCCGTAACCTTCTTGACCGCAAGCACGATTCGTTCGAGCGTTTTGCCCGACTGCGTCACCAATTGCGAGCCGCCTTCCACCTTACCGACGGAATCTCGAATGAGATCCTTGATCTCCTTCGCCGCAGCGGCGGAGCGGCTCGCCAGATTTCTAACCTCTGACGCGACCACGGCGAAACCGCGGCCGTGCTCGCCGGCGCGAGCCGCTTCGACGGCCGCGTTGAGCGCGAGTAGGTTTGTCTGGAAGGCAATTTCGTCGATGACGCCGATGATATTGGCGATTTTCTTCGAGGATTCGTTGATGCCTGCCATGGCTTGAATCGCCTGATCGACCACCGCTCCGCCGTCCTGCGCCTGCTCGCGCGCCGCATTCGCCAGTTGGCTCGCCTGATGGGCGTTGTCTGAATTCTGTTTGACTGTCGCGGTGATCTGTTCCATCGACGAGGCCGTCTCTTCCAGCGAAGCGGACTGCTGCTCGGTACGCGCCGAAAGATTGGCATTACCCGCAGAGATCTCTTGAGCCGCAGTGTGTACTTCACGCGACGAGACCTTCACTCTGCCAATGAGCTCCTGCATGTTGGCGGCCAAGCGATTCATGCCGCGCCCCAGCACTTCGAAGAATCCCGACTTGCCCTCGAGATCGATTCGCTGCCCGAGGTTGCCGCCCAGAACCGCGGTCAACATGTCATTCGTCTCGTTCTCCGTTCTCACTTCGTCGGTGCGATCGATCCACTCCGTCACGGTGCCGATACGCTCGCTCCGCGCCGCGAGCACCGGATTGACCGTCAAGCGGAACGTTTTGCCGCCCAAGACAATCTGCGTGGAATGCGCTTCAGTCAGACCGGCGAACACGCGCCGGTTCTGCTCGGGGTTCTCATGGAAGATATCCATGCTGGCCCCGATGACCGCATCGGCCGAGAAATTCGGCACCTGTGTGCGGATGTCCGCCTGCGCACGCCGGAGCAGTTCATCGATCGCCTTGTTCGTATAGATGATCTTCGAGTCGGCATCTGCGACCATGACGCATCCGGACACATTGTCCAACGCGGAGCGGATGCGGCTATTCTCGATACCCTGGGCCCGCTCGCCTTCGATCTGGGTCGCCAGGCTTTGCTGCTGTCGGCTGATCTCGTCCTTCTGTGAAGCCAAAGTCCGCTGCATTTTCCCCATCGCGGCAAAGAGACGGCTGATCTCATCGGTACCGGTGTCGTCGATGGAGCTGTCGTGGTGCCCGTCCGTGATCCGCTCCGCAATTTGCAGCAGCCGGCGCACTGCGCCTGCGGTCCGGAGCGCCAGCGCCCACGTCAGCACGACGCCGAGAACCAGCGCGATGGCACTGCCGGTCAAGGCAATGATTGCGCTGCGCGCTTGCGAATAGTAGCGAATGTCCAAGGCCGCTCCCGCGGCGCTCAGTGCTGCATTTTGAGCCGAATTGACGACCGCCGGGTACTTCTCGGAACCTGTGAGCCAAACTTCGATCGAAGCGGCGGGCGGGTGACCGGTCATCAGCCCGCTCAAGACGTCGTCCGTCCAGGAATCGATACCGACGTCCCAGTTCTTTCCCAATTCGTCGAGCCAAGCAACGAGTTCGGGCCTATCGGCCGCGGCGGCCGCCGCCGTTTTGATCTCCTCTCGCGCAGCGGCAATTCGGTCCGAGAGCAGCGGAACCAACGACGCCACCCGACGGCCCTCGACGGCAGAGTATTCTTCGCCGACATACATCGCCGCCATGTGGGCACGAGCCTGTGAGAGAAAGCGACGGGCATCCGGGATCTTCGTGAGCGTGAGGTCGATTGAATTGTAGGCGGCGAGTTCTGGATCGAGGGTGAGTTCCCAGTCGGATCCTATCTGTGAAACGAGACCCGATACGGTATCGAGGACGTGTTCGTGCGCAGCCATGATGCCTTCGGCCGAGGCGGGCGAACCGCCTTTCAGTCGCACCCACTGTGACCGTAGATCCTTGAGCTGAACATGGGTGGCTTCATTTCCGTATCGGGCGTCGAGCAAATCGAATTTGGCGAGTTCACTGTCGATTGCATCGTCCAGGATCGTGATGCGGGCGAGGCTTTCTCCCTGTTTCGTGAGCGCCAACACCTCGATTTCTTCGCGCTGTTCAAGTTGCCAGGACAGCCGATCGAGCGGCTGGAACAGGGTATAGCCGCGCTGCTCGGTCGATGTGAACCATAGGGTTGAGCTTAAGGAATGGACGTAGAAGACCGCAAGTCCGATGACGGGCAATGCAAGGATTGCCGTGGTCGCCCACAACTTCACGCCGATCGATGTGCGGCGCATGAATCGCACGCCGAAGAACCCGCGCCGGCGAGGCTTCGTATTGTCCGCGTGATCCAAACGGCTCATGTCAGGCCCCCCTTGCAATGCTGGAGATGCTCGATTCTTGCAAGCTCGATAGGTTGAGTCGGCCTAATGGGGTGAAAGTTGAGGGGCTATAGCGAGTATGCGGTCTGAGGAGCGAGTCGGTCGCCCTGTGCCTATAGTTAGGACAAGCAAGCCGGAAATGCGCGGCGCATCACATTGACCGCTGCGGATCGTGAAAAATTCGGAAAATCGTGCTGCGCCCGATCAGAGATCCTCGGTATTTTGGTACCCATGGAGAATGATAATTCGAATGAAGGTTGCCGTGCGCGTGGCGGCACAGGCGTTCGAGCTTCTCGCGCTCGCTTGCCGCGAAGTCCACGCCGGCATGCAATGAGAACCCGCCAGCACGGGCAGCACCGTTCGGCTCTGCTTCCGGTCCCCGCAGCCGGGGCGGAACCGTCTGTAGCGTAAATAGCTTCTGCCCGGCCCGTGGCCCCACCGCGATGCGTAGGTGATCGAGTGGGGTAGCCGCACGCTCCCTCCTACCTTTACGACTCCTGCGGATCATGAGTTTAAGGAGTGGATCTGATCGCTTTGATTCGATCGGAGATAAACGCTCGTCGGCCTGACGACTTCACCATCTCCGTGTATTCCTTGAGCCGTCGCCACTGAAAGCGGCGCGGAAGCGTGAGTTCTGGAAGCTTCGAGAACACGCGCGATCTTCCCGGTGCGAGGTAGATCAGATCGAAAAGCGCTTTCTCTGGAATCGCCATCTTGGCGTCGGACGCGGAGGATAGCTCGAAGCCGCGGAAGAGCTCAGGTGGCATACGATGAAAGGAGATGGTGGCAATTGGAGTGCGAAGGCGCCTAGGCCGTCCGGGCGTGACGGCATAGAGGATCGAGGGAATCTGCTCGATCAGCCCATGGTGAAACAACGCCGATTGCAGGGAGATGTAAGCCGGGTCGGGTGCCGAAATCAGCTCAGGCAGTGCGAAGCGGTCTATCTTTTGATCTACCAACCATCGACCGCGGCTCAGATGAACGATCATGTCTTCGGCAGCGAGGCGTCTGAGTATCGTGGTCGCGTTGCTCGCGGAGACTTGCAATAGTGCGGCAACGTCGCGCGATTCAACGGCCGGCGTCGCCAGTGTCCGCAATCGCTGCAGGGCTTCGATCTGATTCATCGCCGCAGTGTTTCCAGGCCGTCGACGATTTGCGCTTGTAGCTCGTTCCAGGCCTGCTTAGTGCCGTAGTAGTCTTGATATTCAGGCTCCAGATAGGCGAGAACCTGGCCAGCGAACGCGTCGTAGTCCACCGCCAGTGCATTGTCGATCGCGGCGGTCAGGTTTGCGGCGGGCGTCACGGGTAGCGGCCGTTCGGCTCCTCCTGCATCCATCAACAACTTCAGATCAAATACATCCCGTGATTGGACCTGCTCGCGCAAAGCCAGAGCCGAAACCTTCTGGGCAAATGCGGCATGCACGGTGTAGTGCTGCACGATCACCGGATAGAGTCGGTACGTCCGGATGATTCTCGCGTCCACGGACTCCACTGCTTTCTCATCGTCCAGGCCGCGGCGCGAGAATTCGATTTTCGTAGGCACTACGGCGCCAGATTCCGTGTTACGCAGGGTCAGCTTCCAGCGCTGCGTGGTCTCCGTCTGCTTGGGTTGAGCAGTTTTGACCACTTCAATGCCCTGCGCCCGCAACCCGCGTAGGTAAGCTGGCTCCGCCAGCAGACGATTTACGTTCTTTTGAAGGGTGCCAACGGCCATGGTTCCGATATCCAGATCCATATCTTCCGAGTAGCGGATGCTCTTTAAAAAGAACCGCAGATTACAGCCGCCCTTCAGGGCAAAGAGGGATTTATCCACGCGGGCGCCGAAGGCCCGTAGGAACAGCAGATGGAAAATCTCGATGATTTGGCGTTCGCTCCACATGGGTGAACATTACGCGCAATCGACGTATATGTCGACTACATGTAATATGAAAATCGGCTGGGTGACAACCTGTCCCGGCTAGCGCCACTCCGATCGCCCCGGTCGTCACGTCCCCGATCCCTCTAAATCAGGCACTTAACGATACACGTGGACGCTAAAACACGATCCGTTCCATTTTAGTGCGGTTGGGTGGAAACACGTCGCAGCCGCGCCGGGGCGGCGACGGCTCGGCCGGATTAGCGCCAGACAGCGGCCGCGATGCGCCGGCGTTGCCCAATACTGACTGTGCGGGGCCAATACATGGGAGATCCGTCAGCCGTTTCGTGGCCCGGAAATGGAAGCTGCCGCGGCGCGGCGCATTCAGGCCGCGTGTTCTGGCAGCCCTTCGTGGGCCAGTAACCATTGCTTGCGCTGCAGGCCGCCGCCATATCCCGTCAACGATCCGTCGGCACCGATGACTCGATGACAGGGCACCAGTATGGATATGGGATTGCGCCCGTTCGCGAGCCCCACCGCGCGCGATGCCGTCGGCTGGTCGATGCGCTTCGCCAGGTCGCCATAGCTCCACGTCACTCCATACGGAATTTCCTTGAGCACGTTCCAGACGCGCTGCTGGAATGCGGTGCCGTGCAACCGCAAGGGGAGGTCGAATGCGCGGCGGCCACCTGCAAAATATTCCTCCAGCTGCCGTATCGTATCGGGCAGCGGGCCCGAACTCGCATCCTCCACCCACTCACCCATGCCCTGCGGCGGGCGGCTCGACACATCCATGTACAAGCCGGTCAACGCGGTGCCATCCGAATGCAGCAGCAGGCGCCCGATCGGGCTGTCGACGTAGGTGTAGAAATTCATGGAAAGACTCCCAACGATTGCCAAAGATAATGTGTGGCATAGGCGCGCCACGGCCGCCATGCTTCCGCACGCGCGTGCAGTTGCTTTCTGCTGCAATCGGCTGCCCGCAGCAGCATCAAATCGGTGCCGGGAAAGGCGTCGGGCCAATGCAGTGCCCGCATGGCTATGTAGTGTGCGGTCCAGGGCCCGATGCCGGGCAAGCCCATCAGCGCGTCGATCTGAGTTTCGACATCCACGGCGCAGCTCAGCACCACCCGGCGTTCATTGACCGCGCGCACGAGCGCCGCGATGCACCGCGCCCGGCTTCCCACGATGCCGAGCGCGGCGATTGCATCGGCGCTCACGCCGGCCGCTTGCCCCGCAGTCGGCGTCAAGCGGTTGAGCCCAAGATGGGGCGTGGCGAGCTCGGCCCCAAACGCCTGCGCCCAGCGCCCGGCAATCGTGGTGGCGGCTCTTACCGATACCTGCTGGCCGAGAATGGCGCGCACGCCGAGTTCGAAGCCATCGAAGGCGCCGGGTACGCGCAGCCCGGGGAACCGCCGCACCACCGGCGCCAATGCCACGTCCTGCGACAGCACGGCGCTCACGGCATCGGGCGCCGCGCCCAGATCGAACAGCTGCTTGACGCGTGCGATCACCGCGCCAATCACCGGAGCCAGCGAATGTGACACGTCGACCTTGAGCGCCATGCCGTTGTCGGCCAGCGACACCGCGATCCAACCCGCGTGCTCATCGATGGCCACCGTGCGCCGATAGTGCGTGGCATCGACCGCTTCGACACCCGGAATCGCGCGCAGGCGCAAGTAGTCCAACAACCTATCCCATGCGAGGGGCGGCCTGAAATCCAGCTGACAGGCCAATGCGCCCGCGTCATTTGCCGACGCGCGTGAGGACCGGGCGGCCGCACGCAGGGAACGGGGGCTCAAGCCGTAGCGCGATTTGAACAGCGCATTGAAGCGGCGCACGCTGCCGAAGCCGCTCGCGAATGCCACGTCGGTCAGCTTGAGCGGCGTCTCGCTCAATAACCGCTTCGCCAGCAATAACCGTTGGGTTTGCGCCAACTCGACCGGTGACACGCCGAGTTCGGCCTCGGTGACCCGGCGCAGGTGCCGGTCGCTCACGCCCAGCGAGGCCGCGAGCCGCGTCAGGCCATCGCTCGTGAGCGCATGCTCTTCCATGCCGGCGATGGCCGCGCTCGCCAACCGGCTCACGGCATCGACCGCGCCCCCCAACCCCGGTGCCCGTTCCGGACGGCAGCGCAGGCACGGTCGGTAGCCGGCGCCCTCCGCCGCCGCCGCGCTCGAATAAAAATGCATGTTCTCGCGCTTCGGCGGCCGCACCGGGCAGATGGGACGGCAATAAATCCGGGTGGAGGATACGGCCACGAAGAAGCGCCCGTCGAAGCGCCGGTCACGCGCGCGAACCGCGCGGTAGCAAGCATCGGAGTCGAGTAACAACATGGGCCCAGCTTAAGCCCTGGCAGGCCGTGATACTCGCCATTTTCGGACATCGATACGGCGGCGCGCGGTCTAGCGGGGTGGGAGCGCACGACGCGCGCTTTCCATACGGCAAGGCGCGCTTCTCGCATACATCGAGCTCGATCGGGCGCGCAATTTTTCGATGTCGTAAAGCGCCGACATTCGCTACGGCGGGCGGCGCGTGCAATATTTCGCACCGCCAATGGAACGTCGTCCGTGTCGCACACGCGGCGACCGATGTGCAGGATGCACGCGATTTGGACCACGCTGAGCCGCCAACCGCAACCTAGGACTCGAACACAGTGACCTGCCGTTTGATCTCGATATGCAAAAGTTTACTGAGCGGCTTCAGACAGCCGGCGCGCACAGGCTATTTCGCCCTTGTGTCCGGCGCAGTCCTCGCGATGGCGCTGAGCGCAACCAGCCTGACGGCAGCAGCCTACGGCGTCGCTCAGTCCCAAGAGGACACCGCTCTCGCCGCATCGGAACCGCCCGCCGTAGTTTACGAAGCCGCCGCCGTTCTCGCCGCGACATCTGCCGGCTGCGGGAAGAAAGGAATCCATACGGGAGTATCCACCTTACACACGACGGATGGGGCCAAAAGAACGCGCACATTTCTCGTCGAAATACCGGCCACGTACGATCCGTCGCGGGCTTATTCCTTGAATTTCGTCTTTCACGGAGTGGGAGGCAACTCTTCCCAAAGTTATTCGTGGGGTCTGCAGAGTACCCCGGGAGCGTCCGAGAACGGCATTTTCGTTTATCCCGACGGCATCAATTACCAGAATTACGGAGTCGGTTGGGATGACTCGAAGACTGGCTATGACATGCCTTTCTTCGACAACATGGTCAAAGCGCTGGAAACCGACTTCTGTGTAAACAAAGCACGTGTCTTCGTCGCCGGCTTTTCCTGGGGCGGGGACTTCGTCACCGCCCTGGTGTGCAGCCGAGGCAACACCATCCGGGCCGCTGCCGCCAATTCGACCACCGACGAATACCGAGACGTTTCGAAGTACGCGACGTACCAAGGAATACCATGCTCGACCACTGTGCATCCCGCCATCAGATTTGAGCATGCGGTGGGCGGCGACTCCGCCTATCCGGCACCGCGCTTTGCAAGCACATCGCAACTCTATCGATATTTGAATTCCTGCAGCACCGCCTCGGCAAGCGTACCCTCGAGCACCAGCGCGATGTCATGCGTGTCTTACAAGAGCTGCTCGAAGGAATACGTCGAGTGCTCTTTCCGCTCGAGCATCGGTCACACACTTCCACCGAACTGGGCCAAGGATACCTGGGCTTTCTTTCAGACCTTCCCGTAGTCCGGCAGCGCAGCGCTACGGCGGCGCCCGCGACGAGAGATCGACATGGGCATCCTCGATCGATTGATGCGGCTTGATGTCGAGCCCCTCCAGGAGTTCGCGCGCCTCGTGCACGCCGACTTCGGCAGGCTCATCATCGGCGAGTACGACCCTAATGCCGCGGCGCCGCCCGAACGCCCAGGTACTGCAATATGCCTTGCGCGGCTTCGCGCCCTTCGAACACGGCGGTCACCACCAGATCGGAGCCGCGCACCATGTCGCCACCCGCGAATACCTTGGGATTGGTGGTCTGAAATCGCGAGGCAGGCGCCGCCGACACACGCACCCGGCCATTGGCGTGCAGCGCAATCTGTTGCTGGACAAACCAATCCGGCGGGCTCGGCAAGAAGCCGAACGCGATGATCACGGCGTCCGCTTCGATGGTTTCTTCGGTGTCGGGGACCACTTCGGGCACGCGGCGGCCACGCGGACCGGGGGGGCCGAGTCGCGTCTGTACCAGCTTCACGCCCTCGACCCGGTCGGAGCCGACGATCTCGATGGGCTGGCGATTGAACAAGAACCTGACGCCTTCTTCGTTGCTGTTCTTGTAGTCGCGCCGTGAGCCGGGCATGTTGTGCTCGTCGCGGCGGTACGTACAGGTCACGCTGGCGGCGCCTTGGCGGATCGCCGTGCGGTTGCAATCCATGCCCGTATCGCCACCGCCCAACACCACCACGTGCTTGCCGCGCATGTCGATGAACGGGTCTAGAGTGCTCGGCCCCGATCCCCCCGCGGCCGATGTGCCGGGTGCCGGCCCAGCGGGTGCCGACCCAGCGGGGTCCGAGTTGCCGATGCCCAACTCGCGATTGATGTTCGAAATCAAATACGGCAGCGCTTCATGCACGCCCGGCAGATCCTCGCCGGCGAAGCCGCCCTTGACGTACGTATAAGTGCCCATGCCGAGAAACACGGCGTCGAATTCCTCGAGCAGCGATTCGAAGGCCACGTCGCGTCCGACCTCCACGTTCAGGCGGAACTCGACGCCCATGCCTTCCATGATCTCGCGGCGTTTTTCGACCACCTCTTTTTCCAATTTGAAGGGCGGGATGCCGAACGTCAGCAAGCCGCCGATCTTGGAATAGCGATCGAACACCACCGGGGTGACGCCATTGCGCACCAGCACGTCCGCGCAGCCCAAGCCCGCGGGGCCGGCGCCGATGACGGCCACGCGTTTCGCGGTGCGCACCACGTTCGACATGTCGGGCTTCCAGCCCTGTTTGAACGCCTCGTCGGTGATGTACTTTTCGATGGAACCGATGCTGACGGCGCCGATGCCGTCATTCAAGGTGCAGGCACCCTCGCACAGCCGGTCCTGCGGACAAATCCGCCCGCACATTTCGGGCAGCGAATTCGTCTGATGGGACAGTTCCGCGGCTTCGAACAGCTTGCCTTCGTTGACCAGCGCCAACCAGTTGGGGATGTAATTGTGGACGGGGCATTTCCATTCGCAGAAAGGATTGCCGCACGACAGGCAGCGCCCGGCCTGCTGTCCGGCGGTCTCGGCGCTGTACTGCGAGTAGATCTCGCGAAACTCCGTGGTGCGCACCTCCACCGGCAGCTTGTCCGGATCCTTGCGCGGGATATTCAAGAATTGCAGATATTTATCGGTCATGGTGGTTCACGCGAGCAATGCGCAGCCGCTTCAAGCGGCGCGCCGCAAATTGACGAGTAGCGAGTCGATGGCGGCCGCTTTCGGCTTCACGACCCAAAATTTACCGATATAGGTGCGCAGGTCATTGAGCAACTGGGCGCCCCAGACGCTGCCGGTGGCATCGACGTGCTGCTCGATCAATCCGCGCAGATGCTGCACGTGCGTCCCCATGCCTTCCGGCGACACCCGATGGATATCGATCAACTCGTGATTGTAGCGGTCGACGAAATCGCGCTCCATGTCGAGCACATAGGCGAAGCCGCCGGTGAACCCGGCGCCGAAATTCACCCCGGTGCGTCCCAACACGCAGACCACCCCGCCCGTCATGTATTCGCAGCAGTGGTCGCCCGCGCCCTCGACCACGGCCAGAGCGCCGGAATTGCGCACCGCAAAGCGCTCCCCGGCGGTGCCGGCGGCGTACAGCTCTCCGCCGGTCGCGCCGTACAAGCAGGTGTTGCCCATGATGACCGTTTCGCGCGCCACGAAAGCGGACCGCGCGTGCGGCTTGAGCACGATCTTGCCGCCGGCCATGCCTTTGCCGACGTAGTCGTTCGCTTCGCCTTCCAGATGCAGGTGCAGTCCGCCCGCATTCCAGACGCCGAAACTCTGTCCCACCGAACCCTTGAGCTCGACGATCAGCGGCGCCGAACTCATGCCATCGTTGCCCCAACGCTTGGCGATCTCGCCCGAGATGCGGGCGCCGATGGACCGATGGTAGTTACTCACCGCATACGCGAAGTTGCCGCCCGTCTTGTGGTCGATGGCCTCGCGCATGTCGCGCAGCATCTGTTCCGCCAGCAAGCCCTTGTCAAAGGGCTCGTTGCGCGGATCGACGCAGTATTGCGGCGTGCTCGAGACCAAGCTGGCATTGGCGAGCAGGGGCCGCAGGTCGAGTTTGCGCTGCTTCGAGGTTTCACCGGGCAGGATTTCCAGCAGCTCGGTGCGGCCGATCAACTCCGCCAGGGTCCTCACCCCCAGGGCCGCCATGATCTCGCGGCACTCGCGGGCCACGAACCTGAAATAATTCATCACCATTTCGGGCAAGCCGATGAAGAACTTGGTGCGCAGCACGTTGTGCTGCGTCGCCACCCCGGTGGCGCAATTGTTGAGATGGCAGATGCGCAGATACTTGCAGCCCAAGGCCACCATGGGTGCCGTGCCGAAACCGAAACTTTCCGCGCCGATGAGCGCCGCCTTGATGACATCGAGCCCGGTCTTCAAGCCGCCGTCGGTCTGCAGGCGCACGCGGTGCCGCAATTCATTGGCGCGCAAGGTCTGGTGGGTCTCGGCCAGTCCCAACTCCCAGGGCGTCCCCGCATATTTGATGGACGACAGCGGACTTGCGCCCGTGCCGCCGTCGTAACCGCTGATGGTGATGAGATCCGCGTACGCCTTCGCCACCCCGGCGGCCACGGTGCCCACACCGGGCTCGGCAACCAGCTTGACGGAGACCAGCGCCTGCGGATTCACTTGTTTGAGGTCGAAGATCAGCTGCGCCAGATCCTCGATGGAATAGATGTCGTGGTGCGGCGGCGGCGAAATCAGGCCCACACCCGGGCGCGCGAAACGCAGGCGCGCGATCATGTCGTTCACTTTGTGCCCCGGCAGCTGGCCGCCTTCGCCGGGCTTTGCGCCCTGCGCCACCTTGATCTGCAACACCTCGGCGTTGATGAGATAGGCCGGCGTCACGCCGAACCGGCCCGATGCCACCTGCTTGATCTTGGAATTCTTCTCGGTGCCGTAGCGCAGCGGGTCTTCGCCTCCCTCGCCGGAATTCGAGCGCGCGCCCAAGCGATTCATGGCGATGGCCAGCGCCTCATGCGCCTCGGGCGACAGGGCGCCCAAGGACATGCCGGCACTGTCGAAGCGCATCAGAATGGACGCGATGGATTCCACTTCATCGATGGGCAGGGGAGCGGCGCCGGCCTTCAATTTCAGCAGATCACGGATACAGGACACGGGCCGCTCGTTGACCAGCGTCGCGAACTGCTTGTACTGCTCGTAGTCATTGCTCATGACCGAGGACTGCAGGGTGGCGATCACGTCCGGGTTGTACATATGGTACTCGCCGTTGTGCATGTACTTGAGCAATCCGCCCTGTTCCACGGTCTCGGTGGGATCCCACGCCCGGGCGGCCAGATATTGCGCGTCGGCCTTCAGGTCGGTGAAGTCCGCCCCCTGGATGCGGCTGTCGGAACCTTCGAAGCACAGCGAGACCACCTCATCGCTCAAGCCCACGATCTCGAACAGCTGTGCGCTGCGATAGCTGGCGATGGTCGAGATGCCCATCTTGGACATGATCTTGAACAATCCCTTGCGAATGCCGCGCCGGTAGCTG
Organism: Pseudomonadota bacterium; assembly: GCA_030799355.1. GTDB lineage: Bacteria > Pseudomonadota > Gammaproteobacteria > Steroidobacterales > Steroidobacteraceae > Bog-1198. The sequence goes on from JALYHP010000022.1 coordinate 109,693, forward strand.
CGGCCCAATTCCTGCCGCCGGTCGGCGTCTATTTTCACCGCGCCCTTGCGCATCAGATCGAACAGGGTCTGATACGCCAGATAGGGGTACACGGCGGTCGCGCCATAGCCGATGAGGCAGGCAAAATGATGGGCGTCGCGGGCCGTGCCGGTTTCGACCAGAATGTTGCACTTGCAGCGCAAACCCGTCTTGACCAGACGGTGATGCACCGCCCCGGTCGCGAGCAGCGCCTGAATGGGGATCTTGCCCTTGACCAGGTAGCGGTCCGAAAGCAGCAGCACCAGCTTGCCGGCCCGTACCGCCGCTTCCGCCTGGTCGCAGACCGCCACGATGGCCGCCTCGAGTCCCAGGCTCTCCTCGTATTGCAGATCGATGAACTCGTGCGCGACGCCGGAGTCCTCCAAGCCCATGATCTGCCGCAATTTGCGCTGCGACAAAATAGGCGAGCTCAGGACGATTTGCTCGGCGTGCTGCTGGGCGGGCACGAAGATATTCGCTTCCGGCCCGATCTGCGTCTGCAGCGACATGACGATGCTTTCGCGCAGCGAATCGATCGGCGGATTGGTGACCTGAGCGAACTGCTGCCGGAAATAATCGTACAGCGAGCGCACCTTTCTCGAGAGCACGGGCATGGGCGTGTCATCGCCCATGGAACCCACCGCTTCGCTCTCGTCTTCGGCCAGGACGCGGATGATGTCATCGCGCTCTTCGGCCGATACGTTGTACATCTTTTGAAACAGCGCCAAGGTGTCGCGATCGAACGGCTCGGCCGCCAACCGAGGATCGATGAGATCGGTTTGCAGGTAACGCACGCCCTTCTTGAGCCACACCTTGTACGGGTGGCGGCTCTTCAGAAGGTCATCGACCTGGCGGGTGTCCATCAGCTCCGCGGTTTGCAGATCGAGTGCCAGAATCTCGCCGGGGCCGAGCTTGCCCTTGCGAACCACATCCTCGGGCAAGTAGTCCCAAACGCCTGCCTCGGAGGCGATGGTGATGTGGCGATTCTTGGTGATGACCCATCGGGCGGGACGCAATCCATTGCGGTCCAGGGTGCAGCAGGCATAGCGGCCGTCGGTGACGACGATGCCGGCGGGCCCGTCCCAAGGCTCCATGTGCGTCGAGTAATACTCGTAGAAGGCTTTCAGGTCCGGATCGATCATATCCACCGACTGCCACGCCGGCGGCATCAGCAGGCGCAGGGCGTGCATCGGATCGAGGCCGCCCACCAGCAACAATTCCAGCATGTTATCGAGCGACTGCGAATCCGAACCGGTCAGCGAGACCACCGGCAGGACATCGGTCAAGTCGGGTAAAACCGGCGAACGGAACAAGGGACCTCGCGCCACCGCCCAACTGCGGTTGCCCTGCACCGTATTGATCTCGCCGTTGTGCGCCAGGTAGCGGTACGGGTGCGCGAGGCGCCACTGCGGCAGGGTGTTGGTCGAGAAGCGCTGGTGGAACACCACCACCGAGGCTTCCATGCGCGGATCTTTCAAATCCGGATAGAACTGCGCCAAAAACTGCGGCATCACCATGCCCTTGTAGACGATGGTGCTCGCCGACAGCGAGGGAATGTAGAACGCCGGATCGCTGTGTTCCAGGATCTTTTCGGCCCGCCGCCGGGCCATGTACAGCTTGCGGTTTATGGTCGCTTCATCGATGTCGGCAGCCGCATTCACGAACACCTGCACGATGGTCGGCAGCGTCTTGAGCGCCTCCGGCCCGCAAGCCGAGGAGTCGGTGGGCAACGGACGGTAGCCGGCGACCCGCAGCTTTTCGCGCTCGATTTCTGCGCTGAGAACGCGACGGGCGTTGTCGGCCTTGCGCGGATCGGGATCGAGGAATACCAGGCCGGCCGCAAAGCGGGCGCTCAAGGTGAGCCCCGCCTCCGCGGCCGCTTCGCGCAAGAAGCGCGTCGGCATCTTGATGAGCAGGCCGCATCCGTCCCCGGTCTTGCCATCGGCGGCGATGGCGCCCCGGTGCGTCAAGCGATTCAGCGAGCTGATGGCGGTTTGGACCAGCCAATGGCTGGCTTGATCATCCAAGCTCGCGATCAGGCCGAATCCGCAGGAATCGCGCTCGTAAGAGGACCGGTACAGACCCCAATCACCCAGCCGCGGATCGCAATCCGCTTGCGAGCGGTCAGGTGCGCTCGGGCCCTCACTCACGCCGGGGCGGTGAGTCGCGGGGGGTTCGGCGCCGCGCGCCCCCGGTCTTTTTTCAACTGTCATAGGAATGCCCACAATGAACCACGCCCGCGGCCTATCCGCGGAACCACCTTTAAAAACAAACACTTAAATCGGTGCTAGGTGCTCAAAATCGACGCGCAGGGGGACCAAGCGCAGCTGGGCATGCCTATGTAGAGCTTATGATACTAGCGTGCCCGGTCTCGTCAACCGGGAGTGAGGTTTAGCCCGCGATGTAACGCTCCAGTTGCGCGATCTGGTCTCGTTGGTCCTCGATCACCGCCTTGACCAAGTCGCCGATCGACAACACCCCCACCACCCGTCCCGCTTCCACCACCGGAAGATGCCGGAAACGCCCTTCCGTCATCAGTTCCATGCACTGGTGAATCGTAGCCGTCGCCGCAACGGTGACCGGTGGCGAACTCATGATGTCCGCAACGGGGGTGTCATGCGAAGACCGGTTCTTCAAAATGACCTTTCGCGCATAGTCGCGCTCCGAAATGATGCCGAGCAACATACCCTGGTTCATTACCAGAAGGGCGCCCACGTGGCGGGTCGCCATGATTTCGATGGCGCGCAGTACCGAATCGGTGGGCGCCACGGAGAAAATCTGGCCACCCTTGACTCGTAACAGCTGATTGACGGTCTGCATTACCACCCTCCCCGCTCGCCACATTCGATGATGCGTTTGTGTATTGACTATACTCCCGCCCCCGACGAGGACAAGAGCCATGCAGTTTCCCGAATTCGATGCATCCGCCCCGGCACGCGCGCACAGGGTCGCTTCGCCGCACGGCGAGCGCGTAGACCCGTACTATTGGCTGCGGGATGACGAGCGCACCGACCCCGAGGTTCTGGCCTATCTAAGGTCGGAAAATGCCTACCACACCCACCATCTAGCAACCCTCAAGCCGTTGGTCGACAAGATCGAGTCCGAGATCCTTGCCCGCTTGAAACAGGACGACTCGACGGTCCCTTACCGCAAGAATGGCTATTGGTACTACACCCGGTTCGAGCCCGGCAAGGAACACCCGATATTCGCGCGGCGCGAAGACCGGCTCGACGCGCCGGAACAGGTGATGCTGGACGCCAATGAACTGGCCGCGGGCCACGAGTACTATCAGATCGGCGGACTCGAGGTGTCGCCCAATTCCGCCTGGTTGGCATTCTGCGAAGACACGGTCGGACGCCGCCAGTATGGCCTGCGCTTCAAGAACCTCGTCACGGGAGAGCTCTTGCCCGTCATGCTCGCGGACGTCGAACCCGATCTCGCATGGGCCAACGACAACGCGACGGTGCTGTACATCGAGAAGGATCCGCAGACGCTGCTGGGTTTACGCGTCAAGAAGCACCTGCTCGGGTCGGACCCCGAACAGGATGCCCTGGTCTTCGAGCAGACCGACAATTCACTCTATACCGGGGTCACGAAATCCAAATCCGACCGCTTCATCTTCATTCACATGGAGGGAACATTGACCTCCGAATGGTGGTATGCGGATGCCGGCGATCCGGCGCTGTCATTTCAGGTTTTTTTTCCGCGGCAACGCGATCACGAATATGAAATCGAGCACCTGGGCGATCGCTTCATCATCCGCACCAACTGGCAGGCCCGCAATTTTCGCTTGATGGAAGTACCGATCGGCCTGGAACGCTCGCAAGGCAACTGGCAGGACGTGGTCGTGCATTGCGAGCACACCTACATCGAAGACTTCGAGGTCTTCGACGACTACATCGCTTTGTCGGCGCGCAGCGGCGGCCTGCGCAAGATCGCGATCCGGCCGGTGGCGCCCGGAGCCGAACAACACTTCATCGCGAGCGACGAACCCTCCTACACCATGTCGATTTCGACCAATCCGGACATGGGTTCGGAGATGCTTCGCTATACCTATACGTCGCTCGCCACGCCGACCACGGTGTACGACTACGACATGCGCACCGGAGAAAAGACTTTTCTCAAGCGCGAACCGGTGCTGGGTGATTTCGACCCCGCGAATTATCAAACCGAGTTGCTGTTCGCGCCCGCCCACGATGGAAAACGAATCCCGGTATCGCTCATCCACCGCAGAGACTTCGTGCGCGACGGTTCCGCGCCGCTGCTGCAATATGCGTACGGTTCCTATGGGCTATCCTCCGACCCTCGGTTCCTGTCGGCCCGGTTCAGTTTGATCGATCGCGGCTTCGTCTATGCCATCGCTCATGTCCGCGGCGGCCAGGAGATGGGCCGGTCCTGGTACGAGGAGGGCCGGCTGCTGCACAAGAAGAACTCATTCACCGATTTCATCGACGTCACGCATCATCTGGTGGGCCGCGGCTACGCCGCCCGGGACAAGGTATTCGCCATGGGCGCGAGCGCGGGCGGCTTGCTGATGGGCGTCATCGCCAACGTGAGCCCGCAGGACTATCGCGGCATCATCGCCCAGGTGCCCTTCGTCGATGTGGTCACCACCATGCTGGATGACGGTATTCCGCTGACCACCAACGAATACGACGAGTGGGGCGATCCGCGGGACCGGATCTGCTATGAGTACATATTGTCGTACTCCCCGTATGACAACGTACGGGCGCAGGCTTATCCGGCGATGTTGGTGACCACCGGGCTTTGGGACAGCCAGGTCCAGTACTACGAGCCCGCCAAATGGGTGGCCAAACTACGGGCGCTCAAGACCGATCGCAACCCGTTATTGTTGCGCGTGGACATGGAGGCGGGCCACGGCGGCAAGTCGGGGCGTTTTCAGCGCTATCGGGAAACCGCGATGGAATATGCCTTCATCTTGGATCGTCTCGGCATCCGCGACTAACCTCGGCCAGAAACCCGATTCTCGCCCGGCCTCTCAGCCCGAACGTGATCGAAGCGGCGCCCCCCGACGACCGAGCAAAACGGCCACTCGCGATGCGGTTCGCTGACGCGGGTCCCGCAATCGGCTGCCCGTCGCTGCCGCGCTCGTCTCGAATAGTGCGCGGCAATCTCGACTTACCCCTAGGGCGGCACGACGACGCAATCCTGCGACTTGGTTTTCAGCGCAGTACAGACCGCGCGGGCTCGTTTCTCGGTGAGTCCGGCGGCCTGCAGCCGATATACCGTTCCCGCGGCAGTCTTCTTCGGCGATACCTTGGAGGACAAGCCCTGCAGAAGACCCGGATATTGCTTCTGCAGACGGTTCCACCGATCGGCGGCGGCCTTGGCTCCCGCCCTGAACGCTCCCAACTGAATGCCATAGGTCCCCGATTCGGTGTCGGCTGACCGGGACGCTACTTTGGGCGGCGGTGCCTTGAGCGGGGGCGTTGCTTTGATCGGCGCCGGGGGCGGAGGCGTCACTGTGGCCGGGGGTGCCACCGCGCTCGCGGGCGGTGGTGTCTCGCTCGGCGCGGCGCTGCTGCCCGCGGCACCGGCGTCCGCGCCCGGCTGCGAGAGATTGCCCGAGGCGGCCGGTCCGCCCGCTCCCGGCGCCTGTGCCAAGGTGAAGTTCTCCACGCGAATCCGCGCCTCTTCGGTCCACTTGCCTTCGGGATATTGCTTCAAAAATGCCTGGTAGGCTTCGGGGGTGTCCGCATCGCGCGCTTTCTGCCAATCCCGCTCTTCGTACAACTCCTTGACGCGCGCTCGAGCCTGAGCCGTGAATTCGCCGCTGGGATATTTTTTCAGGAACTGCTCGTAACCGTCCGCGGTATTCGTTTCGCGGGTTTTCTGCCAGTCACTCTGCTGGCGGCTGCAGCCCGCCAGCGAGCAGGCGATCGCCACGGCACAACAGAAAACCGCAACTCGATTGCTATTCATGGATATCCGACTCGACCACATGGTAGGCCTCTTGCATTACTTCGGGGTTCCGCCCATCCGTCGGCGACGCCAAGCTCGTCACATCATGGCAGGTCCGACTAGGTTAATAAACGCTCATGAGCGAGCAAAAACGTCGGTTCCTGGAGCGCGCGGCAATGCCCGCGCCCACTGCCACGGTTCTCGGGGCGGACAGCATTTTCGTCGGCAATATGCGCGGCAAGGGACAGTTCGTGATCTGCGGCGAAGTGCAGGGCGACGGTGAGTTGGAGGGCGGTCTCATTTTATCCGCCGCCGCGAGGTGGTACGGTCAGATCCACGCTCATCGAGCCATCGTCGCCGGGAAGATCGTCGGCGGCATCCTCGTCGAGGACGAGCTCGAGATCGGCCATACGGCGGTGATTCGGGGACGCGTCAGCGCACGCGCCGTGGCCATTGCCGAGGGCGCCATCGTCGATGGTGAGATCGAGGTGACCTCGGGCTCGCCGGTCCTGCAATTCGCGGAAAAACGCGGCGGCTAGGCTCGAGGCTTCGCCACTGTTCGCGAATGGCGACAACACGAGATTTCATGCGTCGAAAATTTTGTGTGTTGACGTGTATTACCCCACACTCCCCTGGTGGATCCGCGCATTCCGAAGAACAGATGAAAGAATACGATGTGATCATCGTGGGCGGCGGCATTCACGGCGCCGGGGTGCTGCAGGCGGCCGCGGCCGCGGGCTACAGCGGGCTGCTCATCGAGAAGCGTGGGCTGGCGAGCGGCACATCGAGCCGGTCCAGCAAATTGATTCACGGCGGCCTTCGCTATCTCGAGTCCGGCCAATTCGCGCTGGTCCGCGAAAGCCTGCGCGAGCGGGCCATCCACTTGCGTATCGCCGGCGATTTGGTCGAGCTGAAGCCATTCTTCATTCCGGTCTACCGCGACACACGGCGCCGCCCGTGGCAGCTGAAACTGGGGCTGGGAATATATGCGCTGCTGGGCGGTTTCGATTCGGGCACGCGGTTCGGGGCGGTGCCCAAGGCCGATTGGCCCACGCTCGACGGGCTCGATACCGGCGGACTCGACGCGGTGATCCGCTATCACGATGCACAAACCGATGATGCACAGCTGACTCGTGCCATCGTGCGGTCGGCCGAGGAACTCGGCGGCGAGCTGGCCATGCCGGCGGACTTCCGGCGAGCCGCCTTGCGGGACGACGGCGTGGATGTGACCCTCGAACGAGAGGGTGCGAGGATTTCGTGCCGGGCCCGGGTGCTCGTCAATGCCGCGGGTCCCTGGGCGACGCGCGTGGCGAACGCCATACACCCCGCGATTTTCGTGCCCGCCGTCGACCTGGTCCAGGGGACTCATATCGTGCTTCCATTGCACGTGACGGCGGGTATTTACTATGTCGAAAGCCCGAGCGACGGCCGCGCGGTGTTCGTGATGCCCTGGCAGGGCGCGATGCTGGTGGGTACGACGGAAACGCCTTACCAAGGCGACCCGGACCTCGTCCAGCCTCTACCGGAAGAGGAAGCATACTTGCTGGCGGTGGCGGCACGCTACTTCCCGGCCGTGCGCTCCATGACCCGCCAAGACATCCAGCAGCGGTTCGCCGGCCTGCGGGTCTTGCCGGCCGCTCCACGAACCGCTTTCAACCGCTCCCGGGAGACGATTTTCACCACCGACCGTGATCCAAAGCCACGCGTTCTGGGCATCTACGGCGGCAAACTCACGGGCTGGCGGGCCGCGGCGGCGCATGTGCTGTCGCGCATCGCCCCTTCGCTGGGACCGAGACCCCGGCGAGCGGCAACGGATCAATTGACATTGAGGAGAGTCGAATGACGATGCAACACGGCGCAGCGCCAGGCAGAGTTGCGCAACGTTTCCTGTGCGTCGCGGCGGGCTTGTTGGCGCTCGTTGCGCGCCCATCGCATGCCGCCGATGGTTACTTCAGCCCCACCGAGGAGCGCGTCCGCATATCGCTTGGCGCCATGCACGTGGTAACGGCGACGACGCTGCGAGTCGATTCCAGCACGGGGGGCTCCGGCACCCAATTCAATGGGGAGCGTACCTTCGGATTGGATAAATCGGATTTCGAGCCCAAATTCCAAGCGATGGTCCGAGCCGGCACGCGGCAGCGCCTCACCTTCGACTATTTCACGCTGGACAGGAGCGGCAATACCACGCTGCGAGGAGCGACGCCCATCATTTTTCGCGACATCTCTCTGCAGCCGGGAGATCCACTGCAAACCCACTTGAGTCTGCGCACCCTCGGCATGACGTACGGATACTCCTTCCGGCACAGCGAGACAGTGGAGATCGCGGGCACGTTCGGTGTGCATGTCATGGATATCTCCACGATGGCGAAGGTGCAGACGCAAACCCGCCATATCCTTCAGACCAAGGATCAAGCGGGCCCCGTCCCAACGCTCGGCATCGACGCCACCTGGGTGGCCAGCAGGCGTTTCTACTTCGACGGCCGCGCGCAATATGTGGCGGTGCGTATCAACAATCTCTCGGGCTCGCTCGGTATCTTCGAATTGGACGCGCTATACCGCTACCGGCCCAATGTGTCGTTCGCGGTCGGCTACAACCAGCTCAGGGCGCATCTGTCGCTCAGCGACTCCTCGAAGGGCGGGCTGTTCGATCTCAATACCAAGGGACCGCAGATGTTCTTCCGTATCGCCTTCTAGGAACCTGGGGTCAGGTGCTCGGATCGGCGGCGAACTCGACGTGATTATTGGCCGCGGCCGCGCGATTCCATTCACCGGCGGTGAGCGCGTCGTTGTGCTGGGGATACGGCGTGGCAGGACGAGCGCCGCCGCCATTGTCGATGACGATGCTGATGGCGCCGGCGCTGCGCTGCTGCACTCCGGAGACCAGGTTCGCAAAGGCCAGCGATTGCCGTTGCTGGGCGCGCAAGGATTCGTCGAACGGGTTGCCCACCAAATCGCATTTATTGGCCGGCAACGCGGCGCTCGCCGGCACGAAGCCGTCGGTCGAATTGCCGCTCAAACAGAAGATGCCGGCCGTGCTCGTGATTCTCACCACCCCGCGGAATCCCTGTGCTTCCAATCGAGTCAGAAAATCGCGCAATGCCTCGACGCGGCTGCGATCGAATGGAATTTCACCGTAGGGCACCTGCTCGACTCGGGTGGAGGCAGCGCTGCCGGAGGCCGCCGGGGAAGGCGCCGCCGTGCTCGCCGCCAGGGCGGCGGTCAGGCCTTTCACCGTCGCCGCCAACTCTTCGCGCGAGCGCCGCAGCTCCGCATTCGCGGAGGTCATCGCCGCCAGATCAGCGCGTGACCGTCTCGATTCCTCGAAGGCCCATTGCCCGAACACCGCACAGCCAACGGCGACCGCCACTAGCGCCGCGAGCGCGGTGACCCAAGGCCATACCGGCCTCCTCGCAAGGCCCGGCGACGGCGCCGGTTCGGCGGCCGGTGCGGGAACGGATTCCCGCACGTCCGTGACGATTCGCGTCGCGAAACTCTCGAGGCTCGCCACGATGAAGCGGCGCAGGTCGCCCACTTGTTCCTTGACGGTCCCTTCGACCCGGCGGCCCCAGTCGATCCCGGAGGTCATTGCGTCCGCGGCACGGGTCACGGCGGGTCTCTCGATGGCGGTGCCGCCGACGAGTTCCACCGGCACCATGGCCGGTTCCGCCGGGTCGCGCCGCTCGGGCAGCAGATGCAGTTCGTACAACACCTTCGACACATCGACGGGTCGGACCTGTTTCGGCAGCACGCCCATGGCGCCCAGCGCGCGCGCCTGCCCCACGTACAGCTCGCCTTCCTGCGAGGTGTACATCATGATCGGGATCATGGCCGTACGCGGGTTGCTCTTGATCGCGTGCACGGCCTGCAAGCCATCCATCCCCGGCATGAGATGGTCCATGAAAATGGCATCCGGCCGATGGTGCTCGAGATATTCGATCGCCTGTTCGGCCGATTCCGCCGTATCGGTTTCGATATCGTATTTCTCGAGCATGCGGCTCAAGATGACGCGGGCCGATCTCGAATCATCGACGACCAATGCACGTTTGCGGGCCATGAGATAGTCTGCCTTCTCCTCGCGCCTTGCCTCGCATCTCGTCGCGCGATTATGGCGCGAATCTCGAATCAGCACACCCGCTTCAGTCCGTCAGAGCTGTCCGGGACGGCGCCCCCGGAGGCCCCCCCTCCACGCTCGTCCCAGGCGCCGGATCGCCCTCGACCGGGTTCATCATCGCTCTTTCACACAGCCAGGTGTTTTTTACAAACGCTTGAGTCTAGGAGGCGGCCTCCGTGCCCGGCGCTTCCTTGTTCTGGGCGATCCAGGTCAGAGCGGATTCCACGTCGGCAAGCTCGCTGGCGGTAAACCCTTCGATTCTCACCCCCGTTGCTTCGGCTTTTTTCTTGGCGAGTTCCGCGCCGGCCACCGTGTGTACCCATACCAGACCGCGGCGCACCTTTGCGGTGAATTTCTGCTGCTTTTCTTCGGTCATCAGTCATCTCCTTGAAATTACTCACACATAGATTCGGCACGATACACGACTGGAGCGGCAATGAGGAACCACCGGCCGACATCGGGCGTCACAATTGGCCTTCCCATCCCGCACTGTAGGGGTTCACGACAGGGGCGACCACTCCAACCTGCTGATTCGCTTCATCCCAGCGGCTCCCGCGGTTTCGCGAAGCGAATGTCTGTCGCGCGGCATGGCGGCGCCGTGCGACTCCATCCGCGGATGGCGGGTCTTGTCGCGCGGCATGGCGGCGCCCGCGTGGCTATCCGCGGATCCGTTTGCCTCAATCGCGCCTCACCTCGCCTCAATCACTGCCTCGGCCGCTGCCTCACTCGCGTATGCCGGTGCCGCGGTTCAAAAGAGTGAGCGCCAGGGCGAACATCATCACTACCGCGCCGCTCATGATCCCATAGGCCAGCCGCAGATCGACGTCCGCGGTGCCGAGAAAACCGTAGCGAAACGCACTGACCATGTACAGAATGGGGTTGAGTTGCGAGACGGCGTGCGCCCACGCGGGCAGCATTTTCACGGAATAGAACACGCCGCCCAGATAGGTGAGCGGCGCGAGCACGAAGGTGGGAAACCAGGAAATCTGATCGAAATTCTTGGCGAACAAGGCATTGATGAATCCGCCGAGCGCGAACACCATGCTGGTGAGCAACACCGCCGACAGAATCGCCAAGACATGCATCACCGCGAAATGCGTGAAGAAGAAGGCGACGACGGTCACCACCGATCCCACCAGCAAGCCGCGCAGCATGCCGCCGGCCATGTACCCCGTGAGAATCAGCCAATTGGGCATGGGCGAGACGAGCAGTTCCTCGAGGTGCTTGCCGAATTTCGCGCCGAAAAACGAAGACACGACATTGGCGTAGGAATTGGTGATGACGGTCATCATGATGAGCCCGGGGGCGATGAACTGCATGTAGCCGTAGCCGTCAACCTCGCCCACCCGCTTGCCGATCAGGCTGCCGAAGATCACGAAATACAGCGTCGCCGTCACCACGGGCGGCACGAGGGTCTGGCCCCAGATTCGGACGATGCGATTGAATTCGCGAATGATGATGGTCGAGAAGCCCACCCACTCGGCGCGTGCGCGCGAGGTATCCATGCCCTCAGGCACCGACGAGGGCCGCACGGGCGCTGACATCGACCAAGCGGACGAACAGTTCCTCGAGGCGATTCACCTTGTTCCGCATGCTGTTGACATGGATTCCCATCGCCGACAGCTGCGCAAAAATGTCGTTCAAACTCTGCCCCTTGGATACTTCGATCTCGAGAGTGTGGTTGTCGGAAAGCGTGGTCCGGAATCCCGTCAGGCGCGGCGGCTCGGTCAGCGACTCGCCGAGATTGAACACGAAGATCTCGGTCTGCAACTTGCGCAATACATTGACGATGGAATCGCGTTCGATGATGCGCCCACCCTCGATGATGGCGACGTTGCGGCACAGGTTTTCCGCTTCCTCCAGATAATGCGTGGTCAGGATGATGGTCGTGCCCTGCCGATTGATATTGCGCAGGAACTCCCACATGGAGCGGCGAATCTCGATGTCCACGCCGGCCGTCGGTTCGTCCAATATCAGCAGCCGCGGCTCGTGCATCAACGCCCGCGCGATCATGAGGCGGCGCTTCATGCCGCCCGAGAGGGACCGGGCGATGGAGTTGCGCCTCTCCCACAGCTGCAGCTGCGTGAGATATTTTTCGGCACGTTGTTTCGCGAGCGATCGCGGAATCCCGTAAAAACCGGCCTGGTTCACGAGGATGGTGAACAACGATTCGAACATGTTGAAATTGATTTCCTGCGGCACCACGCCGATGCAGGACTTCGCCACTTCGAGCTGTCGATCCATGTCATGCCCAAATACCTCGACGATGCCGCTGGTCTTGTTCACCAGGGACGTGACGATGCCGATGGCGGTGGTCTTACCGGCGCCGTTCGGCCCGAGCAGCGCAAAGAAGTCGCCTTCGGCGACCTCGAGGTCGATGCCTTTGAGCGCTTTGATGCCGTTCTCGTAGACTTTGGTGAGCTGGCGCAGGGCGAGGGCTTGCATAAGAGCCGCGTAGACTAAACCGCGCAACCCCCGGCCCGCAACTCGGACATCCGCCGGCCGTGCCGCAACCCACCCGGACTCGGACCCCACCCGGCCTGCGGCCCCGCGGCACACATCCTCAGCTCAAGCGTGCCGCGGCCGTCAGCTGCAGCCCGTACAGTTGGATTTTACGTAATTTGGCGGCGTTCGGTCGGATGGCCGCGCCGGTCAGGGCATGCCAATAGGGCCTGCAGCTGTTCCATCTTGCGGTCAGATGGAGGGCTTCGCCGGCGGCCAGCGGCGGCAGCCGGTCGATGGTCGTGCCGCGGAACGCCGCCACCGTGAGCTCATGCATACCCAGCACCAGCTGCCCGGCCAACTTCGTGGTCGAGGCGACATGCCATGCGAAGAACAGCGCCAGCCGCACGAAGTCCAGTGTTCTGTCATCGACCGGCGTCGCGTCGGCGACGTTCCAGTGGGGGTTGGTGCGCAGCCGTTCCTGCCAGTAGCCGCCATTCTCGAAGCGCAGATCGAACAAGGCATAGGGACAGTTCGCCGCCGCCGCTTTCTGTACGGACGATAGCGGGGCTACTTGTGCGGCTACGGCAACCGGCGAATTCGACCGCCATGCAGTCGATTCGCGCGTCTGCATCGCGACGATGTCCAGGAAACGATGGTTCAGCTCTCGTATGGACTCGAGTATTTCAGCCGACAGATGCGGCTCGCGCATCCAGCTGACAGGTGCATCCTGCATAACCACCTCCTAGGTAGCCATCCTTGCCCAAAACGGAGCTTGCGCATTTCCCTGCGAATCCAGCGGCGCGATGGCTTGCGCCCCTTTGCAAATACGCTAACTTCGTGATTAATTCGTGTCAAATTATTTTCGGGTCGAAAACATGCGAAACGCGCGATGCTTTTTGCGCTGAGCAACGATGTTCATTTGCACTAAGGAAGGAGCCGCCCATGAGAGTGTCAGACGATCGTTATACTCGCGACCGCCAGCGCCTGGATCTTGCGCTGCGGTTGATACACCTCGAAGCCCGTACCTTCACCATTCGTCAGTGGACCGGACTCAGCGAGGATCGCATCCGCAAACTGTATCGCAGCTATCTCATGAATCACGGCGCGCGAGCGGTGCGTCGGCACCGCGGCAAATCGCCGCGACAGGCGGCGTTTTTCTTTCGTAATGCGGAACTGAATTTTCAAGCCGCGCAATTGACGAGCCTGTTCGTCGTCTGCGGTCTGCTGCAGGGGTCGTACGTGCTGCTGGAATCGAGCTATCGGGTCGGCTCCCTCGAATCGGGAATGCTGCTCTGTCAGGCGTACGAAGCCTATGTGGAGTTCCACGCACCGGCCGTCATTTCGTTCGAACATGCCTGGTTTCTTCTGTTGGCGCTTTCCAGGCGCGACGAGATCGGTGTCGCGCGCTGCAGCGCGTGCGGCGGCGTGCGGTTGCGGGATCTTCTCGCACAGCGGCGGCTGAGCTGCGGCAATTGCGAATCGCAGGACTTCGTGCCGCCCGCGGACATGCGGATGCTTGCGCCCTGTTAGAATCTTGGGATGCGGAAAAGCAATGTATTCGCCGGCCCGTACTTGGATCGCGCCGCTCATCTGCGCCAGGATGCCACGTGGTTCGCGAGCGCCCTCGCCGACGCGAGGAGCCGTGTCGTTCCGGTGTGGAACTCGCGTAGCCTCATCGCGGAGGGAGACGGGCCGCGGGCCGCGTTTCTCGAACTGAATGAGATCGCGCCCGAACTGCGCAGCGCCGAGGCGCTGGTACTGCTCGGCCGCGTCGATGATGCCGGCCTATTCGCCTGCGACGTCGAGTCCATCGAGCCGCCGCCCTTGTCCGGCGGGGTGCGATTCGAAGATTTGCGCCTCGTGGCATCGCTCCTGCCGCCGGAGGACGCCGGCGTACTGGGTTACGCGCGGGCGATGGTTTCGTGGCGGCGCCGGCACCGTTTTTGCGGCAGCTGCGGAACGCGGACCCTGTCCGCCAAGGGCGGACACGTGCTCGTCTGCACCAATCCGGGATGCCGCCACGAACAGTTTCCGCGGCTCGATCCGGCGATCATCGTATTGGTGAGCGATGGCGAGCAAGCGCTGCTGGGGCGTCAGGCATCGTGGCCGGTGGGCCGATATTCGACCATTGCCGGCTTCGTCGAGCCGGGAGAGTCGCTGGAAGATGCGGTGGTCCGGGAAGTGTTCGAGGAGACCGGTATCGAAGTCGATGCCGTCGAATATCACTCCTCGCAACCGTGGCCGTTTCCGGCGTCGCTGATGCTGGGCTTTACGGCGCGGGCAGTGACGCATACGGTGCATCTGCGCGACGCGGAACTCGAGGACGCGCGGTGGTTTACGCGCGCCGACTTGACCGTCAGCGCGGCGCTGCTGCCGCCCAATCGATCCATTTCGTTCCGTCTCATCGAGCATTGGTTCGATGCCGGCAGCGAGCGGACACTACGCGAAGTGCACGGACTCGCCTGAGTTCAGCCGGCTGAGTCCGTTGGCCGACCTCGTTCCAGTTCCGAGGGTTAGCCCCGCTCCCAATGGCCGGGCCGCATCTGCCAACCATCGCCCCGCCTTATCCAACCGTGCGCCACCCAATGCCATCCCGGCCGCGACGCCGCCCAATGACCGGGAACCCATTCGTGGCGACCCCCCACCCATCGCCAGGACCCGCCTAGCCAAACGTAACCCGGCGCCGGCGCCACGCCGACCACTTCCTGCCGCGGAGGCGGGGGAGCGACCATGACGACGCCGCTCGCGGCATACCGCCGGTCAGGAACGACGATGCAGCCTGCAAGTGCCGCGGCAAGCAGCAGCGCGGAAGTCCAACGGAAGATGTTCGAACGCATACCCCGTACCCCGATGGTTGAGCCTGACGCAGAATCCTTAGGTGTTAGAACGCGTCCGTTCCGGTCCGGTTGACGCGCAGGGCAGGGTAGCTCCGAAGAGTAAGCGGCACGATGTACGACCGCTGTTTTGTGCGCTGCATTATGAACGCGCACCAGCGGATTACGGCGCTCCGGTGAGGCGCGGTGGCAGCCGCTTACGGCAGACCCATCAGAGGCGCGGCCTCGGCCTCACCGGCAGTCCTTCGGGGACGCGGAGTATCGGCCTCACGGGCAGATCTGTCCGAGGCGCGGGGCTCGGCCTACGGCAGTTCTGTTGGAGGCGCGAGACATCCGCCTTAGGGCTGCTCTCTGAGGCGCCAGGCATCTGCCTACCGCAGCCTGCCAGAGACGCTGGGCACCGGCCCTATGGCCGAGCCGTGGAAGCGCGGCAGCGGCCTACCGCAGTTCTCTAGACGCGCGCCGCGGCCTACCGCAGTTCTGTCAGAATTCGAGGCGTATGTGGGCTGCCGGGAGACGCATTCATGTCGTATAACTCCGATCCGCGCGTGCTGTTCGCAGCAGAGCGCACCTTGCTGGCATGGCAACGCACCGCCCTCGCGCTGATGAGCTTGGGATTCGTGGTCGAGCGATTTGGGTTATCTCTGCAAATGGCCCGGGACCAATCCGCGAGCGTCTCGCAGCGCAGCTTTTCTCTGGGACTGGGTGTGTTGCTGCTGCTTGGCGCGACGGTGGCGCTCATTTCGGCGCGCCAGTATCGTCAGGTGACCAGGGCCTTGGATGTCGAAGCCACCCCCCGGGTATTGGACCCAGGTGGGCGTTGCGCTCAACGTCGTCATCGCCCTGATAGGCTTGGTGCTCGTCGCGCATTTCCGGGCCGGCGATCTGAGCACCGTGTGAGGCAGCGTATCCCCCACAATTACGGCGCGCGCCCTCTCCAAGAGCTGACGCGCCCATAACCGCGCGCCTCCGGTTAGGAGGTTGGCGTTTCCCCATTGGCTGTGGGGTTCGGCTCGGTGACCGGGTCCGTTGCGACAGACTCGGGCAGTTCGGGCATGGGCGGAGCCACTGCCGGCGCGGTGCGCTTGAACTTCGCTATTTTTTTCTTTGCCACCTTTTTCTTCGCGGCTTTCCGGGCTACCGGTGCGGCCTTGGCCTTCGTCTTCTTGCGTGCGGATTTCGCCTTGCTCGCCTTGGCCGGCCTCTTTGCCGGTCGTGTCTTCTTTTTCGCTGCTTTGCTCTTCACGGCCGTGCGTTTTGCTTTCGCCACAGGACGCTTTTTCGCTTTACTCTTCTTCTTTGCCATGATCACTTCTCTCCTCGCGGTCTTACGGCTACCCGCTGTGAGAGTATCCTCGAAAAAGTCCGCTGTCACGTGATGCTGGAGTCGATCCCGCGGATTGCGTACGCTTCATTCGTGTCATCCGAAGAACCCGTTCGCCCGCTGCACGATGTCTGGTTGAGACCGCGACGCGTATTCCGCGAGTTGGCATCGCGGCCCATCGGCACCGCCGACTACCTGCTCGGTGCAGCTCAGGGTATTGCCGGTTGGCTCGCATTGAGCCGCGCGCAAAACGCGGGCGCGAGCAGCGGCGTCGCCGAGATATTCGGCAAAGCATTGGTCATCGGCTCGGTCGCCGGCATTGCCAGCCTGTTTCTCATGGGCGCCGTTTATGCGCGCCTTGGCGCTCGTACCGCGAAACCCGCCGCTCGCAATCGGGTATTCCATGTCCTCGCTTACGGCGGGGTGCCCCTCGCAGCATCGCTGGCGGCGTGGGTGCTTGCCGCCTTGCTGGCCGGCCGGGCCGCCTTCGAGGCCGTACCGCATCCCGACGTCGAGGAGTTCGTCGCGCTGCTGCTGGGGGTACAGTTCATCGCCTACGTACTGCTCACGGTGTGGAGCGTGGTCATCCAGGTCATGGGGTTGAGCGAGATCCTGGGTCTCACGACTCGCAAAGCCTTCGCGCTCTGGGTATTGGGCCAGGTGGTCGGCTTTTTGGCGCTGGTATTCCTGATGGTGTTGATCGCGAGCCTGTTTCCGAATGTGGTCACGGGCTGAGCCGCATCGGCGGGCCCGTGGGGGGCGGTGACTTCCCGAGTGGAATCGGTCTGGAGTACTCGCCTGGGCGGGGCACTCGCGAGCGGAGCGGGACATCCGGTGCTCGTAGGTCCGGCACCGCGAGCGGAGGTTAGCTGGCCCCGGCGAGCGACTCCGGGCTGGCGGCTTCGCTGTTGCTCGCTTCGCCGCTGGCCGCGGCATCGCTGTCGGCGCGCTCCGATGACAACCTGTCGATGACGGATCGCGCTGCCTGCGCCGCGGATTGGCGCGGCTTCGGCGGACGCTTCGGCGCGGCGGGGCGGGGACGGTCGGCACCGGCTTTGAGGCGAACCACGGATTTCGCCGGCTTCGGCCTGCGGGGGTTGCCCGCCGCCTTGGTGCCGGCCGGTTTCGTAGCGGCCGCGGCTTCGGCACTGGCGGCCGTTTTCGCGCGATCAGCCGCGGCTTCGACGTTTTTCCTGGCTTGTTTAGCGGCTTTCTTCGCTGCTTTCGCCAGTTTGCGGGCTTTCTTGAGCTGAGCCTTCGCCGCCCGGACCTGTTCCTTGGCGAGCTTGGCACGCACCTCAGCCTTCGCGGCTCGCGCGTTCAAGCGCTGGGTCGCCGCATTCGCTTGGGTCCGAACGTCCTCGGAAGCAATGGCCACGGTGCACCTCACTCGGTATGGGCTGCCGAGCTTAGACCCGGCCCACCGCTGTTGTCACGCATGTTCAATACCCGCTTGGCCATGACGAGGCCCACTCGTGTAAACGTTGGCAACCCAAGTTACCGACGATTCTCAATCCGGCGAAACGCAACCTGCCGGCGCTACCCGTTTCTCTCCGGCGCAACCGATACCCCGTAGGAGCGGGGGATCATTCGGGCAGTGCGCGCAGCAAATAGTCGCGGATGTCGGCAATCTCCGGGCCGCAGACCGAATGCGCCATGGGGTATTGGTGCCACTCGATCACGTACCCAAGCGCTTTCAGGTAATCACGCGACTCCAGCCCCAGGCTGATGGGCAACGTGGGGTCACTCAGGCCGTGCGCCATGAAAATAGAGGTACCGTCATTGGCCGGCGCGCGTTCGGCGGCGAGACGGCCGGCCAGCGGCAAGTAGCCTGACAAGGCCATGACGCCGGCCAGGCGTTCCGGATAACGCAACGCGGTATACAGCGACACCGCGGCGCCCTGGGAAAAGCCCGCGAGGATGATGCGATTTGCCGCTATCCCGCGTTCCCTCTCCTTGCCAATCAGCTGCCCCACGGCTCGATCGGTATCGCGAAAGCCGGCCTCGTCCTCCGCGGCCGTGCGATCGAAGCCGCGGATGTCATACCACGCACGCATCCGCATGCCGCCATTGATGGTGACAGGCCGGGCGGGCGCATGCGGAAACACGAAGCGCCATGCGCGCTCGCCGTGGTGGACGATGTCAGGCACGACGGGTACGAAATCGTTGCCGTCGGCGCCCAAACCGTGCAGCCAGATCACGGCGGCATCCGGCTTCGCCGCCGTCTCCATTTCGATGGTTTCCAGTGCCATCCGCCGAGAATACCAGGCCCTTTCTCGTCCCGCCGCCAAACTCGCCGCGTGCAAACGGCGCGTGGAACACAGGTCCGACGCAGCAGTTGACAGGCGTTGCATTTTTATGCAGAATGCGCGCGAATTTATGCAGAGGCACCGCGTGATCGAGTCCAGGCTAACTTCCGACACCAGCTCCAGCGCACCGGCGCGCCGCACCCTGCTCGCCAAGATCATTCGCGAGCAGGCGGTCGGCCGGCAGTCGGAACTGGTCGCCTTGCTGCGTAAGCTGGGAGTCGACGCGACCCAGTCGAGCGTCAGCCGCGACCTGCGTGAACTGGGCGTCGCCAAGCTGGGCGATCGCTACGTGCTGCCCGAAGCGACGGTCATCCCCATCAACGATTTCTCGACGCTCAAGCAATTCGTGAAAGCCTCCTTCACCGCCGGCACCAATCTGACGGTGCTGAAAACCGCCATCGGCTCCGCCCAGAGCGTGGCCGTGGCCATCGATACCGCCCGCTGGCCCGAAGTGGTGGGCACGATATCGGGTGACGACACCATCTTCATCGCCACCGCCGGAGCGCGCGAACAACGCAAGCTCGGCGACCGCCTCCGCGCCATTTTCGGACGTTAAAGCTATGCCATCGACCACCCCCCAGGGCGCCGAGCCCATTCTTTTGGCTTTTTCCGGCGGCCTGGACACGTCTTTCTGCGTGCCCTGGCTCAAGGATACGTATGCACGTCCCGTCATCACCGTGACGGTCGACACCGGCGGCATCGATGAGGCCGCCGCGCGGAGTCTGGCCGTGCGCTCGGCGGAGCTCGGCGCGATCGAGCACCACTTGATCGACGCGCGCGCCGCTTATTTCGAGCAGGTGCTGAAGTACCTCATCATGGGCAACATTCGCCGCGGTGGACTGTATCCGCTGTGCGTCGGCGCGGAACGCGTATTGCAGGCGCAAACCATCGCGCAGATGGCGCTTTCGCTCAAAACCACCATGGTGGCGCACGGCTGCACGGCCGCCGGCAACGATCAGGTCCGCTTCGAGGTCGCACTGCGAACCCTGGCGCCGGATCTCGACATCCTCGCGCCGGTGCGCGACCGCGCCTTCAAAAGACCGGAACAGCTGAAGTATCTGCAAGAGCACGCGCTGCCCATCCCTGCATTCGGTGCCGCCTATTCGGTGAACCGCGGGCTGTGGGGCGTCACCATCGGCGGCAAGGAAACGTTGACGTCGAACGGCAGCATCCCCGAGGATGCCTGGGTGCTGTCGAGGGATGCTTTTTCCGATCCGCGCCCCCCCGAGCGGCACACCATCGGATTCGAAGCGGGAATTCCGGTCAGTCTCGACGGTAGCCGGCACTCGGCGGTGTCCATCATCGAGCAACTGGAATCGCTCGCCGGCCCTTTCGGCATCGGGCGCGGCATCCACTTGGGCGACACGGTGATCGGGACCAAGGGGCGAGTGGCGTTCGAAGCCCCGGCTGCGGATGTGCTGTTGACCGCGCATCGTGAGCTGGAAAAGCTGGTATTGACGGGCAAACAGATACGCATCAAGGAGACGGTGGCGCAACCGTATGGCGATTTGGTCCACGAAGGCCAACACCTGGATCCCGTGTGTCGCGATATCGAAGCCTTGCTCGAGTCGTCCCAGAGCCGCGTCACCGGCGAGGTGAAGGTT
Organism: Pseudomonadota bacterium; assembly: GCA_030799355.1. Taxonomy (GTDB): domain Bacteria; phylum Pseudomonadota; class Gammaproteobacteria; order Steroidobacterales; family Steroidobacteraceae; genus Bog-1198. Next base: position 130,260 of record JALYHP010000022.1, read on the forward strand.
CTGTTCAGGCCGGGCTGCGCCTTCATCGAGGGCGTCACTTCGCCGTATTCACTGATGGCGGCCTCCAAGGGCGTGTATGGCGAAGCGGCGGGCGAATGGACTCCCACCGACGCCTTGGGTTATTCGAAGATGCTCGCCTTGACCGGAATCTTTCACAAGCGCGCGGGCCGAGCCCCGGCGGCGTCCGACGAATCGGGAGTGAACAAATCATGAGCGGCATGCGCACCGTGGTGGTCGACAAGATCGCCTCGGTCACCCAGGCGTGCGGCCTGTCGCACGAGATCCGCATCGCACCGGACGTGCCTTGCGAGGAAGGCGTGGTATTGGTGGTCGAAATCTTGAACAGCAAGTCGACCTACAACACGCTCGAACTGACCAGCGGCCGCATGGCCAAGGTCTCGCGCGGCGACATCGTCGTGGGCGCGCTCGGCCACCGCAAAGCCTTGTTCGGCTATTCAGGCCACATACCCGAAAGCCTGAAGCCGGGCGATGTGATCCAGATGCTCAACATCGGCGGCGTCCTCGGCATTTGTGACTCGGCGACCCCGGACAAAGGCAAACCGTTCGACTGCAAGGTGCTGGGCACCGTGCTGACATTCCCGTATCTGGGCGAGCGCATCGGCATACCGGCCAAAGTCGGTTACAAGCCGCTGGATTACGGCGCCGAACTCAACATGCGCGGCGTGCCGGTGATAGCCCTGGCAGGAACCTGCATGGAGGCCGGCAAGACGGCGGCCGCATCGGCCATCATCGCCCGCGCCCGACATCGCGGCCTCGTCGTGGACGCGTTCAAGGCCACGGGTGTCTCCCTGCGCCGCGATATCCTGGCGTTCGAAGATTCCGGCGCCCGACGCACCATGATCTTCACCGATCTGGGCATCGTCACCACCACGGAGAAATGCGGCCCGGCGTTGACGCGGACCATGCTGACCGAGATGGCGAGCGGCCAGCCGGATGTGATCGTGTTCGAGCTGGGCGACGGCTTATTGGGCACGTACGGCGTGCAATCGATCCTGCGCGATGCCGAGATCAAAGCCGCGCTCACCGCGGTGGTGTTGTCCGCCAACGACCCGGTGGCCGCGTGGGGCGGAATCAAGCTGCTGCGCGAGCGCTTCGGTATCGAGCCGGCCGCCGTGACCGGCCCGGCGACCGACAATCTGGTCGGCGTGGACATCATCCGCGAAATGAACGTGGAAGCGTTCAATGCCATCAGCAACCCCGCCGACCTGGGCGATCATCTGATTTCCAAGCTCGGGATCCACCATGTGGGCGAGTCGAAAGTGATCGGCGCGTGAGCGAGTCTACGCCGGCAATCGTGCTGGGCGGCACCGGCTATGTGGCCGGCGAGCTGCTGCGGCTGATCGCCGGCCATCCGCAGCTCCATGTCGCGGCCGTTTTATCGGACAGCCAGCCGGGTGCGCAGGTCGCCGCCGCATTTCCGCACTTGCGCAGCGCCTATCCGGACCTGGCGTTCAGCGGGATCGATGCGATCGAAGCGCGGCTTCAGCACGAACCCCGATCCGCACTTTTTTCGGCGGCACCGCACGGGGTGGCCGCCGCCGTCATCGATCGGCTGCTCACCGCCGTCGAAGCCGCCGGGACGCAGGCGCACTGCGTCGACACTTCGGCAGATTTTCGCTATCCCACCCCCGGCGCCTACGAATCGGTGTACAACCACGCGCACGGGGCGCCATCGCGCATCCGGCAATTCACCTGCGCGCTTCCCGAACACCTGCCGCGCTCGCCCACGCCGCACGTCGCTCACCCGGGATGCTTCGCGACCGCCACGCTGCTCGCCAGCGTGCCGCTGCTGGCGCTCGATCTGACCGAGCCTCGGTTGTTCGTTACGGGCATCACGGGCAGCACCGGTTCCGGGCGCCGGCCGAGCGAAGGCACTCACCATCCGCAGCGTCACAGCGATCTTTACAGCTATGGCGCACTCAGTCACCGGCACGTGCCGGAAATCGTGGCCTGTGCGGCGGCAGCCACCGGCATCGAGGCGCAATTCAACTTCGTTCCGCATTCGGGGCCGTTCGCGCGCGGTATCCACGTCACCGTGCAGGCCACCCTCAAGCGCCCCCTCGGAAGCGCGCAGGCCCTCGCCGCGTTGGCCGACTACTACAAGGACTGTCGATTCGTCCGGGTGGTCGATACGGCGCCGCGGATCAAGGACGTCGCCACCAGCAATTACGCCCACTTGAGCGTGGTCACCAACGGGACATCCATTGCCGTCATGTCGGTGATCGATAACTTGAACAAGGGCGCCGCCGGCGGCGCGATGCAATGGATGAATCGACTGTTGGGTTTTGACGAAAGCCTGGGCCTTTGCGCTCCCTCTCCCGGTTGGACTTGAAAAAACACTTGAAGGCACCCATGGCAGCAACACCGGCAACCGCTCATTCCCCCAGCTCAGCGCTGAAGAGCCACCTCGCCCATGTTTTCGCGCAATATCCGATCGAAGTGGCGCACGGCGAGGGCGTTTGGTTGCATTCTCGCGACGGCCGCAAGATTCTGGATTTCTATGGCGGCCATGCGGTTGCCGGACTCGGGTATGGTCATCCGCGCTGGTTGGCCGCGTTGGACCGCCAGGCCCGGCAGATGGCGTTTCAGACCAATGCTCTGCCGATGGTGATTCGCGAACGCGCGGCGGCGCGCCTGGCGAAATTCGTGGGACTTGGATTGGACACGGTGTTCTGGATCAACAGCGGCGCCGAGGCCAATGAGAACGCACTGAAACTCGCATTCACTATTACCGGACGAGCCAAAGTCGTGGCGCTGGAACAAGGTTTCCATGGCCGGACCGCGGCCGCGGGCGCCGTGACCTGGGGCGCGCGGGAAAAATGGTATGGCTTTCCGCGCACACCCTTCGACGTGAGTTTCGCACCTCGCGACAATCCGGACGCCGTGGAACGTTTCGTGGACAGCGATACCGCCGCCGTCATCGTCGAGCCGGTGCAAGGCGTGGGCGGCGCGTACGATATCGGGAAGCCGCTGTTGCAAGCGCTGCGGCGCCGCTGCGACGACGTCGGGGCGCTGCTCATTTTCGACGAAGTGCAATGCGGCATGGGCCGCACCGGCGCGCCGTTCGCCGCCAATCATTATGGCGTCACGCCCGACATCATCACGGCGGCGAAAGCCTTGGGCAACGGCTTCCCGGTATCCGCGCTGCTGCTGTCCAAGCATGTCGCCGCACAGGTCAAGCTCGACTCCATGGGAACCACGTTCGGCGGCGGACCCATGGCCTGCGCGGTGGCCGAAGCCGTCATCGACATCATCGAGTCGGAATCGCTGCTGGCGAACGTGCGCCAGGTCTCCACGTATATCCGCTCGAACTGCGTGATCGGGCCGATCACCGGCATCCAGGGGGCCGGATTGATGCTCGGCCTCAAGACCTCGCGGCCCGCCAAGGAAGTACAGGCGGCCCTGATGGAGAAGAACATCCTCGCCGGCACCAGCGGCGATGCGCATGTGCTGCGGTTGTTGCCGGCGTATATCCTGAACGAAAGCCACGTCGATCAGCTGCGCGACGCATTGGCGAAGATTCCCGCATGAAACGGTTCATGGATCTCGCCGATCTGGGCCGCGATGCGGTTCTCGACCTGTTGGCGCTGGCGCAATCGCTGCAGGACAAACCGCAGCCGCGTGCGCTCGCGGGCAAGATCTTGGGGCTGGTCTTTTTCAATCCGTCGTTGCGCACCTTGGCGTCGTTTCAAGCCGGCATGGCGCGCCTCGGCGGCAACTCCTTCGTCATCACTCCCGGCCAGGGGACGTGGCAGCTCGAGACTCGCTTGAAAGCCATCATGAACGGCGCCGCATCGGAGCACATTCGCGAAGGCATACCGGTGCTGGCCTCGTACTGCGACGCGCTCGGCGTGCGCGCTTTTGCCGATTTCAAAAGCCTGCAGAACGACATGGACGAAACCTTGTTCCGCATGATCGATGGCCTGTGCGACAAGCCCTTGATCAATATGGAATCGGCCATGAATCATCCGTGCCAGGCGCTGGCGGACTGGCGCACGCTCGATGAGCTCAAGATCCCGCAACGGGCTAAATTCGTGTTGAGCTGGGTGTATCACCCCAAGGCGCTGCCGCTGGCCGTGCCGGCGGCCACACTGCATATGGCGGCGATGCGCGGCATGGACGTGGTGGTGGCGCGGCCCGAGGGCTTCGCACTGCCGCCGCAGCTCATGGAGAAGGCTCGCACAGCGGCCGCGGCGGCGGGCGGATCGGTGGCCGAGACCTCCGATCGGTCAGCGGCCCTGGAAGGCGCCAGCGTGCTGTACGCGAAGGAATGGGGCAGCACCGCGTACTACGGCGACGTCGATGCCGACTCGCGCCTGCGCGCCGATCTGGCGGATTGGTGTGTCAGGGAGCGCTGGTTCGCGGGGTCGAACCCCGATCTGAAGCTGATGCATTGTCTACCGGTTCGCCGCAACGTCGCCGTCGCCGACGAGGTATTGGACGGACCGCGTGCCGTCGTCAAGCGCGAGGCATTCAATCGCTTGGTGGTGCAGATGGCCGTCCTGCATCGCATGTTGGCCTAGCGGCCATGTTAGGAGAGTTCCGTATGAGTCGACCCGATCCTTCCGTTGCGGTATTGGCGCTCATGAGCGCCGCGCCGTACATCCGTATGTACAAGAACAAGGTGTTCGTGATCAAGGCCGGCGGTGCCGTGTTCAGCGACGAGGTGTCCACGCGCGCGCTGATCGAGCAAGTGGCGATTCTGCATCAAGTCGGGATCAAGACGGTGCTGGTACACGGCGGCGGTCCGCAACTCGATAGCCTGCAGGCGACGCTGGGCATCGAAACCCGCATGGTCAACGGCCGCCGCATCACCGATCAGAAATCGATCGACGTGACGGCGATGGTGCTCAACGGCCTCATCAACACGCGCATTCTGGCGATTTGCCGCGAGCTCGGCATCGAGGCCATCGGCCTGTCCGGCGTCGATGCCGGCTTGATTCGCGCGCACAAGCGCGCGCCGGTGCCCCTATCCGAGGGATCGAACGAAACGGTGGACTATGGTTTGGTGGGTGATATCGACTCGGTCAACGCGACGGTGATCGAAAAGCTGCTGGAGAATGGCTTGATGCCCGTGGTCAGCCCGCTGTCGGCGGACTCCAACGGTACCTTGCTCAATATCAATGCGGACACCGTGGCGGCGGCCATCGGCGGCGCCCTGTCGGCAGAAAAATTGGTGTTGTGCACCGGAGCGCCGGGCATTCTGGAGCAGGTGGAGGATCCGAGCACGGTCATTTCCTATACCGACATCAAGGGGTTGAGGCGCATGCGCGATGCCGGCAACCTCAAGGACGGCATGCTGCCCAAGGCCACCGCCATCGAGAATGCCATCCGCGGCGGCGTGCGGCGCGTGCACGTGATCACCTACAAGTCTTCGGACAGCTTGCTCGCCGAGATTTTCACCAACGAAGGCACCGGTACGCTGGTGGTGGCGGACCTCAAGGCATTGAGTCCCGCCGAACAGCAGGGCGCGGCCGCCGTTTGACGGCCGGTACGGAACCATGCCCGCCATGACACCGAGGAACGCGTGAGCCGACTCTGGGACAAGGGTACGCCCCTGGATGAACGGGTGCTGGCCTACACGGCGGGCGATGACTATTTGCTGGACAACCGGTTGGTCGCATACGACGTCCGTGCCTCGATCGCGCACGCTGACATGCTGCGCGAGCGGAATTTTCTGTCCGAGGAGGACCTCATCGCCATCCGCGGTGCCTTGCACGCGATCGGCGAGGAGCATGCGCAGGGGCTCTGGCGCATTACCCTCGAACAGGAGGATTGTCAGACGGCGATCGAGAACCTGCTGACGGCCCGAATCGGCGCGGCCGGCGGCCGGCTGCATGCCGGCCGGTCCCGTAACGATCAAGTGCTCGCGGCGTTGCGTCTGTATCTGCGCGACGCGGCGCAGGCGCTGCAGGGCGGAGCGCTCGCGGTGGCCGCGGCGCTCGAGGCCCTCGCGGCCCGCGACGGCGCCATCGAACTGCCCGGCTACACCCACATGCAGCAGGCGATGCCGAGCACCGTGGCGCTGTGGGCGCTCGGCTTCGCGGCCGAAATCCGTGACGACGCCGAAGGCTTGCAGCAGACGCAACGCCGCATCGGCAAAAATCCTTTGGGATCCGCAGCCGGCTACGGTACGCCGAACCTCGATGTGGATCGCGAAGCGACGCGCCGGCGCCTGGACTTCGCGGTGACGCACGAGCCGGTGACCGCGGTGCAGCTCTCCCGCGGCAAGGCCGAAGCTCAATTGCTGTTCGAGATCACGCTGCTCACGCAGGATGTGGGACGGCTTGCCGCCGACCTGCTGCTCTTCTATACCCAGGAATACGGTTTCGTCAGCCTGCCGGCCGGATTCACCACGGGCTCTTCGATCATGCCGCAGAAGCGCAACCCCGACGTATTCGAGTTGATGCGCGGCCGATGCGCCGTATCTCAGGCGGCGCTCAACGAGGTGTTGAGCATCACGCAAAAGCTCACCTCGGGCTATCACCGCGATCTGCAGCTCATCAAACCGCCCTTGTTTCGCGCCATCGATTCGTGCCTGCAGACGCTCGACATTCTGCCGAGCGCCCTCGCCGGCGTGCGCTTCAACCCGGGCAATATCCGCTTGGACCCCGGCATTCATGCCGCGGCCGCCGCGAACGCTTTGGTGACCCAGGAAAACGTTCCGTTTCGCGAAGCGTACCAACGCGTGGCCGCGAAGTTGAAGAATCCGCCCTCCTGAGTCGCCCGGTGCGCCGTGCGCATCGGAGCCCGCCCGCGAGCGCGGCAGATTTTTTTTTCCGAGGCGCAGCCGACGCGGTGGGATCGATACCCAAAGGAGGCGACAACGACGAATGAGGGAAATCTGCCCGCTCCCGGAGGGTTGGCAGGGAGAGGGGCGTGGCGTATCGTGCGCGCCATGAAACACAATTACCGATTGGTACCGGCCGCCCTCAAGCTCTGCTTATTGGCGGCAACCCTACCCGCCGCGCATGCCCAGACCCCGGGACCCGCCGCACCGGCCCCGTCCGCTCTCGCGGCGACCGCGCCCGCCGAGGCTTCCAGCGAGCAAACCAGCTATTTGTTTGGTTTGACCTTCGGTGAGCAGATGCATGGCGTCGGCATCACCAACCAGATCGACACAGAGGCCGTCGCGCGCGGCGTCAAGGACGGCTTGCAAGGCAAGAAATCCACCCGCGCCGACCAGCAGCAGATCCAAGGATTCGTGCAGAAGGTCATGGCGGAGGCGTTGGCGCACAACAAGGCGGCAGCGCAGGAATTCCTGGCGCGCAACGGCCGTGAAAAAGGCGTGAAAACCACCGCCGATGGCTTGCAATACAAAGTACTCGTCCCCGGCGATGCCAAGGCCGCGGCGATTGCCCCGACGGACGAGGTGACGGTCAACTATCGCGGTAAGCTGCTCGACGGCGGTGAATTCGACAGCTCCTACGCCCGCGGCATGCCGGCGACGTTCAAGGTCAATGGCGTCATCAAGGGTTGGCAGGAAGCCTTGGTGCTCATGAAACCCGGTGCGAAATGGCAGCTGTTCGTACCCCCCGAACTTGCCTACGACACGAATCCTCGACCGGGAATTCCGGCCGGCTCCCTGCTGACCTTCGACGTGGAACTCATCAGCGTAAAGTCGAGCGAGCCGGCCGCGGTCCCGCCGGCTCCTCACAAGGCGCCGCCGAGCCCGTAGCCGCGGCATCCTGTAGCGACGCGGCAACCCTCGGCCAGGCTGGCGCGCGGCGACGTGACAGCTGGCAAAACGCGAGCGCTCGCGACGTCGGCTCGCGGTGGCACACGGGGCAACGGGCCGCTGGGTTGTGGCGAGCGCGGCCGGCCCGCCGCCGCGACCGTAGGGCGCCGCACACGCTCAGTGCTTCAGATCGAGCGCGTTGGTCAAATCGCCCATGGGAGTTTGGGCGTGTTCCGCCAACGCGTGATCGCGCGTCGTGATACCCGGCAGCCCTTCCAAGTCGAAGCGCCGGGTGATCAAACGCAGGATGGAGCCCGTATCATACGGAGTGTGATCGACCGTCCCCCTGCGTGCGAGCGGCGAGATCACCAACGCCGGTATGCGTGTGCCCGGACCCAACAGATCACCCTGGGGCGGTGCGATGTGGTCCCACGCGCCGCCATATTCGTCATAGGCGACGATGATCACCATCTCGTTCCATTGAGGCGCGGCCTGCAGTTTCGCGACGAGACCGGCGATATGGGCATCACCTTCAGCGACCGAGGCGTACCCGGGATGTTGATTGAGATTGCCCTGCGGCTTGTAGAACACCACCTGCGGCAGCCGGCCCGCGGCGATGTCCGCGAGTAAATCCTCGTAATCCTTCAGGTGCCGCGCGCGCTCATCCGGGTGCGCCGTGGGATCGAAGCGCTCGTAATAGTTGAAAGGTTGGTGGTGCGGTTGGAAGTCGGGGCTACCGGCCGGCGTACTCGGCGCATAGATCACCCGCCGTCTCTTGCTCGCCGGTTGTTTGCCATCGGCCATGGCGGTATCCCAGGCACCGGAATACCAGGCCCACGTGACATCTTTGGCGCTCAATCGATCGCCGATGGTGGGGGCCGTCTGCGGCGGCAACGTCGTCGCGTTATTCGGATCGGCATGCAGCCCGGATTCATCATCGCGCGCAGGTGCGTTGCCGCTCGGTTGATACGGGGGTTGCATGGTGTTCACGGCATGGAATTCACCGTCGGGGAAATAACCGGCCGGCGCGAGATTGCCGCTTTTCACGAAGGTGGGGGGGCCATCGAGCGCGGATAGGGGCGAATTCGGTGCCAGCGTCAGGCGCGGTAGCGGATGGCCATCGGCGGCGGTGTCGAGTACCGCGATGGAGGGCTTGGCCGCAGCGGTATCGGCGTTGGGGTACTGCGGCGCGCACGCACAAATCAAGTACTGGTGATTGAGGAAAGAGCCGCCGAATGCACCTTGGAAAAAATGGTCGGCCAGCACGTATTGGCGCGCCAGACCATAGAGCGCCGAATGGCTGGTGTCATAGTGACCCATCACCAGCCCGCCGGCATCCGACCAAGCGGCATACCCGTCGTTGCCGCCGCCGTGGATTTGCATCTGATGTTCGAAAAATCGGTGGTAGAGATCGCGCGTCACGGCGGACGTGGACAGCGTGACGTTCGATGGTGCGGTAAAGGCGTGCTCGATCGAAAACGGCGCATTCGGTAGACCGGCGCTTTGTGCTTGCGTGATCACCGGCTCGTAGCCGGGGGCCGTCACCCCGCCCCAGGTGGGCGGCAAGCTCGGCAATACCGACCCGTCGCGATCCCGCTGGGGAGCGTATCGAGGCGATGGGCGCCCTTCGGCATCGAGCACGTCGGCTAAGCCATGAGCCCCGGGAAAATTGCCGTACAGGTTATCGAATGCACGGTTCTCGGCATAGATCACGACGATGACCTTCACCTTATCGCGCAGTGTCTGAGTGGTCGCATCGCCTCCGCTACCCCGCGACTTCGGGGATATCGCCGGCAGCGTGCACGCGCACATCATCGCGCCCAGGATCAGCCCGGCGGCAATCCATACTCCGGCGCGCGGCCTCGAGGGGGTCTGCTGAGTCATGACGGGCAGTATAGTCGCGCCCACGGGTCATGCCGCAGCATCCCCGGAGCAAGGGCACTGTATTCGGCTCGGCCGGTCCTCGCGGCGGAGCGCCAACAAGCACGCGGCCTCGCTTATACTTACGGGTATGCGAACCGAACGCCTGCTTGTGGTTGCCTGCCTGGCGGGGGTGTTGCTGGGATGTGGACAGAAAGGGGCGTTGGTATTGCCCGATGCACAGCATCCTCGCAACACGGCCGCCAAGCCGAGCGCACCGCCGGCCCGCACCCAGACACCTCCAGCCCCCTCGCCGCCGAGCACGGCTCCCTCCGATGTGCCCGCGCCGGCTGCGCCAACGCCGAACGGCGCGGCCCAAGCCGCTCCTACGCCCACACCGCAGCCGTAGCGGCGGTTGCCGAGGTTCCCGATGAGCGCGCGGAAACTACTGCTGGTGGACGGTTCTTCCTATTTGTACAGGGCGTTCCACGCACTGCCGCCGCTCGGCAATTCGCGGGGCGAACCCACCGGGGCGGTGCTCGGCGTACTGAACATGCTGAACAAACTCATGAAGGATGAGTCACCGGCGCGCGTTGCGGTGGTCTTCGATGCGCCGGGCAGAACCTTCCGGGACGACCTGTTCGATCAGTACAAGGCGCATCGTACCCCCATGCCCGACGATCTCCGGTCGCAAGTGCAACCGCTGCTCGAGGCCGTCACGGCGTTGGGGTTGCCGCTGTTGCGAATCGCCGGCGTCGAAGCCGACGATGTGATCGGCACGCTCGCGAAACAAGCGGCTCTGGCAGGTTTCGAGGTCTTGATCTCGACCGGCGACAAGGACATGGCGCAACTGGTCGGTCCGCACATCTCTCTGGTCAATACGATGAGCAATACACGGCTCGATCGTGCCGGCGTCAAGGCCAAGTTCGATGTCTTCCCGGAACAGATCGTGGATTATCTCGCGCTCGTCGGCGACACCTCGGACAATATCCCGGGTGTGACCGGCGTCGGCGCGAAGACGGCCGCCAAATGGCTCACCCAGTATCAGACGCTGGACGCTCTGATCGAGAACGTCGCTTCGATCGGCGGCAAGGTCGGCGAGAATCTGCGCGGCGAACTGCCGGCGCTCGAACTGTCGCGCAGGCTCGCGACCATCGATACCGCCGTGCCGCTGGACCTGGATGCCGAGGCGCTGTCCGCCGGCACGCCGAATGTCGCGCGCCTGCGCGAACTATACACACGCCTCGAATTGCGGTTGCTGCTGCGGACCCTTGACGCCTCGGCCGACAGCGCTCCCCCGGCGTTCACCGATGTTCAAGCCGCCGCGGGGGGCGCGGACGCGGGCGGCACTGCCGGTGTGATGCCTGCCGAAGCCGCCGACGCGGCAGCGGGAGCCCCGGCCCTGGCCACGCGGCATCGCAACTACGAGACGGTCACGACCCAGGCGGCCTTCGACGCGTGGCTCGCCAAACTGGCCGCCGCTTCTCTGATCTCCTTCGACACCCACACGGACACGCTCGATTACATGCGCGCACGGATCGTCGGCGTGTCGTTTGCCGTGTCGGCGGGCGAAGCGGCCTACCTACCGCTCGGACACGACTATCCGGGCGTTCCCCCGCAACTCGAGCGTGATGCCGTGCTGGCCGCGCTGAAACCCATCCTCGAGGATGAGTCGAAGCCGAAATTGGGCCATCATCTGAAATTCGATTGCCACATTCTCGCGAACCATGGAATTGCGCTCGCGGGACAGCGGTACGACTCCATGCTCGAGTCCTATGTGCTCAACAGCGTACTGGTGGCGAAGCACGACGTGGACACGACGGCCGCACGGTATCTGGGGATCACGATCATTCCCCACGACGCGGTGCGCGGCAAGGGCGCGAAGCAGTTGACTTTCAATCAGGTGGAGGTGGAACGCGCCGCCGAGTATGCCGCCGAGAACTCGGATGTCACGCTGCAGCTGCACCAGGCATTATGGCCGCAGGTGCAAGCGGTACCTCGCCTGAAGAGCCTGTACGAATCGATCGAACAGCCCCTGGTTCAGGTGTTGTATCGCATGGAGCGCGCGGGCGTTCTGGTGGACCGAGAGCTGCTCAGGAAGCAGAACTCGGAACTGGCGGCGCGCATGCTGGAATTGCAGGCGCAGGCGCATCTCGAAGCGGGCGGAGCCTTCAACCTGGACTCGCCGAAGCAGCTTCAGGAAATCCTGTTCGGCAAGCTGGGCATTCCGGTGATGCGTAAGACTCCGACGGGGCAGCCCTCCACGGCCGAAGACGTGCTCGAGGAATTGGCGGTGACGTATCCGCTGCCGAAACTGATCCTCGAATATCGCGGCGTGGCGAAGCTCAAATCGACCTACACCGATAAACTGCCCGAGCAGATCAATCGGCAATCCGGACGCATCCATACCTTCTACCATCAAGCGGTCGCGGCCACCGGACGACTTTCCTCGACCGACCCGAACTTGCAAAACATTCCTATCCGCTCGCCGGAGGGACGGCGCATACGGCAGGCGTTCGTGGCATCTCCCGGACATTCCTTGATTGCCGCCGACTATTCGCAAATCGAGTTACGCATCATGGCGCATCTGTCGGGCGATGCGAGCTTGCTGGCTGCGTTCTCGGAAGATCGCGACGTGCACCAAGCCACGGCGGCGGAAGTGCTCGGCCTGCCGCTGGATGCGGTGACCGCCGACCAACGGCGTTCCGCCAAAGCCATCAATTTCGGATTGATATACGGCATGTCGGCGTTCGGGCTGGCGCGGCAGTTGGGCGTCGGCCGCGGCGAGGCGCAAAAGTACGTCGATCTGTATTTCGAGCGCTATCCCGGGGTGAAGCGATACATGGACGAGACCAAGCAGAAGGCACGCGATGCCGGCTTCGTCGAAACTCTCTTCGGACGCCGACTGTATCTACCGGACATCCTGTCGCGAAACCAGGCGCTGCGGCAATATGCCGAACGCAGCGCCATCAATGCGCCCATGCAAGGCAGCGCCGCGGACATCATCAAGCGCGCGATGATCGACGTCGATACCTGGCTACGAACGTCGAACGCGCCGGCCCGCCTCATCATGCAGGTGCACGACGAACTCGTGCTGGAGGCCGCGGACTCGGCCGTGCAGTGGATCGTTCCCCAACTGCGCCACCGGATGGCGCGGGCCGCCGAACTTCGCGTCCCCCTCAAGGTCGATGCAGGGGTCGGGGCGAATTGGGATGAAGCTCATTAGGCCGATCCCTGAATGAGTCCGATCGCGGGGGGTTGGTGCACCGCCGAAATGTAAAAATTTGTGGTTTCCGCTCAGGTTTTTGCCCATTCGAAGGCCGGATCGGACGATTTGCCGGTTTTCCATAAATGCTCGAGGACGCCCTGGAACTTTCGTAGGGCACCCCCATCTAATCCCATGAGCGTTAACGACGCTCCCCGCTCTTCTCCCTGAGCGGGCAAGACCCGGTTTGTCATCCCCATGCCGGGTTGGTCTGCCTCGATGGTTGCGCAAGTGGCCATCGGGGCCTTTTTTTGGGCTCGCGTGCGACGGCTTCAGGCGGCCTGCAGCCAGCCATCCATCGTCGTGCGCGCCTCGTCGATCCCCTGTTTCGCGTGCGCCGAGAATAACTGCGCGGTGACCGCCGTGTCGGCGCAGGCACTTTGGGTTTCTTGCAACACGCGTTGCGAGTCTCTGCGATTCAATTTATCCGCTTTGGTCAGCAGGATGTGCGCCTGTCGATCGCGCGCGAGTACCCACTCGAGCATCGCTGCGTCCTGTGCCCCCAGGCCGCGCCGAGAATCCACGATGAGGACCAGGCCGACCAGCGACTCGCGCACGTTGAAGTAATGCTCCATCAGCTGCAGCCACTTGATGCGAACGCGCTCCGGTACTTTGGCAAACCCATAGCCCGGTAGGTCGACCAATCGACGCTCGGGCGCCAGTTCGAAGAAATTAATGAGTTGGGTTCGGCCCGGCGTGCGGCTGACTCGCGCCAGGCCGGAGCGCTGGGTGATGGCATTGATGGCCGTCGACTTACCCGAATTGGACCGGCCCGCAAAAGCGATTTCGCGACCGGTGTCCGGCGCCAGCTGATGTGCCTCGGCCGCGCTGGTGACGAATTTTACGTTGGGGTAGGCCGACATAGATGTTGCTGGGACGCAAATTATTGACTCTAGTGTACAATTTAGCGGATCAGGGAGTTCACTTTAGAATGGGGTTACCGCCGATCATGAAGCGTTTGTTGATTCTCGTGGCGACGATATCGGGAGCGATCGCCGGCAACTTGGGTGTGGCGGCCGGCAACCCCGAAACGGGCGCAACCAAGGCCGCGGTGTGCCAGGCCTGCCATGGCCCAGCCGGCAACAGTAGCAATCCCGAGTGGCCGAGCCTCGCCGGCCTGGGCGCCGATTACATCGCCGAACAGCTCAAAAACTTCAAGGACGGTAAGCGCAACAACCCCGTGATGAGGCCGAATGCGGTCAACCTGACCGACGAGGACATGGCGGATCTCGGCGCCTATTTCGCCGGCCAGACCAATTCGGGTCTCGAGGCCGATCCCTCCTATTGGCAAGCCGGCCAAAAACTCTATCGCGGCGGCGACAGCGCCCGCGGCATCCCGGCTTGCATGGCCTGTCACGGCCCCACCGGACGAGGCATCGAACCGGCGAAATTTCCGGCCCTGCGCGGCCAGCATTCGGTATACGTGGTCAAACAGCTGAACGACTATGCGTCGGGCGCTCGGGCCACGGGGCCCAACGGGATCATGCCGACCATAGCGAAGCGCTTGTCGACCGATGATATGCGCGATATAGCTTCTTATCTGCAAGGAATTCGCTAAAGATGCACGCCTCACGTCTCTGGTCGATTCTGGGTCTGGGCCTGGCACTGGCTCTCGGCGCCTGCGGTAAACAGCAAGCGTCGAAGGACCCGGCCCGAGCGGCCACCACGCCGGCGACGGCGTTGGCGCCTCCGGCGGGCGACGCCGCGCCCGCAACGGCGAGCCAACGGCAGGAGGTGGGTCTCGCGCCAGCGCAGCCTGGCAACACCGCGGCGAAGAATGAAGACGGCTCTGAAACGGTCGAGGACGCCACCGGCGACAGCGGCACCCATAATCCCTTGTTGGCCGCGGTCGCTTCGACCATGGCCGCATCCGCCTCGACAGCCTCCGCTGCCGGCGCCGCGAGTGCTACGCAGTGGCAGGAAGGTGTGAATTACACGCGCCTGGTTCCCGCCCAGCCCACATCCGTTCCCGCCGGTCAGGTCGAGGTGCTCGAATTTTTCTGGTATGCGTGCCCGCATTGCAATGCCATCGACCCGCTGGTGGAGTCGTGGCGTAAGACCAAGCCCGGCTTCGTCACCTTCTCGCGGGTACCGGTCATGTGGAGCGAGGCGCACCGCTCGACCGCCCGCCTGTACTACACCTTGGAAAGCATGGGCAAGCTCGATCAGCTGCATGCCGAGGTGTTCAAGGAAATACACGTGAACGGCGATCCGTTGATCGCAAGCGATCCCAACGACACCGCGGGCGCGGAGCGCGTACAGAGCGCATTCGTCAAGAAGTTCGGCATCTCCGAGGATGCGTTCAAGAAGTCCTACCACTCGTTCGCGGTCGAGACGGCGCTGCAAAGAGCGGATCAGCTCGTGCTTCGCTACCGCATCGAAGGGGTTCCCACCTTCGTCATCAACGGCAAATACCTGGCGGACGTGCGCTCGGCCGGCGGTCCCGAGCGGTTGCTGGCATTGGTCGGCGATCTCGCCGCGCAAGAGCACAAGCACTGACGTAGCCGAGACCGATTCCGACTCGTCGGTGTTGAGGGCAGCAATCATGGTTGCGGATGCAGAAAACCTGGTCACGCATGTGGGCGGCTGTCATTGCGGCCGTGTACGGTTCGAAGTCACCGCGCCGGCCAAACTCGACGTGTCGGATTGCAATTGCTCCATATGCAATAAGTTCGGCTATTTGCACCTGATCGTGCGCGCCGACCAATTCGTGCTGATTTCAGGCCGCGACGCCTTGACCACGTACACCTTCAACACCGGCGTCGCAAAGCACACCTTCTGCTCGCACTGCGGTGAAATCCTTTTATACCCCGCGTTCGCACCCCGATGGGGTGAGCGTCAATGCCCGCTGCCTCGATGGCGGCACCGTGGAGTCGATGTCGGTGACGCCGTTCGACGGCCGCAACTGGGAAAGCGCGCGGGCCGCGCTGCGCGAT
>JALYHP010000046.1 GCA_030799355.1 Pseudomonadota bacterium
AGCTCAGTTCCCAGCGACGCCATTACGTGGACGTGCGCGGTATCGACTAACGCTAACAATAAATATGTCCCCTCGAATTGCCGGGTCTAATACCCTTTCGGCGATGGATCAGAAGCCCCTCCAAGGATGGGCTTCTTTTTTATAGACCATCACGGCGGCTACCGCCTCGCGTAGCCTCGTTTTGCGATCAAAGTCACGAGCACGGTGGCGCCAATATGCGACTATCCGCGGATGATTTGACAATTGCTCCGCTAGCTACCGATAGTAGAGCAAAAGCAACCTAGTAGGGTCTCCTCTAAGTCTATGAATGACAACGTATTAGCGGCAGCCAGCGGCAACAGCCGCGTGGCCCTGGGCGGCCTCGCGCAACGCCTGGTGCAAGATGGCCTGCTGGACGAAGCGGCCATGCAGGATGCCATTGGCAAGGCGAAAGAGAAGCGCCTAAGTCTCGTATCACACCTGGTGGCGGCGAACCTGGCGACGGCGCGCGACATCGCCATTTCGGCCTCGAATGAATTTGGCGTGCCCCTGCTGGATCTGGATGCGGTAACGCTCGATCCCGATGCGGTGCGCACCGTGAGCGACAAGCTCCTGCAGAAGCATCGCGTCCTGCCGCTGATGAAACGCGGCAAGCGGTTATTCCTGGCGGTGTCGGACCCGACCAATCTGCATGCCCTCGACGAGATTCGTTTCCAGACGTCCATGAGCATCGAGTTCGTGGTGGTCGAGGACAACAAGCTACAGGCGGCGGTGACGAAGGCCATCGAGCAGGCCGAGTCCATCATGCCGAACCTCGGCGAGGACGACTTCGACCTCGAAAACCTGGAAGTAACCGGTGGTGACGACGAGGCCGCCGGGGATACGCCCGGTCGCGATGATGTGGAGGACGCGCCCATCGTCCGCTTCGTCAATAAAATTCTGCTGGATGCGATCAAGAAGGGCGCCTCGGACATTCACTTCGAGCCTTACGAGAAAATATTCCGCATCCGCACCCGCTTGGATGGCGTGCTCAAGGAAGTCGCCCTGCCGCCGGTGCAGTTGGCCATTAAAATAGTCGCCCGGCTCAAAGTCATGGCGCGTCTCGACATCGCCGAGCGTCGGGTCCCGCAGGACGGTCGCATCAAGATGCGGCTATCCAAGAATCGCGCCATCGATTTTCGTGTCAGCACCTGCCCCACGCTCTTCGGCGAGAAGGTGGTGACGCGTATTCTCGACCCATCCAGCGCCATGCTGGGTATCGATGCCTTGGGGTATGAGCCACAGCAGCGAGAAACCTATCTTCGGTATCTGGCCAAGCCGCAGGGCATGATTCTCGTCACTGGCCCCACCGGCAGCGGCAAGACGGTCTCGCTATACACGGGTCTCAATATCCTCAACACCGAGGACTGCAATATCTCGACGGCCGAGGATCCGGCGGAAATCAACCTGCCCGGCATCAACCAGGTCAACGTGAATCCCAAGGTGGGACTCACGTTCGCTGCCGCACTGCGCGCATTTCTTCGCCAGGATCCGGACGTCATCATGGTCGGCGAAATCCGCGACCTCGAGACCGCGGAAATCGCCATCAAGGCTGCGCAGACGGGGCACTTGGTGCTCTCGACGCTGCATACCAACGATGCGCCGCAGACCCTGACACGGCTCGTCGATATGGGCGTTAAACCTTATGCGATCGCCACCTCGGTGAGCCTCATCATCGCCCAGCGTCTGGCGCGAAAACTCTGCGGCAATTGCAAGCAATCCCTCGAGGTCCCGCCCGAGGCCCTGCGCAAGGAGGGTTTCGAAGAGGCTGACATCCAGGCCGGAATTAAAATCTACAAGGCGGTGGGATGTAGCCAATGCACCGACGGCTACAAGGGCCGCATGGGCCTGTATCAGGTGATGCCAGTCACCGAAACCATCGGCCGCATCATCATGGAAGGCGGCGGCGCACTCGATATCGGCGACCAGGCGGCCAAGGACGGCATCTGGAACTTGCGGCGCTCCGGCTTGCAAAAAGTCAAGGACGGCATTACCAGCTTGGAAGAAGTCAATAGCGTCACTATCGACTAACCGACGATTAAGGATTGAGTTATGGCCACAGCAGCAACCGCAGGCAAGAAGGAAACCCAGTTCATCTGGGAAGGCAAGGACAAGCGCGGCAACAAGGTCAAAGGCAAGTCGCTCGCGGCCAACGAAGCATCCCTGCGGGCAGACCTGAGGCGTCAAGGTGTCGCCGCCACGCGCGTCAAGACGCAAAGCAGCGCATTCAGGTCGGGCGGAAAGATCGAGGCGGGTGACATCGCCGTCTTCAGCCGGCAGCTGGCGACCATGATGTCGGCCGGCATTCCCATGGTGCAGGCTTTCGAGATCATGGGGAACGGACATGAGAAGCCCGCCATGCAAAAGCTGCTGCTCGACATCAAGAGCAACATCGAAGGCGGCAGCACGCTGCATGAATCGCTCGCCAAGTTTCCCTTGTATTTCGATGATCTATTCGTGAATTTGGTGGAAGCGGGCGAACAAGCGGGCGCTCTAGAAACCCTGCTCGAAAAGATTGCCAGCTACAAGGAAAAAACGGAGGCCCTCAAGAAGAAAATCAAGAAGGCGCTCTTCTATCCCGTTGCCGTATTGGCCGTCGCCCTCATCGTCAGCGCCATCTTGCTGATTTTCGTCATTCCGCAGTTCGAATCGCTGTTCAAGGGATTCGGCGCGGATCTTCCCGCATTCACTCAAATGGTGGTCAACCTGTCTCGGTTCATGACCAGCAAGGGCTGGATGGTGGGCATCGTCCTCGCCGGCGCCATCTACGCGTTCCTGTACTTCCACAAGCGCTCGCGCAACATGCGCCGCTTCCTCGATCGCGCCATGCTGAAATTTCCCATCATTGGTCCCATTCTCGTCAAATCGGCGATCGCCCGCTTCGCTCGCACCTTGTCGACCATGTTTGCCGCCGGCGTGCCGTTGGTCGAAGCCATGCAATCCGTGGCCGGCGCCACGGGCAACATCGTGTATGAAGAAGCCACGCTGCGCATGAAGGACGAGATTGCCACCGGTCAGCGCCTGCAGCGCGCCATGGAAAATACCGGCCTGTTTCCCAACATGGTCGTACAAATGATCGCGGTCGGCGAAGAGTCGGGCTCCCTCGATACCATGTCCGCCAAGGTCGCGGAATTCTATGAAGCCGAGGTCGACAACGCGGTGGACAGCATGTCGAGCTTGATGGAACCCATCATCATGGCGGTCCTCGGCGTTCTGGTCGGCGGCATGGTCATCGCCATGTACCTGCCCATCTTCAAGCTCGGTTCGGTGGTGTGAGTCGTTCCGGGCGCGCCGCGGCCCGGCGTTTGAGCTGTATTCATGTTAAATGATCTCGCCGCGCTCCTTGTGGGCAGTCCCGCGCTGTTTGCCGGTTGCTTATTCGTCATCGGCTTGGTCGTTGGCAGCTTTCTCAACGTCGTCATCTATCGGCTGCCCATCATGCTGGAGCGCGAGTGGCGCGCCCAGGCTGCGGACCTCTTGCCCGTCAGCGACCATGCGACGACGGTGGCGGCGGCGCCGGCCGAACGCTTCACCCTCAGCGCTCCTCGCTCCGCCTGCCCGTCATGCAAGGCGCCGATCAACCCCTGGCAGAACATCCCGGTGGTGAGCTGGCTGGCGCTCAAGGGGCGCTGCGGCAGCTGTAAAGCGGGCATCTCCGTTCGCTATCCGGTGGTGGAACTCGGTACCGGCCTGCTGTCGGCCTGGGTGGCATGGCATTTCGGTGCCGGCGTGCCGGCTGCTTGCGCAATAGTCATTACCTGGGCACTCATCGCACTCACCGGCATCGACATCGACCATCAATTGCTGCCGGACGGGATCACGCTGCCGCTGCTGTGGGCTGGCCTGCTGGCCGCGGTAGCATTCGGCGCCGGGGCACCCGGGGGCGCCTCGGCCTCGATGTTGTCGATCACAGCCTTTCCGACGCCTGCGCCGGCCTTCGCCGTCCTACCCGTCTCCCCCCGCGATGCCATCATCGGCGCAGCCGCCGGGTACTTGAGCCTGTGGCTGGTGTTCCATGGCTTTCGCCTGGCCACCGGCAAGGAAGGCATGGGCTATGGCGACTTCAAGCTTTTTGCCGCGCTGGGTGCATGGTTGGGTTGGAAGCTGCTGCCCCTGATCATCGTGTTATCCGCGGCGACCGGTGCGGTATATGGAATCTCGATGATCGCGCTGCGGGGTCGAGACAAGGCGGCCCCCATGCCTTTCGGCCCTTACCTCGCTGCCGCCGGCTGGCTCGCGATGATGTACGGGGACTCGTGGGTGAACGCCTATCTGCGTGTGTCGGGCCTGCAACACTGAGCCATGACACCGCGTCTGCTCATCGGGTTGACAGGCGGGATCGCGAGCGGCAAGAGCGCGGCCGCACAACGCTTCATCGAGTTGGGCATACCGGTGATCGACGCGGACGAGGCCGCTCGCACCGTGGTCGAGCCGGGCCAACCCGGTCTGGCGCAGATCGTAGCGAAATTCGGGCCGGGCGTTTTGACGCCCGAAGGGCACCTCGATCGGCGCGCACTTCGTCATCGGGTGTTTTCGGATCCCGTGTTGCGCAAAGACCTCGAGGCCATCTTGCATCCGCTGATTCGCGTGGAGATGGGACGTCGCGTCGCTGCGACGTCCGGCCCGTATGCCGTTCTGGCGATCCCATTGCTGGTCGAAGGGGGTACCCGCCAGACAGTCGACCGCATATTGGTCGTGGATGTGGAGGAAAGCGTGCAGCTGCATCGAGTCATGGCTCGCGATGCCTGCAGCGAAGCGCAGGCGCGCGCCATTCTCGCGGCCCAGGCCTCCCGCGCCGAGCGTCTGCAGGCGGCCGACGATGTGCTGGTCAACTCCGGTACCCTCAGCGATCTGCACCAGGCGGTTGACCGGCTGCACGAGCGCTATCTGCGCCTCGTGGCCGCGCCCTAGATACCGCGAGCGTGATTTAACGTAAAGCTGAGGTTTACCGCTGACCTCGGCTTGGCTCAGAATACGCGCATGAACTCTTACCCCGATCCACGAGCCGATGCAGAGCCGGAGTTGGCGCCGGTCACTTACGAGCAGCCTCTCAACGAGCGCATGCGGACCTTTTTGCGCCTGGAGTTCCTCTATACCCAGGCCTCGTATCACGCCGATTTTCCCAACCCCTGGAGTACGCGCTCCGCCGTGGCGAGCCTGCTCGAGATCCTTGCGATTACCGCTCGCGGCGATTCGCGCAGCGAAGTGCTCAAGGAACTCGAACGCCATGTCAATGTACTGAAGGAATTCCAGACCAAGACCGGGGTCGACCCGAGCCGTTTGAAGTCGCTGATGTCGAACCTCGTGAAGATGCGCGAGGAACTCTCGACGGTCGGCGGCAACTTCATGGGGCCGCTGCGCGATTCTGAGTTCCTGAGCGCGATCAAGCACCGCAGCGCCATCCCGGGAGGAACGTGCGATTTCGACCTGCCCGATTACTGCTTTTGGCTGACTCGGCCCTCGGACGTGCGTACCGCCGAGTTCAACTCCTGGCTGGCGCTCATCAGGCCGTTGTGCGACAGCATCGCCGAGTTGCTCTGGCTCACCCGTCAGAACGCGAAACGCAAATCCGAGACCGCGACCGGGGGCATCTATCAGCTGCAGTTCGACCGTGAAAACCCCTGTCAGCTGGTGCGCGTGACCATGCCGCCCGACAGCGAGCTGTTTCCGGAGATCAGCGGCAGCCAGCATCGCTGCACCATTCGATTCCTGACATGGGCGAGTGCCACCGCCCGCCCCGTCCATGTCGAGACGGATGTACCGTTCCTGTTGACCTGCTGCTCTTGATGCGAGCAGCGCTGTGGCAACCGTCGTAAAATGCCCTACGTGCCGCCGGCCGGTCGAGTGGTCGGCGGAGTCTCCGTACCGGCCCTTCTGCAGCGATCGCTGCAGACTGATCGATCTGGGTGCTTGGCTCACCGAACAGCGCAAGATCCCCGACGAAGGCGGTCCCGAGGGCGAAGGCGTTCGCGCGGATGGGCCCGCAAGCTCGGAAGGACTGGAGGAATCTTGACCGGGCCGCCCTGGGCTCCGGCTGGACGATCCCCGCGTGCAGCCTGATTTCTGGCACGCACGCTGGCGCGCCGGTCAGATCGGTTTTCATCGAGCTCGGGCGGACTCCCATCTGACCCGGCATTGGCCGGATTTGGGCCTCCCGACGGGCAGCCGAACCTTCGTGCCCTTGTGCGGCAAAACCCTGGACCTGTTGTGGCTCCGCGATCACGGCCATGCCGTGGCCGGCGTCGAATTGTCGGTCGTCGCGCTGGAAGCCTTCTGCCTCGAGAACGGCATCCCCACCCGGCGCCGCACCGCGCAAGGCTTCGATGTCTACGAAGCCCCCCGCCTCGAGCTGTTTTGCGGCGATTTCTTCGCCTTGGGCCGGGCACAGCTCGGTGACTTGGCCGGCGTGTTCGACCGCGCCGCCTTGGTTGCCTGGCCGCCCGAACTGCGGGCACCGTACGTCGATCACATGGCAAAGCTCACCCGCGCCGGCACCGAGATGCTGTTGGTGACCATGGAATACCCGCAAGGACAGACGGCAGGTCCGCCGTTCTCCATCCCCCAGGAGGAAGTCATGGCGTTATATGGCAGCCGCTATGAAATTCGCGAGCTTTCTCGCGATGACGTACTGGCGGATGAACCTCGAATGCGCAGCCGCGGTGTCACTCAGTTGCACGAAGTCTGTTATCGGCTGACGCGCCTGTAAATTACGCAGCGCACTCTCGGCCATCCGCGAAGCCGCTCGCTGGTACCATTCGTCGCTGGCAAAAAAAGGCCGATAGCTGATGACCCAACCACGCAATCCCGGGCGATATCTCGCCCCCGCCCTCGTTGCCTGTGCGGTCGCGTCCGCTCATGGCGCAGAATCCGCGCGGGGCGCCGAGTTGACCATCGATCGCTTGTTCGACGCGCCGGCCCTGGCGGGGCCGACCATCGCAGGGCTGAGGGTCTCCCCGGATGGTTCGCGCGTCACTTACCTGCAAGGCAAGAAGGACGACAAAGATCGGCTGGATCTGTGGGAATACAACATTCGCGATCGCGAGGCGCGCATCTTGGTGGACTCGACGGTGTTGGCGCCCACGCAAGGGCGGCTGTCGGATGAGGAACTGTCGCGGCGCGAGCGGCAGCGTACGGCGGCTTTGTCGGGCATTTTGGAATATTCCTTCGCGCCTTCGGGGCGTGCCTTGCTGTTCCCGCTGGAGGGCAAGCTTTTTTACTATGATCTCGCCAAGCCGGCGAAAAGCGCCCTGGCCGAGATCAAGCAATCGAAGGGATTCGCGACCGACGCGATGGTATCCCCCGCGGGCCACTACGTGGCCTACGTCAAAGACCAGAATCTCTTCGTTTACGACTTGGCTGCCCAATCCGAAAGGGCCCTGACCGCCGACGGCGGCGGCGCCATCAAGAACGGCATGGCGGAATTCGTGGCGCAAGAGGAAATGGACCGCAGCACCGGCTATTGGTGGGCGCCGGATGATCGTCATATCGCCTTCGTCCGCGTCGATGAAACTCCCGTCCCGGTCACCCAGAGATTCGAGATCGCCGCCGACAACGTCGCCACGTTCGCGCAGCGCTACCCCACGGCCGGCGGACCCAACGTGCGCGTACGCCTTGGGGTCTTCGACCTCGCCAGCGGCACCACGACGTTTATCGACTTGGGCTCCGATGAGGATATCTATCTCGCACGGGTGAACTGGCTGCCCGACCGCAAGACCCTCGCGATCCAGCGTGAAAGCCGCGACCAGCGCCGGCTGGACCTCTTGTTTGCGGATATCGGCACCGGAAAGAGCCGCGTGGTGCTGACCGAAACCAGCGACACCTGGATCGAGCTCCACGATGAGCTCTCCTTCCTTCACCGATCGCCGCAATTCATCTGGGCGTCGGCTCGGGACGGCTTCCAGCATCTGTATTTGTATGACTACGACGGCCGTGTCGTGCGGCGGCTCACCGCCGGCCCTTGGATGGTCGACGATTTTCGCGGGCGCGCTCTCAAGGCCCTCGATGAACGGCACCGGTATGTCTATTTCACCGCCACGGAAAAGAGTCCCCTGGAACGGCAGCTCTATAGGGTATCGCTGGATACGGATCATCCGGGGAATGTCGAGCGGATATCCACCGAGCCTGGCTTGCACGGCATCACCATGTCGCCCGATGCGAAGTTTTACGTCGACCACTTCAACAGCATCGGCCAGCCGCCCCAGGTGAGCCTGCATGCCGCGGACGGCAAGCTCCTTACCTATCTGCTGGAAAACGCGCTGAACGAGCATCATCCGGATGCGCCCTACCTCGCCGAGAACTCCGTACCCGAGTTCGGTATTCTCACGGCCGCCGATGGCCAGACGTTGCACTATCGGCTCTTCAAACCCTCGAACTTCGACCCCGCCAAGCGCTATCCCGCCATCGTCGAGGTGTACGGCGGCCCGGGGGTGCAACGCGTCACCAACAGCTGGGCCGGTAGCTCCTTCACGCAAATACTGACGCGCGCGGGCTACGTGGTATTCCAGCTCGACAATCGGGGGAGTGCGTTTCGCGGTACCGCGTTTCAAGCCCCCATTCACGGCAAGTTGGGCGAAGTGGAAGTCGCCGACCAGATCCTCGGGGCCCGATGGCTGGGCGCGCAGAGCTTCGTCGATCCTTCACGTGTGGGCGTTTGGGGCTGGAGCTATGGCGGCTACATGACGCTGATGCTGATGTTCAAGGCGCCGGAACTATTTCGCGCTGGGGTGGCCGGCGCGCCGGTCA
Organism: Pseudomonadota bacterium; assembly: GCA_030799355.1. Taxonomy (GTDB): domain Bacteria; phylum Pseudomonadota; class Gammaproteobacteria; order Steroidobacterales; family Steroidobacteraceae; genus Bog-1198. The sequence goes on from JALYHP010000046.1 coordinate 8,761, forward strand.
CGGACTGGACCTTGTACGACACTCATTACACCGAACGCTATCTTAAGCGGCCGCAGGACAATGCAGCCGGCTACACCGCAAGCTCCGTGCTCCCCTACGCCGGCGGTCTCAAAGGCAGACTCCTGATCGTGCACGGCATGTCGGACGACAACGTGCTGTTCCTCAACAGCACCAAGCTGTTTCGCAAGCTTCAAGATCTCGGCAAGCCCTTCGACGTCATGGTGTACCCGGGCGGCAAGCACGGCCTCATCCGCCAGCATGACGGGCGCCACGCGTACACCACGATCAAGCGATTCTTCGACGAGAACTTGCAGCGCTAATCTACAAGTGCGGCATCGGCAGGGCGTGGCCTCGAAAGGAGCAAGATCGTCCTCTGCGGATCAGCCTTTGTAGCGACCGGTGTGTTTTTGCCATTTGTAATGGCATATGGCATTATAAATGGCATGATATTGAAAATAGACCAATCCGGCCGCATCGTCGTCCCGAAGCCGCTTCGCGATCGTCTCGGGCTCAAACCTGATATGGAAGTCGAACTATTGGAGCGAGTCGACGGAGTGTTGCTGCGCCCGATCGAACAACGAGCATCGATGCTCAACGTCGATGGCTTATGGGTTCACCAAGGCACGCCCTCGCCTGATGCCAATTGGGAGCAAGCGCTCGACGACGTGCGCGATGAGCGCATTGACGCTGTGCTGAAAACGTAGGGTTGTGAAAGTCTTTTTCGATACCAGCATCCTGGTCGCCGCTTCCGAGCGCAGCCATCCGCATCACACGCAGGCCTGGCATGCCCTGCAGCTCGTCGCATCGGGTGTCGATCAGGGCTTCATGAGTGTGCATTCGATTGCCGAGACTTACGCCGCGTTGACGCGGCTGCCGGTGCAACCCCGCATCCATCCGACCGAAGCCGCCCGCATCGTCACGGAGAATATTCTGCGGCACTTCGAAGCAGTCCCTGCCGGCAAGGACGAATATCTGCAAGCCCTTGCCTGGGTACGGGACGGCGGTTGGAGCGGTGCGAAGATTTATGATGCCTTGCTCCTCGCCTGTGCCGCCCAATGTTCCGCTGAGCGCATCTACACCTTCAATCTAGGCGATTTCCGGCTTCTGGCTCCTGCCAGCATTCAGGCCCGGATATGTGCGCCATGAGGTAACGTTTTCAGAGCAATACCTCTGTGTTCAATTAATTAACACCGTCCAATTCGGATTGGAGTCCCGTCTATTTCGGATCATGACTCCGTCCATTCCGGATTAGATCCCCTGTTTTCTGGCCCGCGCCGGCATGCGGCTATCTCGTTGAGTCCACTGGCCCCCAGTGCCCACGCCTGCTCGAGCCCGACCCCGCACGCATACACCGGCACGGGGACCTGCTGGCACAGCGCTGCAAGTTCCTCTGCGGGGAGCGTCTGACTCAGCACCAAGAAGTCCGCTCGGGCGCCGGCAGCGGCTGCCGCCACCGCATGCGCCGTGTTGACGCAGGCAACACCCCGAAGCCGCCCGTTACCGCCGGCCGCGTCGCCGGCTTCCGCGCCCTCACGGCCCAGCAACGACTCCAACCCACTCACGCAGTAATAAGGCGTCGCAGCCTCCGTCAAGCGCTCCGGCAGCCGCAGTGCCCGCACGATGGGTTTATCCGCGGGCAGCAGATCCGCCGCCGCCAGCTCATCCGGACGGCACCAGCGCAGCGCCTGCCCGTCCAGCCCCTCGGGCTCGCCCTGATAGCGGGCGACCACCCACATGTCGATGAGTACTTCGCCGTACGTATAAGTGTGCCGCACTCGGATGAGCGGCCGCGGCTCGCGAATGGCGATGCCCAGCTCTTCGCGCAATTCCCGCGCCAGCCCGAGCGCCCGGGCCTCCCCGGACTCGAGCTTGCCACCGGGAAATTCCCAGCTGCCCGCCAGGTGCTTGCCGGGCGGACGCTGTGCAATGAGGACGCGGCCCACAGCGTCGATCACCGCAGCGGCGACGACATGAACAGCCGCCCCGCTCATCGCCGCCACCCGGGTCGCCCCGGCCAGCCACTCACCTCGCCGCCAGCGAGCCTGTGCCGGGTGCGACCTCTAGCCGAATCACGGCCGCTGCTCACCGCCGGACGCGTACCGCCGCAACCACCGCTGCTCAGCCGCTCGCTTGCTGCAAGGCGCCGTGGCAGTGCTTGTATTTCTTGCCCGACCCACAGGGGCACAATTCGTTGCGCCCGACCTTCGGCATGTCACGCACGAACGGCGCCACGGCCGGCGCGGCGGCCGCGCGCGGCGGAGCTTCCAACGGCGCACCATCTGCCGATCCGAAGCCCCCGTAGCCAGCGGCTCCGGCGCCGCCGCTTTCCGCTACTTGTATCGGTGATACGGCCTCGGCATGCTGCATTTGCAAGGCCCGCGCCAGCCGCTGCTGCCGCTCATGCTCCTCGCGCTCGATCTCGTCCTGGCTGCGCACCTGGATCTTCGACACCGTGGTCACGGTGTCGAACTTGATGCGATCGAGCATTGCGGAGAACAGCTCGAAGGCTTCGCGCTTGTACTCCTGCTTGGGATTTTTCTGCGCGTAGCTGCGCAGGAAAATGCCCTGACGCATGTAATCCATCGCGGCCAAGTGCTCGCGCCAATGTTGGTCGAGCGTGCGCAGCATCACTTCCTTCTCGATGTAGCGCATCACCTGCGGGCCGACATTGGTCTCTTTCTGCGTGTACGCGGTCTCGAGCGCGGTGACGATTCTCTTCTTCAAGCCCGAGCCGTCACCGGCCTCCTCCGACTTGACCCACTCCTCCACCGGCAGCACCGCGCCGAAGTCGCGCTCGAGCGCCTGCGTCAAGCCGGGTGCATCCCACTGCTCTTCCGGCGCGCCCCCCGGAACATACTGATCCACCAGCTGCGCGACCACGTCCTCGCGGATGCCCTTCACCGCCTCGGCCACGTCCTCCGCGCTCATGAGGTCGGTGCGCTGCTGATAGATCACGCGCCGCTGATCGTTCGCCACATCGTCATATTCCAGCAATTGCTTGCGCGCATCGAAGTTGTGCTGCTCGACACGCCGTTGTGCGCGTTCGATTTGCCGCGTCAGCATGCCGCTCTCGATGGCCTCGCCCGCCTTCATGCCCACGCGGGTCATCAACGCTTTCATGCGCGTCGGATCGCCGAAGATGCGCATCAGATTGTCTTCGAGCGACAGATAGAAGCGGCTCGAGCCCGGATCGCCCTGACGGCCCGAGCGGCCGCGCAGCTGGTTGTCGATGCGCCGCGATTCGTGGCGCTCGGTACCGATGATGTGCAGGCCGCCCGCGGCGATCACTTCCTCGTGCCGCTTGCGCCACTCGTCTTGGATCTGCTTCAGTTCCTCTTCGTTCGGGCTCTCGATGGCATTGATCTGCGTCTGCGGGTTGCCGCCGAGCACGATGTCCGTGCCGCGGCCCGCCATGTTGGTGGCAATGGTGATCGCACCCGGCCGTCCCGCCTCGGCCACGATATGAGCCTCGCGTTCATGCTGCTTGGCGTTCAACACCTCATGGGGTATTTTCGCCCCGCTCAGCAGTTTCGCCAGCCGCTCGGAGGTCTCGATCGAGGTCGTCCCCACCAGTACCGGCTGACCGCGCTTCACGCAATCCTCGATGTCCTCGAGAATGGCTTGAAATTTATCCTGCTCGGACAGGAACACCAGATCCGACTTGTCCTTGCGGATCATCGGCTTGTGAGTCGGGATCACCACCACTTCCAGGCCGTAGATCTGCTGGAATTCGAAGGCCTCGGTGTCCGCCGTGCCGGTCATGCCGGACAGCTTCGAATACAGCCGGAAGAAATTCTGGAAAGTGATCGATGCGACGGTTTGGTTCTCTTCGCGAACCTTCACGCCTTCTTTCGCTTCGACGGCTTGATGCAGTCCGTCGGACCAGCGCCGTCCCTGCATGGTGCGGCCGGTGAACTCATCGACGATGATGACCTCGCCCTGACGCACGATGTATTCCACGTCGCGCTTGTACAACGCGTGCGCACGCAGCGCCGCGTTCAAGTGATGCATCAGGCGGATATTGGTCGCATCGTACAGACTCTCGCCCTCGCGCAGCAGCCCGAGTTCCGCCATCAGTTCTTCGACTTTCTGATGGCCGTCTTCGGTGAGGGTGGCCTGTTTGGTTTTCTCGTCGACCGCATAGTCGCCGGGGCCATTCTCTTCCTTTTGCTTCACCAGCCGCGGGATCAAGGTGTTGACCTTGATGTACAGCTCGGTGCTTTCCTCGGCGGGACCGGAGATGATCAAGGGCGTGCGCGCCTCGTCGATCAAGATCGAGTCCACTTCGTCGATGATGGCGAAGGACAGCTTGCGCTGCGTGCGGTCCTCCAGGCGAAAGGCGAGATTGTCCCGCAAATAGTCGAAGCCGAATTCGTTGTTGGTGCCGTAGGTGATATCCGCGGCGTAGGCTTCGCGCCGGTGGCCGACAGGCCGCAAGTGATGGAAGCGCGGGTCCGGATGGGTGTAGAGCGGATCGAACAGGAAGGCGCTCTCGTGCTGGATCACGCCCACGCTCACGCCAAGCGCATGATAGACGGGGCCCATCCACTGCACACCAACCTTGGACAGGTAGTCGTTGGGGGTAATGAGATGCACGCCGTTGCCGGTCAGGGCGTTCAGATAGAGCGGCAGCGTGGCGACGAGCGTTTTGCCTTCGCCGGTGCGCATTTCGGCGATTTTGCCCTGGTGCAGCACCATGCCGCCGATCAGCTGGACGTCGAAATGGCGCATGCCCACCGAGCGGCGCGCCGATTCGCGCACGGCCGCAAAGGCCTCCGGCAGGACGTCGTCCAGTGTCTGGCCTTTATCGAGGCGCTTTTTAAGCTCCGCGGTGCGGCCGCGCAGCTGCTCGTCGCCGAGAGCCTTCAAATCCGGTTCCAGCGCGTTGATTTTCTCGACGATCGGGCGCAGTTTCGACAGCACGCGCTCGTTGGGATCGCCGACAACCTTCGTCAGTAAACCTTTGAACATACTATAAATTATAGCATAGCCATGCCGGAGGGCAGAGCTCACGCGGGTAAGGCAGCGGGCGGGTTATTCGTTGATGAGTTCGCCGACCGACTGCCCGTGGTGGATGCGGGAGATGACCTGGGCGATAAACGGGGCCACGGAGAGGGTCGTCAGGTTGGGCAGCATCTTATCGGGGGGGATGGGCACGGTGTTGGTGACGACGATCTCCTCGAAACCTGCTTCGCGCAGGCGCTGTGTGGCCGGCGGCGAGAAGACGGCGTGCGTGGCGCACAGATAGATCCGGCGCGCCTCGTGGGTCTTCAGCAGCGCGGCGGCATTGGTGACCGTGCCGGCGGTGTCAACCTCGTCGTCGAAGATGATCGCGTCCATGCCGCGCGCCTCGCCG
>JALYHP010000051.1 GCA_030799355.1 Pseudomonadota bacterium
CGAGCCAGACGATCCTTTCCTTTAACGTGGCGCACGAGGAAGTCGATCATCGACAAGGTGTCTACGCGGGCATCAGACTCACACACACGTTCACGGCGTGCAGCCGCTGCCTGGTGATCGGTCAGGCGTATTAATCGGCGTGGCCAGGTGGGTGCCCCGTCAGGCGAAGGCGTTGATCCGGGCAGGTGACGCGGTGTGTTTTCTGATATCGGGGGTTCCCTTGACGAATTCCGGCGGGTTACTTATCAAGAGTGTGAAGCGGTGATGCCGTGCCAGCGAGTGCCGCGTGCTCAAGATCACAGGCATGGCCATGATCGGAATTCCGGCCTTGCGATCGCTTTCAGTCGCCGCGAACAAGAAGGATCACACAATGTCGCTCGCTCGCAAGAGCATTGAAAGGCTCGCAGCAGCGTACACGGCTGCCTGGAACACCGGGTCCCCGCAGAACGTAGCTGCATATTTCGCAGAAAACGGTGAGATCGTCATCAACCGCGGTGGACCGTGGCGCGGACGTGCGGGTATCGCCGAAATGGCGGCCGGATTTTTCACCGATGTTTCAGGCATGAAACTCACCTGCGACGGAATCCGCGGCGCCGGGTCGCACGTCGTCTACATGTGGACCTTCACAGGACATGCAGCCAAAACGGGAAAATGCCCTCATCGTGCACGGACGGGAAGAGTGGGATGTTGGCGACGATCTCAAGGTTAAGGCGTCGCGCGGTTGGTATGACGCAGAGGACTACGCGCGGCAGGTGGTCGGCGGAGCGGCCTGACGATTTACTTCGCGTGCGTTCGAAACGGCGGCATACGACCTAAATCAACACCCGCCCCGACGCCTCGTGCGCATTCGAAATCAATCGAGTCTCAGTGGCCGGAGTGAAACATCGTTTTGCCGACGGCGGGTGTGCGCCACCGGATGGAGGGAGTCATTCGGCATCTATCGCCGTCTATCGTCCCCAAGCGGAATTATTTGGCGGTAGATCTGACGGTAAGCTTGGTATACCCCCTCTGTAGATGTATCGGGAAATCAGGTACCTATGAGTGCCGGCGACGATCGAGTGGGAGTGAAAAGGGCCTTTGGGCATCTATCGCGTTCTATCGCCCGCACGCGCAAGTCCCTGAAAAACCAGTATTGCTGCTACGCCATAATTTTGATCTCTCGCCTCCAAGCGAAACTTTTTGACGGTATTTCTGAGGGTAAAAAGTTTCCCGCGATTCCAGCGCCGGAAAATACCGTCAATTGATCTGCTGGCGAGTGACAAACGCTGCAAATAAAGTTATCGCAGACATCGCGTATCGCCGGGCTTTGGGAATTGTGCAGTTTTTCACCCTCTGCGCTAATGGGTGAACTGATGTGGCGTCATGGCAGTCATGGGTCCCACGAAGTAATCGCCAGCGCACCAGGGATCCCGGGGGGGAAGGTCAACGTCGCGACATTTGATTCACTGACAGCTGCCTACTGTTTCCTAGGTCGGCAAGATAAATCTGACCTTTGGGAGATCAATTCCACCAATTCGCCGATAGAACCGGCAGGCGTCCGTGTTCCACGCGGGGGTTTGCCAGTGGATTTCAGTCAAGCCACGCTCACGGGCAAAGCGACGTACGGTCTCAAAGAGCGTCAAACCAATGCCTCCATTTCGTTGGGTTGGTCGGACGAACAGGCAGTCCATGTAAAGAAACGGTGCGGCGTTCCAAGTTGAGAAATCTATGGTCGCAGTCGCGTAACCGACTGGCTGCCGATCGACCACCGCGATCCACGCGGTCAGCCTGTGCTCATTCCCGAAGATCGCGTCGCTCAGGCGCTCCAACTTGCCCGAGGCATCAAAGGACGCGCGTTCGAACTCTGCGTGTTCCGCACAAAGCGCAACGACAGCGTGAAGGTCGGTCAGCTCGACTCTGCGCACTATGTGCGGGATCATGCGGTGATCCCGCACACGGTACGGTTTCGCGAAAATAAATCCGCGGTCACGTCGCCGGACCAGTCTGTAATGTGAACCCCTCGTCCACCCAACCGGTAATGCCACCGGCCATGATCTTGACTGGGTAACCCAGCCTCGCGAGCCGCAATGCACCGCGCGCGGCACCGTTGCAGTGGGGACCAGCGCAATACGTGACGAACAGGGTGTCCTTTGGATACTCAGACAGTTTCGAGGCCACGATCTTGCCGTGAGGCAGGTTCGTCGCCCCTGGGACATGACCCTTTTCGAACAACGTCGGGCCGCGGACGTCGAGAAGTACAAACCCAGGATCATCGCTCTGCAGCGCCTCGTGGGTATCCCAGCAGTCCGTCTCGAATGAGAATTCCTGCTCAAAATGCAGAATGGCCATGTCGGACTGCGCCGCGGGTGTGGTGGTTACTGCGTTTGGCATTCGTCTCTCCGGTTGGCGCCGCTGATGAGCATTGTCCGAAACGACGCACCCCGGCACAATTGGCGTAACCGACACTATTCGATCAAGAAATGCCAATTCTCCGACCACGCTCGAGGCGATTCAATCCATTAGTCGTCGCCCTGGCATATGACGGGCTGTGCGCCTTCGAATTTGCGTGCACGACGGAAGTATTCGGCCTTCCTCGACCCGAATTCGGCGCAGGGTGGTATCGATTCGAGACATGCTCGATTGGCGGTCGCACGGTTAAGGGCCAGTACGGCGCAAGCTTATCGGTTAGCGGGGGCGTTGAGCTGCTCGCGAAAGCCGGCACCGTCATGATTCCGGGTTGGCAGGGAATCGATGTAGAAGTCCCGGAAATACTCTTGCGATCCCTACGGGCGGCACACGCCCGCGGGGCGCGGCTGTTATCAATATGTTCTGGGGCTTTTGTGCTTGCTGCCACGGGATTGCTTGATCGAAAGTGGGCAACGACCCATTGGCGTTATGCCGACGCGCTGGAGCGTCGTTTTCCCCAGGTGCAGGTAGATCCCCGGGTGCTCTATGTTGACGAGGGGCAGGTTCTAACGTCGGCCGGAAGTGCGGCGGGGCTCGATCTTTGCCTTCACCTGGTTCGGCGCGATTTTGGAGCTGACGTTGCCAACCAAGTTGCTCGCCGGCTGGTCATAGCGCCGCATCGAGAGGGTGGACAAGCGCAGTTTCTGGAGCGTCCGGTCGATCGGCGTGAACGCGGACCGCTGGCGGCTGTACTTGAGCGCCTTCTCAAACAGCTTGATCAGCCCATTGCGGTTACTGACATGGCGGAGTGGGCGGCAATGAGTGAACGGACCTTCATTCGTCGATTCTACGCTTGTACCGGGATGACCCCGGCCGACTGGCTCACGGTTGCGCGATTGAAGCGAGCGCGGGATCTCCTTGAAAACTCGGCCCTCAGCATCGATGAGATTGCGACAAAGGCCGGACTCGGGACGGCGACGACAATGAGGCATCATTTCCGGAAAAGAGTCGGACTAAGCCCAACTGAATACCGGAATAGATTTTCTCAACTGGCGGACTAAAGCTCCTGATAGCGGACACGGAGACAGGTCAACGCCCGCTATCGTTCGAAGAAGTCCGTTTGAGCGCAGTCATTGGGGCGATCGAAACTGCTGTCGCATTTCCGAACGGCAAGTGACCTCAGGTTCCGAGAAATATCATTTGATGATATCTTATGATAATCATAAACGGCGGAGTTCTGGAGTCATGCCTTCAAGCTACACAATCGGCGACCACTTTGAACATTTCGTGAAGGAACAAGTGGAAGGTGGGCGTTACGCGTCCGCCAGTGAGGTCATCCGCGATGGGTTGAGGCTGCTGGAACAAGATCAGCAGCGTCGTCAGGCGGTAATTGAAGGTCTGCGTGGTGAAATCGAAAAAGGTCGCCGCAGCGGCAAACCAAAGCCCGCCACGGAGGTGCTAGACCGCCTCGAGCGCAAGTACACCAAAATGGCGACGGAACGCGCAAAGTGAATGCGCGCGCACTTCACGCCACAGGCAGAAATTGACCTGGAGGAGATTGGCGACTATATCGCGATCGACAATCCCTTTCGTGCCGTCTCTTTCATTCGTGAGATTCGGCATCACTGCGAGAAGATTGCGGACGGACCTCATCACCATGTCGCACGTCCAGACTTGGGCGAAAAGATACGAATCTGCGCACACGGCAATTACCTGATCGTCTTCGAGCCTTTCGATGACGGTGCACTCATACTGCGAGTGATTCACGGCGCGCGGAGCCTTCCGGGAGTTCTTGTCGGCAGTTGATCCATTGCGTTTCATTCATGTCGCATGGCGGGTTGCTGTCCGAGTTGCGGGCTGCGGTTGGGTTTGTGCTCAAGGCAGCGATGATGGGACACGGCGCGGCGCTGGCCGTGTGCTCGCACGTGCAGAGCAAGTCGGATAGCACGCGTTCCATCTGCCCGAGGGCTGCGATTTTCTCGCGGATGTTCGCGAGTCGGTCGCCTGCTATTTTGCGGATGGCGCTGCGACTTCCCCCTCGTTCGAGACGCAGAAGTTCGCGAATTTCCTCGAGGCTGAAGCCTAGATCCTGCGACCGCTTGATGAACTGAATCCGGTCGATTGTAGCGGTCGGGTAGCGGCGCACGCCGCCGGCGCTCTGTGGGACAGCCAACAGACGCCGCCGCTGGTAGTACCGTACAGTTTCCACCCCTACCTCGGCCGCCCGAGCGAGATTTCCAATAGTCACTGCGGCGTCTGAACGGATTGGGACTTTAGCGGGAACCGGACTGGCGGCTGTTTTGGGCATGACTTGACTCCGTACCTAGGTACGGAGCCTAGACTACCGCATGCCGCCCGTACAGAAGCCCCAAGGACAGTCCATGACGCCGAAAACCCAGAAAGCTTGTTGCGGCGCACAAGGGACTAATGACGCGGGTGCGACTCAAGGGGCGGCGGTGTCGGCCGCTGCGGGCGAGACCCGCGATCCGGTATGCGGAATGATCGTGAAGCCAGCCACCGCGAAACATCGGGCGGAGCACGAGGGGCAGACCTACTATTTCTGCGGCGACTGTTGCAAGGCGAAGTTTCTAGCGGATCCGACTCGGTTTCTGAAGCCTGCCGACAAGGGCGCGCCCGCCGCCCCTGCAGCGCCAGTGGTACCTGCACCTGCGGGAACGATCTACACCTGTCCGATGCATCCGCAGATCCGGCGTGATGCGCCCGGCAGTTGTCCGATCTGTGGGATGGCGCTGGAGCCGGAGGGCATTCCGGAAGCCGAAGGCGCCAATCCTGAGCTCAAGGACATGACCCGGCGATTCGTGATCGGTGCGGTCCTCGCGGCCCCCATCTTTGTCGTGGAAATGGGCGACCACCTTGGGCTGATGGGCATGGCGCACTTCGCGACCACGGCGGCGTCGGTGTGGATTCAGTTCGCCCTGGCAACACCTATCGTGTTCTGGTGCGCGTGGCCCTTCTTTCAACGGGCGTGGACGTCAGTCCTTAACCGATCGCCCAATATGTTCACGTTGATTGCGTTGGGGGTAGGCGCTGCCTACGGGTACAGTTTGGTCGCCACCTTCGCTCCTGGGCTGTTCCCGGCAAGCCTTCGCCAGCACGGCGGAATGATTCCGGTCTACTACGAAGCGGCGGCGGTGGTGACGGTCCTCGTGCTGCTGGGTCAGGTGCTTGAATTGCGCGCGAGGGAGAAGACCGGCGGCGCTATTCGGGCACTTCTGAAGTTAGCGCCAAAGACGGCGCGGCGCGTTCGTGCAAATGGTACCGACGAGGAAGTGTCGCTCGATCGAGTTCACGTGGGCGACCGACTGCGGGTGCGCCCCGGTGACGCGGTTCCGGTAGACGGGTCTGTAACCGAGGGAACGAGTTCCGTCGATGAATCGATGGTGACTGGCGAATCGATGCCAGTCGCAAAGACGGTGCGGGACAAAGTCATCGGCGGTACCATCAACGGGACCGGCGCCCTGGTCATCACCGCGGAGAAAGTCGGTGCCGACACCATGCTGTCTCGGATCGTGCACATGGTGGCCGACGCACAGCGCAGCCGTGCGCCGATCCAGCGACTGGCGGACTCGGTCGCCGCGTGGTTCGTTCCGGCGGTCATGGCCTCGGCGGTCTTGGCGTTTGCCGCCTGGATGATCTGGGCTCCGGCTCCCGCACTAGGCTTGGCCGTCGTTGCCGCCGTATCCGTGCTCATCATCGCCTGCCCGTGCGCGCTTGGACTCGCCACGCCGATGTCCATCATGGTCGGGGTCGGCAAGGGCGCCAGCGCAGGAGTCCTCATCAAGAACGCTGAGGCCCTTGAACGGTTCGAGAAGGTTGATACGCTGGTGGTTGATAAGACCGGCACGCTCACGGAGGGCAAACCTCGTGTCACGGCGGTTGTTCCGGCCGCGGGCTTCGATGAAGCCACCGTCCTCTCATTCTGCGCGAGCCTGGAAAAATCCAGCGAACATCCGCTTGCCGCCGCTATCGTGAGTGCGGCCATAGACCGTAAGGTGGCTCTGCAAGAATTCACGAACTTCACGTCCGTCACCGGCAAGGGCGTTACTGGGACCATCGCAGGTCGGCAAGTGGCCATCGGCAATGCGGCGCTGCTCAAGGACCATGGCGTTGCCAGTGCCGACCTCGAGGCTCGCGCCGACACCCTGCGCAAGGACGGCGCGACAGCTCTTTTCGTGGCAGTCGATGATAGGCCGGCCGGCATCATAGCGGTCGCCGATCCGATCAAAGCGACCACCATGGCCGCGCTCGATGCTTTACGCAAAGAGGGGTTGCGGATCGTCATGTTGACGGGCGACAACAGAACCACGGCGCAGGCGGTCGCCGCGAAGCTCGGGATCATCGAAGTGGAAGCCGATGTACTGCCCGATCAGAAGAACGCCATCGTTCGCCGTCTCAAAAGTGAGGGCCGGGTGGTCGCGATGGCCGGAGATGGCGTCAATGACGCCCCCGCGCTCGCCGAGGCCGACGTCGGTATCGCGATGGGTACGGGAACCGATGTCGCCATGCAAAGTGCCGGCCTTACCCTCGTCAAAGGCGACCTCGCCGGTATTGCGCGAGGCAGGGCGTTGAGCCGTGCCACCATGCGCAACATCCGTGAAAACCTCGTGCTGGCGTTTGTCTACAACGTAATCGGGATTCCTGTAGCGGCCGGAGTGTTGTATCCCTCGTTTGGGATTCTCCTTAGTCCTATTTTTGCTGCCGCCGCCATGAGTTTGAGCTCCGTCTCGGTGATCGGCAACGCGCTCCGGCTGCGAATCAGCCGGATATAAGGATGCGCGCCGCTCGGCGTCACTCTGATTTACGGTTTGGGTCCTCTCAGGAGTCAAGATGTTCGATTGGGTTGAAGTATTTCTGTTGGGGGTCGCGGCAGCGTTCCTGAACGGTCATACCCGCTCTTCGATCTTATCGCTCATTGCTTTTGGGTGGCTTTGTGCTGCTGCTCAGCACAGCGCCATTTCGACGGCGCGACAATCTATTCGGACAACATCTCTTCGCTGGAGCGACTGGGGCGGTGCAGTTACCGGTCGAACTCTTCGGAATAGCATGGTGGATTCTTGGGGCATGGCTTCTCAGAAGCCTCCTGACGCGGATACTTCGGCGGACCCTCTTTCCCAGTGACAATCAGCCTTACGCGCGCCGCCTTTTCCCCGATCTGGCCTCCGGCCTCATATACGTTGTCGCTTTTGTGGGTATGTGGACACTGTTCTCAAGCAACCCATTTCGGCCGTGCTCGCGACCTCCGGTGTACTGGCGATAGGCTCGGGCTCGCCCTTCAGAACACGCTGGCGGACGACATCTGTCGCGGTCGACACTGCGATGCCAATCTGCGCTTGGCGCAACGCCGGCGCGTCGTTCGCGCCGTCGCCGCACATGCCGACGGTGTGGCCCCTTGTCTGAAAGGCCTTGACGAGTGTGTATTTGTCTTCCGGAAGCACGCCTGCGAACACCGCGAACTGCTCCGGACGCACGTCGATGGGAATGGCGCCGGGCGGACAGACCGCACCTTCGAGCCCGACCGCATGCGCTACGATGGCGGCGGTTGCGGCGGCATCGCCCGAGACCATGACAGTCCTGACGCCTAGAGCGCGCAAAGCGGTCACGAGCACGGACGAATCCTCACGCGGTGGATCGCTGAGGGCAATAAGTCCCACCAACCTCATCGCGGTCGTCATACCCTCAGCAACCGCCAAAATCCTGAACCCTTTGACCTCCAGTTCCTTCGCCGCAGCACTTGCGGTAACTGAAAAGGGGGCGAGTTTCAGGGCAGCGGAGACAGCCCCTTTCACGACTCGTCGCGTCGCGCCAGTTGAATCCAAAAACGTGGCCTCAGAACGCTTGTAAGCAGGATCGAACGGCGTAAAACCAATCAACCGAAGCGTCTCAGCTACCTTCTGATGAGTCGATGCCGTGCGAATGGCCGCGTCCACGGGATCTTGACCGCCCTCAGAACTCGCCAGAGCTGCAAGAGCGAGGACGTGCGCCTCGTCAACCCCCTCCATCGGGTGCACGCTGGTTACGACGAGTTCATTGCGCGTGAACGTGCCCGTTTTATCGGCACACAGGACGTCCATGGACGCTGCCTCGTCCACGGCCGAGAGGCGCGTCAGAAGTATCCCCGCCCCGCTTTGGCGAGCGCCCTAGCGCCGAGTGCGGCGGCCAGCGTAAAAGTGGCGGGAAGTGCCACGGGAATCGATGCGAGGATCGCCGTCAGGCTCAAGGGAATGATATCGGCAACGGACATCTTCAGAAAGTAGGCATATCCCAGCATCAAAACGATGATGAGGCCGTTGCAGGCGGCAAGGTTGCGCACCACACGAAATACTGCCTGTTGCTGGGAACTTGTGACGTGAGCATCTCGGATGAGCATCTGCGATGCGGCCAAACTTCGTTTTCGCGCCGGTTGCCGTGACCTGCGCGACGGCTTCGCCTCTTCTAACTAAGGCCCCTGCGTAGCCTTGAACACCAGAGCCGGCTTCGACGGGCACCGACTCGCCGGTGAGCATGGACTGATCCAGAAGAACTTCGCCGCTAGTGATATGCGCGTCGGCCGCCACCACCGCGCCCAATGACAGCTTGATGATGTCGCCCGGAACAAGGTCGGTAGCTGGCACGCTCGTCCACACGTTATTGCGGCGGACGGATGCGTTGAGTGCGAGTCGCGATTTCAGCGCAGTCAGGGTGGCTTGGGCGCGGCGCTCCTGAATCAATCCGAGGGCCGCATTGAAGACCAACAGGACACCAATGATTGAGGCCTCAACGTACTTTCCGAGCAATATCGAGTGCAATCGCCGCTTCGAGCATCCACGGTACCGGGGCCCAGAATTTCCCAAGGGCCGTGCGCTATGGGTGCACCGCCGTATCGGGCATCGCGTTGGGACCAAACTTCGCAAGACGATGCTGCGCCTCCGCGTGGGATAGACCGGTGATCGGCGTAAGATCCGGGGTCCAATCGGTCGTTGCGAGGAGCGCGCTCAAGACACGCCACCGCTCGATGCTGCCGGATCCGCAAGCGACCCGAGGAGGTGCGACAGTCGATAACAGCGCGAAGATTGGATCACTGAATTGGGCCGCCTTTCGACAGCGCTTCATAGCCGGAGACCACTTCAAAGAGTTCTTCATCGATCGACTCCTGCCGAATGCGATGAAATTTGCGACTGAGCGCGGCCAGAATATCTGCAATATTCTCTTCCGCCCGTTGCATTGCCGCCAAGCGGCTGGCATTTTCGCTGGCAAGCGATTGCGCGCAGGCTTGAAACAACAGCACGAACAGATATCCGCGGATTAAGGGATCAATGGCGGATGCGCTGCCTTCTACAACTTGCGGCAACATCTGGGTGGGCCACGGAAGGACTGCCAAATCGTGCTGCCAACGGGTGTCAAATGGCAAGAGTCGCTTGCTGACGGGCTGATAGCCGGCGGCCATGATTGGTTGGTTATGAAACACGTAGATTTCATTGACCGCGCCATGCTCGCGGGCGCTTTGGATATCGATGAGGATTTGGCCTACCAGAGATGTGATGCCGTCAATTGAATTGGGAACAGACAATGTGGTCGGTGAGGGTAAACCGGCGTCGGTCACGAGTGCTTGCATGCGCTCGCCCACAGCCCACACATTAAGAGTGTGGCCGGGCAACGCATGAAGCGTGTGAGCGGTGTACTCCATGAGCACTTCGTTGAAGCGGCCGACGAGACCTTGATCCGACCCGAATACGATCGCCCCTCTGAGGGCGGACCGTTGCTTGGGTCCAACGGCAGCAGTCGAACCCAGCTCCCGCAGGCACACGGACAGAGCGAGCTCGACGGTGCGATAGTAGTCTTGTAATGATTCGACCGATCGCTCGTATTGCGTGATGCTCGAGGCGGCAAGCGCTTTCATCGATCGGACGACGGCGGAGAGATCTTTGGCGCCCGCAATCTTTCGACCTAAGGCTTCTGAAGCGCCGCTCATGAGGTGACTGGTGCCCTGGGTTTTGCGGAGGCAACGGGCTGAAACGGGGCTAGAGCATGCGTGGCAACATCTAGGGTGGCCGCCCTATCAACATCGCTCAAATTGCTGGCCGATGTGAATCGCTCCACAATGTCGGCCGGAATGCTGGCCGTCGCCTGGCGTAGCGCTTGCTCGGCAGCGGCAAGCTTCTGAAGCGGTATCGAGTCAAATAGGCCAGCTGCTAGGGCGAGCAACACGGTGATTTGTTCGACCAACGAAACCGGATGGGACTCGGCTTGTTTCAAGCATTCCCGGATGCGCCGTCCATGCTCGATGGTCTTGCGGGTCGAGTCATCTAGACGCGTCCCAAAGCGGGCAAAGGTTTCAAGTTCCTCAAACTGCGAGTAGGCAAGTTTCAGACTACCCGCCACGGCGCGATAGGCTGCACGTTGCGCTGCGCCACCGACCCGGGATACCGATTGACCGACATCAACGGCGGGCAAGACCCCGAGTTCGAATAACGTGGGCGAGAGGTAGATCTGACCATCAGTAATCGAAATCAGGTTCGTCGGAATATAGGCAGAGATGTCTTGTGCTTCGGTCTCTATGATAGGAAGCGCGGTTAATGAGCCGCCTCCCCGGTCCGGGGACAAATGCGTCGCCCGTTCCAACAGGCGAGAATGGATGTAGAAGATATCACCCGGATAGGCCTCTCGTCCGGGGGGGCGACGCAGCAAGAGCGACAGTTCACGATAGCTTCGCGCGTGATGCGTCAAATCATCATAGATGATCAGTACGTCACGACCCGCCTCCATGAAAAATTCCGCAATGCTGGTGGCGGCATAAGGTGCGATGTACGAAAGCCCGGGCGCCTCGTTGCCTTCGGCCACCAAGACGACACAGTATTGCAGAGCGCCGCTCTCCCGCAGTTTGGCGACGACTTTGGCAACTGCTGACGCTCTCTGTCCGATTGCACAGTACACGCATAACACGTCTTTGCCGCGTTGGTTCAAAATGGTATCGATGGCGATCGCCGTTTTGCCGGTCTGTCGATCGCCCAAGATCAACTCGCGCTGGCCCCGACCTATGGGAATCATCGCATCGACGACTTTGAGTCCCGTTTGCAACGGTATGACCACGGGCGCGCGATCCATGATGGGGGCGGCTGGGCGCTCCACGGGTCGTCGAGCCGTTCCGACGATGGGACCCTTGTCATCGAGCGGCCTGCCTAGCGGATCGATGACTCGTCCTAGTAAATCCTTGCCAACGAGCACGTCCATGACCCGTCCGGTCCGGGTGACCTCATCCCCCGCCTGTAGCGCTTGGTAATCCCCAAGAAGGACCACGCTCACTTCGGTTTTATCGATGTTGAAGGCGATACCCAAGAGATTACCGGGAAACTGTATCAATTCCTCGAATCCGATCCCAGGTAACCCCGCAATGGTCGCAATCCCGGTCGACACACGGGTCACGACGCCTACTTCACGTGGAAGAAGTTCTAGACCGAATGCCTCACGCGCGAGCCTCAATTCCGCAAACACTTGATCGATCGCGCGCTGCGGGGTGGGGGATGGAATCATCACGACGCTATCGCGTGAGTGGGGCCAATTAGCGCTCGAACAAGCGGTTCCGAAGCGGGAGAGCCGAGCAAAGGTACGCCTACTGGCGGCGCTTTCAGCGCCGGCGTTGCACTCGCCGACTTAGCATCGGCGCTTAAAATCGCCTCCACCTTCTCTTCAAGAACTCTCAAGTATTCTGCGATATCCCAAGAGAGCCTTTGTCCACCCACGGTCAATTCGATTCCACATAATGTGGCGGGTGCGGACTCGAACGACAAGCCAATGTCCGCAGCGAAGGTTTCGTTGAGCGCGTTTCGTATCGTGGTTTGCACGTTGGCGCTAAGGCCGAAGCGGCTGCGCACGATCGCCTGCGCGTTTGGCGCTTTGAGCGCTGCACCGAGCGACGCCTTCGCCTCTGGCTTCAACTGCCGCAGGCGACGCGTAAAAACCTCTCCCAGTCGTTCTTCGAGGTCGGCGGACGCAAGATCGGTAAGCGCCTTGCGTGCGATGTCGAACACTTCCGTCGCGGCCAATCGCTTCAACTGCTCCGCGAGCGCCACGGCATTTGCTTGCACGTCGATCTTTTGCTTCGTCAGTAATTCGCTGGCCAATTTGCGGGCGTCATCCAACAGACGTTCGCCTTCGGCTTTAGCCTCAAGCATGGCCTTCGCCATCAGTGCATCGCGTTCTTCACCGAACTTCTTGTTTTTGTCTTGGAATTCATCGTGCTCTTGTTGCGCCTCGCTCTTTTGACGGCCCGCCTCCGAGAACTCCGTCGCGATCCGTTTTTCTCGTGCATCGATGGCGGCTAAGATCGGTTTATACAGAAAATGTTTGAGCAACCACACCAAGATGATGAAGTTCAGGGCTTGTGCGCCCACGGTAAACCAATCAATCAACATGGCCTATTTCCCTGTTGCGTGTGCGATAGCGTGCGTCCAGAACGGGTTCGCAAAAATGAGAATCATCGAGACGACAAAACAGTAGATGGCCAATGATTCAATCATCGCGAGGCCAACAAACAAAGTGCGAGTGATCGTGGCGGAAGCATCGGGCTGCTGAGCGAGAGACGTTAAAGCAACGGCAACGGCGCGGCCCTCACCTAAGGCTGGACCCATGCAACCGATGCCGATGGTGAATCCGGCGGTTAGGATCGATGCTAAAGCAATCCAGGTGCTGCTATCCATGAGGTCTCTCTTGTGTTCGGGAACGAGTGGCTGCTGCGATGTAAACGGCTGCTAAAATGCAGAAAATGTATGCTTGGACCATACCGGTAAGAAGACCCAATGAAGTCATTACGAGCGGGAATAGCAATGGAGTGATCGTGAGCAAGATACCGATGATCATCGCCCCGCTCATCATGTTGCCGAACAGGCGCACGGCGAGGGCCAACGTCCGCGAAAGCTCACTGATGAGATTGAAAGGCAACATGATAAAAGTCGGTTCGGTGTAGGTCTTGAGGTAGCCCATCAAGCCCTGTTCCCTCACGCCAAAGTAAGGGACTGCAAAAAACACACATGCCGCAAGCGCGGCGGTGGTTGACAATGACCCCGTGGGTGGTTCGAACCCGGGGAGCATGGTACACAGACTCGATATTGCAACAAACAGGAAGAGGGTGCCTAAAAATGGCAAATATTGTTGAGCGTGACTCAAACCCACTTCTTTGATTTGGCCCTCGAGGGTAGTCACAATGATTTCGAGTGCACCTTGCCCTCGGCTAATAGCACCTTCAATTGCGATGTGTCGAGTAATTACCTTGGCCGCAATCACCATGGCAATCATCAAGATCCACGTGGTCACAATGGTGCCGTTCAACACGAAAAAGCCGTGATGCCACAATACTTGTTGGTCGGAGCTCAAATTCATGGCAATCCGCGGGTTAATTGGGGTTTCGCGGCCGAGGCAAGCGTCTGATTTGAACGCATCACGCACACTCGCGCGAGCAAAAAACCGAGCAGGCACGCGGTCAATTGGCGCCAGTCTTTGTGGGAGATGAGATAAATTCCGGCGACAACGACACCAGTTCTGAGCAGAAGGCTTCCCAGAAACCATAATGCGGGCGCTGCGGAGCGAAGGCCGAGTCGAATCGTCCACCATAGGCCACCAAAGAAGAATACCCCGAGGAGAGCACCGCTCAGCAGGGCCAAAACCGTCCCTTTGATTTCATTCATCCTTCTTCTCCGGATCCTCTTGACCAGCCGAAGTCTGGTCATACACCCAATGCCAGGCGTTGGCGCAGCCAATCACTAGCCCTGCCACGAGCAACGCAAGCGTCCAGGAGTGTCGACTCGCATGATGCCGATCCAGCCAACCACCCAGCATCGCCCCGAGAAGCGTCGGGACGGCGACGGACCAACCGATCACTCCAAACATACCAAGACCAAACCACGTGCTCTGGGTTCCCGCGCGCTCCGCCTTGAGCTTGCGTTTCGCTTTACTCGCAATGTGCCGACTGAACGGTGTCTCCTCATCGGCCATGTTCAAACTCCGCAAACCGCCCAATGAGAGCGCTCTCCATCTTGTTAACCGCGGTCCGAACTTGCCGCTCTCGCTCGTCTAAGATCAACAATTCGCGCTTTACGGCCCTGTGTAGTTCGGCTAAATCCGTGCCTTCAATGACATGCCGTACCGACACGAGTACCTCCAGGCCGATCTTGGCGAGGACACCTTCATCGACTGCGAGATACACAGGTCGTCCGCCGGTCGTATACGTTAGAATTCCTGGGACGAGCGCCGCCACGCAATCGAGCCGGTGGGGTAAGATACCAAATGACCCCTCGCGGGTTTCGGCGACGAGGCGAGCCACATCGTTGAGTTCCGCGAATACTCGAGACGGCAGAAGAATTTTAAGCTTCATGGACTGGTGCGTTTGCAGCGGCCGCCGCGCGCACGGGCTTCGTTCCCGCATTGTCATTGCGTGCCTCCCCGATCGCGCCGATCATGTAGAGAGCACTTTCCGGATAGTCCTTAAATTCATCCTTGAGAATCCGCTCACAGCCATCGAGCGAGGCTGCCAAACTCACGAGCTTGCCTTTGATCCCGGTGAACTGCTCGGTCGCGAAAAACGGCTGTGTCAGAAATCGCTCGAGGCGTCGCGCACGCGCGACAGCTTTACGATCCTCCGGCGATAGCTGTTCAAGACCCAGCATTGCAATGACGTCTTTGAGTTCCTCGTACTGAGCCAAAGTGCGACGAATTTGCTGTGCCACTGTGTAGTGCCGATCGCCGACGATGCCGGGGGTGGCCATCTTCGAACTCGACTGCAGCAGGTCAATCGCAGGATACAACCCCTCGCTCGCCCGTTTGCGCGATAGTACGATGGAGGCGGACAAATGCGAAAACACATGCACCGCCGCAGGGTCAGTCAAATCATCGGCGGGGACGTAGACCGCCTGAATCGAGGTGATCGCCCCGGCACGGGTGTTGGCGATGCGCTCCTCCAACCCTGAGAGTTCAGTACTCATGGTCGGCTGATACCCTAACTGGGAGGGCATCTGTCCCATTAAACCTGACACTTCCATACCGGCTTGGATAAACCGAAAAATATTGTCGATCAGCAAGAGCACGTCGCGATGCTCATCATCCCTAAAATACTCTGCCATCGTGAGAGCGGTTTGGCCCACGCGAAAGCGGCTCCCGGGAGGCTCGTTCATCTGACCGAAGACCATCACCATGTCTTTGAGCACGCCTGCCGCTTTCATGTCGCGATATAGTTCCTCACCTTCACGGCAGCGCTCTCCGATGCCACAAAAGATGCTGACACCTTTCCGATGGCCAATCATGTTGTGAATCATTTCCGTCAGGAGCACGGTCTTACCGACGCCGGCGCCCCCAAACAAGCCGGCTTTGCCGCCGCGCTCCAGTGGGACGAGTACATCGATGGCTTTGATACCGGTCTCGAAGATTTCCGACTGCGTGGAGCGATCGGAGAGCGGCGGAGGCGTTCGATGGATGCTGCGCCACTCAACATCGGTTGGTGGTGGCTCGCGGTCAATGGAGCGTCCGAACACGTCGAACATGCGCGAGATGATGTTTTTGCCAACGGGCGCTTGCAACGGCAAGCCCGTATCGGTAACCGGCATTCCGCGGGACAGCCCTTGAGTCGGGGTCAACGCAATCCCTCGCACGTGACCGGCATCGAGCGAAGTCATGACTTCAATGACGATCTCATTGGCCGTCCCGGTGCGAAGCACCGAATTGATCAACGGCAAGCGATCCTCGAACTGAACATCAACCACGCTGCCGCGCACAGCGGCGACGCGTCCTACATGTATAGGCTTGGCCTCATCCGTCATGCGCGGTCTCAAGCTCCGCGAGAGGCTTGATGATCTTTGTGCTCTTAGTTCTGTCGACCCATTTCCAATCGCGAATTTCCGGCATGTCCTCGCCGTGCTGATCGATGTACACCTTGTGCTCGATGAGCTTGTCTTGAATCATTTGTTTCAAATAGGCGCCTTCTGCGCGTATCTGCGGCAGGCGATCGAGTACATCTTGCACCAAATGAAACCGATCGAGGTCGTTCTGCACGCGCATGTCAAACGGCGTCGTGATCGTGCCTTCTTCTTTGTAGCCCCGGACATGCAAATTGCGGTTGGCACGACGATAGGTCAGCCGGTGCACGAGCTGCGGGTAGCCATGGAAGCCAAAGATAATGTGCTTAGTCGTCGTAAATAGCGAATCGTAGTCCGTATCGGACAGGCCATGCGGGTGCTCACTCTGCGATTGCAGCTTCATGAGGTCGACCACGTTGACGACTCGAATTCTTAGCGCCGGCAGATGCTCACGTAGCATCGATACCGCAGCCAACACTTCTAGAGTCGGCGTATCTCCGCAGCACGCCATGACCACATCCGGCTCGCCGCCTTGATCGTTACTGGCCCACTGCCAGATGCCGATACCTTCAGTGCAATGGATGACAGCGGCATCCATGGTGAGCCATTGCGGTAGCGCGTGCTTGCCGGCAACCACCAAGTTCACGTAGTGGCGGCTGCGCAGGCAATGATCAAAGACCGACAATAGGCAGTTGGCATCGGGCGGCAAATACACCCGCACGATGTCGGCCTTTTTATTGATGACGTGGTCCAAAAACCCTGGATCTTGATGGGTGAAGCCGTTGTGATCCTGTTGCCAGACGTGCGAGGCGAGCAAATAGTTGAGCGAGGCGATTTTTCGACGCCACGGCAGCTCCGAAGTGACTTTGAGCCACTTGGCGTGCTGGCTGAACATCGAATCGACGATGCGAATAAAGGCTTCGTAACTGTTGAATAGGCCGTGTCGCCCCGTGAGTAGATATCCCTCAAGCCATCCTTCGCATTGATGTTCACTCAACATGGCGTCCATGACACGCCCCGTGGGTGCCAGGAACTCATCATTCTTGACCTCCCGCGCATCCCACTGGCGATCGGTCACTTCAAAAACGGCGCCCAAGAGATTGGATAACGTCTCATCGGGCCCGAACAAGCGAAAATTCCGATGCGCCTGATTGAGCTGGATGACATCACGCAGGAATTTCCCTAAAACCATCGTATCCTGAGCTTCCACCGCGCCGGGTGCGGTGACAGTCACCGCATGTGCATGGAAATCCGGCATGCGCAGGTCGCGCAGCAACATTCCACCATTGGCGTGAGGGTTAGCGCCCATGCGACGGTCCCCCTGGGGGGCAAGTTCGGCAAGTTCTTGAACCAACTGGCCCTGCTGGTCGAATAGCTCTTCCGGCTTATAACTTCTCATCCAGGTTTCGAGTTGAGCGAGGTGCTCCGGGTGGTCCGCGTCGACCACGAGCGGCACTTGGTGCGATCGGAATGTGCCCTCGATGGGTAGGCCATCGACGACCTTGGGCCCCGTCCAGCCTTTCGGTGACTTCAAGACGATCATCGGCCATCGCGGTCTCGTGCCATCATTGTTCGCACGCGCATTGGTTTGAATGCGCCGAATCTCGAGAATTGCGTTCTCGAGCGTGCTCGCCATCAGTTCGTGCATGGCCTCAGGCTCGTGCCCCTCGACGAAGGAGGGCGCCCAGCCGCAGCCGCGAAAAAACTGCTCGAGTTCCTCATGCTCGATGCGCGCAAGCACCGTCGGATTGCTGATCTTGAAACCATTCAAGTGCAATATAGGTAAGACGGCGCCATCCGTCATGGGATCTAGGAATTTATTGGATTGCCACGCAGTGGCCAACGGTCCGGTCTCGGCCTCCCCATCACCGACAACACAAGCAACAATGAGTTCGGGGTTATCGAACGCCGCACCGAAAGCGTGGCTCAATGAATAGCCCAGTTCGCCGCCCTCGTGAATTGACCCGGGGGTCGTCGGCGCGACATGGCTCGATATCCCCCCGGGGAATGAGAATTGCTTGAAGAGCCTTTTAAGGCCGGCTTCGTCTTGAGTGACATCGGGGTAAAGTTCGCTATAAGTGCCTTCAAGATAGGTATTGCCGACGAGAGCGGGACCGCCGTGGCCGGGTCCCGCAATGTAGAACATGTCCAGATCATACTTTTTGATGACGCGGTTCAGATGCACGTAGATAAAATTCTGTCCCGGGGTGGTGCCCCAATGGCTAACCACTAATGGCTTCACATCGGATTGTTTGAGCGGTCGCTTCAATAGCGGGTTATCGTAGAGGTAGATTTGCCCGACCGACAGGTAGTTGGCTGCGCGCCAATACGCGTTCATGAGAGTCAGTAATTCGGGCGTAAGCGCGTTCGTTTGCATTAGCTTTAATTTCTGAATTGAGGGAAGTGCGAGGGGGTAGCGACCGCACGGGGCGGCCGCGTATCGGCACGTGGGAAACGTGACGATAAACGCCGACCTAAGACACTGGCCGAGCGCGTATCGAGCATACCCTTAAAGGTAAGGCTCGAGGTAGCTGAGGTCTGTGCGCTAACGCGCTTAAGACAACGAGTTTCGCGGAAAATCAGCCCGGGCAGAAGCTCGTCGCCGAAGTAAATCAACCAACCAAGAGCCCATGAATGGCCGACCGCGGGGAGCCTGAATTCCCGCAAGCAACTAGTGGGGGATGCGCGCCGCGGCGATCTCGTAGCCGTTGCTCAGTTGTTGGCCGTGTGTCAGCCCGATTTGCGGCGGATTGCCCGGTCGCAATGTGCCGATGGCGTAGACCCTGCGTCTGAACACGCCCACCCCGGCTTTAGGCATCCCCAGAATACCGTAGTCAGGGCCCATCCAGTTCGCGATGCATCTGAGTGCCAGGTGGGCGGATCGTGATGATCCAAGGGTCAAACGGCGGAGCCGTCGAACGCTGGTGGAATACGGGGATGGCGTCTTGGGATCCGTGAGTCAAGGAATGTTGGCGGCATGTTAGGCTGGCGCTGACGCACGCCCGAGTGGTTGTCCCGAGACTGCGGTTTGGAGTCTGGGTGGCTCCGTCGGGTTTCAAAAGACCTATCCACGCTCGCGTGGAGTCGGGTTCCCGCAAAGTGCGTCGGTGCCGAAAAACTTGCGAGGAGCACGATGATTAAAGCGCTTAACGGGATGCACCCCCTGATGTTTCTGATTGTCGCCACGACCCTTGAAGTCAGCGGAGACGTGGTAGTCCGAATGGGACTCTACAATCATGTCGGCCTGGCGCGCACCGGGCTCTTTCTCGTCGGCGCTGCCCTGCTGTTCGGGTACGGATCGTTTCTGAACCTGGCACCACTCGAATTCGGTCGTGTGGTCGGACTCTACATCGCCACCTTGTTCGTCATATGGCAGATCATCAATTTCTTCGCTTTTCGAACCCAGCCGACTTTGCCGATTCTGGTGGGTGGCGCGCTGGTAATCACCGGGGGCGCCATCATTACATTTTGGAAACCCGCATGAGGTGGCGGCTTCACTGGCAACCAGCACTCGATGAGCTCGATCTGGCGGTGGGGTAAACACAAACCATGGTTTTGTTGAAGGTGATATGAGGATTTGGCTCAGCAAGCAGTTTGAGTTGGACGAGTGGCGCCGGCGAATGGTTTTCTGGGGCGGTGCCGTTACCACCGGTGCCGTGGCCGTGCTCTTCGCCAAGGGAAGTGAGTTCGCGATGAGTCTGTTCTCCCAGGGCAGGGCGTGGGCATCCTGGTGGCCCTATGTTTTCGCGCCTGTGGGTTTTGCAGTCTGTGCCTGGCTGACCAGATCCGTGTTCAAGGGTGCGGAGGGGAGCGGAATCCCACAAACCATTGCGGCACTCGCCATGCCGACCGAGGTAGCCCGAGACCAGGTCCTGTCGCTCCGGATTGCCTTCGGGAAGGTATTCCTGACATTGCTCGGCCTGGCATCCGGCGGCTCCGTGGGACGCGAAGGGCCCACCGTTCAGGTCGGTGCCTCCATCATGCACTCGCTGCGTCGATTCGCCCGATTCTCGGCCGTCGATGTGGACCGCGGTCTGATTCTTGCCGGTGGTGCGGCGGGCGTGGCAGCTGCGTTCAATACGCCGTTGGCGGGGATCGTCTTTGCGATTGAAGAATTATCGCGGTCGTTCGAAGAGCGAACCAGCGGAACCATACTGACCGCGGTGATTCTCGCCGGAGTCACGTCGCTGGCGATACTCGGTAACTACACCTATTTTGGCAGTACGAGCGCCATCATGAGCGAGCCAAGAATGTGGCTGGCCGTGCCGGTTTGCGGTGTCGTCGGCGGTGCCTTCGGCGGGGCCTTTGCACTTGTAATGGTGCGAATGGGCGCTGCACTGCCGGTGGGAATGCAGAAAGTGCGGAGTGAGCACCCGGTGCTTTTTGCCGCTGGGTGCGGTGTCCTGTTAGCCGTCATTGGCTGGTTTTCATCCGGAACGACTTTCGGCACCGGCTATGTGGAGGCGAAGCTATTACTGCAGAATGACGCTGCACCGACTGCGGGATTTGCCCTATGGAAGGCGCTCGCCACGTTGATCTCGTATCTCAGTGGCATTCCGTGTGGGGTCTTTGCGCCGTCGCTGGCAGTGGGGGCGGGATTGGGCGCTCATTTGTTTAGCTGGTGGCCGATTGCTCCTGCGGGAGCGATGGTGGTTCTGTCGATGGCCGCCTATTTCTCGGGCGTCGTCCAGGCCCCGTTGACGGCCCTGGTGATTGTCACTGAGATGACGGGGAATCGATCGCTAACCCTGCCGCTGATGGCCGTGGTCCTGATTGGCCGAGGGGCGAGTGCCCTGGTCTGCAGGCGAGCGCTGTATAGGACTCTGGCGGAGCGATTTATGCCGGCGAGGTTTCCTGCAGCCAGTGAGTTGTGAGACTCAATTCAATGGATGTTTTTTGCGTCCCATGACTGCCAAACAATCGTTCACACCTTTCGGCATCTATCGCCCTCAAGCGGAATGTTTTGGCGGTAGATCTGACGGTAAGTTTGGCGTACCCTCATTAGAAGTCTCGTTATTTCAGGTACTTATAAGTGCCGGAGACAATTGAGTGGGAGTGAGCGGACCAAGGCGCTTCCCCATTGTTACACGCCTGGCCGCAGCAGTGAATTCTGCGTTTCTGGGGGCCGGGCAAAACTGGCAAAAACTCGGCTTGTAGTCGTACTGGCTGCCATCGGATTGCGGTCCGCGTTCCGCACAACTACTTCCGCGTGACACGCGCGCGGCTGCGCATCAGACGATACGCTGCCGGTATTAGGAACATCGAGAGCAGGGGCGCGGTGATCATGCCGCCAACCATCGGTGCGGCGATTCGGCTCATGACTTCCGAGCCCGTCCCGTGGCCCCAGAAGATGGGCAGCAGCCCGATGATGATCACCGCCACGGTCATCGCCTTGGGTCGTACACGCAGCACGGCGCCCTCGCGTATTGCGTCGTCGAGGACGGAGCCGCTCACGGTCAAGCCTGCCTGATCGCGCGCTGTGGTAGCGTGCTTCAGATACAAGAGCATGATCACGCCGAACTCTGCGGCGACGCCGGCAAGTGCGATGAATCCGACGCCGGTAGCGACGGAGAGGTTATAGCCCTTCAGGTACAGAAACCAAACGCCGCCAGTTAGTGCGAAGGGCAGGGTGCCGAGAATCAGCAGCGCTTCATCTATGCGCCGAAAGGTCAGGTATAGCAGTACGGCGATAATCATCAGCGTCGCCGGCACGACCAGCTTCAGTCGGTCATTGGCCCGCTCCAGAAACTCGAATTGTCCGGAGTAGGTCAGACTCATCCCGGGCTGCAGCGGGACGTCCCGGGTCACGGCGGTCCGCAGATCAGAGACTACAGAGCTCAAGTCACGACCATGCACGTCGATGTACACCCACCCCGACGGACGCGCGTTCTCGCTCTTGAGCATCGGCGGTCCCTCGCTGAATGCGATGTGCGCGACGGCGCCCAGGGTGATCTGCTGGCCCGTCGGCGTCAGGATCGGCAGCTGTTCGAGGGCCGGCACTGAGTCTCGAAGTTCGCGCGGATAGCGCACGCTGATCGGGAAGCGGGCCAACCCCTCAACCGTCTCACCGACCGTTTCTCCGCCGATGGCGGCGGAGACCACGGACTGCACGTCGACGATGTTCAGCCCGAAGCGTGCGGCAGCGGCACGGTCGATGTTGACATCGACATACCGGCCGCCGGTCAGGCGCTCGGCCAGCGCTGAACTCACACCGGGTATGGTTTTCGCGAGCTGTTCGACCCGGAGCGCCACCCGGTCGATATTCGCGAGGTCGGTGCCGGTCACTTTGACGCCGATCGGGCTCTTGATGCCGGTGGCCAGCATGTCGATGCGGTTTCGGATCGGTGGAATCCAGACGTTGGTTAACCCCGGAACCTTGACCAGCCGGTCAAGTTCGGCGATCAGAGCATCGGGCGTGAGCCCGGGGCGCCACTGCTCGCGCGGTTTGAAGCGAATCGTGGTCTCGAACATCTCCATTGGTGCAGGATCGGTGGCCGACTCGCCTCGGCCGGCCTTTCCAAACACGGTCTCCACCTCCGGAACGCTCTTGATGAGCCGATCCGTGATCTGCAGCAGCTCAGACGCTTTGGCTGCGGAGAGCCCCGGCAGTGCGGAGGGCATGTAGAGCACATCGCCCTCATCGAGGGCGGGAATGAATTCCCCGCCGAGGCGTGACAGAGGCCATAGTGTCGTGAGGAGCAGCAGTAATGCTATCGCGATGACCGACTTCGGTCGATTCAGCGACCAGTCAAGCAGAGGACGATAGAGCGCGATCAGCCATCGATTCAGCGGATTCGCGGATTCCTGTGGTATCCGGCCGCGGATCCAGTACCCCATCAGAATCGGCACCAGCGTCACGGCTAGGCCCGCGGCTGCGGCCATCGAGTAGGTCTTGGTCAACGCGAGCGGCCCAAACAGGCGACCCTCCTGTGCTTGCAGCGTAAATACCGGAATGAAGGACAGCGTAATGATCAGCAGGCTGAAGAAGAGCGCGGGTCCGACTTCCGTGGCGGCCTCGGTGATGACCTGCCAATGGGCATTGCCCTGCAAGAGTTGACCCGGATGCTGGTGTGTCCAGGCTTCGACCTTCTTGTGGGCGTTTTCAATCATTACGATCGCCGCGTCAACCATGGCGCCGATGGCGATGGCAACGCCCCCCAGAGACATGATATTGGCGCTGACACCCTGGTAGCGCATCAGGGCGAAGGCAGCCAATATGCCAATTGGCAACGTGATGATCGCGACCAAGGCAGAACGCAGATGCCAGAGAAACAGGCTGCACACCAGTGCCACAACGATGAACTCCTCGATCAGCTTGCCGGTCAGGTTCGAAACCGCGCGGTCGATGAGCTGAGACCGGTCGTAGGTTGTGACGACTTCGACGCCTTTGGGCAGGCTCTTTTGCAGTTCAGTGAGCTTGGTCTTGACCGCTGTAATGGTTTCCCGCGCGTTCTTACCAGAGCGCATCACGACCACCCCGCCGGCCACTTCCCCGTCGCCATTCAGTTCGGCGACGCCGCGGCGCATTTCCGGTCCACGTTGGATCGTGGCGACATCGCCAAGTGTTACCGGGATGCCAGTGGCGTTCACTCCGAGCGGAATGCTTCTGAAGTCGGCGAGCGTCTGCAGGTACCCTGATGCGCGCACCATGAATTCAGTTTCGGCGAGTTCCATCACGGCGCCGCCGCGTTCTTGGTTCGCGTTCTGGATGGCGTCGATGACCCGTCGGTGGGTGATGCCGTAGCCGGCAAGCTTGGCCGGCGCGAGCACTACCTGGTACTGCTGGACCATGCCGCCGATGCTGGCGACTTCGGCGACATTGGGCAGAGTCTTCAGTTCGAACTTGAGGAACCAATCCTGTATGGCACGGAGCTGGCCGAGATCATGGTTTCCGGTCTTGTCGACCAGCGCGTATTCGTAAATCCAGCCCACGCCCGTGGCGTCCGGACCCAGGGACGCCTTGGCGGTTGCTGGCAGCCGGTCCTGCACCTGGTTCAGGTACTCGAGCACTCGTGAACGGGCCCAATACAGATCGGTGCCATCGTCGAAAATGACATAGACAAAAGAATCACCGAAGAACGAGTAGCCGCGTACCGTGCGGGCACCCGGCACCGACAGCATCGTCGTGGATAGTGGGTAGGTGATCTGATTCTCAACAATTTGCGGAGCCTGACCAGGAAAGCTCGTGCGTATGATGACCTGTACATCGGACAGATCAGGCAGCGCATCAACGGGCGTCGTGCGTATTGCCCATAGTCCGCCGATAGCAACCACCGCGGTTGCAAGTAGTACCAATAGCCGATTCGCGATCGACCAGCGGATCAAGCGAGCAATCATGGTGTCTGTCCGCTCTTGCTCATGGACTCGGGTGCTGCCGAGCCCGGATCCATGCGTGCTTCGGCGCCCCGGAGATTGGCCTCGGAATCGATCAGGAACTGCCCAGAGGCGACCACCTGTTGACCTTCTTCTAGGCCAGCGATGACCCGCGTCAGCTCGCCGTACTGCGCGCCAAGGCGCACCTCGACGGGCTCGAAACGGTGGTCCGCCTTGGCGAGCACCACCAGGTCCCGCGTCCCGGTGTGGATGATCGCCTCGGAAGGCACCAGAAACGCGTCTACCGACATCTTGTCGGCAAGCCGCACCTGGGCAAACATGCCGGGCTTCCACTTCCCCTGATGGTTCGGCAATTCAATGCGCACGCGCAACGTATGCGTGTCTGCGTTAGTCTGCGGCAACAGGCCGATGATCCGGCCCTGAAAGCGCAGACCCGGGTGCGCTGGGCTTTCAATGGTGGCGCTCTTCCCAACGCTGGCCGACGAGCCCAAAGACTCGGGCACGGCGGCCTCGACCCAGATCGGGTCGAGGCCCTTGATCGTCGCCAACGAAGCGCCGGCCGCGACCGACATGCCGGTTCGGATATCCAGGGTATCGATCACGCCGGTAATCGGCGCGGAGGCAGTGACCTCCGCGCGCACGTGGCGCGACTTCTCGACTTGGGCGATCAGCGCGGGTGGCAATCCGAGCAGAACCAGACGTTGTCGGGCGGCTGCCAGGAGTGATGCGTCGCCGCTATCAAGAAGTGCGATGAATTCCGTTTGTGCAGCAGCCCATTCAGGAACTAGCAGATCAACCAGGGGCGCATGCCTGACGATCAAATCGCCCGGTGCATGGCCGTAAACGCGTGCCACAAACCCTGCCGCCCGAGTCTGCACGATCGCCGTCTCGCGCCCGTTGAACTCGACCGCCCCTGGGACCTCAACGGCTTGCGAAATGTCGCGACGCTCAACCTTAGCCAGTCGAACGCCCAGGTTCTGACTGAGCCGCGGGTCGATGCTTATTCCTGAGGCAGACGTACCGCCTTCTTCCGCATAGCGGGGGACGAGCTGCATATCCATGAAAGGCGACTTGCCTGGCTTGTCGAAATGCTGAGCCGGGACCATCGGGTCATACCAATACAACGCCTTGCCCGGGCCTGAGACCTCGGCCGTCGAACGCGCGGCCACGGTGCGCCCGGTATTCCGTGCCAACCAGAAACCGGCCAGTGCGCCGAGCGCAGCCACGGTTATGGCACCGGTAATGACCGTACGATGCGTGACGTTCATGGCGTAAACTCCTGATAGCTGAAATAAATCTTCGCTGCCGCCGCGTCGCGGCGATTTTCCACATCCAGCTGCATAAGCTCGGCATCGATCAATTCGCGCCGCGCGCTGAGCACGGCAGGCAGGTCGCCTTTGCCGCCCTGGTAACTGGCCAACTGATAGTCGACCTTCTGGTGCGCCAGCGGCAATCGAGTGCCGGTCAGCCGGGCCAGTTGGCTGTTGAGCGCCGCCAGGTCCGCAAGTGCAGCTTCCAGCGCTTCCGTGTGATCACGCACCATGTCCACACGCTCCGCCTCGAGGCGTCTGAGCTCCTGGTGCTTTGCGCTGATCAGGGGATCCTGGCGAGTGGAGGAGAAGAAAGGCAGCGAGACCGTGAATTGCAGCGACACCATGTCGCTGAACGCCGCGGCACGCTTCGCGTAGCTGAGTTCAACGCCCCAGTCCGGTCTGTTGGCTGCCTCTGCCTCGCGGACCTGCGCCTGGGCGAGGGCGATCATGGGGCCGTAGACGGCCAGTTCCGGGTGCGTATGCACGTGTGAGCGCAGGTGGTCTGCGTCGATTGCACGCATCGGTGCTTCGCCGGCCAGTGGCTCATCTCCATCGGCGCCGAGAAAGCGACGCAACGCGGCTCGCGCCTTCAAATCCTCGGCGTGCAGGGCATCAAGGCGATCTGCCAGATCAGCGGCCTCCTGCTTCGGTGCGATGACATCGGCAGCGGTTCCCCGGCCGCCCGCGAGGGCTGCTTCGATAGTCGTCGCGAATAGCCGGTTTTCTCTACCCAGCGCATCGAACAGCGCGATGCGCTTTTCGATGTAGTAGCGGTTGAGCCAGGCGAGCGCCGCATTCGTGCGAACCGCCACCACGTGTACGCGTCGCTGCGCATCGGCCTCATCGACCGTCGCGCCCGCGGCAGCCGCTTCGGCACGGCGTCGCGCGCTGTTGGGAAACTCCTGCATGACGCCCACCTTGCGCATCGTCATGAAGTCCCGATCAACACGCCACTGATCCGGTCCGTCGGCCGGTAGATTATCGATACCGAAGACAAGTTTTGGGTCTGGGAGCGCCCCGGCTGCATGGGACGCCGATCGGGCGGCATCAACGCCAGCGGTCTGCGCTTCGATATCGGGCGATGATTGTTCGGCAATCGACAGCGCCCGATCAAAGGTCAGTGCCTCAGCGAAAAGGGCAGGGCTGCCGCTCAGAAGCGACAGGGCAAACAGGCTACGAATCCACATGCTTCAACTCCAATGGTTGAAGGCGCGCATCGCGCAAACGGGCAGGCGTGCTCGCAGAGCACGCGGCCACGGCCGGAAGGCAAAGTGGTTTTAGGGCGAGCGCGGAGGTCGCCACTGCCCGTCGGGGCTGGTGGCGGTGAACAGAGTCACGACTGGCGAGGGGATGCGGGTACTGCTTGTTGCAGTCGTCAGGAATCCGGCGGACGCTTGTGTAAGCACCTGAGGTTGCCCACATCCGTGGGCGCAGCTGCAACTCGATGGGCAGTTCTGTTCCGGGGAGCCGCAGGGCGCGTGCCGCTCGCCGCAACAATCCTTGGCCTGCATCGGAGCAACACCGGACGACTCGTCAGCCGTGCACGGATTCACTGACGCATAGGACGCCATGCCCGAAAAAGGCAGCGACAGCGCAATCGCCAGGATGGCTATGAGGCGTTGAGTACGCGACGTCATAGGGCAGTGAAGGTGCTCATGGCGCCATTTTAGATCAAAAGCCCGGAATGCCCTAAATTCGACGCCATAACCGTGCGCAGCGCACGGTCTGAAACGCTCACCCGGCATCGGAACACGCGCGTTCGGCAGCAAAGCGAAGCAGACCGAATCTGGGGCGCGGCCAGTCCCATCGACAACGAAGTCTTTCTGCTCGACAATAACGTTCCTCAAACGTGTATGTGCGGCCCGAAGTGTTGTGGCAGCCACCATGAGCGGCTCGATGTCCAGCGCATAGACGGTGCCGGATGATTATTGTGCCGCCGGTATCGTGAACGTGCCATATCCGCAACCAAATTCAACGACATCACCATTCAGTCCGCGACACCCAAGAGATTTCAGGATGCCGGCAGGATCGAAATACGACTCCCACTGCTCGGCGGCGGGCATACCGCTCTCTCTACCTTTTGCCACCTGCGCTCTTTTCCCTATTCCCAAAGGTTTATCGAATGCACATTGAGACTCGATGCGGCGAGGACGTAACGATTTCCTCTCATGCTCGCCAGCCGCCATACACGATGATGCCCATCCCGGCGACCGAGACGGCGGCGCCGGTGATGTCCCACCAACTAAGCGGCAAGCGGTCGACCTTCCATAGCCATAGTAATGCCACGGCGACATAGACTCCCCCGT
Source organism: Pseudomonadota bacterium (assembly GCA_030799355.1). Classification (GTDB taxonomy): domain Bacteria; phylum Pseudomonadota; class Gammaproteobacteria; order Steroidobacterales; family Steroidobacteraceae; genus Bog-1198. The sequence continues at coordinate 28,177 of JALYHP010000051.1, forward strand.
ATGCGGCATAGACACGCCCGGCGGCCGCCGGATGCAAGGTAAGCAGCCACGCGAAGACGGCCAAGCTCAGTGCCGCCGGCAACAAGAGCCACGGCGAGCCGTCTTTGCGTAGCCAGAGATACGGCAAGAAGCAGCCCGTAATTTCCGCGAGGGCGGTTAAAACGAAAAGCCCCAGGGTCTTAAGCTCAATCACAAAAAGTTGTTCCGATCGTCCATGGCCTCACCAATTTCCGCTGTTACGATTACAAAAATGCACATCAGCGTTGGATTCCGTAATTGGCCCTGCAACGGCGATCTAACGCCGTATGCTCGCCGCCGCGAGGCTCTCACTGATTGGAGCGGCCCCACGCTCGCTGCTCAAAGCAGCAACGCTTCCAGCACATCGGGGTCGATGGGTTTGGTGAGGTGACGGTCAAAGCCCGCCTCGGCAGCTCGCTGCCGATCGCTTTCCTGCCCCAACCCGGTCAACGCGATCAGGGTGATTTCGGCT
>JALYHP010000065.1 GCA_030799355.1 Pseudomonadota bacterium
CGATGACGTAGTCCTGGCCGACTTCGACGATCAATCCGTTGAGGATGGTGCCAGGACGAATGCGCTGGCTCGCGATGCTCTGTTCGAACAGTTCCGCAAAACTTTCTGTCATGTTTTCTCTTAAAAAATATTACAGCCCTAGCACTGATCCCATGTGCATGGGGTTACCAAAAAAAACGGCGATCGGTCCTTGCGCCGCGACTACTTTTCCATAAATACTTCGGCCTACCTTCAGGCCTGCAAAACTAGGCTGTAAGCGCGAGCCGCTTACGGACTATGTCGAGAACGCGTTCGACCACCGCCTCGACGGACAAGCCGGTGGTATCCAGCAAGACGGCGTCTTCGCTCGCGACAAGAGGCGAAGCAATGCGCGTGATATCGCGTCGATCACGCTCCGCTATATCTTTCGAAAGGCCGGGAAGGGTAGCAGCAACCCCCTTTTCTTTCAACTGCTTATAGCGTCTCGCGGCCCGCTCATCGGCGCTCGCCGTGAGAAAGATCTTCACCTGGGCGTCCGGGAACACCACCGTGCCCATATCGCGCCCGTCCGCCACCAATCCGGGGGGGACGGCGAAGCGCCGCTGGCGCTCGAGCAGCGCCGAACGCACCGCCGGCAGCGCGGCGACCCGCGAAGCGTCGCTACCCGCGGATTCGGTGCGGATGTCCCGGGTGACATCCTCGCCCGCCAGCCGCACGAGCTCCGCCCCGGCGGGGCCCGAATCGAAATGAATGTCCAGCTGCCGGGCCAGCTCGCTCAACCGCGATTCGTCGTCCAGACCGATACCCGCCCGGTGAGCGCCCAGGGCAACCAGCCGGTATAGGGCGCCACTGTCGAGCAGTGACCATCCCAGCGCTTTTGCTGCAGCGCGGCTAACGGTGCCCTTCCCCGAGCCCGACGGACCATCGATGGTCACCACGCTCACGCCATCCACGGTCAGCCTCCCGCCTCGGTGACGTCGAGGCCCACGGTGCGCGCCAGCTCGACGAAGCCGGGAAACGAGGTGGCGACGTTCGCCACGTCGCGAATCGATATCGCGTTCGCAGCGCGCAGGCTCGCGATGCTGAAACACATGGCCACGCGGTGGTCACCATGGCTATCGATCTCACCGCCGCCGAAGGCGATGCCGTCCCGACCTTGGATGCGCATACCGTCGGCCGACACCTCATGCGCGACGCCGAGCTGTTCCAGACCCGCGCTCATCGCTGCGAGACGGTCGCTTTCCTTGACCCGCAGTTCCTCCGCGCCGGTGATCGAGGTCTGCCCCTGCGCGCAGGCCGCGGCAATGAACAGCACGGGCAATTCGTCGATGGCGAGCGGCACCAGCGCCTTCGGCACCTCGATGCCGCGCAGGGCCGATGCGTGCACGCGAAGATCGGCCACGGGCTCGGCGCCGCTCTGGCGAGCATGCTCGACTTCGATGTTCGCGCCCATGCCACGCAGAATGTCGAGAAGCCCCGTACGGGTCGGATTCATGCCCACATTGCGGATCAACAAGCCCCCGTCCACGGCGCCTATCAGCCCCGCCACGATGAAAAACGCGGCGGACGAGAAATCGCCCGGCACCTCCAGCCGCTGGCCCTCGAGCCGCTGCGGCGGGTAGAGCGTGGTGGTGAGGCCCACCGTGGTCAAACGGACTCCGCAACTCATCAACATGCGTTCGCTATGGTCGCGGCACGGCGCGGGGGCGGTCACCGTGGTCGCGCCTTCGGCATAGAGCCCCGCCAGCAAGATCGCCGACTTTACCTGCGCACTCGCCACCGGCATGCAGTACTCGATGCCGCGCAGCCGCCGGCCGCCGCCGATCCGCACGGGCGGCTTACCCTCGTGGGTGCGCACGTCGGCACCCATTTGCCGCAACGGCATGGCGACGCGCTCCATGGGGCGCTTCATCAGCGAGGCATCGCCGATCAATGTCGAGGCGAATTGTTGTGCCGCGAGCAGACCGGTGAACAAGCGCATCGCGGTTCCGGCATTGCCCATGTCGAGCGCATGCTCGGCCCGCTTCAGACCCCGCAGTCCGGACCCATGGATCACCACGTGGGTGGGACTCGGGCGCTCGATACGCACGCCCAAGGCGCGCATCGCGTTCAACGTGGCCAAGCAATCTTCGCTCGCGAGGAATCCGGTCACTTCGCTGGGGCCGTCGGCGAGCCCCGACAACATCAAGGAACGATGCGATATGGACTTATCGCCGGGGACGCTCACGATGCCGGACACATGGCGCGCGGGCCGTGCCAGAAAGTTCTTCATCGGGAAATCCAGCGCAGCGCAGTCCAGCGCAGCAGACTGCGGCGCAGCGCAATCCGGCGCATTACAACACCGCCCGTGGATAGGAACCGAGAACTTTGAACAGCGAGGCTCGGGCCTGTAGCGCCGCCAGCGCTTTTGCGACCGGCGGATCGTTCACGTGGCCCTCGACGTCGATGAAGAAAACGTAGTCCCACTTGCGCTTGTGCGATGGCCGCGACTCGATGCGCGTCATATTGACCTTGTGTTCGGCCAGCGGCTCCAACAGCCTGAACAGCGCCCCCGCATCATCGGTGTCCGGCACGGAGATCAACAGGCTGGTTCGATCGGCGCCGCTGGCGCTGAACAGCTTGCGCCCCACCACGAGAAACCGGGTGGTGTTGTCCGGCCGGTCCTCGATCTCGGTGGCGAGCAACGTGAGGCCGTAGATATCCGCCGCCGCACGGCTCGCGATGGCCGCCGTGCCGCGCTCATCGCGCGCGCGCCGCGCGCCTTCGGCGTTGCTCGGGACGGCGATTCGCTCCGCGTCGGGCAGCTGATCGTCGAGCCAACCGCGGCACTGCGCCAGCGCCTGGCCATGCGCGCAGACTCGCTTGATGTCGGGGATGCCGCTCATGCGGCCCATCAGACAGTGGTGGATGCGCATTTCCACCTCGCCGCAAATCTTCAGTCCCGAATTCAGGAACATGTCGAGCGTGTGATTGACCGTGCCCTCGGTGGAGTTTTCGATGGGCACGACGCCGAAATCGGCGATTCCGCCCTCCACTTCCTGGAATACTTCATCGATGGCGGGCAGGGACAAGGCGCGCACCGATGAGCCGAAATGCTTGAACACCGCCGCCTGGGTGAAGGTACCCTCGGGGCCCAGGAAAGCCACTTTGAGAGGCTCTTGCTGGGCCAGGCATGCGGACATGATTTCGCGGAACAGCCGCGCGATCTCTTCGTCGCGAAGCGGCCCCTCATTGCGCTCCAGCGCCTTGCGCAACACGTCGGCTTCGCGCTCCGGGCGGTAAAAGTCGACGGCTTTCCCGGAGGCGGACTTCGAGATTCCCACGAGCTGCGCGAAACGCGCGCGTTCATTGAGCAAGGAATGGATACGGGCATCGATCGAATCGATGCGCTCGCGTATGCCCGCGAGGTGCACGGGTGTCGCCGGATCCGCCCCCACCGCGGCGGCGTCGGGCGTGCGGGTGGGCTGCGCCCGCGCCTTCATGGGCTGTGCCTTACTGCGTTTCGCGGCCGTGACTTTACGCGCTGCCATGCAACTGTCTCACGCGTGCCTTTGCTCGAACTCATGCATGAAAGCGATCAGGGCATCGACGGCGGCCGGCGGCACCGCGTTATAGAGACTCGCTCGCATGCCGCCGTGTACCCGGTGGCCCTTGAGGTTCTTCAAGCCCGCGTGAGCCGCGGCCTCCAGGAACAGCACGTCCAGTTCGGGCTTGGCCAGCGTGAAGGTCACATTCATCCAGGAACGTGAGTCCTTGGCCACGCCATTACGGTAGAGCTGCGAACCGTCGATGGCGGCATAGAGTTTTTCGGACTTGATGCGATTGCGCTCGCCCATGGCGGCGACGCCGCCGTTGTTCTTCATCCATTTGAAGACCAAGCCCGCCATGTACCACGCGAACGTGGGTGGCGTATTGAGCATGGAATGCTCGCGCGCCACGGCTTGGTAGTCGAATACCGTCGGCGTCCCGGCACGCGCACGGCCGATGAGATCCTCGCGCACGATCACCACCACCAATCCGGAGGGCCCGATGTTCTTCTGCGCGCCCGCATAGATGAGGCCGAAGCGCGACACGTCGATCGGCCTGGACAAGATGCTCGAGGACATGTCGGCGACGAGCGGAACTCCCCGGGTCTGGGGAACGTAGCCGAATTCGACCCCGCCGATGGTCTCGTTCGGCGTGTAGTGCACGTACGCGGCGTCGTCGCTGAGATTCAGTTCGCTCTGCGGCGGCGCGCGCAGGTACGGTCCGCCGGCTTCCGCCGCGACACGCACCGCGCAGTAGCGGCGCGCTTCATCGATGGCCTTGGCCGACCAATGGCCGGTATTGATGTAATCGGCGACCGACTCCGGCGCCGCGAGATTCATGGGGACCAGCGCAAACTGCGCCGACGCGCCGCCCTGCTGGAAAAGGATCCGGTAGTTTGCGGGAATCCCCATCAGCTCGCGCAGATCGGCCTCGGCCTCGGCGGCCACGTCCATGAACGCCTTGCCGCGGTGACTGACTTCCATCACCGACATTCCGGTGTGACGCCAGTCGAGCATCTCCTCGCGCGCCTGCTCCAACACTTCGACCGGCAGCGCGGCCGGGCCGGGAGAAAAATTGAAGACGCGCATCGTGAAGCCTCGAGGGTCAGGTGTCGGCGGCGGGATCGGCGGACGCGCCGTCGACCGGCGTGCCACCGTTCTGCGAGCCGCCATCCGCAGCCGGCGTTTCGCCGCCGGCGGTGGGCTCGCCCTCGGCAATGCCGTCGATGCGCTCCAATCCGGACAACTGATCGCCCTCCTCCAGCCGGATCAATCGCACGCCCTGGGTGTTGCGGCCGACCACGGAGATATCCTTGACGGGCGTGCGCACCAGCACGCCGGCCTGGCTCATGAGCATGACTTCGTCGTCGACGCTGACCTGCAGCGCGCCGATCATTTGCCCGTTGCGCTCGGTGACCTGCAAGGCAATCACGCCCTGTCCGCCACGGCCGTGCGTGGGGAAGTCCTCGAGCGGGGTGAGCTTGCCGAAGCCATTCTGCGACGCCGTCAAGATATAACCCTGCTCAGCCACTATCAGGGCGTTGACACGATGTTCATCGCTCAATTTGACGCCGCGCACGCCGGCGGCCTCGCGCCCCATGGCGCGCACTTCCTCTTCCGCGAAGCGGACCGCCTTGCCCCCGGTGGTGAACAGCAGGATGTCCTTGGTGCCGTCGGTGATGGCGACCCCGACCAGCTTGTCGCCCGCATCGAGCGCCACCGCAATGATGCCGCTGGTGCGCGGCCTGGAGAACAGCGCCAGCGAAGTTTTCTTGACCGTCCCGAGCCCGGTGGCCATGAAGACGAATTTTCCCTCCTCGAACTCCTTGATCGACAACATGGCGCTGATGCGCTCGCCCGGCTGCAGCGGCAGCAGGTTGACGATGGGCTTGCCGCGCGAGCCGCGGCTCGCCTGCGGCAGCCGGTAGACCTTCAGCCAATAGAGCTTGCCGTGATCGGAAAAGCACAGCAGCGTGTCGTGCGTATTGGCCACGAACAACTTGTCGACGAAGTCCTCGTCCTTGACGCTGGTGGCCGCTTTACCGCGTCCGCCGCGCCGCTGCGCCTGGTAATCGGAGACCGGCTGTGCCTTCGCGTAGCCGCCGTGCGACAACGTCACCACGACATCCTCCGGCGCGATCAGATCCTCGGTGCTGAGATTCTCATGATCGGTGATGATTTCGGTGCGCCGCTCGTCGGCGAACGTATCGCGAATGTACTCGAGCTCCTTGCGGATGACGTCGATCAGACGCTTCGGGTCGCAGAGGATCTCGCTCAGGTCGCGAATCTGCGCGAGCAGCTCCTGAAACTCCGCGATGATCTTATCCTGCTCGAGACCGGTCAGCCGGTTGAGGCGCATCTCCAGGATGGCCTGAGCCTGGATCTCGGTCAACTTGTAGCCGCCCTCGACGATGCCCAAGCGGGCGGTTTCACCGTCGGGGCGCGTGCTGATGGCGCCGGCCCGGGCGAGCATCTGCGGCACCGCGCCGGACAGCCACGGCCGCGACGTCAACGCCACCTTCGCCTCGGCGGGTGAGGGCGAGGCTTTGATCGCCGCGATGATCTCGTCGATGTTCGCCAGCGCGATCGCGAGTCCTTCGAGGATGTGGCCGCGTTCCCGCGCCTTGCGCAATTCGAACACCGTACGCCGCGTGACGATTTCGCGGCGGTGCCTGAGGAAGGCATCGAGCATTTCCTTCAGCGAGAGGAGCCGCGGCTGGCCGTCGACCAGAGCCACCATGTTGATGCCGAACACGGTCTCCATGGTGGTCTGCGAGAACAAGTTGTTCAGCAATATTTCCGGCACTTCACCGCGTTTCAGCTCGATGACGACCCGCATTCCGTCCTTGTCGGATTCGTCGCGCAGGCCATCGGAAGCGATGCCGTCGATGAGTTTATCGCGCACCAGATCGGCGATGCGCTCGATCAGCTTCGCCTTGTTAACCTGGTAAGGCAGTTCGGTGATGATGATGGCTTGCCGGTCGCCCTTGCCCACGTCCTCGAAATGAGTTCGCGCGCGCACGTGCAGCCGCCCGCGGCCGGTCCGGTACGCCGCCACGATTTCCTGCGCGCCGTTGATGAGTCCCGCGGTGGGAAAGTCCGGCCCCGGCACGATCTGCATCAGCTGCGCAAGCGTAATGTCCGGATTCTCGATGAGCGCGATGCAGGCGGTGACGATCTCCGTCATGTTGTGCGGCGGGATGTTGGTCGCCATGCCCACCGCGATGCCCGACGAGCCGTTGATGAGCAGGTTCGGAACGCGGGTCGGCAACACCGCCGGTTCGCTCTCCGACTCGTCGTAGTTCGGGTTGAAGTCCACCGTCTCCTTGTCGATATCCGCCAGCAGTTCTCCGGCGAGTCTCGACATGCGCACTTCGGTGTAGCGCATGGCCGCGGGCGGGTCGCCGTCCACGGAGCCGAAGTTTCCCTGGCCGTCCACCAGCAGATAGCGCATCGAAAACGGCTGTGCCATGCGCACGATGGCATCGTAGACCGATATATCGCCGTGGGGATGGTACTTGCCGATGACGTCGCCGACGACGCGTGCACTCTTTTTATAGGCTTTGTTGTAGTCGTTGCCCAGTTCGCGCATCGCAAAGAGCACGCGCCGATGTACCGGCTTCAGGCCGTCGCGGACGTCGGGCAACGCGCGCCCGACGATCACGCTCATGGCGTAATCTAGATAAGACTTCCGCATCTCGTCTTCGAGATTTACGGGCAATATTTCGCGAGCGATCTCGGCCATTTGCGAGAGTCCGGATGAGCCTTGTTAAGTGGAAAAACAGGCCTGCGGCCGTTTTTTATGGAAGCGGAGACACGGTCTCGACATCGGCCAATTCTAGCACATCCCCACCGTCGATCGCCCGCGTATGTCCTCCGTATCCGCACGGGCTCCCGGGCCGATATACTTCGCCGATGTCCGCCACCGCAGTCGACTTGACCCTCAGCGCCCGCTGGATCTTGCCCATGACCTCGCCCGCCGAGGTCCTCGAGAATCACACGGTGGTGGTGCGTGACGGACGCATCCTCGAGGTATTGCCCACCGCCCTCGCCGCCGGCCGATACCAGGGGACCGTCGACGTCGACCGGCCCGAGCATCTCGTGTTGCCCGGCCTGGTGAATGCGTACGCGCGGATCACTCCGGCCCCGGAGCATGCCGCCCATCCGAACCGGCTGCACGATGCCGCTGTGTTATGCATCGCCGATATGCTCGCCTCCGGCACCACGTGTTTTTGCGCCTTGGGCCACTACCCGGAACAGTCGGCGCGCACGGCCGCGGAACAGGGCTTGCGCACCCTCATCGGCATACCCATCGCCGAGACCGCCGGCGCTTGGGCGAGAAGTCCCGGCGAGTACTTGACCCGCGCCCTGAATTTTCGCGACGAATACCGCGGCCATCCCAGCATCGCGACGGCATTCGCGCCGGATACGCCCGCCATCGGTGACGGCACCTTCGCCCGGATCGCCACCCTGGCCGATGAACTCGACTCCGGCATCGTGCTGGCTCTTCACGAATCGCGCGCCGCCGTCGGGGAATCCCTCCTGCGGTACGGCGTGAGGCCGCTCGAGCGCATGCAGGCCTTGGGACTGCTCACCCCGGCGTTGACCGCGGCGCACATGGTGGAGGTATCGGCGGCGGACATCGCCCTAGCACAGCGCAGCGGCATTGCCATCATTCTGTGCCCGGAAGCGAATTGCCGGGCCGGCGACGGGCCCCCACCGGTGGCCGCCTGGGCGGCGAGCGGGTTGCGTCTGAGCACGGGAAGCGGCGTAGCCGAGCCTACCGCGGGATTCGATCTGTGGAACGCGGTGCGCTCCCTGTCGCTTCTGTCGCAGCCGCCGGGCACTGCGCCCGCGGATGGCGCCGCGGCTCTCGGCGCCTGGGATGCGCTGGCCCTCGCCACGCGCGGCGGCGCGGCCGCCTTGGGCCTCGATGCGGAAATCGGCACGCTCGAGAAGGGCAAATGGGCGGATCTTTGCTGCGTGGATCTGCGCGGCCCGGCCATGCAACGCGCATCGCTGTCGCAGCCGCACGACCCCGTCGGGCAATGGTTGTGGAACGGCGGGCGCCACGCGATCAGCGATGTGTGGGTGTCCGGCCGTCATCTGCTCAACGGCGGCGCGTTCACCCGGCTCGACTGGCCCGAGGTCGCGGCCCGGGTACGGGCCTGGTCGGCACAGCCTGTCAGGGGAGATTGAGCATGCAAATCACGGCCTCGAACGCCGATCCCGAGAACGCCGGCCGCAACAACGCCGATCCGGCGGAGCTCGCCAAATTCGCCGCCCTCGCGCAGAGCTGGTGGGACCCGCACGGTCCTTCGAAACCACTACACGACCTCAATCCGCTGCGCCTGCGGTACCTCCAGCGCATCGCCGGGCTCGCCGACAAGCAGGTGCTCGATGTGGGCAGTGGCGGCGGCATTCTATCCGAGTCCATGGCGCGCGCGGGCGCGCAGGTGCTCGGAATCGATCTGGCGCGACCGATACTCGAGGTGGCGCAGCTGCATGCCCTCGAAGGCAACGTGCAAGTGCGGTATCGCGAGGTGGCCGTGGAAGAGCTGGCCGCGGAACGCCCGGCCGCGTTCGACCTGGTGACCTGCATGGAGATGCTCGAGCACGTGCCCGAACCCGCACTGGCATTGGCGGCCGCGGCAAGGCTCGTGAGGCCCGGCGGCGATGTGGTCGTCTCGACGTTGAATCGCAATCCGCTGGCGTTCGCGGTCGCGATCGTCGGCGCCGAATATATCGCCCGGATGCTGCCGCGCGGTACTCATGAATACCTCAAATTCATCCGCCCCTCCGAACTCGCGCGCTGGGGACGCGATGCCGGCCTCGAACTCGTCGATCTCACCGGCATCGCCTACAACCCATTGACCCGGGCGTTGCGCCTCTCGCCGGACACGCGAGTCAACTACCTCGCGCATTTCCGCAGGCAGCCCAGCTCACGCCCGTGATCGGCGACGGCCTCCCGGGAAGCGGCCGGCGATTGGCCGACAACTCCTGGGCGCCAGCGCTCCCGAGGCCCGCGGCGGCGTTGCTCGTCCTCGCCGGAGCCCCTACTATGCTGCTCCTCGCGCCTTGCCTCGCAACCCGGCCCGCGATTGCGCGCGACCTCTGATTCACGACCCCAGGAGCATGCAGGTGATTCCCAAAGATTTCGCGCCCCCGGCGGGCCTGCTCGACCGGCGGGTGATCTTGATCACCGGCGCGAGCAGCGGCTTGGGCCGAGCCCTCGCCATCGAGTGCGCGCGGGCCGGCGCCACCGTCATTTTATCCGGCCGTAACAACGGCAGGCTCGAACGCGTGTACGACGAAATCGAGGCGCTGGGCGCACCGCAACCGGCCATCGCACCGCTCGATCTCGCGACGGCTACCGCCGTGGGCTACGATGCTCTGGCGCATACCATCGAATCGGCATTCGGCAAGCTCGACGGCCTGGTGCATGCGGCCGGATTGCTCGGCGAGCGCACACCGCTCGAGCAATACGACGTGCCCACCTGGTGCAAGGTATTGCACGTCAACCTCACCGCGCCCTTCATCCTCACCCAGGTCGTGCTGCCGCAGTTGCGCAAGTCCGCGGACGCTTCGATAATTTTCGTCAGCAGCGGCGTGGTGCATGATTCGCGCCCATTCTGGGGCGCCTATGCGGTGGCCAAGACGGGATTGGAGTCGGTGCGCAGCATGCTATCTCAGGAACTCGAGGGCGAACCGAACATCAGGGTCAATAGCGTGAACCCCGGCCGCATGCGCACGCCCATGCGCGCCGCCGCCTATCCGGCGGAGGATCCCAACACCCTGCCGACACCGGATTCCGTCACCGGCCCATTCTTGTACCTGTTGAGCGCCCAGGGCCGCGGCACGGACGGCCAATATCTGAACGCTCAGTAGCCACCTTGGGAGCCAGCCATGCCCGTACGATCCGCGATCGCCGCTTGCGCCGTTCTGTTCGGGTCCTGCATGGCGCTGCACGGTGCCCATGCCGCGGCAACCGAACCTGCGAAACACGCTGACGGCGATTACGTCGCCGAAAATTTCCGCTTCGCATCCGGGGAAACACTTCCGGAATTGCGGCTGCACTACACCGTGCTCGGCAAGCCGCATCGCGACGCGCACGGCCATATCGACAACGCGGTGCTCATCCTGCACGGCACGGGCGGATCCGGCCGCAGCTTTTTGACCGACAAGTTCTCCGGGGTCTTGTTCGGCAAGGGACAGCTGCTGGACGCGAGCCGCTATTTCATCATCTTGCCGGACGGCATCGGCCACGGTAGTTCCAGCAAGCCGAGCGATGGCTTGCACGCCCGCTTTCCGCAATATACCTACGCGGACATGGTCAACGCGCAGTACGCGCAGGTCACCCAAGGGCTGCAGGTGGATCACTTGCGGCTGGTGCTCGGAACATCGATGGGGTGCATGCAGGCATGGATGTGGGGTGAGAGCCATGCCGACTTCGTCGATGCCCTGATGCCGCTCGCCTGTCTTCCCGTGCAGATCGCCGGGCGAAACCGCGTTTGGCGCAAGTTCATCATGGATGCCATTCGCACGGACCCCGAGTGGCGGCAAGGCGAGTATCAGCGCGAGCCCGCCGGCGCCCTGCGCGCCGCCGCCGGCATGCTGCTCGTTGCCGGCAGTGCGCCCATCCAGATGCAGCTGTCCCTCCCCACCCGTGACGCCGCGGATCAATTCGTACAGACGTACGTGGAGCGCGAGCTGGCGGATCTGGATGCGAACGATCTGCTGTACCAGCTGAACGCGTCGCGCGATTATGATCCGTCGGCCGACCTCGACAAGATCCGCGCGCCCGTGATGTGGATCAACTCAGCGGATGACTTCATCAATCCGCCGGAGCTGGCGATCGCCGAACGCGAAGCGAAGCGCCTGAGCCACGGCACATTCATCTTGATCGCCGCGTCGGAACTGACCCATGGTCATGGCACCCATAGCTGGCCGGCGGTCTGGCAGCACTACCTGGCGCAGCTGCTCGAGGCGTCGCAGCCCCGGTGACTCGGATGGCTCGCCCGCGGATGCGGGCGAGTGCGGTTCCCTCAAGTCTCATTCGGCTCGGCGGCCATGGTTTGCGCCTGGTGCGCCGTCTTGGCGGCTTCTATTTCGTTGACCAGCGCATTGCGCTCGCTCGACAGCATGGCGCGGGAGTGGCCGCGCGGCAGATCGCGCGACAGATGCACGGGGCCGAAGCGCACGCGCATGAGACGGCTGACGATGATGCCGCGAGCGGCCCACCAATGCCGCACCTGTGCGGAACGGGTGGCGCGCACCGTCACATTGAGCCAATGATTGAAGCCCTCGCCGAACTGCGCGTCGGCCTGCAGTATGGACATCGGCTCGCCTTCGCAGTCGGTGGCCGCGCGAAACTCCTCGGTGAGGGTCTCGGTCAAAGGTCCGCGCAGCCGCAGCACGTAGTCCACCGTGAGCGCGTGCACGCCTTGCGAGATCCGGTGCGCCCACGACCCATCATCGGTGAGGATCTCGAGCCCGCCGTCGACGGGGGGCATCGGCTGAATCGCCAGCCAGCGGCCCGCGGCCCGCGGCAAGTTCAGGTGTTCGGCCGCCCGCGACGTCGCCGCCTTCAAATCGAGCGCTTCGCCGGGCGACCGGTGAAACAACAGCACGCGCAGCTCCTTGACCTTGGCCGCATGCAGGCGCACCGGACGCCCGTCCAAGGTGATCCGGTCGCGCGCGGCGAGCTTCGCGCCGAGCGCCGGAACCTCGCCGTTGATCTGCAGGCGGCCCTCGCGTATCCAGCGCTCCACTTCCCGGCGTGACCCGATTCCGGCGGCCGACAGGAGTTTCTGAATTCGCTCGGTGGGTACAGCTGCTGCGCGCGAGCCTCGCTCGGCGCGTGCGGCGGGTTTCTCGCGAGCTCGCCATCCGGCGCGTGCAGCCGGCTCCGCTCGCGAGCCTCGTTCGGTGCGTGCGGCCGGTCCCTTTCGAGGTGGAAGTCGCGCCATCAATCTTGATCGTCCGCCGCGCCGCGAGCGACCAATCCGGGTCGATGCTGCAGGGTGCAGGCTTCCCTTTCCTCGTCATCGCCGGCCTCCGGCGTATCGTAACCGGCATCGTCATCTGCGGCGGCGCGCGCCTCGTCGCCGGACGCATCGTTGTCAGGTTCCGCGACACCCGCGTCCGCGTCCGGCTCGTCGGCTTGCGCGCCCGCCGGCGAGTCGGCCGTGCCGGGCGGCGGCACTTGCGGATCGCGAGCCGGTGCGGCCAATTCCGCCCCCGGCAAATCCAGTTGCACGCGCAAGTCCTCCAGCTCCTTGAGTTGCGCCAGCGTCGGTAAGTCGTCGAGTTTCTGCAGGCTGAAATAATCCAGGAAATCACGTGTCGTGCCCAACAACTCGGGCCTGCCCGGAACGTCGCGGTGGCCGATGACGCGAATCCAGCTGCGTTCGAGCAGCGTCTTGATGATGTTGGGATTTACCGCGACGCCGCGAATCTGTTCGATCTCGCCGCGCGTGATGGGCTGGCGATAAGCGACCAGCGCCAGGGTTTCCAGCAGCGCGCGTGAATACTTCGTCGGCCGCTCTTGCCACAGGCGCGAGATCGGCTGCGCCAGCGAGGTTCTGATCTGGATGCGGTAGCCGCTCGCCACCTCCACCAGTTCCAGTCCGCGCGTTTCGTATTCGGCGCGCAAGGCCGCGATCGCCGCCTGGACCTCGCCGGCATTCGAGCCGTCGCGCTCGTCGAACAAGGCCACCAACTCATCGGCGGGCAACGGCCGCCCGGCCGCAAGCAATGCAGCTTCGATTACATTCCGTACGTATTGCTCGTTCATTGAGAAGGTCTCGCTTAGTTTCCGTGGGCCGCGTCGGCGGGGCCGCCTGGCTCGTCAACGACCAGTTTCAGGTGCCGGGAGGGATTTCCGAGGCGCACGTGCAGCGGTGCATAAGGTTCGGATTGGACCATTTCGATCAGCCCCTCGCGCAGCAGTTCCAGGATGGCGACGAACGTGACGGTGACGCCCCGACGGCCCTCGTCGGGGCGAAACAGGCGCACGAAATCGACGAACGCCGCGGTCTTGAGCGCCGCCAGCACATCGGTCATGCGCTGCCGCACCGACAGCGGTTCGCGCTGTACATGGTGATGCGCGAACATGTCGTTGCGGGATAACACCTCTTGGAAGGCCAGCAACATCTCCTGCAGCGTCACCTGCGGCGGGATGCGCACCACTTTACGCTCGACCAGGTCCGCCGAGGCGACCCACTGGTCCCGATCCAGCCGAGGCAGCCGATCGATCCCTTCCGCCGCGCGTTTGAAACGCTCGTATTCCTGCAGACGGCGCACGAGTTCGGCGCGCGGGTCCGCTTCGTCCGCCGCGGCATCGCCATGCGGGCGCGGCAGCAACATCCGCGACTTCACCTCGGCGAGGGTGGCGGCCATCAGCAGATACTCTCCCGCCAGCTCGAGCTGCAGCACCTGCATCAGCTCGATATAGCGCATGTACTGACGGGTAATTTCGGCGATCGGGATGTCGAGTATGTCGAGATTTTGGCGCCGTATCAGATACAGCAGCATGTCGAGGGGCCCCTCGAAAGCCTCGAGAAACACTTCGAGGGCCTGCGGCGGGATATACAGATCGCGCGGCATTTCGGTGATGGGCTGACCCTCCACCACCGCAAACGGCATTTCTTCTTGCGCCGGCACGGGCACCTTCGGCGCGGCATCGGCGGCAACGTTCTGCACGATGGTCAGTTCGGGTTTCATGGACCTAACGGTAATTCATCGCCATGGCTTGGCGAACGGCATCCAGTGTGTCGCGCGCCGATGCACGCGCCCGTTCGCATCCCTCGGCGATGATACTGCGTACCAGTTCCGGGTTCTCTTCGAACTCCTGAGCCCGCTTCGAGATGGCCGATACTTCCTCGACGATCTTGTCGATCAAGGGCGCCTTGCAGTCCAGGCATCCGATACCCGCGGTTCGGCAACCTTGCTGCACCCACGCACGCGTCTCATCGCTCGAATATACGCGGTGCAGATCCCATACCGGACACTTCTGCGGATCGCCGGGATCGGTGCGCCGCACGCGCGCCGGATCGGTTTGCATGGCCTTCAGCTTCTTGACGATCGAATCGGGCTCTTCACGCAGGCCGATGGTATTGCCATAGGATTTCGACATCTTGCGGCCATCCAGTCCCGGCACTTTCGGTGTCGCGGTCAGCAAGGCCTCCGGCTCCGGCAAGATGGAGATGCCCGTGCCTTCGAGGAAGCCGAACAACCGGTCACGATCGGCGACCGTCAGCCGCGCATTCGTTTCCACCAGCCCGCGCGCGCGGGTCAGGGCATCCGCATCGCCCTTTTCCTGAAACTCCTTGCGCAGCGTCCGATACAGGGCGGCATTGCGCGAGCCCAAGCTCTTGATCGCTTTTTCGACTTTCTGCTCGAATTCCGCTTCCCGGCCGTAGATGTGATTGAAGCGCCGCGCCACCTCGCGCGTGACCTCGACATGCGCGACTTGGTCTTCGCCGACCGGAACGTATTGCGCCCGATACAGCAGGATATCGGCGCTCTGCAGCAGCGGATAGCCGAGAAACCCGTAGGTGCTGAGGTCGCGGTCGGCCAATGCCGTCTGTTGGTCCTTGTAGGAAGGCACCCGCTCCAGCCATCCCAAGGGCGTGATCATGGACAGCAGCAGGTGCAGTTCGGCATGTTCGGGCACCTTGGACTGGATGAACAGCGTGGCGACGCCGGGATTCAGTCCCGCCGCGAGCCAGTCGATGGCCATGGTCCACACGTAGTCCTCGAGCTTCGAAGTATCTTCGTACCCCGTCGTGAGCGCGTGCCAATCCGCGATGAAGAAAAAACACTCGTATTGGTACTGCAGTTCGATCCAGTTCTTCAGCGCGCCATGATAATTGCCCAGATGGAGCAATCCGCTCGGCCGCATGCCCGAGAGTATCCGGCGATTTTGGAGCAGTCCGCTCATACCGACCCCATGAGCAGCGGGATGGCCCGTCCGACCAGTCGAAATGCCGGCTCGAAGAACCAGTCGAGCCAGCGCATCACGGAAAAGCCGAGTACCAGGAACAATCCGACGGGCTCGACCTTTTCCAGCCGGTTGCCCCAGCGCGCGGGCAACAAGCCGGCCAGCACCCTGCCGCCGTCGAGCGGCGGGATCGGCAACAAGTTAAATAGCGCCAACACCATATTGACCCAGATGCCGGCTTGGGCCATGGAGGAGATCCAATTGCGCACCGTGAGATTCCCGCCGAAACGAACGATGGCCGCGAGGATGCCGGACCAGACCAGCATCATGAGGAAGTTGGCGGTCGGCCCCGCCAGCGCCACCAACACCATGGCCGCGCGCGGGTGGCGCAGCACGCCGGTGGCCACCGGCACGGGTCTGGCCCAGCCGACCAGCGGGGCCCCGAGCGCGAGCAGCAGGCCGGGCACCAGCACCGTGCCGACCGGATCGAGATGCCGCAACGGATTGAGGCTCAAGCGTCCGAGCATCTCGGCGGTGCGGTCGCCGAAGCAGCGAGCCATCCATCCATGCGCGACTTCGTGCAGGGTAATCGCAAAGAGCGTGGGAATAGCCCAAATGGATATTTTCGTAAGAAATACAGATAAATCCAATGCTTGCACTCGGTTTTTGATAAAGAACACGAGCCCGCCTGCCCGCATTGCCCGCGCATTATACGGTTGCCGCGCTTGCAAAGGGGCTGACGTCGCCGCGGCCCGCGCGGAGCACGACGGCATGGTCGCCCGATAGGTCGATGACGGAGGTAGGCGTCAGTCCGCAATTGCCGCCGTCCAGCACCAGATCCACGCTATGTTCGAGTCGCTCGTAGATCTCTTTGGCATCGGTGCGCGGCAGCTGCTCGCCCGGCAACAGCAGCGTCGAGCTCATGACCGGCTCCCCCAGCTCGGTGAGCAGCAGGGCCGTCACGGGATGGTCGGGAACCCGCAGCCCGATCGTGCCGCGGCGCTCGTGCTTCAGGCGGCGCGGCGTTTCGCGCGAGGCCTTGAGCAAGAAGGTATACGCACCGGGCGTGTGCGCGCGGAGCAACCGATATTGCGAATTGTCGACGACGGCGTACTTGCCCACGTCCGAGAGGTCGCGGCACACCAACGTGAAATGATGATTCCGGTCGGTTTGACGTATCTGCCGGATACGTTCCAAC
The DNA here is from genome assembly GCA_030799355.1 of Pseudomonadota bacterium. GTDB lineage: Bacteria > Pseudomonadota > Gammaproteobacteria > Steroidobacterales > Steroidobacteraceae > Bog-1198. The sequence goes on from JALYHP010000065.1 coordinate 16,649, forward strand.
GCGGCCTTGTCGCCGATATGACAGCCCAACGCGTAGCACGAATCGGTGGGATAGACGATCACGCCGCCGCCGCGCAAGACTTCGACCGCTTGTCGGATGAAACGCCGCTGCGGCGAAACCGGATGCAGTTGCAGATAGATGGCCATATTCCTCCGTTATGATACGCCCATGAACCAACTCCTCGAATGGTCGCCCCTGATCGTCTTCTTCGTCGTGTTCAAGTTGTACGGCATTTACGGGGCAACCGCCGCACTGATGGGTACCTCCGTCGCGCTGCTGCTCGTCAACCGCTTGCGCACCGGCGGCTTCAAGACCGTGCATGTGATTACCGCCGGGGTGGCGCTGCTGCTCGGCACGCCCACGCTGCTGCTGCATGACAAACGCTTCATCCAATGGAAGCCCACCATCCTACTCGGCGTCGCCGCCATCGCTTTCCTCGCGAGTACCGTGATCGGCAGCCAGCCGCTGGCGCGGCGCATGCTGGAGGGCGTATTCAGCGAGCCGCTCGACTTGCAACCGCGGACCTGGGTTCGCATCAATGTCGCCTGGGCGCTCTGGTTTGCGGCGCTGGCCGGCGCCAACATCTACATAGCCTGGAATTTCACCGAGAGCGTGTGGGTCGATTTCAAGGTATTCGGAATCAGCATCGCGATGCTTCTTTTCATGATTCCGCAAGTCATCTGGCTCAGCGGCAAGACCAAGGCGGCCGACGCATGAGCGATGCAACCCGGGAGCGGCGGCTGCGCGAGAAGCTCATCGCCCGCTTCGCGCCGGTCCAGTTGCTGATCGAGGACGAAAGCCACCTGCACGCCGGCCATGCGGGTGCCTCGGGGGGGCTCAGCCATTACCGGGTACGCATCGTGGCCGAGGTATTCCGCGGCCTGTCCCCGGTTGCCCGGCACCGCCTGGTCTATGCGGCGGTGGATGACATGCTGAGCACCGACATTCACGCGCTCGCCATCGACGCGCTGCCGCCGCCGAGCATTTAGCGGGACCGGCCCGGCAGCTCGTCTCGCGAGCCATCTGGAGGCACCGGCCGGCGCTTCGAGCGTGGCGCGAGACGGCGATAATTGGAGAGATGCCGCCGTAAAGGCTAAACTGCCGCCCCGGGCGCGCCGGCCGCGTTGGCCAAGTCGCCTATACGTTCCGAGGATCCAAATGACTCAATTTTTTCGTACACGGGCCCTGCTGTCCACCGTGACAGCGATCGGCCTGGTGCTCAGCGCTTGCGGCAAGGGGCAGCAGGCCGCAACGCCCGCCGCCGCGAACACGGCGCCCGCCGTGGCAACCGTCGACGGCGCGCCCATCGCACGCGCCGATTACGATGTTTTCATGAAGAGCCTATTGCAGGGTAAGCCCGCGACCGATTTGACTCCGGACCAGAAAAACCAGGTGCTCGACGAGCTGATCACCATCAAGCTGGTCTCGACGCAAGCCGTGAAAGACGGACTGGACAAGGATCCCGACATCGCTGCCAATCTCGAGGTCCTGCGCATGCGCGTTCTGTCGGATGCGGAATCGCAAAAATTCATGAAGGGCAAGGAGCCGACCGACGCGGAATTGCACGCGGAATATGACAGCGCCATCGCGGCGATGGAGAAGACCGAATACCACGCGAAGCACATTCTGGTCGACAGCAAGGAAAAAGCCGAGCAGTTGATCAAGAAGATCAAGGCCGGCGCGAAGTTCGAGGACGTGGCAAAGGCCGAGTCGAGCGACAATTCGAAGACCAGCGGCGGCGATCTGGGCTGGTTCACTCCCGCGCGCATGGTGAAGCCGTTCGCCGATGCCGTGAAATCCCTGAAGAAAGGTGACATGACGCCGGAGCCGGTGCAGACCCAGTATGGCTGGCACATCATCAAGCTCGAAGACATCCGCGAGGTCGCCCCGCCGCCCTTCGACCAGGTCAAGGCGCAAGTCAGCAAGAGCGTGATCCAGAAGAAAGTGCTGGCCTATGTCGATGATCTGAAGAAAAACGCCAAGATCGAAAAGCAACAGCCGTAGAGGATTCCCCGCGGCCGCCGAGGGCGGGCCTGCGAAGGCCCGCTACTCTTTCAGCAGCTCGAGAAATGCCGGCTCGTCGAGAATGCTGATTCCCAGCTCCCGCGCCTTCTTGAGCTTCGAACCGGCATCCGCGCCCGCCACCACGTAGTGAGTCTTCTTCGAAACGCTGCCGCTGACCTTGCCGCCACGCGACAGAATGGCCTCCTGCGCCGCGTCGCGCGTCAGCGCGTCGAGCGTCCCCGTCAGCACGAAAGTCTTGCCCGCCAGTTCGCCTAGCTTGGGCCGCGCATCGAGGGCGGGCCAAACGATCCCGCTCGCCAGCAACCGGTCGACGATGGCTTGGTTCTCGGCATCGCCAAAATAGGCCGCCACATTGCGCGCCACCACCGGACCTACGTCCGGGACGCGCTGCACGTCGTCCGCCGACGCGCGCCGCAATGCCTGCAAGTCGCCAAAGTGCTGCGCCAGCGCCAAGGCCGTGGCCTCACCGACGTCGCGGATTCCCAGCGCGTACAGAAACCGCGGCAGGGTGGTGTGCTTTGCCGCGGCGATCGCGGCGTGCAGCTTATGGGCGGATTTTTCTCCCAGCCGTTCGAGCGTCGCCAGTTGAGCCGCCGGCAGGTCGAACAGATCCGCCGGGGATTTCACCCAGTCCCGTTCCACGAGCTGGGCCACGAGTTTGTCGCCGAGGCCCTGAATGTCCATGGCGCGCCGGGACGCGAAGTGGATGAGCTCCTCGCGGCGCTGCGCCGCGCAGCGCCGGCCGCCGCCGCAGCGGGCCACGGCTTGATCGGCTTCGCGCACCACCGGCGAGCCGCATACCGGACATACCGCGGGTAGCTCGGCCAAGGTCGCACCGGCTAGGCGGCGCTCGGCTAGCACGCGCACGACCTCCGGTATCACATCGCCGGCGCGGCGGATGACGACCGTATCGCTCACGCGCACGTCCTTGCGCGTCATTTCATCCATGTTATGCAGCGTGGCGTTGCTCACCGTCACGCCCCCCACGAACACCGGCTCCAATCGCGCTACCGGCGTGAGCGCGCCCGTGCGACCCACCTGAAACTCGATCCCACGCACCGTGGTCAATGCCTCTTCCGCCGGAAATTTGTGCGCGATGGCCCAGCGCGGCGCACGCGAGACGTAGCCCAATTGCCGTTGCAGGTCCCTATCATCGATCTTGTAGACGACGCCATCGATCTGGTACGGCAGCGTCGAACGCGCCAAGGCCATATCCCGGTAGTAGGCCAAGCAGCCGTCGATGGATCCGACCACGCGGGATTGCGGACAGATCTTGAATCCCCAGGCCCGCAACTGTTGCAGCATGTCCCCATGATGTCGCGGCAGAATTCCGCCCTCTAGGTAGCCGACGCCATAGATGAACACATCGAGCGGCCGCGCCGCGGTCATGCGTGGGTCGAGCTGGCGCAGACTGCCGGCCGCGGCGTTGCGCGGATTGACGTAGCTCTTCTCGCCGCGCGCCACGGCTGCTCGATTGAAGCGTTCGAAACCGGCTAGGGGCATGAACACTTCGCCGCGCACCTCGAGCAGCCGCGGCGCATCGGCGCTCCGCAACTTCATGGGCAAGGCCGCGATGGTCTTCAGATTTTGCGTAATGTCCTCGCCGGTCTCGCCGTCGCCGCGGGTAGCGCCCTGGATGAATACGCCGCTCTCGTACAAGGCGCTGATCGCCAAGCCATCGAGCTTGGGCTCGGCCGAATAGCGGGCGCCATGGTCTTGGCCGAGGCGCTCCTGTATCCGCCGGTCGAAATCACGCACCTCCTCGTCGCTGAAGGCGTTGTCGAGAGACAGCATGGGAACGCGATGCCGCACCGCTGCGAACGCCGCGACCGGCGCCGCGCCCACGCGCTGGGTCGGTGAGTCTTGCGTGACCAAGGCCGGGTGCTGCGTCTCGATGGCGCGCAGCTCCGACATCAGCCTATCGTACTCGGCGTCCGGTACCTCGGGGTCGTCGAGCGCGTGGTAGCGGTAGTTGTAGCGCTCCAGCAGATCGCGTAATTCGCCCGCCCGTTTGGCGGCCTTTCGCTCGGCCTTGTCCACGTTAGTTACCCCGTCACAGGGACGTCGCGGTCGGCATGGCTGTTTCGCCGCTCACCGCCAACTGATGTCGCGGTCGGCACGGCCCACGCCACTCCCGATCAGCACGGCGGTTCGCCGGTCAGGTTCCCGCGGTCGGCACGGCTCACACCATGGTCGGCTGGGCACGGCGAGCCATCTCCTCACGCAGCGCCGCAACGCGCTGCAGCGACAGCGGCGTCCCTTGCGAATCCTGCACCACGCCGTGCAGGGCTTGCGCCAACTGCCCGGCGGCCTCGATGAGCGCGTCGAGCGTTTGCACGGGATCCACCGGGCCCGGAATGACCGCGAACAGCGTCACGCCCCGGTACTGCTCGTGCGGCATCTGCGCGATGTTGAAGGTGCCGGGTTCGACCAGACTCGCGGCGCAAAACAAGGTCTGGCCGTCGCTGTGCTTGCGGTGAAACACGTGGTAACGGCCATAGGCCAAGCCCTGGTTATCCAACGCTGCCATGAGGTCGGATCCGGCCCAGGCCGCCCCGTCGGCGGCGACGACGCGCAGCGCCACGATGCGCTGGGTCTCGTCCTCGGCGGCAGCGGCCACCGGAGCCGCCGGCTCGCCCGGTCTGTCACCGGGCTGCCTGTCATGCGTCGGCGCCGCCTGTTCCCCTGCCCGCTCCGCGCCGAGTCCGGCTTCGCCCCAGGTTTCGTTCCGGCTGTCGCCGACACCCGGATCGGGCTCCATGAACGAATCGACGTGTGCGGTCATGACCAGATCATCGACCTGCACCTGCTCGAAGTCGGCCGTGCGGATGCTCAGCGGCTCGAACGGCGGTACGCCCCAGTCGCGGCCGGCCGCATGCG
>JALYHP010000067.1 GCA_030799355.1 Pseudomonadota bacterium
CGACGAACCTATAGTCAACTATTTAGTGACTACAATATGTACCCATGTAATGCACCCTATATCGCGCAAAACACGGAAAAACCAGGGACCTGCTGACTACTCGGCTATAAAAATCGCGGGGAACTCCAGGCTAACCGCTAACCGCTAACCGCTAACGGGGCCAGAGAACCAGACCGCCGGTTCGAGCGACCGCCCGAGCACGCGCTCCGGAATCATTCGGCGACCCGTTCGATCGTCAAACATCGCTCGTGGTCCCGGCGTGGTGTTCCCGCCCGAGCAGGCGCCCCGGAATCATTGGGCGACCCGCTCGATCGTCAAGCCTCGCCGGTGATCCCCGCGTAGTGAGCGCAAACCCTATTGCCCCAGGATGATCCTCGGTACACTACGCGGCTTTATCAAGGTAATCGCCCATGTTTCGTCTCTTGAGTCTGGTTCTCCTGGCCGCGGTTGCGGCCGCCCCCGCGCTGGGCCAAGCTCGCGCCGACGTCCCGATTCCCACGGCACCGACTGTCGACGCGCGCGCCTATGTCGTCGTCGACTACCGCACGGGCAAGGTGCTGGCTTCCCAGCAACCCGCGACCCGCGCGGAGCCGGCCAGCCTCACGAAACTGATGACCGCCTACCTCGTGTTTCAGGAACTGGCCGCGGGCAAATTGAAGCTCGAGGAACCGGTGATGGTGAGCGAACATGCGTGGCGTTCCGAGGGGTCGAGAACCTTCATAGAACTCGGCAAGCCGGTATCGGTGGAACTGCTGATCCTGGGGATGATCGTGCAGTCGGGCAACGATGCCACCATCGCGCTTGCGGAGCGGATCGCGGGCACCGAAGCGACGTTCGTGCAGCTCATGAACGCCAACGCGAAGCGCCTCGGCATGATGGATACGCATTTCGAGAATAGCTCGGGACTGCCCTCGCCGCAGCACTACACCACGGCCCACGACATGTCGCTGCTTGCCATCGCCATGATCCACGACTTTCCTCAGTACTATAAATACTACTCGGTACGCGAGTTCGAGCATAACGGCATCAAGCAGCAAAACCGCAACGGCCTCCTTGGACGCGACCCCAGCGTCGATGGGTTGAAGACCGGCCACACCGACTCCGCGGGATTCTGTCTCGTCACCTCGGCGCTGCGCGATGGGATGCGTATCGTCTCGGTGGTACTCGGATCGACCAGCATGAAAGGGCGCGAAGATGCGAGCGCCGCGTTGCTCAACTATGGTTTCACGTTCTACGATACGCGGCTGGTGGCCAAGGGCGGAACCGCCCTGGCCTCGACCCCTGTATGGAAGGCGGCGCGATCGCCGGTCGATGTCGGGATCAAGGAGGATCTCTACATCACGCTGCCGCGCGGACAAGCGAACGACATCAAGACGGCCGTCGCTCTGCAGCCCCGTCTGATCGCACCGCTCGCACCGGAGTCGGATGTCGGTCTGCTGCGCGTCTTTTCGGGCAGCCAGACGCTCGCGACCATGGCGGTGCATCCGCTGCAGAATGTCGCTGCCGGCGGATGGTGGCGCCGACTGATCGACACCATCCGGCTCTGGTTCGCGTGAGCGGACCGCTGCCCATCTGCTATCTGAACGGCACATACCTGCCGCTCGCCGAGGCGCGGGTGTCGCCCTTGGATCGCGCGTTCCTGTTCGGCGATGCGGTATACGAGGTCATTCCCGTTTACGGGGGCCGGCCCTTCAGATTGCGGGAACATTTGGATCGGCTGAACCGCAGTCTCGCCGCGATCCGCATGTCGGTACCGCGCTCGCACCCGCAGTGGGCTGAGATCTGCTCGCAGCTGGTGGAACGCAACGCCGGCCAAGAGTCGTATATTTACCTTCAGGTGAGCCGTGGCACCGAGATTGGGCGCAATCATGCATGGCCCGAGGGACTCGCCCCGACCCTGTTCGCCTACGTTACGGCGCTCGAACCCACGCCGGCGAAGCTGCTCGACCACGGCGTCGCGGCGGTCACCGCGGCGGAAATCCGCTGGGCGCGGCGCGACATCAAGTCGACCGCGTTGCTCGCGAATATACTTCTCAAAAAAATGGCGGCCGACAGCGGTGCCTTCGAGACCATCATGATCGAGGACGGCGAACTCACGGAAGGGTCTTCCACCGCCGTTCATGTGGTCGTGGATGGCGTCATCCACGCGCCGCCCGAGGGTCAACTCATCCTGCCGGGCACCACGCGCGATGTGGTGGCCGAACTCGCGGGCCGTTTGGGAATTGCCTGCAACGACCATCGCGTCCCGGAGGCGCTGCTGCGCTCGGCGGACGAGATATGGCTCAGCTTCGCGACACGAGGCATCCTGCCGGTAACATGTCTCGATGGCGTAAATGTCGGCAGCGGCAAGCCCGGGCCACTCTTCAAGCGCATGCACGCCGCCTTCGTCGATCATGTACGGGAAGTTTCCGGGACGGCTCCGTTATGAGCGGCACGACCATTGAAAAGTTTCCCGCCGAGTTCCCCATCAAGGTGATGGGTCGGCACGACAGCAATTTGCGCGCGCTCACTCAGGCCATCATCGAGAAACACGCCGGCCCGCTCCAGGATTCCGGCGTGCGCACCCGCACCAGCGCGGACGGCAATTTCCTGGCTCTGACCTATATGGTGCCGGCATCCAGCCGCCAGCAACTCGACGACATCTATCGGGAGTTGACGGACTGCAAGGCGGTATTGATGGCATTGTGAGGCGGCTGCGGGCCGCCGCGCAGCGTCCCCGCATGGGCGAACCCCAGCTCTCTCAGCAGATGCGGCGTCAGGCCGTCGGCCACGGCACGTACGTCGGACACGCCGCACAAATCCGCCAGACGCGTAACGGCGAGCCCGCGATAGCCGCACACGTCGATCCGCTCGAACGGCTGAAGATCGAGCGCCACATTGAGCGCCACGCCGTGATAACTGGCACCGCGGCGAATCCGCAGGCCGATGCTGGCCAGCTTGGCGCCCCCCACGTAGACGCCGGGCGCTGCGCGCGAGCCGCTTGCCGTCACGCCCAGTTCGCCCACGTAGCCGATGATGGCGTTTTCGAGCGCCACGACCAGGGGGCGCACGCCCAGGGCGAGACGCTTCAGGTCGATCAGCGGATAGATCACCAACTGGCCCGGTCCATGATAGGTAACCTGGCCGCCACGGTCGATCTGGATCACCGGGATGTCGCCGGGGGACAGGAGATGCTCGCGGCTGGCGTTCAAGCCCAGCGTAAAGATCGGCGGATGCTCGACCATCCAGATTTCATCGGCGGTCGATGCATCGCGGGTGTCGGTAAAGCGCTGCATCGCCCGCCAGGTGGGCTCATACGGGACCAGCCCCAAGTGTTTGATCAGCGGCGCGAGTCCCATCAGCGCAGGTCTGCGTGCGCCACCGCGTGCTTGGCGTTATCGAGCCCCGCATTGTTGCGTGCCAGCGCCTGTTCCGCCCGATAACTCGACCGCACTAGAGGGCCCGACACGCATTCCACGAATCCCAGCGACAGCGCCCATTCGCGGTACTGATCGAATTCAACCGGCGACACGAAGCGCTCGACGTTCAGATGATTCGGGGTGGGCCGCAGGTACTGGCCCAGGGTCAGGATATCGACCGATGCGGCGCGCAGATCGGCCATGGTCTCGCGAATTTCCTCGGCGGTTTCCCCGAGGCCGAGCATCAAGCTGGTTTTGGTCAACACCGTGGGACGATAGGCTTTCGCATGCGCGAGCACATCGAGCGTCTGCCGGTAGCCCGCGCGCGCATCGCGCACCGGGTGCGTCAGCCGTCTGACCGTCTCCACGTTTTGCGCGAACACATCGAGTCCGGAATCGATGACGGTTTGTACATCCCGCAGCACACCCTCGAAATCGGGCGTGAGCGCCTCGACGGCCGTACCGGGATTGCGTCGCTTGATGGCGCGAATGGCCGCCGCGTAATGTGCCGCGCCGCCGTCCGGCAGATCATCGCGATTCACGGACGTGAGCACGACGTATCTCAGCCCCATCAGTTCGACCGAACGAGCGACGTTATCGGGCTCCTCGCTATCGAGCCAGCCTCGCGGGTTGCCGGTGTCCACGGCGCAGAAACGGCATGCGCGGGTGCATACCGACCCCATCAACATGATGGTGGCGGTCCCGGCGTTCCAGCACTCGCCGATGTTCGGACACTTCGCCTCTTCGCACACCGTGCTCAAGCGGTGTTCCCTGACGATATCCTTGACGGCCGCAAACTCGGCGCCCGCGGGGAGAGGGGCGCGCAGCCAAGGGGGTTTGCGCAAAGCCGCAGCGGCGGTCAGCGGGGGCACGCTCGCGGCGGACCGTTTGATGCCGTCCTTGATCGCGGTAAACCCCTGAGCGGTAGTGAATTTTTCGCCGCTGCGCGCGGACCGAGGCGGACCGTCCGCGACGCCGCCCGGCGATTGCGACTGGTGCGCTATGGGGATGCCCTTGAATACCGACATGAACCGATTGTACCCCAGCGAGAGCCTGCATCCGAGCACCCGTCGGAACGGACCCGCACACGGCTCGCCATGCGGTGCTTTCCAGGGCCCTCGCCTGCCGGCGGCTCACGCAGAACGCTCAGGCGTGCTTACTACGTATTCAGGGCCGCAAGGCGCTGCGGTGTTCCCACATCCTCCCATGGACCCGTGAACAACTCGGCACCGCAGCGCCGCGCGGCCATCGCGCGAAGCAATAGCGGTTTCAACGGGAAGACTCCGTCCGCGCACCCCGAAAAAAACTCCGCTCGATACGCCGCTATCCCGGCGAAGGTGTACTGCTGCGCGGCTGCCGGCACGGCGAGTCCATCCTCCATGCCAAAATCGCCTTGGGAGTGCTGCGGTGGATTGGGCACCAGCACCAAGTGGGCGTCACGCCCGTCGCCCAGCAGCAAGCGATCGAAGGGATAGTCCGTGAACACATCGCCGTTGACGGTCAAGAACGGGCCCGGCCGCAGCAGCGGCAGCGCGCGAAAGATGCCTCCCCCCGTTTCGAGCATCTGGGGCGACTCTTCGCTGTACTGGATGGACACGCCGTAGCGCGAACCATCGCCCAGGTAGTCCCTGATCATCGACCCCAGCCACGCGAGGTTGATGACGAGCTTCTCGATGCCCGCTTCGGCCAGCCGCACGACGTGGCGTTCGATCAGAGGCCGCCCCCGGACGCGCAGCAATGGCTTGGGAACGGTGTCGGTCAGCGGCCGCATCCGCTCGCCCCGCCCCGCCGCCAGGATCATCGCCACTCTCGGCGCGCGCGCCATCATGCGAGCCCGCGCATCAGGCGCGGATGCAATTCACGCGCCGGCACGCGTTTGTGCCGCGAGGAATGCAGGCTCGATGCGCTCCGCGAGGAATCCGGCGAGCTCCGCGGTTTCCGGATAGGCCATTGCAGCGATCCGCGCGTACCCGAGCACCCGCGGCAGGTCCTTGAGATAACCCCGCTTGCCGTCGCGATAATAGAGTCTCGCGAAGATGCCGAGAACCTTGATATGCCGCTGCAGTCCCATCAGATCGAACCAGCGCACGAAGGCGGCCGGATCCGCGCCCACGTCCACCCCCGCCGAGCTCAACCTTTCACGATATGCCAATAGCCACCCGCGCACCCGTTGCGCAGGCCACGCGATGTAGCAGTCCTTGAGCAGCGACACCGCATCGTAGGTGATAGGCCCGAACACCGCGTCCTGGAAGTCGAGGATACCCGGACTGTTTTCCGCGGCCAGCAACAGATTCCGGGAGTGATAGTCACGGTGCACGAATGCCGCCGGCTGCGACAGCGCCGCCTGCACCAGCGCATCGAACGACCGGTCCAGCATGCGCCGCTCCCCGTCGCCGATGGTGAAGCCGAGGTGCCGGCCGAGAAACCATTCGGGAAACAGCTGCATCTCCCGCAGCAACAACTCGCGGTCGTAGGCGGGAAGCCCGCGCGCCGCCGCGCCGCCGGCGCTCTGCATGGTGACCAGGGCCCGCAGCGCCTCGGCGTACAGTCGGTCGATTTTTTCCTGCTCACCGAGTCGGTCGAGCGCCTCGAGCTCATCGAGATACAGGCGTGATCCTAAATCCGTCAGGAATAAGAAGCCGCGCGCCACATCTCTTGCCAGGACGATGGGGACGTTGAGGTTCATTGCGGCCAAGGTCTGCGCCACGCTGACGAACGGCGCGACGTTTTCCTTCTCGGGTGGCGCATCCATGACGATGAAGCTGTCCGCAGCGCGGGTAACCCGAAAATAGCGGCGAAAACTTGCATCGGCGGACGCCGGTTCGATTCGACCGTCCGCGAATCCCAAATCCTCCACCACCCAGCGCGTCAGCGCAGCCAGGCGGGAATCGCTTGCATCCGGTAGACCCATGCTTGACCATTCGCACACCGCAAACGCGGCGACCCAGTATACCGACTCAAGGCGATTGACTTTGCCCATGGTTTCTCAGGTTCGTGCCGCATCGGCGGTTTTTTGGTGCCTTACGGCGGTTTTGACGGCTCGCGCAGGGGACATGTGTCCCGCTCCCCCGAAGCATTCTGCGGCAATCGCGCCCGCGCTCGGCGCCGACGACCACCTCATTCACATCGATAGCGACGATGCCATGGTCGATGCCGAGGGCCACGCGGTCGTGAACGGTCACGTGCAAGTGCGTCAGGACGGGCGTACCGTGGCCGCCGATTCGATGACCTACGACAACCAGACCGGCAAGTTGACGGTCAAGGGCGGTGTCGATTTCGAGGATCCGAAACTGCGCATAAAAAGCGACACCGGCACCTACGACACGCTGGGCGGCGCCGATTTCGACCGAGCAAATTTTCAAATTTTGGATAGGAACGGCCGCGGTTTCGCCCGCACGCTGGCGGTGCGTCCCGACGGGAAAGTAGCTCTGGAGCAGGTCCGCTATACCACCTGCCCGGTCGGCAACCAGGATTGGATGCTGCAGGCATCCTCGATCAATTTGGATACGGCGCGTCAGGAGGGCACGGCGCGGGGCGTACGCATGTTTTTCAAGAACGTCCCGATCTTCTATACGCCCTTCCTCTCGTTTCCGTTGGGAGACGAGCGCAAGAGCGGCGTATTGTTCCCGGGGTTCGGGCACTCCACCAGCAACGGCTACCAGCTTGAGGTACCGTACTATTTCAATCTCGCGCCAAACTACGATCTCACGCTGACGCCGGGCCTGCTGTCCACGCGTGGCGTTCAACTCGGAGCGGAATTCCGTTATCTCACCGAGATGTCCCATGGCCAGGTCGAAGCCAATTTCCTGCCGAGCGACAAGCAGGCGCACAGCGCCCGGGATTATTTTCACGTCACCGACGTCACCGACCTCGCGCCCGGACTGCGTTTCGACGCCGACATCGCCGCCGTCAGCGACAGCAACTATTTCTCGGATTTTGCCGTGGGCTCCGAACAGACCAGCGTGACCTTCCTCGAGCGCCGCGCCGAGGCTCTCTACTACGATGACGTTTGGCGCATACGCGGCGAGCTGCAGAACTTTCAGACCATCGATATATTACTGTACGACTTCGTGCGCCCCTATTCGAGCGTACCCAGAATTTCCGCGGAGGGGCTCTGGCCCGTGCGCAATAGTCATCTGGAACTGGCGCTGGATGCGGAGGCCACGAATTTTTTGCGGGCACGCATCGTGGACGCGCCTACCGCCGTCCGCACACCGACCGGCGTGCGCCTCGATGTGTCTCCCGAGTTGCGCTGGTCCGAGCGCGGCGCCGGCTATTTCCTCGAGCCGGCGGTCGGCTACCGGTTCACGCAGTACGATCTGCACGACGCGGGTTTGGGCGAGCCGAGCACGCCGACCCGCGCGCTGCCCTATGCCCGGCTCGATGCCGGCCTGGTGTTCGAACGGGATGCCGGCTCGGTCGGACAGCGCAGTCAGACTCTCGAGCCGCGCATCGTTTACAGCTACGTCCCGTACCGCGACCAGCACAAGTTGCCGATCTTCGACACGGCGCTGCCGGATCTGAACCTGACCGAACTGTTCCGCACCAATCGATACGTGGGCGGGGACCGTATCGGCGATGCCGATCAATTGGCCTTTGGTTTGACGAGCCGCCTTTTCGATCACGTAACGGGAGCCCAATACCTGTCCGCGACCATCGGTCAAATCCGCTATTTCTCGATTCCGCGAGTGACCGTACCGCAGGATGTTTTGCAGCTGCAGACCGGTCGTCCCGTCGCGGGATTGCCCGTGATCAATCCGCTGGCCTGGCCGGGATTGCTGGTCGTCGATGCGCGCGCCGCAGGCACCGTGCCGCCGGGCCAGACCTATGCCACCTCGAGCGGTCAGGTCGGGGTGATCACGGCGGGCGAGAGCTCACTGCAGTATCCCGCCTCGGATATCGTCAGCGAAATCGCGCTGACGGCCTACAAGCACCTCAGCGTCAACTTGAACTATCAGTGGAACCCGTACACCTCGCACACCGACAAGGAGGAAATCGAGGTTCAGTACCATCCCGAGCCGTCCAAGGTGGCGAATCTGGGCTATCGCTTCCAGCAGGGTATTCTCAAGCAATATGACGCCTCCTTCGTCTGGCCGATCGCCGGGCACTGGAACACCGTGGGGCGCTGGGTCTATTCCCTCGCGGACAGAACCACCATCGAGCAAATAGGCGGATTCGAATACAAAAGTTGCTGTTATCGCATCCAAGTGGTACAGCGCCGCTACCTGCGGCGCATGTCCGACGGAGCCACGGCGGGACTGGACACCTCGATTGCATTACAATTGGAACTGACGGGTTTGAGTTCGGTCGGAAAGCCTGCGGATTCGTTCTTGCAGAAGGAGATTCGCGGCTACCCGACTCGCGACCCGAACAACCCTGATATTCCCTGAGACTTCTCGATCCTGGCAAGCCGATTATGAAAACCCTGTCCCGATCCCCGAAAAATGCCTCGATGCGCGTATTTGCGCTGGTTTGCACGGTATTGACCGTCCTCGCGGCGAGCGCGCCGCTGCAGGCGCAGACGCGCGATATCGGTGTTCACGGGGAAATGCTGGACCGAATCGCGGCGGTCGTGAACGACGGCCTAGTCCTCAAAAGCGAGCTGGACGCGCAAATGGACGCCGTGACCAAGCGGCTCCAGGAACAGAAAGTCGAAATACCGTCCCAGAGCGTCATCCGGCAGCAGGTGCTCGACCGCTTGATTTTGCAGGAAATAGAGACGCAGCGCGCCAAACGGGTCGGTCTTACGATCTCCGACGAACAGTTGAACGGCGCCCTGCAGGAAATTGCACAGCGCAACAAAATCCCTTTCGATCAGCTGCCGACCGCGCTGGAAGCCCAGGGCGTGGACTATAAGCAGTACCGCGAGTCCATGCGCAGAGAGTTGACCTTGAGTACCCTGCGCCAGCGCGACGTCATCGCCCACATCAACGTGACTCCGCGGGAGCTGGATCAGTACCTGGCCCGCCAAGAGAGCTCGGCGGCGAACGACGAGTTCAACGTCTCGCACATCCTGCTGTCGCTGCCTGAGGCCGCCACTCCCCATCAGCTCGACGAGATAACGAAGAAAGCCCGAGACCTGTCGGCGCGCGCCGCCAAGGGTGAGGACTTCGGCCAGCTCGCCATCGTCAATTCGAACAGTCAAACCGCGTTGGATGGCGGTCAATTGGGGTGGCGCAAAGGCGCTCAACTGCCGCAGTTCATCTTGGACCTCGTCACCAAGATGAAACCGGGCGAAGTGAGCCAACCCGTCCGCACGCCCAGCGGCTTCCACATCGTCCGACTCAATGAGCGCCGCAGTGGCGAGGCCCAGGTCATCGTCAACCAGATCCACGTGCGCCACATCCTTCTGAAGCCCAACGAGTTGGACGATGACGAAACGATTCGGCAGAAGCTCAGCAAGCTGCGCGAGCGCATCTTGAAGGGCGAGGACTTTGCCGGCATCGCGTCGGCGACGTCGGCTGACCCCGGCTCTGCCCCGGACGGCGGCGACCTGGGTTGGAGCGGTCCGGGAACGTTCGTGCCGGAGTTCGACAAAGCCATCGCCGATCTGAAGGTGAACGAGATCAGCGAACCGTTCAAGACCCGCTATGGCTGGCACATCGTGCAAATGCTGGGGACGCGCACCTACGACAGCACCGACGACGTGCGTCGGCAGCGCGCCTTCGCGGCCATTCGGGAGAGCAAGGCGGATGAAGAAACCGAGCTTTGGCTGCGCCGCTTACGCGACGAAGCGTTCGTCGAAATCAAGATGTAGGAGCCTGTCTGGGCATACCGCGGATCATCATCACGTCGGGTGAACCGGCGGGTATAGGCCCTGACGCGTGCGTCATCCTGGCGCAAACGGACTGGCAAGCCGACTTGGTCGTGGCCGGCGATGCCGCGTTGCTGGCCGATACCGCCGCCGCGTTGCGGCTGCCGTTGCGGATCGAGGAATACGAACCCTCCCGCCCCCTCGCCGCTCACCGCGCGGGTGGTTTGAAGGTCCTGAACATCGCCACCGCGCAGCCGGTAACCGCCGGCGTGCTCGACCCGCGCAATTCGGCTTACGTGTTGCAGCTGCTGGATCACGCTTGCGATGGCTGTCTGAGCGGGGAATTCGCCGCCATGGTCACCGCACCGGTACAGAAGAGCGTATTGATGGACGCCGGCATCGCCTTCACCGGCCACACCGAGTACCTGGCAGAACGGACCCGCGCCGCCCTGCCGGTCATGATGCTGTTGAGCGGCCAATTGCGTGTCGCGCTCGTCACCACTCATCTGGCGCTGGCCGACGTTCCGCGCGCCATCACCGGCGAGCGGCTGCGCGCAACGCTGCGCATCGTGCACCGGGACTTGCAGCGCCACTTCGGTTTCGCTGCGCCGCGCATCGCCGTCCTTGGTTTGAACCCGCACGCCGGTGAATCCGGCCACTTGGGACGCGAGGAAATCGACGTCATCGAACCTGTATTGCGAGAACTCCAGCGTGAAGGTCTGGACCTACGCGGTCCCGTGCCGGCGGACACCGCGTTCGCGCCGCGATTTTTACGAGATGTCGATGTGATCGTGGCCATGTATCACGACCAGGGTCTTCCGGTACTCAAGCACGCTGGCTTCGGCAACGCCGTCAACGTGACGCTTGGGCTCCCCATCGTGCGAACCAGCGTCGATCACGGCACTGCCTTGTCGCTGGCGCGTACGGGCAAGGCGGATGAGGGCAGCCTGCGAGCCGCCTTGTCGCTTGCCGTGACGCTGGCCAAGGAGCCCGTCTGAACAGTCCCCGGGAAGGCCTCTCGCAGGTTCGCAAGCGCTTCGGCCAGCACTTCCTTCACGATGCCGGCATCATTCGGCGCATCGTGGACGCGGTGGCGCCGGCGGTGGGCGAGCGTCTCGTTGAAGTGGGTCCCGGTCGAGGCGCGTTGACGTGGAGCCTGTTGGCGCGCGCCCGGAACATGGATGCGATCGAGATCGATCGCGATCTTGCGCGGTCGCTGACGGCCGATCCCAGAGCCCATTCGCATCTCAGCGTGCACGTCGAGAACGTCCTGCATACGGACTTCATCGCACTGCGCGGCGACGGCGCGCCGCTGCGCATCGTGGGCAATCTGCCCTACAACATTTCGACGCCTTTATTGTTCAGGCTGTTGCAGCAGCGCGCCGCGATTGGCGACATGCATTTCATGCTGCAGAAAGAAGTGGTCAACCGCATGGCGGCGCAACCCGGCGGCAAGGAGTATGGGCGCCTGACGGTGATGCTGGCCGCTTATGCCGAGGTCGAGGCGCTGTTCGACGTCGGGCCCGGCGCATTTACGCCCCGGCCCAAGGTATGGTCCGCAATCGTGCGGCTTCGCCCCAGCCCGACGCCACGGTTCGATATCGGTGGCGATGGCGCGCTCCGCACCCTCGTAACGGCGGCGTTTTCGCATCGCCGCAAGACGCTGCGCAACTCGCTCAAAGACTTGCTCACGGCCGCCGACATCGAAGCATGCGCCGTCGATCCGGCCCATAGGCCGGAAACTCTGGCGGCCGCGCAATTCGGCTCGCTCGCCGCGCGCTACAGTGAGCTGCAGCGCATCCGCACTCGACAAAACGCTTGACCGCGCACTCCGCTATACTCGAGATCGAATGCCCGGATATCAAAAACTGCTGGTGGTGCTGGATCTGGCCGAGGGCAGCGAACAGGTGATCGTCGCCGCACGGGATCTCGCGGCTCATTCGGACGCCGGAATCACCGCTTTGCATGTGGTCGAGTTCGTGCCGGTCGAACCCATGGGCGAGTCTTTGATGCCGACGGTGCAAATCGAAGAGCAACTGGTGAAGCGATCGCGTGCAAAGCTGACCGAACTGGCGGCCCGGCTCGGCCTCGAGGGGGCCACCCTGCGGGTGGAAGCCGGCAACATCAAGGCGGAAATTCTGCGCGTTGCCGAGGAAGAAGAGGCGGATTTGATCGTGCTCGGAAGCCGCGAACGCCACGGGCTCGCGATCCTCGTCAACTTCACGGAAGATACGGTGCTGCACGCCGCGCATTGCGACGTGCTGGCAGTACGTCTCAGGTAGCGGCGCATGGAAGCCCCCGCACCTGAGCTGCCGGCTCCGCGCATACGAGTCGAAGTCGAGACTTCTTACATCGAGGATCAATCCGATCCGCACGACAAGCGCTTCGTCTTCTCATATACCATCACGATCCGCAACGAGGGCCGGGTGCCGGCGCGCTTGCTGACGCGCCACTGGATCATCACCGACGCCAATGGGAACGTGAAGGAGACGCGTGGGGATGGTGTGGTGGGCGAGCAGCCGTACCTGAAGCCCGGTCAGGGCTTTCGCTACTCCAGCGGCGCGGTCATCGAAACCCCGGTCGGCACCATGCAAGGGAGCTACCAGATGGTGGCCGATGACGGCCAGCGATTCGACGCCCCGATCGCGCCTTTCCGGCTCGCTATGCCGGGAGTGCTTCACTAGGGTCTGCGGCGGTCGTGGCTCTCTACGCAATCGGCGATATTCAAGGCTGCGACGCGGAACTCGGCGCGTTGCTGAAGGCAGTGAAATTTTCCGCCGACCGCGACCGGCTCTGGTTCGTAGGCGATCTCGTCAATCGCGGGCCGGAATCCCTGCTCGCGCTGCGGCGGATACACGGTCTGGGCGATGCGGCCACGGTGGCCCTCGGAAACCACGACCTGCATCTGCTGGCGGTCGCCCTAGGTGGCGCGCGCCCGCGCAGCGACGACACGTTGGACGACATTCTCACCGCTCCCGACCGCGATACCTTGTTGGAAT
The DNA here is from genome assembly GCA_030799355.1 of Pseudomonadota bacterium. Taxonomy (GTDB): domain Bacteria; phylum Pseudomonadota; class Gammaproteobacteria; order Steroidobacterales; family Steroidobacteraceae; genus Bog-1198. The sequence continues at coordinate 13,152 of JALYHP010000067.1, forward strand.
GGCTTCTGCACCGGCCCCTCATGCACGAAGACCCGGCCCTGAACCTCTGTTTGCTGCACGCGGGGCTTGCGCCGCAATGGGACATCGCCACCGCCAGGGCCTGTGCACGTGAATTCGAGCGCGCCTTGCGGCAAAATCCCGGGCGCCTGTTCGAGCACCTGTACGGCGATGAGCCCGACCTATGGGATGATTCTCTCGCCAGTGTGGACCGCCTCCGATACATCGCGAATTGCTTCACGCGTTTGCGCTACGTCGATGGCACCGGCCGCCTGGCGCTGCGCGCCAAGGGGCCCCCGCGAAAAGTGCAAACCAAGTCATTGGTGCCCTGGTTCGAAGCCGCCGATGCGCGCTGGCACGGCCCACGCGTGGTGTTCGGCCATTGGTCCACGTTGGGATTTTTCACGAACTCCGCCGTCATCAGCCTCGATACGGGATGCGTCTGGGGCGGCAGCCTCACCGCACTTCGGCTGGACATACCCAACGCCCAGCCCGTCGCCGTGGCCTGCAGGGCTCCCAGGAACGCACCGGGGCGCACCCGCCCGGCTAGCCGGTAGCCAGCCCGCCTTCGCTACCCTCAGCGCCCGGACGCCTGATCCGTCGGCCGCAACGGCCTCAGGATCTCGCCCTTCACCAGGAACCGGCTGCCGCTCTGCTGATAGGGCACGCAGGTGATGTCGTGCTTCAGGTCGCGCGTGACGAGTCTCGGCAGTATCTGGCGAGTAAACTCTTCGACCAGATCGCAAAGGTGACATGTTGCTCCTTCCACACGGCCGGCAACGGGTTGCCCGCGATCGGCGTAGGCGGGGCCCGCACGGGTGTGGCCGGCGTAGCCGTGCCGGCGGCATGCGAGGCCAACACCATCAAACTTGAACACAGGGCGGCCGGCGCGGGGCCCCATCGCTTGCCGACTCTCATGAAACAGTGGGACCATGCCCAGGCCCGCGAAGTTTCACAGCCCGTTATAATAGGGGCATGCAAATCTGCGCGCCGTTCAATCTACGACTTTGGATCGATCAGAATCGTCACGTCTTGAAGCCGCCGGTCGGCAACAAATTGCTGTTCGAGGACAGCGGATTCATCGTCATGGCGGTCGGCGGGCCGAATGCGCGCAAGGATTTTCATCATGATCCCGGCGAAGAACTGTTCTTCCAGATCGAGGGAGATATAGTGCTTCGAATCGTTCAAGACGGGCGCATCAGCGACGTACCGATTCGCGAGGGCGAATTGTTTCTGCTGCCACCCGAAGTACCTCACTCGCCGCAGCGTCCCGCCGGCACGGTGGGGATCGTCGTCGAGCGCCGCCGCAACCCGGATGAATCGGATGGTTTTTCGTGGTACTGCGAACGATGCGGCAATAGGCTATACATGGAGCGGGTGCCGGTACTCAATATCGAAACCGAGCTGCCGGGCATTTTCGCACGCTTTTTTTCGAGCCTCGAACACCGCACCTGCGCTGTTTGCGGCGCCGTCATGGCTGCCCCGACCTGAAACACCCGGAACTCAATGCGGCCGCCGCGCTGGCGTTGGACTCGCGCGATGCCTTGGCCGGCTACGCCTCGGAGTTCCACCATCCGTACGATTCGAGCGGCCGCAAAATGGTGTATCTCGCCGGCCACTCGCTGGGTTTGCAGCCTAAGACCACGGCGCACTACGTCGAACAGGAATTGGCCGACTGGCGGCGGTTGGCTGTTCTCGGTCATCACGACGCAAAGCGGCCTTGGATCGGCTATCACGAACTACTTGCCGCGCCGCTCGCGGATCTGGTGGGCGCGGGTCCGACCGAGGTGGTGGCCATGAACTCGTTGACCGTCAACTTGCATCTGATGCTGGTCAGCTTCTTTCGGCCCGATGCCGAGCGGCGCCGGATCCTGATTGAAAAATCCGCGTTTCCGTCGGACCGGTACGCCATCGTTTCGCAGCTCGACTTCCACGGCCTCGATGCCCGAGAGCATCTGATCGAGGTGGAACCGCGGCCCGGCGAGCGCCATCTGCGCACCGAGGATCTCATCGCCGTCATCGAGCGCGAGGGCGCGCGGCTGGCGTTGGTGCTGTTGCCCGGTGTTCAATACCTGACCGGGCAATGTTTGGACCTCGAACCGCTGATTGCCGCCTCTCATCGCGCCGGCGCGAAGATTGGTTTGGACTTGGCGCATGCCGTCGGGAATACCCTGCTGCGTTTGCACGATTGGGGTGCCGACTTCGCCGTATGGTGCAGTTACAAATACTTGAACGCCGGGCCCGGCGCGGTGGGAGGCTGCTTCGTCCACGAGCGCCACGCGTACACCGAGCTGCCGCGTTTCGCCGGCTGGTGGGGCCACGTCGAATCGTCGCGCTTCGACATGCTCCCTCAATTCACTCCGATCGCGGGTGCCGCAGGATGGCAGGTCAGCAATCCGCCGATCCTCTCCACGGCTCCGTTGCTGGCCTCGCTGGATATTTTCAAGCGCGCGGACATGCGCCGGCTGCGGGAGAAGTCGCTTGCATTGACGGGGTTCCTGGAGCGGCTGGTGGAAGGCCTGCTGCCGGGACAAGTCGAGGTCGTCACTCCCAAGGCCACCGAAGAGCGCGGCTGCCAGATGAGTCTACGGATCGCCCGGCCGGCCCCCGAAGCCAAGCACTGCCACCGGCGCCTGAGCGCGGCAGGCATCATCGGCGACTGGCGCGAGCCGGACATCCTGCGGTTGGCGCCGGTGCCGCTATATAGTTCTTACGGCGACGTCTTCGCCGCCGTCGACGCGCTGACTCGCGCGATACGGCCTTGAGCCGGCCGGCGCATGATTGACAGCGGTTCCGTGACCGTCGTGGGCGCCGGCCCCACCGGAGCGCTGCTTGCGATTCTATTGCGGCGCCGCGGCCTGAACGTCACTGTTTACGAAAGCCGGCCGGATCCGCGGGACAGCGCCGGCGAATCGGGAAGGTCCATCAATCTGGCCTTGGCGGATCGAGGCATTCACGCCCTCGAAGTGGCGGGCGTCTACGGCGACGTCGCCGACTGCTTGGTGGCGATGCGCGGGCGCCTCATCCACCACCAGGATGGAACCCAGTCATTGCAGCTCTACGGCCAACGTCCGAGCGAGGTCATTTATTCCGTTTCCCGGCACCGCCTCAATCAAGCCTTGTTGGACGTGGCGGTGAGCCGCCGGGCTGACGTGCATTTCGAACATCGGCTGGAAGATGCCGACTTTGCGAACGGCACCGCGCAGATACGCGATATTCGAGGTGGGCGAATTTTGAGCGTACCCATGCAGCCGCTGCTTGCCGCCGATGGTGCGGGCTCCGCGATCCGGCGCCGCATGGCCTCTTTGTCGCTCGTCGAGGCCCAAGAGGAAGACCTCGAGCACGGCTACAAGGAGCTATCGATTCCGGCGGATCCGCGCGGCGAATACGTCATGGCGCACGATGTTCTGCATATCTGGCCGCGCGGCAACTTCATGCTGATCGCGTTGCCCAACGCCGACGGGAGCTTCACCGCGACCTTGTTCCTGACGAAGCGCGGCGCAGTGAGTTTCGACAGCATGACCTCGCCGGCCGCGATCGAGGAGTTCTTTCGCGGCCACTTTGCCGACGTCTTCGATTTGATGCCGAATTGCATCGCCGAATTCCAAGCGCATCCGACCGGATTTCTGGGCACGGTCCACGCCGCCCCATGGCATGCGCAGGACATGGCGGTGCTCATCGGCGATGCGGCACACGCCATCGTCCCGTTCCATGGCCAAGGCATGAATTGCTGTCTGGAGGACTGCCTGGAATTCGACGTCTGCCTGCAGCGGCAAGCGACGTGGCGGAATGTCTTCGAGGATTTCTTCGCCTCGCGCAAACCGCATACGGATGCGATCGCGGCGATGGCATTGGAAAACTATTCGGAAATGCGCGAACGGGTCGTCGATCCGACATTCCGGCTGCAGCAAACATTGGCGCTGGAACTCGAACGGCGCCATCCCCGGCGTTTCGTGCCCCGTTATTCCATGGTGATGTTCCACCATGAGATTCCCTATCGGACCGCGCAACGGCGCGGCATGATCCAGAGTCGGATACTCGCCGACCTCACGGCCCATGCGAAATCCCTCGCCGATATCGACTTCGAGCGCGCCGCTCGAGACATCAACCTCGAGCTGCCTCCCCTCCAGTCGGATCGCCGCTAGCTCGGATCGCCTGTAGGGGGGTTATCTTAGTCGGCTGCCTATCGCTCGGGTACCGGTCGCTACGAGCTATAAGCCGTCCGTAGCCCACCTCCGCTCACGGCTCGGCGAGCCTCCCTTACCTGGGGGGCCCGCCCTGCGGCGTCAGGCTCGTTCCAGCGTCAGGAAACTGTAGGCGAATTCATTCTTGTCATCCGCCTCGTGACGTTCCCGGAACGATGTGCGCCACTCGACGCCACGCCAACCGGCGAAAAAGGTATCGCCATCAGCGATGCTCGTATGGACCAGCGTAAGATGGATGCGGCCGGCGAGGGCCAGGCACTGTGCGTAGATCTCCGCGCCGCCTATCACCATCAATGTCGACCCCGGGCTCGTCGCGCCGCGCGCGGCGTCCACGCTACCGACGGCCGTGCAGTCGGCAGCGGCGAAATCGGCTGACCGAGTCAGTACGAGGTTGGTACGGCCGGGCAAGGCCTTGCCGATGGACTGGTAGGTCTTGCGCCCCATGAGGACGTGCTTGCCCAGCGTCAGGGCTTTGAAGCGCCGCAGATCAGCCGACAAGCGCCAGGGCAATCGATTGCCGCGGCCAATGACGTCGTTCTCCGCCACGGCGAGGACCAGCTCCAGCGCGGCGATGGCTGTGCCACGCCGATTGTCGGGGGTCTCTCGTCCGCGCATCTTGCTTGGGCCTCCACATCCTCGAGAGGACTGAAGGCAGGACTTATACGCCGGCGGCCCGGAACCCGCCAGCCGCTCCGGGCGGCCGCCAAGGATCCGCGCGCCCATCGGCGGCTGCTAGCAGCTGCCGGAGTGCTCCGGCTACTAGCAGCCGCCGTCCATGCTCATTCGGCGGCGCTCACCTCGGCCGCAGTATCAGAACTGCGCGGCCAACGTGGGCTTGGTACCGACGGGTACGGAGGCGATTTGCGTGACGACACCGTGGGTATCGGTGGAGCAACGCGCACGAGCGATCGCGAGCCCGGTCTTCGGGTCATGCGCTTCGAGCGTGAACGTGAATTCGCTGGGATAGAAGTCGGCCAAGCTGCCGCTGACGCTGCTGTGATAGGCAAGCTTGTAGGCGGAAGCGCTGGTGCCCGGCGAAGCGATGCTCATGGCGAAGGCATTGGCGCAGGCCTTGGCGGAGATCCGCTCCGCCGACGCGTTGGAAACGACGGGGGCCAGAACCGTGACGGCCGCTAGCGCGAGTGCAATTTTACGAGTGATCATGGTGGTATTCCTTTCGGGTCAAAATACCAACGCCCCAGGATCAAGATACTTCGCAGCCGGCGGCCCGACAAACGAGAAAAATTTACAAATCGCCAAGTTTTTCTCATCCATGCGCGTTTCGCTCACCGGGCGCGTTGCCTCACCGTGGCGCGTTTTCACTCATCCATGCGCGTTTCGCTCATCCATGGGCGATTCGCTCACCGCGCGTTTCGCGCGTCACCGCGTCAGGCGACTTGGCAACTGCGCAAAATCCACTGGGTCAGCTCCTGCAAATCCTCCCGTGCCCTATCTTCGGGCCTATGTAATAGAACGTAGCTCTCGTTGGTGGTTAATTCTGCATCGAATAACTTCACCAGTCCGCCGGCGACGAAACGGTCGGCGCTGAGCCGAGAGGGCACGAGGGCCACGCCGACGCCTTGTTCGGCGGCAAGAACGACGGCAGACATGGTGTCGAGACGCACCAAGCGGTTGGGTTTGACCGCGGGAATACCCAGCCCCATCGCCCAGCGCTCCCAGGCGTCGCGCCGCTCTTCATGCAGCAGCAACGTCTTACCGTCGAGATCCGCATATTGGTCGATGGGATTTTCGAGAAGAAATTCGGGTGAGCATGCGGCGATGAAGCTTTGCGCAAACAATTCGTGCACGGTGAGCCCTTCCCAAGGACCGGTTCCCACGACGATGGACAGGTCGGCTTCAGGCGGATGCGTCTTCGGAGCGGAGAACGTGGTTTCGATGCGGATGTCCGTTTCTTCCCGCGCCTGGGAAAACGATGACAAGCGCGGCAGCAGCAATTCGTTGGCGAAGAACGGCGGAACGTTCAGACGGATGATGGTGCGGCCATAGCGCACCTGCAGCTGTTCCGTCACCTTCTCGAGCTTCGCGAAAATATCGCTGATGTGTTCGAGGTAGTGGGCTCCGGCGTCGGTGAGGGTCAGCGTGCGTACGCCGCGCTCGAATAAGGGGACGCCCAATTGCTCTTCGAGCGCCTTGATCTGATGACTGACGGCGGAGGGGGTGACGAATAATTCTTCAGCGGCGGCCTTGAAGCTTTGCAGCTTGGCAGCGACCTGGAAGGTCTTGAGAAATTTGAGCGACGGCAAGCGCATAGTTGAAACTGATACTCGTAAAAATCATCGTGAAATTACCGTACGGTCCTCACGGCTACTCCCGCTATACTACCATTAGTGCTAGCAATATTCGTGCCACTCTCGGGATGCTTGGCCGTGGGGGCACTGACCGGATGTCAGCTGCGCGCCGCCATGTTGGCGAGCGCATGCTGCCGGGCGCGCACGAATCTAGCGCAAGGAACTCGAGCGGCCAAACCCATATCGCGTCGCGCCGCGGAAGTGCTTGCTCGCCGCGAGGCGCCGCGGTACCGGTCGCTCGGCAACCGCGGCCTGGGCGCACCGAAGCGCTTCGGTCCGCACCGAGTACGGTGCCCGCCGGGGCCTTGGCGCACCGGTAGCGCCTCGAGCGGTCCGCGTCAGTGGCCACCACCGGGCCGGCTAGTCGCGGCGCTTGAACCAGCCGGTGACGCTCAGGCGAGCTCGGCGCGTCGGCAGCACGGCATGTTCGCGCCCCGCCGTCAGGAAACACACGAGCCGACCCGCGATGGGCTCGATGTCTCGCGCTCCGCCCGGAGCGAAAATCCGCAACTCCCCGCCATCGTCCGGCTGCCATGCATCGTTGAGATACAGTACCAGCGACACGCTGCGTTGCGTCCGGCCGACCGGCTGATCGACATGCGGCGCATAGCCGGCGCCCGGCGGGTACCACGCATAGTGCAACTCGGCATCGAACAAACCGAGAAATCCTCGGGCGTTGACTTCGAGTCGCAGCTGCTCGAGATCGCTCAGCAGCGCCCGCTCTTCGGCGAACAGCGGCTCGATCAACCAGCACGTATGATCGCCGCGAATCTCCTCATGCCGCCGCAGTCCTGTACCGGCGCCGATTCGCGCGGCGCCGAACTCGCCCCCGCCGAGGCGGCGCTGAGCGCATTCGATCAGTTCGCGCACGCGCGCACGCGGCAAAAAATCGTCCTGAACGACGATCCCATCCGCCAGCAACGCCGCGCACAATTCCGCGTAGCGGCCGTGGGATCCAATGCCCATGGCCTACGGTTCAGCCCGCCAAGGTTCAGCGCGCCGCGCCGCGGCGCATGGCCTGAGCTCGCTGTGCGGCGGCCGCGGAGCGCGGGCGCCCGGATTGCGCTTGACGCGCTTCGCGCCCGGCGGCTGCGCGCCGCGCACCGCGCGAGGTTCCGGCTCCTGCGGTAGACCGCGCCGGCCGGCCCACCGATCGTGCGTCGGTGGACAGCGGCTTCTTCTTGGCCCGCTTCACGCGCTTTTTGGACGCCGGCCGCGCCGCAACTTTTTTTCGCGGCTTCTTGCGCGCGACCAGCATGCTGCCCCGACAGTTCGCGGAGGCGCAACGGCATGCGAAAATTTCATCGACGTTCGGCGGATCCTCGGGATCGCGTTCGATCTGGTAATCATAGGCCAGCTCTTCACCGGGCTGTATGGTTCGCAGCGCCTCGACATAGATACGTTTGTTTTGAGTCGTGCTTTCGCAGTTCGGTTCGCAGCCATGGTTGATGTAGCGCGCATCGTTGCCGCCGACGCCGCCATCGATCACGGTCTTGGAATCCACCGTGAACAGAAAGGTGTGATTGTCATCCGGGTCCTTGTCTTCGTAACGGGCATCGGCCTCGGCGTGGCTGATCCTCTCGCCCAGGTATTCGGTAACCGTGGTCCCCTTGCGAATCCGCCGTAACGCGAATACTCCGTAGCCATGGACGGGCGAGTGGCGTACTTCGAACAGGGGTAGGCGGGAGGCGCGTTTCTTCATAAGTCCTAGGCTCGAGCGTCAAACGGCGATGGGGGCTTTGATTGCCGGGTGGTATTGATAGTTCTGAAAGTCGAAATCATCGAACGTGTAACCGAAGAGGTCCGGGGGCTGCCGTCGAATGTGCAGGTGTGGCGGCGGGTAGGGGCTGCGCGAGAGCTGTACCTCGACCTGATCCAAGTGGTTCAGGTACAAGTGGCAATCGCCCCCGGTCCACACGAAATCCCCCACGTTCAAAGCGCACTGCTGCGCGACCATATGAGTCAGCAATGCGTACGATGCCACATTGAAGGGCACGCCCAGCAGTGCATCGGCGCTGCGCTGATACAACTGGCACGACAGGCGATTGTCGGCCACGTAGAACTGAAACAGCGCGTGACAGGGCAGCAGCGCCATCTCCTCCAGTTCACCCACATTCCAGGCGCTGACGACCAAGCGTCGCGAGTCGGGGTCGGCCTTGATTTGTTCGACGACGCGTGCCAGTTGATCGATGTGGCGGCCGTCCGCGGTCGCCCAGCTGCGCCATTGCCGCCCGTACACGGGGCCGAGGTTACCCTCCTCATCCGCCCACTCGTCCCAGATGGTCACTGCGTTGTCGCGCAGGTAGCGGATGTTGGTATCGCCCTTCAGGAACCACAGCAGCTCGTGGATGATGGAACGCAGGTGCAGCTTCTTGGTGGTAACCAGCGGGAATCCCGCGGCCAGATCGAACCGCATCTGGTAGCCGAACACGCTCAAGGTGCCCGTCCCGGTACGGTCCGCTTTGCGCGCCCCCCAGTCGCGTATGTGACGTAGAAAATCGAGGTATTGCCGCACGGTCAGGCCTCGATGGCGCCCAGGTTGCCGCTCTTTTGGTCGCGGCGATAAGCGTACGCCATGATGAGCGCCCCGAGGAAGATCATGGGTATGGTGAGCAACATGCCCATGGTCAACCAATCGCCGACGAGGTAGCCGATGTTGGCATCGGGAAGCCTGACCCATTCGACCGCGAAGCGGCCGCAACCGTAGACCATCAGGAACAGACCGATCGGCGCCAGCCGGGGGCGCGGCTTGCTCGTGTACCACCACAAAATCACGAACAGCAACAATCCCTCGAGACCCGCCTCGTAGAGCTGGGATGGATGGCGCGCGACCAAGATCCCGTCGGTGTTCGGCACGCCAAAAGCCCACGGCACATCGGTCGGCTTGCCCCACAGCTCGCCATTGATGAAGTTGCCGATACGGCCGGCCATCAATCCGATGCCGGGCAGCGGTGCGAGAAAATCCGCCACGTCGGCCACGTTTTTGTGCTTGACGTGGGCGAATAGGCTGCCGGCGGCCAGCACGCCTGTCAGTCCTCCATGGAACGACATCCCGCCATCCCAGACGTGGAAAACGTTGAGCCAATTTTCCGAGATGACGTCGTGGCCGTAGAAGATGCACCACCCGAGCCTGCCGCCGACGATCACCCCGATGGCACAGTAAAAAATGAGGTCATCGATGTCGAGCGCGGTCCAGGTCGATCCCGGCTGGCGCGCCCGATATCGGGCCAACCACCACGCGCCGACGAAGCCGATGAGATACATGATCCCATACCAGTGCACGCGCAACGGCCCGACGCCGAACAATGGCCCGATGGAAATCGCGATGGGATCGATGTTGGGGTAGGTCAGCATGCGTTTACTTTAAACCGTGGGTGACTCTGCAAAAATAGGCTTTCAGATAGCGAGTTTCCGGGATCGCCGGGTGCACCGGATGATCGGCCGCCTGCCCGCCCAGTTCCAGGATCTGCACATGCTTGTCCGCGGCGCACGCCGCCTTGGCAATCGCATCGCGCAAGTCCTCCGCGCTCACATGATAGGAGCACGAACATGAAACCAGAATGGCATCATCGGCGAGCACCTGCATGGCCAGCTGGTTCAAACGTTTGTAGGCCGCCAGCGCCTTGGGCAAATCCTTGCGGCGTTTGGCAAAGGCCGGCGGGTCGATGATCACCACATCGAAGCGCGCGCCTTCCCGGGCCAGCGCCTCGAGCACATCGAAGGCATCGCCTTTGCGGGCCGACACCGTCAAGCCATTGCGTTCGCCGTTCTGGACGGCGAGTTCCAGCGCCGCCGCGGAGCTGTCCACGCAGATGACCTCGGACGCTCCGGCCTTCGCGGCGCGCACCGCCCACGCACCGACGTAGCTGAAGACATCCAGCACACGAGCGCCCTTGCGCACATACCTCGGCAAGGCGCGCCGATTCGCGGCTTGATCGAAGAACCAGCCGGTTTTCTGCCCGAGCGCCAGCGGTGCGCTGAATTGCAGCCCATCCTCGACCACCAACCCATGCTCGCCGACCTGCCCCTTGGCGGCCTCGACGTAGCTCGGCAGTCCCTCGAGCTCGCGAGCGCCCCCATCGTTCTTGAACAATAGCGCATCGCACCCGAGAACCTGCAGAACGGCTTCTTGGATCGGCGCCTTGAGCAATTCCATGCCGACCGTGCCGATCTGCACGACGCACTGCGTCCCGTAACGGTCGATCACCAAGCCGGGCAGCCCATCCGACTCCCCGTAGACCACGCGATAGAAAGGCTCGGCGTACAAGCGTTCACGCAGCGCGAGCGCCAGGCGAATGCGCGCCGCGAACCACGCCGCATCCGGCACGGTCCATGTATCGAGCATGCGTGCGCTGATGAGAGACTTCGGGTTCACGTACGCCAGACCGAGCGCCCGGTCGTTGTGCGCCAGCACGCGCACCAACGCGCCGGCCTGGAACCTGGTCAGGGGCGTCTGCTGCGTATCCACTTCATTGCTGAACACCCACAGATGCCCGGCATGCAGGCGCCGATCTTCATTGCGCTTCAGGCGCAGCGCGGGCAATTGCGCCACCGTTCCGAGCTCGGCTAGGGCGGATTCGGACATTGTAGGTACTTCAGTTAAAAGTGGCCGCATTCTAACCGACCGCGGGCCGCAACATGCAGTGCAATCATTCGAGGCCCGCGAACCAGCCCGACGAGTCCCGAACTTGCGCGTGACCCGCAGGAGCATCAATCGGCGAGGTAGGCCTCGGGCGCGCCGTGCGCCTCGATGAGTACGGCAATGCGGCGCTTGAGCTCGCCATGCACCGCATCGGAATATTCCGGCGCCAAGCGCCAATCGAACGCCCACGGCTGCGCCGTCCGCGTTGCGCATGGCTCGTCCGCGGCGCGCGGAAACAGATGCGCGTGCAGTGCGGGCTCCAGATTGCCGAACATCGCATAATTGATCCGCAGCGCCGCTGTGGCGGCCAAAATGGCATCGCCCACGAGCGCCATATCCAAGAGGAACTGCGCGCGGCTGACGGATCCCAACGAGTTGAGGTGCGGCACCACCGGATCGGGAACCAACAGGCAATAGCCCGGGAACACCTGACGCTCGCCCATGATTGCCCAGCCTGAGCGCACTCTGGCGACCAGCGGCGGATAATCAGCCGCCCGGCAGCGATCGACGATCCGGTGTATCGCGGTGGGCGGTGCCGCCGCCGAAGCGCCACCCGCGCTCGAGCCTTTCACGGCTCCTCGCCCAAGGCCTGCGCCACGACGGCCGGCTCCACCGGCGGCGCCGCGTTGCCGAAATTCGAGCGCAAGTAGGTGAATAGCGCGGCCGCATCGGCGGGTTTCATCCAACCGAACTGGAGCATTGCCGTCGGATAGCGCCCCGGCGGCAGGGATGGCGGTCGCCGGCCCTCGACCACCCACCGCGCCAGCTGCCGTGGATCGCCCAGAATCACCGGCGATCCGACCAAGCTTGGATACACTCCCGGGACGCCGCGCGCATCTGACTGATGGCACGCGGTGCAGTTCGCGTCGTATAGTCGTGCGCCCGTCTGCGCGGGCGCATCCCCCGCGGCACCCGGTCGGGGTGCCGTGGAAGCAGGCGCCGAACAACCCGCGAGACCCAGCAGCGCCATCGGCAACCATGCAGCATGTCCATACATTGGCGGAATCCTAGCAAATGCCGCAGCGAATCACTCTCGATCATTTGCGCCGCTATGCGGTAGCCCGTTCGCTGTTCGAGCCAACCACGCTCGGGCGAGCCATCGGCAAACTCGGCTTCGTACAAGCGGATCCGATCCGCGCCCCCGCCCGCGCGCAAGATTTGACGCTGCGCCACCGGGTCCCGGACTATCGCGCGGGCGATCTCGAGCGGCGCTACCCGAAGCTGCCCATCGAAGAAGACTTTTTCGTCAACTATGGGTTCCTGCTGCGGATCCATCAGCGACTCATGCATCCGCGAACGCCGAGCGTCAAGTGGACGCCGGTGCGCCGGCAGAACACGCAGGCCATCCTGGATTTCATCCGCGAACGCGGCCCGGTGCACCCGCGGGTGGTCGATGCCCACTTCGCGCATGGCAAGATCACCAACTGGTTCGGCGGCTCGTCGAACGCGACTACGCATCTGCTCGATGACATGCACTATCGCGGACTGCTCCGAGTCGCGCGCCGCGACAGCGGGACCCGCATCTACGCCGTTCGTGAAGGCGAGCCCGCCGCGGACCTACGGGACGGGTCTGCCGCGAGCGCCCGCTTCGATGTGCTGGTGGACGTGGTGATGGCGAAATACGCGCCCCTGCCGGCGGCGAGCCTCGGCCAGCTCATGAGCCTGCTGTGCGGCGGCGTCCCGCAATGGAAGCCACAGCGCGCAGCGGCGTTGGCCCGCGCCAAGCTACGCTTCGGCCATACGCGCGTGGAGGGCATCGACTGGTACTGGCCGGCAGACGAATCGCCTGCATCGCGGCGCTGGCTGTACGATGACGAGGTGCGCCTCCTGACGCCCTTCGACCCTCTCGTCTGGGACCGCCGCCGCTTCACCATTTTCTGGGAATGGATCTATCGATTCGAAGCGTACACGCCCGCGCCCAAGCGCAAGCTCGGCTACTACGCGCTACCTCTGCTGTGGCACGGCCGAGTCATCGGCTGGGGCAATCTGGCCGTGACCGGGGGGGCGCTGCGCAACTCGTTCGGTTACGTGAGCGGCCGCGCACCGCAGGATACGGCGTTTCAGGCGGGTCTCGAGGCAGAATTGGCGCGCATCCATGCATTCTTGGGACTCGGCCGCTGATCATTCCGCTTCGCCGGTGAGGAGCCGGCCTCGATCGAGCGCCAACACCGTTGCGCGTGGAAAGAAATTGAATTCCGACGCGGACGCCCAGGTATACGCGCCCATTGCTCGTCCCACGATCAGATCGCCGATGTCGAGCAGCGGCAGCTCCAGATCCTCCCCGATGACATCGATGCTGTCGCACGTGGGTCCGGCCAACACCGACGGGTAGCTCTTGCCCGCTGCCGCCAGTGCTTCGATCGGATATCTTGCGTGGTCGTACATTTGCCCGCTGTAACTGCCGTACACACCATCGTCAAGGTAGTACCACCAGCGACCGTCGCGCTGCGCTCGGCCCATCACCGAGGACACCGCGATGGCCGCGGGGGCGCAGATGTAGCGGCCCGGTTCGGCGATGACGCGCACGCCGGGCTCGAGTCCCTCGAGCCCGGCGCGAATCGGGGCAGCGTATTCCTCGATCGGCGGCGAGTGCCGCGAATAGTCCACGGGAAAGCCGCCGCCGATATCGAGGATGCGCAAGTCATGGCCGCTATTGGCGGCACAGCGTATCAGCTCGCCGCAGACGCGGATGGCTTCGACATGCATGCCGGGATCCACGGCCTGGGAGCCGACGTGGAACGACAACCCCTCGATACGAATGTGCAATTCGGCGGCCAGCGCCAGCAACCGCGCGACCGCATCCGGGGCGCAGCCGAATTTCTTCGACAGATCGCACACGGCGTCGGGGCTGCGGAAACCAACGCGAATGAGCAGTCTTGCGCGGTTCCGATAGGCGGCGAATTTGCGCAGCTCGTCCGGATTATCGACCACGAACAGACTCACGCCGTAGTCCAAGGCCGTGCGGATATCGCTGTCGCGCTTGATCGGATGGGTATGAATGCAGCGGTCGGGGGACACCGCGCAGCGCCGTACCAGATCGACTTCGCCGTTGGTCGCGAGATCGAAATAGGCTCCCTCCTCACGCAGCGTGCGAATGACCGAGGCATGCGGCAAGGGCTTGAGGGCGTAGTGCAAATCGACGTTCGGCAAAGCGCCGGCCAGCCGCCGGTATTGCGCGCGGATGCGCGCGGCGTCGATGATGAACAACGGCGAGCCATAGCGCTTGGCGAGGTATTCGATCGACTCGCGCGCGAACGGATCCTGTGCCGGGTCCAGTTCCAGTGCTTCACCCGCCGCAAGCTTGCGGACCGGGGCGGTCTTGATCGCGGCCATCCCTGGGAGCCTGTCTGAGTATCTCACGTGAGCCGCGTTGGTAAGGAGAGGGAGCGGATGCAAGGCGCGCGGCGACGGCCGTGGTGGGTACCACGGGCAAGCCGTGCAACGCCGCAGGCGCCCCTCTCCTTGCCAACCCTCCGGGACCAGGCAGATTTCCCCTCATGCGGCGTTGTCGCCTCCTTATTGGGTTGCGACCCAACCACGTCGGCTCCGCCTTGCCTGAGGGGAAATCTGCCGCGGTCGCGGCCACCTGAGATACTCAGACAGGCTCCATTAGCCCGCGCTCAGTTCGAGCGGGTCACCGTCCTCGATGCCGCTGGCGCGCTGCAGCCGGTCGAGAATGGCGGCCCAGCGTTCATCGCTGGGCAGCTCCTGTACCAATATTCTCGCGCAACCCGCGCTGTCGAGCGTACGCAGGTGGTTGTAGAGATTGTGTGCATACGCGTCCGGCTTCTTACCCGCATTGATCCAGGTCATGTAGCGCTGGGTGTTGAGGGGCGGACGCATGGCCAGAACGGCTACTTTTTCCTGGCGGGCCACGAACTCTCCGGCGTATCTCTCCAAATCGTCGGAGGAGACGATGGCCAGCGGCGTGGCGGGAGCGTAGTGCAAGCGCCGGTCCCCGGACACTCGCGGCACCGGACCGCCGATCGCCAAAGTGCCGACCACTTGTTCCAGCTGCGAGCGCGTGATGAATCCCGGACGCAGCAGCCGGGCTTCATCGCCCAGGCAGGACACGATGGTCGATTCGAGGCCGATGGGCGACTCGCCGCCGTCCAAGATCACGCCGACCGCATCGGCGAGCTCTTCGCGTACGTGCTCAGGCTTGGTCGGGCTCAAACGCCCGAAGCGGTTGGCCGACGGCGCGGCGATCCCGCCGCCGAAGGCGGTCAAGAGTTGCTGTGCGATGGGGTGCGAGGGCACGCGGATACCGATGCTGTCCTGGCCACCCGTGACGACGTCGTTCACGTTATCGGCTTTCGGCAAAATCAAGGTCAGAGGCCCCGGCCAGAATCGGGCCGCCAGCTTTTCCGCCACGGCCGGCAGCGCCGATACCCAACGGTGTAGATACCGTGGATTGTCCAGATGCACGATGACCGGGTGGTCCGCCGGACGCCCCTTCACTTCGAATATCTTGCGGACTGCGGCGGGATCCGCAGCGTTGGCGCCGAGTCCGTAAACGGTCTCCGTCGGGAATACCACGAGCTCGCCCGCGCGCAAGACCTCCACGGCCTGTTCGATCTCGGTTTGTGTAGCTCTGACCACGGGCGCATGATATCAAGACTGCGACACGAGCAAACGCCGCTTCGCGCGCGAGTCCGGACAAGTGTGCCCCAGTGCCGCTTTTTCTTCGGTTGTCGCGTTTTCCAACCGCAACCTGAGGTCGTGACCGTCCGTTTCGCCCCGGTACGATGCCCCCGTGTCGTCGATTGGCTACAGGGGCGGCGCTCATTCGCGCGCGCTTGGGGCTCGAGGCGCGGCGAGCCCCGCGGCGCTCGCCGATACGTCGGGCGGATCCAGGGCGGCTCGCGTCCAGCTTCCATCGGACTGCCGATCGAGTTCGTAGGCCGGCCAGTAGTGCTTGTCCAGTTTCAGGGTAATCACGTCGGTCTGGCCGTTCCAACTCACCGTCGTCAGCCGCAGTGACGCACGATCAGGCTTGCCCCGGACCGTTTTGATGAACGTATCGAGATCGGGGATGGCTTGTCCATCGACCTCCGTGATGCGGCGGCCGGCATAGAGCCCGTAGTGGGTGGCCGGAGATCCGTAGAAGAAGAACGAGACGAAAACTCCATTGGACGCGATGCCTCGCTGCGCGGCCATCGCCCGATGCGGCGCCTGCAGCGTGGCTCCGGCCCAGATCACGAGTCGATCGATGTCGCGGCCGTTGAGCGCCGAAGTCTGCATTTGTAGCGTCTTTTCCGCACCGTCGCGCCACACGGTCACCGCCACGCTCGGCTTTTGCACGGCGCGCTCGACTTCGCGGAAGCGATTCACGACCTGACCGTCGATGGCGAGCAGCAGATCCCCCGGCTCGAGCAGCGCCGCGGCGGGCGAGCCGGCCACCAGCCGACTCACGCCGAGCACCTGACGGCGTAGTTGATTGTGAGCTTCGAAACGGCGTACCCACTCATCCGGCAGGCCCAGCTTGCGGGCATTGGCGAGCGAGTCCACGTCGAACTCCGCTTCGAACGAATAAATCGGCTTGCCGTCGACTACGGCATGGATCATCTCGGTGACCACATCGGCCGGGATGCCGCGGTTCACCTGCTCGATCTCACGCTGGGTCTCGAACGCAAAACTGGACCACAGTGCGAGCACCTCGCCCTGGTCGTCGGTCAGCACGCCGTCGAAGTCGTTGGGGCCGTTGACCAGGCTTACCGCCTCCAGATTGCTGTCGCGGAAGCGTAAGGTGCGCGACAAGGGAAACGCCACCGCATCGACGCTCGCCACCTGCGTTCTTCGCGACATGATTTTCGCATCGCTGCGCTCTCCCACGACCCAGACGTCATCACCCGCGCCGAGGGGCTTGTCTATCCATGTGGCCGCGCGCACGGGGGTGTCGCCTATCGATTTCGGATCGTACGAAACCACGGCGAGATTATGCAGGGGATGAATGAACTCCACCTTGCCGGGCACCTCGACGGTCCCATTGAACGTGACGCGCACGTCGCCCAAGGCCAGGGGAACGGTATTGCGGTCTACCACGACCAGACCGCGCTGCGCATCGACGATGACGCCGGTGCCGTGATAGTACTTCTCGGTGACGCCCGACACCGAATAGGGCATGTCGAACGTCACCACCACCAACGAGGGCGCCAACCGATCGATGCGCCGATCTCCGGTCTTGGCAAATCGCGTGCTCGCCGGCGGCACCGCCGATGACAAGGGCCCCGGTTTGATGCCTACGCAGGGCCAGAACCCCAGCGTGTCGTCACGCTTGCACTTGCGCGCCGGGAACCAGCGCCTGTCCATGCGAATGACCTTCAGCTGCATGGCGCGCGGATCCTCGAGCGTCACGTAACGCACCGCTGCCCGCGCGCCATCGGGTAGATCGGCCAGGGCCGCCTCGAAGTCCGCGAGCGTCTCCACTTTTTTACCGTTGAAGGAGTTCAGCAGTGCCCCATGCGGTATCCCGGCGCTGCCGAACACGTACCCCGGATTGGCTACATAAATGCCCTTGACGGCCAGGTTGTAGTGCCGCGCTTGCTGATACGAGAGCGTATGCACCACCGCCTCGCCGAACTCGATGTACTCGTCGGCCGTGATCGCGCCCAAGGATTGCACGACCAAGGCATGTCGCAGCGTGGCGCTGCCGCGCTGCACTTCCACCTCGACCTGCTGGCCCAGGCGATCATCGAGGGTATTCTCCAAAGCGAAGAACTCGGGCATCGGCTTGCCGTCGATCGCCACCAGAATATCGCCGGGAGCCAACGATCCATCAGCCACCGAACCCGGCTGTACGTCCTCGACCACCAGCATGCCGGTCAGGTCCGGATACGCTTTGCGCATCCGCGCTTCGGTATCCGGATTCAAGCCGAGCCGCCGCAGCTCATCGTAGGGGGTGTACTTGAATACGGTTTCCAAGGTGCCGCGCGGTACCGGCTCGCCGGCTTCGACGAATCTGAGCGCCCTGACGACGGCGGTCAGCGGCAGATAGAAGCTCGACGCCGCACCGGTGGCACCGCCGGCATTCAGCGCCACCACACGGCCATCGATGTCGATCACCGGCGATCCCGAGGAACCTCCCGACGTGCCGGACGCCGCTTGGAAATAAAATGTATTGAAGTCGTTGTACTTGCCGTAGCCGTATTCCGGGGCTTCCCGATCCAGACGGGCCAGGGTGCCGGCGAGGATCGACAGCTGTTCGCCGGCATCGTTGCCGACCACGCGGATCTCGCGGCCGACCACGGCCCCGGCGGGATACAGCGGCAACTCGGCGGGTTGAATGAATTTGAGCTTGGCCGGGTCATAGCGATAGATGCCGAAATCGTGCACCGGATCGCGGTATACGGGGTAGAGCTGTACCTCCTCACGGTTCTGAAAGATGGCCTGCGCGGTGACCGGCCCCGGCGTAACCACATGCCGGTTGGTGAGAATCAGGCCGCGCTTCGCGTCGATCACGAAGCCGGTCGCTTGGGCAGACGTGTTCCATTCGGTGTCGAAGGCTCGGGCACTGTCGATCTGAATCGTTACCACCCCGCTCGCGATCCGTTCGAGCGTCTGCGCCCAGTTGGCCGCGGAGATGGGGGTGTTGTCCGGACGCGGCGTTTTGACCGCGCCCGGGATCCTCGCCTGGTTCGAACCGTGGGGCGCGGTCGCACACAGCGCCTGAGCACTCCAGCACAGAAAGAGGGGCAACCATAGCAAGATGCGGGGCATGCGGGTCCTTGATTTCAATGTCCGTGATCGGACAAAACGAGCAACCACACGGTTCCGAGCAAGACGAAGGTCAGCATGACGGCCGCCGATCCCATGTCCTTGGCCATGCCGGCCAGCGGGTGGCGCTCGGTGCCGGATCGATCGACCACCGCCTCGACGGCGCTGTTCAGGATTTCCACCACCAGGATGAGCAGCATGGGACCTACGAGCAGGGCCCGTTCCACGCCCGAACGGCCCAAGAACACGCCCAGCGGTATGACCAGTAGCGACAGGCTGACTTCCTGGCGAAACGCGGCCTCTTCCCGCCAGGCGTGCATGAATCCTTGATAGGAATAGCCGAAAGCGCGCAACAGGCGCGTGGTGCCGATCGGTTTATCTCTTTCCATCGGCCCGCATTGTATGCGGAGCACGACCTAGTGTCCCGAATCAAAAAATTCGCATCGATTCTCGCTCGACCTGAGCTCGCGGCGGCGTTGCTCGTCGCCGCTGCATGCCATGCCTTCTTCTCGCGCCAGGCTCCCGCCGTGCCTCGCGACCTCATTCCGCGATTGTGCGCGAACCGCTGATTCGGGACACTGATCTCGGGACCCTGTCCAGTCACTCAGCCGATATACTCCCAAGAATGCCATCGAACCGATTCGCGCGAGCCCGCGCGGCGTTGCTGCTGCCGCTGCTAGTCCTGTTCTCCCAGGGGGCAACCCCGGCCGGCGCCCGACCGGCGCAACTCGAAGCGGGTGCGGATGCGAAATCCATGCTGGAAGCCCTGTACGAGTCCGAATGGCAGCGCTGGCTGCGCGAGGATCCCACCCTCGCAACCGCGGTGGGCGATCCGCGATACAACGACCGCTGGCCGGACCTTTCGCTGCCCGCCATCGAGAAAACCGAGCAAATGGATCGCGCCGCGCTCGCGGCCCTGATGAAGATCGATGTCAGCGGTGTACCGGCCGCCGATAGGCTCAACTACGAGATCGCGAAAGTCCAATTCACGCGCCGCATTGCGACTGCGCCATTCAAGCCCTATGTCTATGCCGTGAGCCATCTGGGAAGCCTCCAGAGCGAGGGCAGCGTGCAGACGGCCAACGAGATCACCGAGCTCGCGCCGTTCGCCACCGTTCACGACTATGAAAATTGGATCGCTCGTTTGCAGGGGTTCGGTGCCTACGTCGGGCAGGTGACCGATCTGCTGCGCATCGGGATACGCGAAAAGCGCACGCCGCCCAGGGTCGTCATGGAGCGGGTCAGGCCGCAGCTCGCAGCGCAGCGAGTAGCCAATCCCGAGGACAGTCCTTTTTTCACTCCGTTCAAGCGGTTTCCGTCCACGATCTCGGCGGCCGAGGCTGCCCGTTTGACGGCCGCCGGCCGGGCGGCCATCGCCGGCGGCGTGCTGCCCGCATTCGCAAGATTCGAAAAATTCTTCAATGGCACCTACCTGCCGGCGTGCCGCAGCAGCATCGGTATCGCCGATACGCCCGATGGCGAGGCGTTCTACCGTGAACTCATCGAATACCACACCACGACGGCCCTGACGGCGGATCGGCTCCACGGCATCGGCCTCGAGGAGGTCAAACGCATCCGCAGCGAAATGGACAAGGTCATCGCGGCCGTGAATTTCAAAGGCGGTTTCCAGGAATTCTCACGCTACTTGCGCACCGATCCAAAATTTTTCTTCACCGACCCGAATGACTTGCTGCATGCGTACATGGTGATCGCCAAGAGCATCGATCCGAACCTCGTGAAGCTGTTCGGCAAATTGCCTCGCACCCCGTATGGCGTGCGCCCGGTTCCGGATACCAGCGCACCCAACACGACCACCGCCTATTATCAGCCGCTCTCCAGCGACGGATCGCGACCCGGATTCTATTACGTCAACTTATTCAAGCCGGAAGCGCGTCCGAAATGGGAAATGGAGGTGCTGACCGCTCACGAGGCGGTGCCCGGCCACCATTTGCAAATGGCGCTGCAATACGAGAATTCGACGGGCGTGCCGATGCTCCGGCGCATGAGCGACTTTACCGCCTATGTCGAAGGCTGGGCGCTCTACTCGGAAGGTCTCGGCGCGCAGGTCGGGCTGTACACCGATCCTTATCAGAAGTTCGGTCAGCTGACCTATGACATGTGGCGCGCGGTCCGCTTGGTCGTGGACACCGGCATCCATGCCCAAGGGTGGACGCGCCAGCAGGCAATCGATTATTTCATAGAGAACGCACCCAAGAGCCCGCTCGATGTCACCAATGAAGTCGACCGCTACATTGCCTGGCCCGGGCAAGCGCTTGCCTACAAGGTGGGGCAACTGAAGATCATGGAGTTGCGCGACGCCGCACGCCGGTCCCTGGGGGAGCGTTTCGACATTCGAGAGTTCCACGACGTGGTGCTCGCCACCGGGGCGGTGCCGCTGTCGGTGCTGGATCACACGGTACGCGAATGGATCGCCGCGAAGACTACGCAGCCCTAGAATTATTCTGCGCGGCCGCGAGCGCGGCAGATTTTTCTCAAGGAGGCGGAGCCGGCGCATGGCCGGAGATCCGATGAGGAGGCCACCACGAGACAGGCTAGCCGCCGGACTTTTTGGCCGGCCATCCGAGCTTGGCGAGCTCAGCGACGATGACATCGCGGTGATCCCCCTGGATCTCGATCACACCCTCGCGCACGGTACCGCCCGAGCCGCAGCGCTTCTTGAGGCGAGTGGCGAGCGCGTCGATCTGGTCGAGTGCAAGGGGCAACCCCGTCACCGTGGTGACACCCTTCCCGGCGCGTCCCTTGACTTCCCGGCCCACACGCACGGCGCCGAGCTTGGCCGCGCCCGGGGCTCCCTTGGGACAGACGCACTCTCTTACCGCGCGGCGGCAATTGGGGCACAGGCTGCCCATACCGGTCGAGTAGACAATTCTGTCCGTCATCGCCGCATTATGCCGATTCGGGGGCCGGCGGGTATTCGCCGTGCCCGAGCGGCGGGGCACGGCGGCGGGGTGGCTGGGCGTTGGGTAGCTGAGCGGCCGGCGCTGAGTGGCATGGCGGGCTGGGGTGGCTGGGCTGGGCGGCATGGCCGGCTGGGTGGACGCGGTTGCAGGCCGTGATGCCGCCGGCACGGCGCCGGGAGTCCAGGCCTCGAGGCTGAGAGCCTGCGGCGAGGCGGGCGCAGGCTCCAGACTGTGATGCCGACGGCACCCCAGGTAGAATGCGAACGATGACTTCACGTAGAAAATCTTTGGCGGTCCGAGTCGGCGCCGTGGCCGTGGGCGGCTCCGCGCCCATCGTCGTTCAATCCATGACCAACACCGACACGGCCGATATCAGCGGGACGGTGGCTCAGGTCAAGGCGCTGGCGCGCGCCGGCTCGGAGCTGGTCCGAATCACCGTGAACAACGATGAATCCGCCGCAGCGGTACCGCACATCCGCGAGGCATTGGATGCCCAAGGCATCAGCACGCCCTTGGTCGGCGATTTCCATTTCAACGGCCATAAGCTGCTCAAGGCGCACCCCGCTTGCGCACAGGCATTGGCAAAGCTTCGGATCAATCCGGGAAACGTCGGGCGCGGCAGCAAGCGCGATCCGCAGTTCGCCGAAATGATCGAAATCGCCTGCCGGCATGAAAAGCCGGTTCGCATAGGCGTCAATTGGGGCAGCCTCGATCAGGACTTGCTCACTCGGATGATGGACGAGAATTCCAAGCAAGCCACGCCGCTCCCGGCCATCGACGTCATGCGCGAGGCCATTGTCGTTTCCGCCCTGGATAGCGCGAAACGTGCCGAGGAACTGGGCTTGGGTGCCGACAAAATCGTCATCAGCGCAAAAGTGAGCGGGGTACAGGATCTGATCGCCGTGTATCAGAACCTCGCTGCCCGCTGCACTTACCCCTTGCACCTCGGCCTTACCGAGGCCGGTATGGGCAGCAAGGGCATCGTCGCGTCGACGGCGGCGATGGGGGTACTGCTGCAACAAGGCATCGGCGATACGATTCGCGTGTCGTTGACGCCGGAACCCAACGGCGACCGTACCCAAGAAGTGATCGTGGCGCAGGAAATCCTCCAGACCATGGGTCTGCGGGCCTTCACGCCCATGGTGATCGCCTGCCCCGGTTGCGGGCGCACCACCAGCACTTACTTTCAAGAACTGGCGCAGAAGATCCAAAGCCATATCCGTCACCGCATGCCGGAGTGGCGCAAGCGGCATACGGGGGTCGAAGACATGACGGTCGCGGTCATGGGTTGCGTGGTCAACGGCCCGGGCGAAAGCAAGCATGCCAACATCGGCATCAGTCTGCCGGGCACCGGCGAGCATCCCGTCGCCCCGGTGTATGAAGACGGGGCGAAGACCGTCACGCTCAAAGGCGAGCGCATAGCCGAAGAATTCCAGGAGCTGGTCGAGCGCTATATCGAACGGACGTACGAGCGGGTGTCGGCATGACCGGACTGGCGGGCAAAAAGTGCGTACCTTGCGAAGGCGGCGTGCCGCCGCTGTCCGCCGCCGAGGCGGCCGCCTTGCTCACGGAGCTGCAGGGCGACTGGCGGATTACCGACGACGCCAAGAGCCTGAAGCGGTCCTACGCGTTCAAGGATTTCTATCGCACGATGAGCTTCGTAAACGCGGTCGCGCACATCGCGAACGTGGAGGACCATCATCCGGATTTGGAGCTGGGCTACGGCTACTGCCACGTGCTGTTCACGACCCACGCGATCGGCGGCTTGTCGCACAACGATTTCATCTGCGCAGCCAAACTCGACCGACTGTAACGCAACGCGGCACGGCCGCAAAAACATGCAGGTGCCACCGCATGATCCGCAGTGCAGGTCCCGCACCGCATGATCCGCGGTGCATGTCTCGCAGCGCATGATCCGCAGTGCATGGTCCGCAATGAATGGCCGTGGTCCGCAGTGCATGATTTGCACCGCAGGATTTGCCGCAGACCGTGGACCCGGAAAGTAGGCCACCGCTGCCGATGTTGCGGGAAGCTCGCCGGTGCCTAGCTCGGACCGGCCTTCAGGAAGGCCGGCACGTCGTCACCGAGGCCCAACGCGCGCAGGGCGAGCGCGCGTTTCATGAAAGGCATCTTCCCAACCGCTTCCAGGCCCGCGGATCGCAAGCGGGCGACCACCGGGCTGGTGCTCGAGAACATGCGCTCCAGGCCGTCCATCGCCGTTGCCGCCAGCACATTCTCGGCTTTCCGTCGGCGCTCGTAACGCCGCAGCAATTTGGGTTCGGCGTATGAGCTTCGGCCCTTGGGGCCGGGCGATTCGCCGGGCGGGCCACCGCTCGAGCCCTCGCTCAAGACTTCCGCGAGCGTCGCGCAGTCGAGCAGCGCCAGGTTGAGTCCTTGGCCGGCGAGCGGATGCACGGCATGTGCGGCGTCGCCCACCAGCACCGCCCGCGGCCGGACGTAGTCCAAAGCGTATTGCAGCTTGAGCGGAAAACTCGCCACCGGCGTGGTCAGCTCGCAGGCCCCCAGAACCTCGCCGCTTGCGGCCGCCAGTGCGGCACCGAACGCCACCGGGTCGAGTGAGCGCAAACGGGCGGCTTCGGCATGCGTCGCGCTCCATACGATGGAACAACGGCCATCGGACAGGGGCAGAAAAGCCAGCGGACCCGCGGGAAGAAATCGCTGCCAGGCGGTGCGACGGTGCGGCTTCGCCGTCCGCACATGGGCCACCAAGGCGTCCTGGTAATAGGCATGGCCGGCGGTTTCGATGCCGAGCAATGCGCGTACCGTTGAATCCACACCATCGGCCGCGATCAACAACTGGCTTCGCAGTTCGCGGCCGTCGTTCAGGCGGATCTGCACATCGGCCTCGCCCACGCCGATTCCTTCGACGCCGGCATCGATGGATACGACGCCCGCCGCGACCGCCGCGCGCCGGCACTGCCTCTGCAGGGCATCGCCGTCGACGATGAAGCCTAGATTGGGCTCGCCGAGTTGCGCGCAATCGAAATCCAACGAACCCGGACCGTATGCCTGGCCGCGCGCGTCCCATACGCACATGCGCTCGTACGCCGATATCTTTTCCGGCGGCAGCAATGGCCAGACGCCGCAGATCTCCAGCAGCCGCTGCGATGCGCGGCTCAGCGCGAATACGCGCAGACCCCAATCCGATTCGGCCGTGGGCTGCGCCGCTGCGCGCGGGACAAGCTGCTCCGCGACGACGGCGACTCGGCCCGCTACCGTCAGCCCACGTGCCACCGCCACACTCGCCATGACCGAGCCGGTGATACCGGAGCCGACTATCACGAGGTCGAAATCGCCGCCCGGCGCGCGCTGTATCGATCGCCCGCGTAGCGGCGCCCCGCGTATCGATGCCCGGCCCAAGAGCGCCTCGCTCATCGCAACGCCACTCCGCGAGCCAGCTTGGGAATGCGGCCCGCCGCTCCGGTGCTGAGGCGCGACAGCGCCGCCTTGGCGGGCGCGGCCAAGTCGAAAGCGAGCAATCCCAAATTGCGCAGGTGCTGTACCGCGGCCAGTCGACTGGAGAACAGCCGAACCAGCCCATCCGTGAACGCGATGATTCCGCCGCGATCCGCGGCGCGCCACGCATCGTATTCCGCCTGCACGCGACCACTGCCAAGGTCGTTCTCTTGCGCGCCGCGGTGCTCCGCCAGCAGTTCGGCGAGACACGCCACATCGCGCAATCCCAGGTTGAAACCCATACCGGCCACCGGGTGCAGCCCCTGTGCTGCATTGCCGACGATGATGCAGCGTCCAGCGCTGGTCCGATCCGAGCGGGTCAAGGACAGCGGATACGGCACCCGCCGGCCCACCTTCAGAAACCGTCCCAAGCGGAAACCAAAACGGCGTTGCACCTCGGCGAGAAATTCTCGGTCGGACCATGCCATGGCCAATTCGGCAAGTGCCGGCTTCAGGGTCAATACGAGCGTGCAGCGGCCGTCCGCCAGGGGCAACAACGCCAACGGACCCGAGTCGGTGAAGCGCTCGTATGCCACGTGGTCGTGGAAGCGCTGCGGCAACACGGCCGTGATGACCGCTGTTTGTTCGTAGTCGCGGATTTCGGCCCCGACACCAAAGGCACTGCGCACCGCGGAATGCGCGCCGTCGGCCGCGACGATGAGGCGCGCCTCAATGATTTCTTCGGCCCCGGCCGCTTTGCTCGCGGTTGGCTCGATCGTGGCGGCCTCAGCTTGGTCTGCGCCTGCGCCCACCGCGACACCGAGTTCGACCGATTCCTCGCGCACGTCGACCCGCAGTACCCGCGCCGGGCAGACCGCGCGCACATTCGCGCACTGGGAAAGCCTCGCCCAGAGCGCGTTTCCCAATGATCGGTTCGCCACCACGTGCCCCAGCGCGGCCAATCCCTGCTCGCCGGCATCGATACGCGCAAATCCGAAGTGCCCTTGATCGGAGACGTGAATCTTGCGAATCGGGGTGGCCGCCGCGGATACCGCGGGCCAGATGCCCAATGTCTCGAGGATGCGGCGGCTGCCGTTCGACAGCGCCGTCGTGCGCTCATCGAAGCTGGGCTGCGAGGCGTCATCGTGCGCAATGGCCTCGACCAGTGCGATCCGCAGGCCCAAGCCATCGAGCGCAACGGCAAGACTCGCGCCCACCATTCCGCCGCCGACGATGGCGACGTCGAACCGCCCGTTCACGCGGCCGACACCAAGCGCTCGACGGCCTCGGGCGTCCTCTCGAGCGCGCCGGTCAGCACTTCCGGCGCGCCCTTGGTCACCAGCACGTCGTCCTCGATCCGGATGCCGATGTTCCAAAACTCCTTGGGTGTGCGCGGCGACGGGCGAATATATAAGCCCGGTTCGACGGTCAAGGACATCCCCGCTTCGAGAACGCGCCATTCACCGCCCACTCGGTAGTCGCCGACGTCGTGAACGTCGATGCCGAGCCAATGCCCGGTCCGGTGATTGAAGTACGGCTCGTAGGCCTTCTCCTTGATGAGCCTCCCCAGCGGTCCTTTGATGAGACCCAGTGTGATGAGACCCCGGGTGATGACGCGCACGGCGGCTTCATGCGGCTGATTCCAATGGTTGCCGGCACGCACCTTGTCGATGGCGGCCGTCTGCGCTTCCAGGACTATGTCATATACGGCGCGCTGCGCCGAGGTGAATCGGCCGCTGACCGGGAAGGTGCGGGTGATGTCGGAGGCGTAGTAATCGTGCTCGCAACCCGCATCGAGCAGCAACAGATCGCCGTCGCACAGGCGCTGATCGTTGCGGCGATAGTGCATGACGCAGGCGTTGGGACCGCCCGCGACGATCGGCGTGTACGACATATCGGCATTGTGCGAGCGGAACTCGTGCAGTACCTCCGCCATCACCTCATATTCCATTCGTCCGGGACGTGCGAAGCGCATCGCACGCCGGTGCGCACCGACGCCTATTTGCGCCGCGCGCCTCAGGCTCGACTGCTCGGGCGGGCTTTTGTACAGGCGCATGTCGTCGAGTACGTGATTCAGCGCAACAAACTCCCCTCGCGGCCGCGTGGGCGCGCGCGATCCGTTGACCCATCCCAGGACATGGGGGTCGAAGTCCGGATGCGTACCCACGCTATAGAAGATTTGCGATCGCTGTTCGATCAGGCCGGGCAGAATCTCATCGATGTCGGCGATGGGGAACGCATCGTCGGCGCCGAAACACCGGACTGCTCCCTCCGTACCCGCCCGCGGCCCATCCCAGGCCTCCCGTGCCGCGTCGCGTTCGCGGACGAACAGCAGGTATTCGGCATGCGCCCGGCCAGGCACGAGGACGGCAACCGCCTCGGGCTCGGGAAACCCGGTCAGATAATGAAAGTGGCTGTCCTGCCGGTAGGCGTATTCGATATCCCCGTTGCGATGAAGCACCGGCGCCGCCGGGACAATGGCGATGGCATCCTTGCCTATCATGCGCATGAACTGCCGGCGGCGGCGCGCGAACTCATTGCTATCCATGGATCAGGAGTCAGTGCAGCCGCTGCTGCGGAGCGGGATAACTCTGTCTGCGCAAGGGAAATAATTCTTCGAACACGACTTGCGCGGCAACGCGAATGAATTCGACCAGTTCCGCATAGGCCTGCTCGTTGGATTCGTCGGCGTCCGCATCGTCCCCGGTGGCGCGCGAGATCTCGGTGAAATCCCTGACGATTTCGCCCACCTCGCCGTTGAGCGCCCCGAGATCGCAGATTTGGCCGGTACCCAGGCCATACAGAAAGCCGGTACACCACAGGGCCAACGCGTTCGCACGACCGGTGAGCGGCTGTTCGTCGTCGGGCAGCAGCGGCTCGAACTCCATCCCTTGCTCGCCGAAGGACGTCGCTGTCGCCGTAAATACCCGTTCGAGCATCGCCGCCGATTCGTCGGACAGGGCGGCGCCGTCGGGCAGGATCTCATTGATCCAGTCCTGTAAGCGGTAGGGCGACATGGAGCATAGCGCGCCGCATAAGGAGCCGTGCGCCTCGGCGGCGTCGGCCATGCTCCCGGCGGCGGCAAGCACGTCCTCGAAGTCCTGGAATCGAATATCCGACATCATGGGGCTGAATAATACCGCACGGGCCCTCTCCGGTGGCCGACGCCTTTGCATTGCGTAATGCACCGCTCTATATTGGCGGCCATGAACGAAACCACTCCCAAGTCGGCCGTCGAAATCGAATTGAGGCGCTTGGAACGGCGGCTGGAAGAACTCATCGCGACCGTCAGCCAGATCAAGGAGGAAAATCGGGCGTTGCGTCAGCGTCAGGAAACGCTTACGTCCGAGCGGGCCAGCCTGCTGCAGAAGAACGAGCAGGTACGGGCGCGCGTCGAGGCGATGATCGGCCGGTTGAAGTCGATGGAGCAGGCATGAGCGACAACCAAGCCAGGGTGAGCGTGCGCATACTCGAAAAGGAGTATCACATCACCTGTCCCCTCGAGGAGCGATCCGATCTGCTTGATTCGGCGGAGTTCCTCAATGCGAAAATGCGGGAAATCCGCGATACCGGCAAGGTGGTCGGCCTGGACCGCATAGCGGTGATCGCGGCGCTGAATATGGCCAACGAATTGATTCGGTACCGCAAGCGCGACAGTAATCTCGAATCGGACGTGGGCGGGCGCTTGCGTATCTTGCGCGAGCGCGTAGAGTCGGCCTTGGAGAAGGGACAACAACTCGAGCTGTAGGCCACTCGGCGTGCTACCTCGAGATTTCAGGATCTGGGCTCGGGCCGTCCCTTCCGATGAGTTAAGTTTGGCGCTGCCTGCGGTGTTCGATGCGGATCGGGTTACCTCCTGACCCTAATTTTGTAAACCCCAGGGGCCATTGCTTGCTGGCAACATTGTGCAGGTCCGCCTCGAGCGGAAAGCCTTAAGTGCCGCAGTTAGCCCCACTTGTTGCTCAGGTCGGGAGCAACGGTCCAAAACGGCATATGTGGGTAGCGCCATCTCCTTGAGTAAAGCGAAGTTGCGGAAAGAGCTGCGCGGCCAACGGCGCTCCTTGGGCGCGACCGAACACGCCATGCGCTCCGCCCTCGCCGCCTCCGCCATCGCCCGCCTGCCCGCATTCAAGGCCGGGGCCCGCGTCGCGGTTTATCTGCCGTTCGATCGCGAGACCGATACCGCCGCTCTGCTCGCGGCGGCGAAGCGCCGCGGGGTTCATATTTTCGTTCCCGTGGTCACCGACCTGCGTCATCGCAGCCTGCGTTTCCATCCGCTGTCGGGCAAGACCCGTCGGGGCGTGTTCGGCATATCGGTCCCCGACCGCCATGGACGCTGGACCGCTCCGCGCTGGTTCAATCTCATCATCGTTCCTCTCGTGGGCGTCGATGGCGCCGGTCTGCGCTTGGGCATGGGCGGCGGGTTCTACGATCGAGCGCTCGCCTTCCGGCGCGGACGGCGGCGATGGATGGGCCCTCGATTGGTGGGGCTCGGCTTCGATTGCCAGCGCACTCATACCGTCTTCGCCGAGTCCTGGGACGTGCGACTGGATTCGCTCGCAACCGAATCCGGCCTGCGACATTTCTCCCTCCCTACCTCCACCTCGGGTGAACAATGAATCATTGGCTACTGAAATCCGAGCCCACCACGTTCAGCATCGATGATCTAGCGGCCCGTCCGAAGCAGACCACGGCGTGGGATGGAGTACGCAATTATCAAGCGCGCAACATGCTTCGAGACTCCATGAAAGTAGGCGATTCCGCGTTTTTCTATCATTCGAGCTGCGATACGCCGGGCATCGCGGGCATCGTCAGCGTGGTGAAGAGCGGCTATCCCGATCGGACCGCGTTTCAGCCGACGCATCATCACTACGATCCCGACAGCGACGCCGGCAAACCGCGCTGGTACGCGGTCGACGTGAAGCTGGTCCGCAAGTTCGAGCGCATCGTCACGCTCGATGAGCTGCGCAACCATGCCGGCGATGCTCTCGCGCAATTGGTTTTACTGCGACGGGGCAATCGACTGTCGGTGACTCCGGTAACGGCGAAGCAGTGGAATTTTATTCTTACCCTTGAGTGAAGCCGTTCACATCGCTACCACATGTATGGCGTCCGTGCGACGTATTGCTTGTAAATTAATTATTCGTGTATATACTCGGTCCCCGGACTAACCCGATCTACGGAGTTTTTATGGCAGCGAAAGCAAAGAAAGCGAAGAAGAAGGTAGCGAAGAAGAAGGCCGCTAAGAAAAAGTAGGCCTTCGAAAGTAACCAACTGTGCCCGCGTAAGCGGGCACAGTTGTTTTAGAGGATCGGAATATTTCCCCATCGACAGAAAAGAAGCGACGCGCAGCCGAAGCCTCACTGCGCTACGTCGAAGAGGGCATGGTGCTCGGATTGGGTACCGGCTCGACCGTCAAGGAACTCATCGACGCGATAAAAGACCGTAAAATCCAGCTGAAAGGGGCCGTTTCGAGCTCGCGCCAGACCTCCGCGGCGCTGCGCGCGGCGGGCATTGCGGAACTGGATCTGAATTCGGAAGGCGATCTCACCTTGTACATCGACGGCGCCGATGAGGCGACGCGAGACGGCATGCTCATCAAGGGGGGCGGGGCCGCGCTCACGCGCGAGAAGGTGGTCGCGGCGGCTTCCGAGCGCTTCGTCTGCATCATCGACGACAGCAAGCTGGTCGACGTGCTGGGGAGGTTCCCCCTCCCGGTGGAGGTCATACCGATGGCGCGCTCCTATGTCGCGCGGCAACTGGTGAAGCTCGGTGGCCAGCCCGTATGGCGCGACGCCGTTCTCACCGACAACGGCAACGCGATACTCGATGTGCACCGCTTGCACCTCACGGATCCGCTCGCGTTCGAAACCGCCGTCAATCAGATCGCCGGGGTGGTAACCGTAGGTCTATTCGCACATCGCCGGTCGGATGTGCTCATCATCGCCGGCGACGGCGGCGTCGATACGCTCATTCCGTCCTAGATTTCCAAGCGCGTGCCGATCTCGACCACTCGGCTCGGCGGCAAGCCGTAATAATCAGCGATCACCTGGGCGCTGCGCGCCATCTGCATGAACGCCTTGCGCCGCAGCGGCGGCAGATCCGAGCGTTGGCCCGCCAACAGCTCTTCGCGGCTCAAGAAAAAGGTCGTCCGCTCGGGATCGTAAGTAACTCCGTAGGCTTCGGCATCGCGCAGAATCTGCAGGATGTTGGCCTTCTCCATGAACCCGAACTGGGCGACGACACGCACGATACCTTCGTAGACCGGGGTGACCGTCAAGCGCTTGCCCTCCGGGATGCGCGGTTGTTCCCGCGTGACGACCGTGAGTAGAACCACCCGCTCATGGATCACGCGGTTGAACTTGATGTTGTTGAGCAATGCCCGCGGGATGCCCGACGCCTTGGCATCCAAGAAGATTGCGGTTCCCGGAACTCGAACCGGCGGATCGCGCTTCAAATCCTCGAGAAAATCGCGCACCGGCTTCTGATCCCGCAGCAGTCTCGCCATGACCGAGCCTCTGCCGGTCTGCCAGGTCTGCATCAGCCAATAGATCGTGAGGCCGGAGACCAAGGGCAGCCATCCTCCGTCCTCCAACTTGGTGAGATTGGCGAGCAGGAAGGCGATATCGATGATGAACAGCAACGACAAACCCGCGCGCAACGCCCGGCTCTTGCGGCCCGTCCGCGACTTGATGAGACTCAGGATCAGCGGCGTCACGATGGTCATGGCGCCCGATACGGCCAGTCCGTACGCACCGGCGAGTGCCGCCGACGTGCCGAAGGCGATCACCAAGGAGAGCGAGGCGGCCATCAGCAGCCAGTTCATGGTCGGCACATAGATCTGGCCGGCATGTTCCGCCGACGAATGTTCGACCCGCACTCGCGGCAGCAGTCCCAGGCTGACGGCCTGCGTCGTTACCGAAAACACGCCCGAGATCACTGCCTGCGATCCGATGAGCGAGGCGGCGGTCGCGAGGATGATGAGCGGCCATAACGACCAGTCCGGCGCCATCAAATAGAAAGGATTGCTGATCGCCGCCGGGTTCTCGATGAGCATCGCACCCTCGCCGAAATAATTGAGTACCAGCGCCGGCATGACGACGAAAATCCAGGCCGCCCGTATGGGCACTTTGCCGAAATGACCCATATCGGCATACAGCGCCTCGCCGCCGGTGACGGTCAGGAAGACTCCGGCCAGCACCGCGAGCGCACCGACTTTGTGCTCCATGAACAGCCGGAGGCCGTACCACGGGTTCAGTGCCAGCAAGACCTGCGGCTCGCGGACGATCCAGGCCGCCCCCATCAGGGCGAGGACCACGAACCACCCCAGCATCACCGGACCGAACACCTTGGCCACCGAACCCGTTCCGTGACGTTGAATGAAGAACAGGCCGAACAAGATGGCGATGCCGATCGGCAATACCGGGATCTGCGCGGTCGGAGCCGCGACCCGAAGCCCTTCCACCGCGCCCAATACCGTCACGGCCGGCGTGATGGCGCCGTCCGCGAAAAACAGCGACGCGCCCAAGATGCCCAACGTGCCGTAGATTTTTCGCCGCGGGCTCGCTCTCTCGGTGTTGATCACCAACGCGGTGAGAGCCAGTACACCGCCCTCGCCCTTGTTGTCGGCGTTCAAGACCACGCTCACGTACTTGACGAGAATGACGAGCACCAAGGACCAGAAGATCAAAGACAGCAAGCCGAAGATGTGCTCGGGAGTTACCTCGAGATTCGGACCGGTGAAACAGGCCGACACGGCATACAGGGGACTCGTGCCGATGTCGCCGAACACGACGCCGAGCGCGGCGAGCGCCATCGGCGCCACCCGTCCACCCGAATTGCGATCGCCCGACATCTAGGAGCCCGTGTTAAGAGAAGGGCCCACGGAGTGGGCCCTGTTTGGCTGGGGGACTAGGATTCGAACCTAGGTAAACGGTGTCAGAGACCGTTGTCCTACCGCTAGACGATCCCCCAAAAACCTTGATCGTCCACACCGGAAGGCTGAGGGTATCACCCGGCTCCCGCTTAGCGTTTGGAGAACTGGGTTCCGCGACGGGCTTTGCGGCGGCCGACCTTCTTCCGTTCCACTTCACGCGCATCCCGGGTCACGAAACCCGCCTTGCGCAACGGCGAACGCAACGTTTCGTCGTAAGCCATCAGCGCGCGGGTAATTCCATGACGAATCGCGCCGGCTTGACCGGTGATTCCGCCGCCCTCGACGTGCGCATCCACGTCGAATTTGCCGTCCAACTGGACCGCGCCGAAGGGCTGCTGAACGATCATTCGGCCCGTTTCCCGGCCGAAGAACTCGTCCAAGGTGCGGCCATTGATGGACACTTTGCCGGTGCCCTGCTTCAAATAGACGCGCGCGCTGGAGGTCTTGCGGCGTCCGGTTCCGTAAAAAGAATGGGTGGCTGAGTTTGCCATGGGCTATATATCCTGGGAAAACGCTTAGATCGCCAGCGCCTTGGGCTGCTGAGCTTGGTGGGGGTGCTCGCTGCCGCCGAACACATGCAACTTCTTATACATGCGGCGGCCCAGCGGGCCCTTGGGCAGCATACCCTTGATGGCGAACTCGATCGCGCGCTCAGGGTGCTCCTGGAGCAGCTTGCCGAGCGCGATGCTCTTCAAATTGCCCACATAGCCGGTGTGCTGATGATAAAACTTGTCGGTCAGCTTGGCCCCGGTGACGCGTACGGTGCCGGCATTGATGACCACGATATGATCCCCAAGATCTTGATGGGGCGCATAATTTGGCTTGTGCTTACCCTTCAGGCGATGGGCGATCTGAGAAGCCAGGCGGCCGAGGGTTTTGCCCGCGGCATCGACGACATACCAGTCGACACGGGCTTCATCAGGCTTGGTAAATACGGTGTACGTGGACATAGTCGGCGATCTTTCGTAGGGGGTCTTGAGAAGGCGCGAAAGTGTACAGAACTGCGGCTCGCGTTTCCAGTCCCACCCAGCCGGGGCGGAAGGCCCCGCGCTTGCGGTCCCGCCGCGGTGGGGTGCAATTGGCTCATTCCTGCCGCCGCGGCCGCCCGCGCTGCTATAAATTAGAATACCGCGACTACGGAATCACGCATGGCTGACCGCTCATTTCGACCCATGGATCGCTTGATAGGCGAAATAGATAAAGCAATCAAGGTATTAGCTGCACCCGCCCATGCCGCGCGGCCCGCCCCGGCGCCTCGCGAGCACGAATCGGTGCTGGATGTGGTCTCAGCCCGGGAGTCCTGCCGGATGATGCGAGTCAATCATTCGGGCGAAGTGGCCGCTCAAGCCCTCTACCAAGGACAGGCGCTCACGGCGGGCAACCCCGAGATCGCGCGCGCCATGCGGCAGGCAGCCGGGGAGGAAATGGACCACCTTGCCTGGTGCGAGCAGCGGCTGCGGGAGTTGCACGGCCGAACCAGCGTGTTGAATCCGGTCTGGTACCTGGGCTCGTTCGCCATCGGCGCCATGGCGGGGGCCGCGGGCGATCGCGCGAGCCTCGGCTTCATCGCCGAAACAGAAAAGCAGGTCGAAGCGCACTTGCGCGGGCATTTGGACCGTCTGCCGGCCGCCGATCATCGCAGCCGCAGCATCGTCGACCAAATGACGCACGACGAGGTCGCTCATGGGGCGCAAGCGGCGTCCTTGGGAGCCGATGCGGTGCCGTTTCTGCTGCGTGCGTGCATGCGGCTAACGTCCAGGATCATGACCGCGAGTTCCTATTGGCTGTAAGCGGGCGCTGCGCGGCGACCCGCAACGCCAAGCGCTGAGCACTTACGACTTACTGCTTGCGATTCCAGGACTTATGTAATAATACCTGCGCGAGCACACGCGACCTGCGCCAGCACACATGTGCTTTCGCTTTATTCAAGATGAGGGAGTGACCATGGAAGAAGGGGCCAAGGCCTTAAGCGATATCCCGGCGATCAATCGATTCTTGAGCTACTGCCGGATCCGGACAGTCCCTTCAAAGACCGTGATCATTCACGCCGGCGACCTACCCGACATTCTTTACTACATCATCAGCGGCTCGGTCGAGGTCATGATCGAGGATGAGGACGGCAACGAAATGGTGCTGGCCTACCTCAACAAGGGACAGTTTTTTGGCGAAATGGGCTTGTTTTATGAACAGCCGACCCGCAGCGCCTGGGTGCGCACCCGCCAACAGTCCGAACTCGCCGAAATGACCTATCCGCGGTTTCGACAGATCGCCGCGGAGAGCCCCGGCCTCATATTCGAATTGGCCACCCAACTCGCCACGCGTCTCGACCGCACCAATCGCAAACTGGGCGATCTTGCCTTCGTCGACGTCACCGGCCGAGTCGCCCACGCCATCATGGACCTGTGCGGCGAACCCGACGCCATGACGCATCCGGAAGGCATGCAGATCAAGGTGAGCCGTCAGGAGTTATCCCGCTTGGTGGGCTGCTCGCGGGAAATGGCGGGTCGTGTTCTCAAAGTCCTCGAGGAACAGGGCCTGCTGCGCGCCACCGGAAAGACCATCGTCGTGTTCAATGCGCGTCCTAAAATCAAGACCCGCCCGTTGATCGTACCGGTGAAGGCCGCCGCCAACGCGGGCAATGTCACGGCCGGTAGGATCGCGCGAACGGAGCCGGCGGACGATGATGAAGATGACGAGGATGACGAGGAATAGGCTTTAGACGCCTGCCCGAGTATTCCCCGTGGCCGCGAGCGTGGCCGATTTTTCCTCAGTCGAGGCGGAGCCGAGGCTCCTAGCGCGGGCGCTTTGCGGTCTCGATCCGCGCCCGCATCTCCCGGATGGTTTTCGCATAGTCGCCGCTGCCGAAAATGGCCGAGCCGGCAACGAATGTATCGGCACCCGCCTGCGCGACGGCCGCGATGTTGTCGATTTTGATCCCCCCGTCGACCTCCAATTTTATGTCGCGCCCGCAGGCATCGATCCGGGAGCGCGCCTGGGCAATTTTTGGCAACGTCTCGGCGATGAATTTCTGTCCGCCGAATCCGGGATTGACCGACATCAGCAGCACGACGTCTATCTGGTCGATCACGTAATCCAGCCAGTTCAGCGGCGTCGCCGGATTGAACACCAGCCCCGGGTTGCACCCCGAATCGCGGATGTGCCGGATGGTGCGGTCCACATGCTGCGTCGCTTCGGGATGAAAGCTGATGCCGGTGGCTCCTGCCTTCGCGAAATCGGTCACCATGGCGTCCACCGGCGATACCATGAGATGAACATCGATGGGCGCGGTGATCCCGGCCTTGCGCAGCGCTTCGCAAACCAGGGGACCGATGGTGAGGTTCGGCACATAGTGGTTGTCCATGACATCGAAATGGACCCAATCGGCGCCTGCCGCGAGTACGGCGTTCACTTCCTCGCCCAATCGAGCGAAATCGGCGGACAGAATGGACGGAGCGATGATGATGGCCATGGTTCCCCCCTTATGATCCGTTCCAGTGTAGCGTATTCGCGCTCATCGCATGCCGCGCGCGGTGCGTATCGCCTCGTAGGCCTCTTGGATGCGCTGCGTTTTTTCCTTGGCCACTCGCGCCATGGACTCCGGTAGGCCGTTGGCCACCAGCTTATCCGGGTGATGGCGGCTCATTTGCCGCCGGTAGGCTTTGGTGACTTCCGGGTCGCTGGTGCCGGGGTCGACCTCGAGTTCCGCATAGCACGCCGCCAGCGGGCTTGACGTGGGCGAAGCCCTGTTGCTGCTCGGCCCGCGTTGCCAAGCCCGTTGCGCCGCCTCCATGTGCGCAAACTCCAGCCCCGACATTCCCAGCCGCGCCGCCACCCGCGTCAAAATCGAGCGCGCAGGAAGCGAAATGCCGTTGCCCGCAAGCGCCGCCCGCAGCTGTACCTCCATGAACGCCCGTAACAAATCATGGCGCATCGCGCAGGCATCGCGAAGTTTTTCCACGCTCGAATGCAGGTCATACCCCGCCGATTTACCGAATCGAAAACAAGCGATGGCGGCGGCGACTTCGTTCGGCGCCAAGCGCAGCTCCTGCATGAGCCGGCGGGCCGCGCTGATCTGCGCCTCCGAGACACGGCCGTCCGATTTTGCGACATGTCCCATGAGCTCGAAGGTGGTGCGAAAGAACACCTCCGACACCGACGCGTAGCCGATACCGCCCGCGCGCGCGCCGGCCTCGGCGGAAGCGCTCGCGAACGGGCCGCCATATCCGGCTCCTGGGCTCTGATCGAACAGTTGCCCGATGAACGCCCCCATCACCGCCCCCCAGAGGTTCCGGGTCATCAAAAAACCGATCAGCGCCCCGATAAATTTGCCTTTCCAAGCCATCCGCGTTGACCTGTATCGTTCGGCCCGCCACAATCGCCGGCCTTCTGCCGTCATGGTAGCAGCCGCAAGCAGGCCCCCGCATGGAACAGACATCGCAATCAGAGCCGCTATTCGAAAGCCGGCTGCACAGCCTCAAAAGGATTCACCGGGGAAAGGTGCGCGACATCTACGACGTGGATGCCGATCACCTACTCATCGTGACCACCGACCGACTCTCGGCTTTCGATGTCGTGCTGCCGGATCCCATCCCGCATAAAGGCCAGGTGCTCACGCAAATCTCGCTGTTCTGGTTCGCGAAGACTCGCCACATCGTGGCCAACCATGTATCCGGCGTGACGTTGGAGGATATCATCTCCGATCCCGAGGAACGCGCCCTGCTCGCCGGCCGGGCCATGGTGGTCAAAAAACTGACGGCGTTGCCGGTGGAAGCCGTGGTCCGGGGGTACTTGATAGGGTCGGGCTACAAGGACTACAAGCTGCACGGGTCGATATGCGGCATCGCGCTGCCTCCCGGATTGCAACTGGCGGAGCGACTTGCGCAACCGTTATTCACCCCATCCTCCAAGGCTCCCGTCGGCCAACACGATGAAAACATCGACTTCGAGACCATCGTGAAGCTGGTGGGCCTCGACCACGCATCCGCTATCCGCCGCATCGCGCTCGAGCTCTATGCGTTTGCGGTGGAGCACGCCCTGGCGCGAAACATCATCATCGCCGACACGAAGTTCGAGTTCGGCCTCGACCAGGCCGGAGATCTCGTGTTGATCGACGAAGCGCTGACCCCCGATTCTTCGCGTTTCTGGCCGGTCGCGTCCTACAAATGTGGCATGAGCCCGCCGAGTTTCGACAAGCAATTCGTCCGCGACTATCTGGAGTCGCTGCACTGGGACAAGAAGCCGCCCGCGCCGCACCTGCCGCCCGATGTCGTGGCGCGCACCAGCGAGAACTACCGCGAGGCGCTGAGGTTACTCACCGCCGTGTAAGGCTGCGCGCATGCTCCATTGGCCAGAACGTCTCGAAGAGGGCTTGTTTCAGAAATCGCGCAGCATGCCCGCTCCGTGGGGACCCGTGTTGCGGTGGCTGCGGTACCCCGTCGCCATCGGCCGCGATTGGCTCGCGGGCGACATCAACGTCAGGGCCATGAGCCTCGCCTACACGACGCTGCTCTCGCTGGTGCCGTTGCTGGTGTTCAGTTTCTCGATATTGAAGGCGGTGGGCAGTCGCGGCGATCTGCGCTACATCCTGCATGAATTCTTCCGCCCCGTGGGCAGCGCGGCCACGCAGCTCACCGACAGCGTCATGCAGTTCGTCACCAACATGCGCGGCGATGTGCTCGGCTCGCTCGGATTGGGATTCCTCATCTACACCGTCATCGCCACCATTCAGAAGGTGGAGGCCAGTTTCAATTTCGTATGGCAAGTGCACAGGCCGCGCAGCATCGCGCGCCGTTTCACGGAATACCTGTCGGTGATGATCATCGGACCGATTCTGCTCGGTGTGCTCGTGGGACTATTGGGCTCGGCCGAACACAGCCCTTTCGCGCGGTGGCTCACCGCCGTCCCGCCGCTCGCATGGGCCATGGCGGCACTCGGCCAGTTCGTGCCGTACGCGATCGTCACCTGCGTATTCACGTTCATGTATGCGTTCATCCCCAATACCCGCGTCGAGCTGCGCGCGGCGCTCATCGGCGGCGTGGCCGCGGGCATCATGTGGGCTCTGGTCGGAAAAGTGTTTACCGCCGTGATCCTCTATTCATCGCACATGATGGCGGTGTACACCGGCTTTGCCATCGTGCTCACGACATTGATCTGGGTGTATCTGAGCTGGCTCATCTTGCTGCTCGGCGCGCAGATCGGCTTTTATGTACAGTTTCCGCAGTATCTGCGTCACGGCCAGGCAGCGGTGGAGCTCACCGGCGCCGCACGCGAGCAAGCGGGTCTGTCGGTGATGTATCTGGTCGGACGCGACTACGGAGCGGGAAAAGCCTACTGGACCGCCAACCGCCTCGCGGCGGAGCTCGACATTCCGAGCACCGCGCTGTTGCCGGTACTCGCCTGCCTCGAGCGCGGCGGACTGATCGTGGCAACCGACAAAGAGCAATTCCTCCCGGGGCGCGGTCTCGAGGGCATCGCACTGGCCAGCATCATCGACGCGGTGCGCACCCGCCCCGCCGGGCGGTTGATGGTCGGCATCCGGCCGGTGGCATCGGCCGCAACCCTCATGACCGAGCTCGAGGCCGCGATTCGAGAGCGTCTCGCCGGCAAATCGCTCGAGGACTTCATCGCGGTTTCCTCAGGCTCCCAGGAGCCCCGCCCCGCGTGAGGCGCCGGTCAGTCGCCGGCGATGGTCATCTCGCCGAGCAGGATGGAACCCACGCGGATGCCTCCCCGGGTATCGATGTCATCGCCGACCGCAAGGATCTGCGAATACATTTCGCGCAGGTTTCCGGCGATGGTGATTTCCGCCACCGGATATTGGATGACGCCGTTCTGCACCCAAAAGCCGGCGGCTCCACGCGAATAATCCCCCGTCACCATATTGACGCCCTGACCCATCAGTTCGGTCACCAGCAGCCCGGTGCCGAGGCGCGCCAGCATCTGCGGCATGCCCCCATCGGTGTTGGGAGCGACGATGAGATTGTGCGCGCCCCCGGCGTTGCCCGTCGTCTGTAATTCCAGCTTGCGCGCGGAATAGCTCGAGAGAATGTATCCCGTGAGCACCCCATCGAGGATGAGCTCGCGGTTCTTCGTCGCCACGCCTTCGTCATCGAAGGGCGCGCTGCCCATGGCCTTCGGAATGTGGGGCCGTTCCGCGATCGAGAATCCTGACGGAAATATCCGCTGTCCCAACGAGTTCAACAAGAACGAGGACTGCCGATACTGACTGCTGCCGCGAATCGCGGCGGTGAAGTGGCCCACCAGGCTGCGCGCGATTTCCGGCACGAACAACACCGGGGCGCGACGCGTGCTCAGCTTGCGCGGATCCAGGCGAGCGATCGTGCGCCGGGCGCTCTCGCGGCCGATCGCTTCCGCGCTATCGAGCTCACGCCAATCCCGAGAGCTGCTGTACCAATAGTCACGCTGCATGTCCTCGCCCTTGCCGGCGAGCACGACGCAGCTCACGCTGTGCGAGGTCGTGGGGTAGCCTCCCACGAACCCATGGGTGTTGCCGTACACGTGCAACCCCTGGTGGGTGCTGACGGAGGCCCCTTCCGAATTATTGATGCGCGCATCGAAGGCGAGCGCCGCCGCCTCGCACGCCTTGGCGATGTCGATGGCCCGGTCCGCGGTGATATCCCACGGGTGAGCCAGATCCAGATCCGGCGGCGAGCGCGTCATCAGCGCCGCGTCCGCCAAGCCCGCACAGGTGTCCTCCGCCGTGAAGCGGGCGATGCTGCACGCTTTGGCTACCGTCGCCCGCACCCCCTCGGGCGAGAAATCGGCGGTGCTCGCCGACCCCTTGCGCTGGCCGAAATACACCGTGATTCCCATGCTGCGGTCGCGCTGGTGCTCCAGCGTTTCCACCTCGCCGAGTCGCACACCGACCGAAAGACCAGTATCCTGGCTGACAGCCGCTTCTGCCTGGGATGCGCCGCGGGCGCGCGCGTCCTCCAGGGCGCGCTCGATGATCGATTCCAAGTCTTCCGGGGCAAGACGTAACGGGTTGCTAGGCAGGGCCACTGCATCTCCAATGTCCGAGGACTCCAGTCATGATTCTACCGGCCTGAGTGATAGCATGCGCACTATGACAAGCGAGACCGATTCGGATTCCGCAGACGCTTCACCCGGTGAAGAGCTGCGCGCGAGCAAGAGCTCACGCAAGCGCGAGGCGGCGTCGTTGCAGGAACTCGGTGTCCAGCTCTCGGCCCTCCCCGACCAGGAAATCAAGGCCTTAGGTCTGCCCGACAGCCTTTTTATCGCTCTCCGGGATCTGCGCCGCCTGCCCTCCCATGGGGCACAGGTGCGGCAGCGCCAGTATATCGGCAAATTGATGCGCAGCATCGATCCGGGGCCCGTTCTCGCCAAACTCGCCGAGCGCAAGCAGCGTCACGACACGGAGATCCGCCATTTTCAGCAGATCGAGCGCTGGCGCGAACGGCTGCTCTCGGAGCCGGCGGCCGGCGTCGTGGAATTGCAGCAAGCGTACCCCCAGATCGACAAGGAAGCTCTCCTCAAGCTGCTGGACAAGGCCGAACGCGAGCGGCTCGAACAGCGCTCGCCGGTCGGGGCTCGCGAGTTGTTCGCCTTTCTGCGCCAATTGCTGGCATAGAGGTTGAGGTGATCTGATGAACCTGCGGAAGTCCGTGGTCGGAATCATTATGGGATCCTCGTCCGATTGGGAGACCATGCAAGGCGCGGCCGACACGCTCACGGCGCTCGGCATCGCGCACGAGGTGCGGATCGTGTCCGCACACCGCACGCCCGACTTGTTGTTTGAATATGCCGCCTCGGCGCGTGAGCGTGGGCTCAAGGCCATCATCGCCGGAGCCGGGGGCGCGGCCCATTTGCCCGGCATGACGGCGGCGAAAACGTCGGTTCCGGTACTCGGTGTACCGGTACAGTCCAAGACCTTGAGTGGCCTGGACTCGCTGCTGTCCATTGTCCAGATGCCGAGCGGCGTCCCGGTCGCGACCTTCGCCATCGGTCCGGCGGGGGCCAAGAATGCCGCCCTGTTCGCGGCCGCCATTCTCGCCAACGAGATCATCGAAATCCGTATTGCGCTCGACGCGTTCCGCGCCGCGCAGACGGCGGCGGTCCTGTCGAAGCCCGACCCGCGGCAGCCTTGAAATTCAAGAATGTGGGTATCGTGGGAGCAGGGCAGTTGGGCCGCATGCTGGCCCTCGCCGGGTATCCGCTCGGCTTGCGCTGTCTGTTCTTGGACCGCAGCATCGAGGCTCCCGGCGCTCAGGTGGCGCCCATCCTGGTCGGTGAACTCGAAGACCCGGCACGTCTCAGGGAATTGGCCGCGCGCAGCGACGTGCTGACGTTCGACTGGGAAAATATCTCAGGGGCCGCTTTGGCGCCCCTCGAGAAGCTGGCGGCCATTCGCCCGCCGCGGCCGGCGCTCGAAGCATCGCAGGATCGGCTGCAGGAAAAGGCATTGTTCCGAACCTTGAGGATTCCGGTGGCGGCGCACGCCGCCGTCGATGTCAAGGAAGACCTGGTGCGTGCCGCCGTCAAACTGGGCGCTCGCGGCGTGCTCAAGACACGGCGGATGGGCTATGACGGCAAGGGCCAGTTCGTCATTCGGCAAGCGGCCGACTTCGACGCCGCCTGGGCACGACTGGGCGGCGCCGGACTGATCTACGAACAATTCCAGGAGTTCTCGCGAGAAGTGTCGATCATCGGCGCCCGCTCATCGGCGGGCGACATCGTGTATTACCCCCTATCCGTGAATACCCATTCGGGCGGGGTCTTGCGCTATAGCCTCGCGCCTTTCCTCGATCAGCCGCTCGAGCGGATGGCAAGACGTTACTTGAAGAAGGTCATGGAAGCCTTGGACTACGTCGGGGTGCTGACCATCGAGTTTTTCGTGGTCGGCGGCCGATTGATCGCCAACGAGATGGCGCCGCGTGTGCATAATTCGGGTCATTGGACCATCGACGCATGCATCACCAGCCAATTCGAGAATCATCTTCGCGCCATATGCGACTTGCCGCTCGGCAGCACGCGGGCGCTCGGACACACCGCGATGATCAATTTTCTGGGTCAAATGCCCGAAGCTGGGCCGCTGCTGGCCGTGGATGGCCTGTCTTTGCACGACTATGGCAAGGAGCCACGGCCCGGGCGCAAATTGGGGCACTGCACCATTACGCGGAGCACCGCCCGTGAGCGAAACCGCGCGCTGGCGGATACTCTGAAATTAATCGCCTGGACCTGACGGTTGCATTGACGCTTTTAGGACCGACGCTTCTTAGGACTGACGCTTAACCATGCTCTTAGATCGACGCTTCCACAGACTGACATGTATTTAGAACTTTTCAAGTTACATGAATTGCCGTTCCGCCTGAGCCCGGATCCGCAATTCTTGTATTTGAGCAAACAGCATGCACGCGCCAAAGCGTACATGGAATCGACCATTTGGTTCACCGACGGTTTCGTGGTGATCACCGGGGAAATCGGCTCCGGGAAAACCACGCTCATCGAGACGTTCCTGCGCGAATTGCAGATGGACGTGGTGGTGGCGCAAATCAACCAAACGCAATTATCGCCCACCGCGTTCCTGCAGACCGTGTTGGTGCAGTTCGGATTCTCGCCCTTCCACATGAAGAAGCCCGAAGTACTGGCCACTCTGAATCAGTTCTTGATGGAACAGCACGCCAGCGGGCGCAAAGTGCTGTTGATCGTCGACGAGGCACAAAATTTGAGCCATCGCGTACTCGAGGAGGTACGCATGTTGTCGGGCGTCGAGACCACGAAAGAGAAGGCGCTGCGAATCATTCTCGCGGGACAGCCCGAACTCAACGACAAGTTGAATTCGCCTGAACTGCTCCAGCTCACGCAGCGGGTACGCCTGCGGTTCCATCTCACGGCCCTCACCAAGGCCGAGACCACCGCCTACATCGACCACCGGCTGGAGGTTGCGGGTTCACAGGGGCGGCGAATATTCGCGGAAGAGACATACCCGGCGATCTACAAATACACCGGTGGCGTGCCGCGCCTCATCAATACCCTGTGCGATACCTGCATGATGGCCGCCTTCGGTCGCGATCAGGA
This sequence comes from Pseudomonadota bacterium, assembly GCA_030799355.1. GTDB lineage: Bacteria > Pseudomonadota > Gammaproteobacteria > Steroidobacterales > Steroidobacteraceae > Bog-1198. Next base: position 57,353 of record JALYHP010000067.1, read on the forward strand.
TACGGTGTCGCTGGCCGATCTCGAAGCAGCCATCAAGGAATTGCAGTGGGCGGAGTCCACGTCCACCACCAATCGTATGCAAGTGCCCGGTATGCAGCAGCCGCACGGCCCTGCCCCCGCACAAGCCGATCAAGGGCAACCGGTGGGCAGGATTCTGTTGGCCAGCGAGGGCAAGACCCTGTTGGAGCGAGAGTTGAAGCCCGGCCGTGTGGTGATCGGGCGCACGCCGGACAATGATCTACAGATCGACAGCAAATTCATCAGCCGGCATCACTGCCAGATCGTGACTCAGGCGGATTCCTGTCTCATCGAGGACCTCAACAGCACCAACGGCATCTACGTCCAGTCGAAGCGCGTCAGACGCCACAACTTGAACGACGGCGATGTCGTTCAGGTGGGCCAGCATGAAATCGTCTACATCGACGAACGCGCCCCGCGCGCGCGCCAGCCCGACCCGGGCGAAACGGCGGTCATCGTAACGGCGGTCATCGACAAGACTTGAGGGTGAGGGGACCGCCCCGCTAGCGATCCAAACGCGAGGGAAGATCGATGAGCTCGCCGGAATACTCGCGGCTGAGCGCCCGGTAATCCAGACGCCGCAGAAATACCGTGAGCGCGGCGATCTCGGCGAGCAGCCCGATGACCATGGCGGTGATCGTTTGCGGGCCGTCCGGGTCGAGGTAGGCGACCTGCAACGCGAGGCCGCCGATACCGGCGTAAACCAGCGGCAACGATTCATAGAGGGGACGAGCCAGGCGCATGCGATGTACCTCCTAGGTCAAATGGTACCCGCGACCGCCGCAAAAAATTAGCCATTTGACTTATGACGCACATTATTCTCACGCTCGTCCGACCGGCACTGTCGCCGCCGGAGGGATTTGGCGGGCCGTCAGTCCTTGCCTACCCAAAGTTCGGACATCCGCGACAGCCACGTCGTGCGCCAGCCTTCCACAAGCAATCCCCGCTCCTGCGGCGGGGACTGACGTTTGGCCGCCGCCAGCAAGTCCGCGGGCAGCTCCAGCTGAAAGGTTTCGGTCATCGAGTCGTCGGTCATGAAAGCTCCGTCTGGGATGAAACGGGAGCCAGCGTATCGAGAGCCCGCGGCCGGCGGTGCGACGCAACGCACGTTCCCGCCTTCTCGCGGCGCGCGATGCTTGGCGCAATGCATGTTCAGCGCGCCGCGGCGCTCGCTTCGCCCCACTGCGGGAAAACTCGCAACACGTCCGCGTAGTTGTGAATGACATCGGTGTGCGCGTCTTCCTGCCAGCCGCCGGCAACCGCGCTTTTCCCGAGGTCGCGCGGCCGCCCCCATTCGTCGATCGAATATAGCGTGAAATTCAGAGCTTGCTGCGCATCGACCGCGCAGGCTTCCGAGCCCACCGCATGCGCGTACAGCGCCAGAACGGCGCCATAGGTGGAGTTGATGCCGCCCCATGCTTGCGCATCTTCGTCCTGCTCGTGGCACACCGTGACGCCCATCTCCACATGAGTGAAATTGTTGCGGACGAATTCGATCAAGGTGGCGCAATTCGCGCGCCAGTCCGGATCGAGCGACTCCTTTTTCTCGAGCAGATATCGCGCCAGATTCAGAGGCGCCCAGGCGGTCCGATTGGTGGGTGTTTCGTGATCCTCGAAGAATTGTGCGAACAGGGTTCCCGATATCGCCGCATCGGGTATTTGCTGCCCCTTGATCCACCTCCACAGCGAATCACGCGGCACCGCAAACTGCCGATAGCCTCGCCCCAGCAGCGCATCGTACAGCCGTAGAACGTAAGTCATGTTGCCGGAGATGGCGCCGCGTCCTTCCCCGCTGCGATAGTCGGCCCGAAACGGCCACGGCGAATGCGACTCGTCGCCGTCGGATTGGTTGGCGGCTAGTACCCGGGCATTGTGCAAGGCCTGATCCAGATACTCGCGCCGGGCCGTCGCCTCGAACAGCGACGCCAAGGCATAACCGGCGATACCCCCTTTGTCGGGCTCGATCTCGAAAGGACGGTCGCCTTGCGAACCCGAGTCCGCGGCCAGCGGAAATTGCCCACGCTTGCCGGTCGAACGCGTGAACGCCGGGTACGCGCCCGCGTTCGGCGTGAGCGTTTCGCGCACGAGATAATCGCCCATGGCGCATGCGGTGGTCAGAAAGCGCGGATCCCGACCCCGCAGCTCGTGGAACTTGAGGTACGAGAGAATGCCCATCCCGTTCTGGGTCGCCGGAATGGTGTCCGTTCTATCCGGAAACGGATTCCATTGCGCATCCAAGAAAGTGGCGTGCAGGAACCGCGGATACCCCGCGTCCCGCGGACATTGCTGATAGAACTCCATTTCCCGATCGAGCGCGGCGTTCCAAGAGGTCCAGGGCAGCAAGCGGCCGCTGGCGTCGATGCGCAACTCATGCCCCGCGAGGGTGGGCTGCGCCGCGGCCGGCCGCCCGGCACGCGAGGGCTGCCCGGGCAGGGACACCGGTTCATCGATGCCCGGCGGCACCTTGCACCCGCGTCCGCTCGAACTCGTCCCCCGGCAGCCAGTTCACCGTCTGCTTTGCCGCCATTGCCTGCCAGCCCAGTGCGAAGCCGTAGCTCGCGAGCGCCGCGTTGCTGGAGAAATCCATGTCCGCCGCGTATTCATCGCTCGGCTGGTGGTAGTGCTTGGCGGTGTACTCATCGCGCTGTGCCTTGCCCCATTCGGGAGGATGGCCCGCGAATTTCAATGCCGTATTGATGGAAAACGCGGGAACACCGGCGCGCGCCAAACTGAAGTGGTCCGAGCGGTAGTAATGCCCGGCGCCGGGCTCCGGATCCGGTTGTATCTCGAAGCCGAATGCCTGAGAAGTTTTCTCGACGGCCGGAAAGAAGGTGGTGCGCTCGGCACCCGTCACATTGACCGATTCCGGCACGCCGATGGGCGGCACCGCATCGAAATTCAGATCGAGCGCGATCTGCGCCGCGGGAATCGGCAGGTGCTTGCCCAGGTACTGGGATCCGAGCAGCCCTTTTTCCTCCGCAGTCACCGATGCAAACAGCACCGGATGCGGCGGCCTCGCGGCGGAGGTCGCGAACGCGTGGGCGAGCTCCAGCAGGATACCGCAGCCCGTTCCGTTGTCGACCGCGCCGTTATAGATATTGTCGCCGGCCATCGCCGGGTTGATGCCCAAATGGTCGTAATGGGCCGTGTACATCACCGCCTGCGCCGCCGGCCCGGCGTCCGATCCCGGCAACAGTCCGAGCACGTTGTAGGATTCGAACTTGCGGACCTTGCTGACGATATGCGCCTCGAGGCGCACCGGCAATTCGCGAGCCTTGAACGTGCGCATGCCGGCGAGCCGCACCATGTCCTCCAATTTCAAACCCGAGGCCGCGAACAGCTGCCGTGCCACATCCCACCGGATCCAAGCCGCGGATCGCAGCTTGGGATCGCGATCGTCGGCCAGGTACACCTGTTCGTTGCTCCAGGAACTGCGAACCACCTCCCACGGATAGCTGGCCAGATCGGTGCGGTGAATGATGAGCGCGCCCACCGCGCCCTGGCGTGCGGCTTCTTCGAATTTATAGCTCCAGCGGCCGTAGTAGGTCATCGCCTCGGCATCGAAGAACTTTTTGTCCTTGGATGGCGGCTCATTCACGATGACCAGCACCACCTTGCCCTTCACGTCGATTCCCCGGTAATCGTTCCAGCGGTATTCCGGCGCTTCGACCCCGTATCCGACGAACACGATGGGCGCGTCGATGTCGATGCTCTCGGTCTGAGTCTGATTGCTGGTGACGTAATCATCCCCCAGCTTGAGTTCCATGGGCGCGCGGCCGGCGGACGGCCGCAGCACCACCGATGAATTCGGCTGCGTGAGCACGCCGGTGAACGCCACTCTTTGCAGATAGCTGCCGTTGTCGCCCGCCGGCTTCAAACCATACAGCGCGAATTGCGTCGCGATGTAGTTGGCCGCGATGTCGCCGCCACGCGTACCGGTGCCGCGCCCTTCCAGCAAGTCATCCGCGAGAAATTTGACGTGCGCGCGAATCCGCTCCGGATCGATGCCGCGCATGGCCGCCGCGACATCGGCGGACAGACCCAGTTCCGTAGCGGGATCCGAACCGGCCCACGCGCCGCCGCCCAGCATCATCATCAATCCCGCGGCGAGCACCGCCTCGCGAATCGCTCTCATGCAACAACCTCCCGAAGAACTCGTGTCTCGAGGCAGCCTAGCAGAGGCAGCGGCGCCGGGCTGACATTGTGTGTGCGCCAGCAAAAACGCGGGCAGGCGCCCCGTGACCGTGAGTCCCCGCCCGCGACGGCAAGCATCCTGCGATCCCGCGATGTGGGACCTCCTCCGTGAGAGCCGCGGGGGTGATTCTGTTCCTGGCGGCATCGGCCGCGACATAGCGAACATCGGCGTGAACGTATAGATACTCGGTGAGGTCGGAGGGGCGCCACTGCGCGGACGGCCGGTCAGCCCGTGCCCCCCACCGTCAGCGCATCGACGCGTAGCGTGGGTTGGCCCACGCCGACGGGCACCGATTGCCCTTCCTTGCCGCACGTCCCGACCCCGCCATCGAGCTTCATGTCATTGCCCACCATGCTGACCCGCGTCAGCACGTCCGGGCCGTTGCCGATCAACGTGGCGCCCTTCACCGGGGCGGTGACCTTGCCGTTCTCGATCAGGTACGCCTCGCTGGCCGAAAACACGAATTTGCCCGAGGTGATGTCCACTTGGCCGCCGCCAAAATTCACCGCGTACAAGCCTTTCTCGACCGAGGCAATGATTTCCTCGGGCGCGCGCGATCCGCCACGCATGTAGGTATTGGTCATGCGCGGCAGCGTCATGTGCGCGAACGACTCGCGGCGCCCGTTGCCGGTGGCCGGCATACCCATCAAGCGGGCGTTCATCTTGTCCTGGATGTAGCCCCGCAGAATGCCGTTCTCGATCAGCACGGTGCACTGCGTCGGGGTGCCTTCGTCATCGACGTTCAACGAACCGCGGCGCCGATCGAGGGTGCCGTCATCGACCACCGTGATTTCATCGGCGGCGACTTTGTGGCCGATGCGATTCGAGAACGCGGACGTGCCCTTGCGGTTGAAATCCCCCTCGAGGCCATGACCGATGGCTTCGTGCAGCAGGATGCCGGGCCAACCGGAGCCCAGCACCACGGGCATCGATCCGGCCGGTGCCGCCACCGCGTCGAGATTCACCAGCGCCTGACGTACCGCTTCTCGACCGTGCTCGAAGGGCTCGTCGCCACGCAGCAACTCGTCCAATCCAAAACGTCCGCCGCCGCCGCTGTAGCCCTGCTCGCGCCGGCCGTTGTGTTCGACGATGACGGATACATTCATGCGCACCAGCGGACGCACGTCCGCCGTCAGGGTGCCGTCGCTCGAGGCGATCAACACGACCTCGTGCACGGCGGCCAACGAGGCCATCACTTGTTTGACGCGCGAATCGATGCGGCGCGTATCCGCATCGATCTTCATCAGCCACGCCACCTTGTCCTCATCACGAATGGTATCGAGCGGATCGATGGGCATGTAGAGCCGGTGCGTGAGCGGGCGCCGCCATGCCTTGACCGCCTGGCTGCCGCCGCTGCGCGCGATGGCGCGGGCCGCATCCGATGCCTCCACCAACGCGGGCAGCAGGACTTCGTCCGTGTACGCGAACCCCGTCTTCTCGCCGCTGATGGCGCGCACGCCCACGCCCTGCTCGATGCTGTGGGAACCTTCCTTGACGATGCCGTCCTCCAGCGACCACGACTCCTCGCGCGACAGCTGGAAATACAGATCCGCGTAGTCCACGCCGCGGCTCATGACCGTGCCGAGCACGGTCATGAGC
>JALYHP010000033.1 GCA_030799355.1 Pseudomonadota bacterium
GGCAGATCCAAATACAAGATCAGGAACGCGCTAGAGTAAGGGATGATATCTCCCTTCTTCTCTTTACCACGCGTGAAAATCAGCACCGGCCGCACTCCGATGGGCGTGCCACTGGCGTCCGCTTTCGGCGCCGAGTGTTTGCTAGCCGAGAATATCCGGCGGATCGCCACCACCGCACGGGGCCAGGTGCGTGAGCGCCAGGATGATCGCCCGCGGTACAGGAGAATCGCCCGCGCAGTACCGGCGCATCGTGCGTTCATCGACGCCCAGTTCTCGGCCGGCCCCTCGCTGGGAGAGGCCGGCCTTGGCCAGCAGCTCCCGCAACAGGGCTGCGTCGGAATTAGGTGGTGTGGTCATGATTCCTCGCTCTACAGACATACAGTACCACCTAGGAGGCCCGCACTGTACGAGTTATACAGCAACAATCCACAGGCAACTGGCGCTAGTGTTGGCGCGTGGAATACGCCAAGCTCGAAACCGCGACGCTCGCGCATGTCGATGACAGCTACTATTACGGTGGCTACTGCCGAAAGTGCGGCCACCACGCACGCATCAGCCTCGTGAAGCTTCGTGCCCCACCTCGGCGGCGATTACCCGCTCAAAGCTATTCGCGAACGATTGCGCTGTGATCGGTGCGGAGACCGGCGGCAGATCGTCATCACGTTCTTAGCACCGAATCAGCGCACGGGAAACCTGGTGCGTTTGTTCGACAGACCGATTAGGAAATGAGGGTGGGGTGGCAGCGCCCACAAAAAAGCCCGGTCAAGGGCACCGGGCTTTCGATCAGCAGACTCACCCCCCTACGTTGATAGATTAGAAGGCAATCCTTTTAGTCGTGGCGCTGCTGATTTCTTTTCAGCCGGATCCTTCCTGTCTCTCCAAGCGCTCCAAGCGCCCCGCCTTGTCCATTACGCTCGAAAGCTCTTTTTCGATCGTACCTATCAGCAACGTATGCCCGCCATCGAGCGCGGCCCATGCGGGTTCAATTTGAGCTTGACTCGGACTATCCCGAATCGCTTCAGCGGCGAGCGCCATGATTCCGGCTACCTGATACAGAACACATTTGATTTCGTTAATTTCCATCGCGATGTCCATTGACCATCTCCGTGATTATTGAGGGTTGGCTGAATAGAATTGGCAAAGCAGCGTCAATAGCACGCCACAGGCGACGCCGAGCGACACCAGAAAAAGGCATTCAAGAAACTCGGTTTGGTCGCGCTCATGATTGAGCCGCGCTTCCGGCCTTAGCGAGCGCCGATCGTTCTAGGGCCAAACGATCCGCCTGTATCGCCGACATGCCAAGCGCCGTGCGCGCGATGGTGACGACCTCGGTGGAGTACTTGTAGCCGTTGGTGAGCAGCGTCAGCGCGGCCTGTAGCCGCTCATAGTCTGCTTGGGTTGCGGGCTGGGGCTTGGGGTTGTGCACGGCTGCGCGATAGCCAGCGCCGGCATGGAAATTTTTGGTAGACATTTGGGGTTCCTCGGAAAAGTGGGTACAAAGGGGTGTACAAGCCACTTAGGAACCGCGTGTAAGTATTGGTCGGGGCGACAAGATTCGAACTTGCGACCCCTTGCACCCCATGCAAGTGCGCTACCAGGCTGCGCCACGCCCCGACCGAGGGACCGAATGATAGCCCAAATGGGCGCGGATAACTTGAATGCGTGGCACCCGCCCCGGTACGGGCATGCCCCCGGCCCCGGTACGGCGAGCCCGTCGCACGTGCAAGCCCGCCCCCGCGGCATGCCAACCTACCCACCGTCCCGGCGCGGCCCCGCCGCCACGCAGCCAACCGCCACCTAGCGGCGCAGTACCTTGATGAGTTCTTCGAGCTCCAGCCGCATTTGATGAATCAGTTGCTGGCTCTGATTGAGATCGACCTGCGCGTCGTTGCCGGTCAAGCGGTTCCGTGCACCGCCGATGGTGAAGCCCTGTTCGTACAACAAGCTGCGGATCTGCCGAATGATGAGCACGTCCTGCCGCTGATAATACCGGCGGTTGCCGCGCCGCTTGACGGGCTTCAACTGCGGGAATTCCTGTTCCCAGTAGCGCAGCACGTGCGGCTTCACGCCGCACAAGTCGCTCACTTCGCCGATGGTGAAGTAGCGCTTGCCCGGAATCGGCGGCAGTTCGCTATTGTTGCTTGGTTCCAGCATACGCCTCGACGCGCGCCTTCAGTTTTTGCCCGGGGCGGAAAGTAACGACGCGGCGAGCGCTGATCGGAATCTCCTCGCCGGTCTTGGGATTGCGTCCCGGCCGTCGATTTTTGTCGCGCAGATCGAAGTTGCCGAATCCCGAGAGCTTGACCTGCTCCCCCGCGGATAGCGCGGCACGGATTTCTTCGAAGAACAGATCGACGAGTTCCCGCGCTTCACGCTTATTGAGGCCCAATTGATCAAATAGGGCCTCGGCCATTTCGGCCTTGGTCAGGGCTGCCATGCTTATTGGTCTCTTATGGAGGCGCTCAATTCATCCCGTAGCCGTGCGACCACCGAGGCCACCACGGCGTCCGCGTCGACGTCGGTTAGAGTGCGGGAGGAATCCTGTAATATCAAGCCTAAAGCGATACTTTTTCGTCCAAATTCTACGCCCGGTCCTCGATAGACATCGAATACCCGGAGCTCGCTCAACAGGCCCGAGGCGCTAACAGTAACATTTTTCTGCAAAACTGCGAGGGGGACGCTCTCGTCGATGACGATGGCCAAATCGCGGCGCACGCTGGGAAACTTGGAGATCTTACTGAATTTCAATGCATTAGCAGTAAATGCGAACTCTGTTTCTAGCTCGAACAAGAAACTGTTTGCTGGCAGGTCGAGCGACTTCCCGAGATGCGGATGCACCTCGCCCAGCCAGCCGATAGCGGTCGAATCGCGCCATATCCGCGCGCTGCGTCCGGGGCGCAAACATCCGAGGCTGGCGGCTTCGAAGCGGTACGCTGCCGTGTCACCGGTCAGCGCGAACAGCTGCGTGAGATGCCCTTTGATGTCGTAGAAATCGGTGCGCTCACGCGCGCCGTCCCATTGCTCGGGCCAGCGCGCGCCGATGGCGATTCCGGCCAGCGTTTCGATTTCCCGCAACGCCCCGGTCCCGGCCACTTCGAATTTTTTGCCGAGTTCGAACAGGCGCACGCGCGGCTGTTGGCGGCGAAGATTTTCCTGCGCCGCTCGCACCAGCCCGGTCCACAGGGACACCCTCATTTCCGACAGGTCCGCCGACAGCGGGTTGGCGAGCGCCAGCGCGGGAGCGTCCGGGAACAAGCGCCGTTGTAACGCAGGGTCCACGAAGCTGTACGTGATCGCCTCGCGGTAGCCCAGGTCCGCCATGGCCGTCAGCAGCCGGTCATTGGCGATGCGCGATTCGCTGGCGATGCCCGCCACCTGCGGCGCGATGGCGTGCCGCTCGGCGATGCTGTCGAAGCCGCGCAGGCGAGCGACTTCCTCGATGAGGTCGGCTTCGATCGCGATGTCGAAGCGATGCGCGGGGCTGCGCACCCGCCAGCCATCGGCGGTGCTCTGCACGTCGCCGGTCACCGCGGCTAGCAACCGCCGCACCTCATCGTCCGGCACGCTGACGCCAAGTATCTTCGCCAGCCGGCTGCGTCGCAGGGTCACCGGCGCGCCCGGACCGGCCGCCCCCCCCTGCATTCCGACTGCGCCGCTCTTCGTTCCGGCTGCCATGTCCGGCGCGCCGGTTGCAATGTGGGCTTGTGCGCCGCCGGCCTGCGTCACTTGCACCGGCCCCGGCTCGCCGCCCGCGATCTCC
>JALYHP010000116.1 GCA_030799355.1 Pseudomonadota bacterium
GCCTGACCGCCGCCGGGCAGGGCGTAGGCCGCAGTGCCGAAGGTGGTGCCATAAGCCGGATACGCATGCCACACGGCAGCGATCTGATTGAGCGAGTCCTTCGGTTTGTTCGCCAGCCACTGGCTCAAATCGCCGGCCCACTTCACGCCGGCGATGAGTACCGGGTTGGTCGCCCCGGTGGCGCGCACGGTGTCGAGCATCTGCTGCATGCCCGCGACTTTCCAGGTGTAGGCCTTCGCGTACGGAGTGCCGCCGGTCACATACTGCGTGATATTGCCGCCTTGCATGGCGGTCTGCCACTCGGTGCCGGGCGTTTCCAGCCAGTACACATACGGTTCGTTGAACAGCTCGAACAGGACGTTCGGATAGCTCTTGAAGGTGCCGGCGATGGACTTCCAGAAACTGAGCGAATTATCCGCATCGGCCATGGGATTTTGCGCGAGCGGGCAGAAATTCTTCGGTGCCGTCAAGTGCAGATCGAGAATCACGTAGATGCCCGCCGCGGTGGCGCTCGCGACGGTCTGCTTGACCGTGCTCTGATAGTTGTGACCCGGATCCGGATCGCGCGCGGCGCCGGTGGCATCGACGCATTGATAGCCCAGCCACGATGCTTCGTTCAAGGGCAGGCGCACCACATTGATGTGCCAGCTCTTGATCGCGTTCCAATCCGGTGTGGCAGTGCCCGTTTGGCTGCCCCAGGGATTGGCCGAATCCCAGCCCTGCACCGCGACAAACTCCAGGCCGCTGAGGTTCGCCCCGCGCAACTGTACCGTCTTGCCAGAACCATCCACAAAGTGATTGCCCGACACGCTGATCGTGAGCGTCGAGCTGCTGGTCGCCGGGGCCGCTGCGATGGAGACGGTTGCACTCGCCGGCGTGCCGAGATTCGCGCCGGTCGCTTGCGACAGGGCTACCGTGAAGCTTTTGCCGCCGGTGCCGGACGCCAAGACAGAAATCGCGAACGATTTGGACGCCCCTTCCCCGGAAGCCCAGCTCAGGGTGCCGTTTGCAGCGGTGAAATCAGTCCCGGCAACCGCCGTGCCGTTGGCTGTCGCGTAGCTGACGCTCGCGGCTTCGCTCGAGCTGCCGGTACGAGATACCGTTACTGTCAGCGTGCTTGCGCCTGAACTGGCCGAGTACGAACTCGCCGACAAAGCGATCGTGCTCAGTGCTGCCGGCGCAATACTTACCGTGGCCGCCTGCACACCGAGCGTTGCCCCACTGGCCTTGGACAATGCGACGCTGAAAGTTTTCCCACCCGAGCCGTTCGTGGCAATGGGAATCGTGAAGGTCCTCGCCGCGGTATCGCCGTCAGCCCAGTTCAGTGCCCCCGATGCGGCGCCGTAGTCGGTGCCGCTGACGGCGGTGCCGTTGGCAGTGGTATAGGTCACTCCGACCGCACCGCTTTTTCCGGACCGATTGACCGTGACGGTCAACGAACCCGAGGTGGGGGAGGCGGAATAGGTGGGCGCGGACAAAGCCACCGCATTGGCCGCGGTCGTGGTAGTGGTAGTGGTAGTGGGAGCCGTGCTGGTGCCGGTCGTCGTGGTGGTGCTTGCCGCCGAGGTGCTATCCGCGGAAGTGCTGGAGCCGTCTCCACCGCATGCTGCAAGCAATATGAAGGAGGACCACATGACACTGCGCAGTAGAGTTGTGACCGGCATTGATACAAGTTCCCACGGTTGACGAAGCGTGTAAGTTATTGACGCCACGGGTTGTGCACAAATGTCTCTCATAGCAGACGATCAGCGCGAGGCGCTTGTCGGCGATTGCAGACAGGCGTAGGCAGGGCTTGAGAAATGGGTCACGGTACGGCACGTATTCAGGGCGTGCCTCGCCGGGGAATGGGTTACTTATCGACTTGCCGTGTCGGCTGCTTCGAAGAGCCGGACCGGTGTGGATCTGTCCGGGATGCACGCCACCGACCACCTGCCGTAAGGTGGCTGGGTCGGCGAACTCAAGCGCAGATCAGCGGCGAAGAAGCTCGTCCGCTGATCGGCACCAAGATTGCTTGGCCGAATGCGAGGAGGGGGCCGCGTTGCGGCCTGTGCCGTTGACGATGCCATCGATTCGAGGGCCGGCGATCGCATGTCCGCGAACCCGCGTCCGCGTTCGCACCAACATCCGCCCCTTCAACACGCCAGGATGAGCGCCTTGATCCGCTTCGCCAGGCGCAGCGACAAGGCTACCACCGTCAACGTAGGATTGGCCTGGCTCGAGGTCGGAAATACCGCGGCGCTCGCAATGTGTAGATTCCCGACACCGTGGACACGGCAATTCGCATCCACCACACTATTCCGCGGATCGGTGCCCATGCGGGTAGTGCCGATGTGATGACCTCCATAGGCTCCATAGCGTGTCATCTCCGACTCCAGAGCCTCGGGATCGTAGCGCAATTCACCCAGACCGCCGGCGCCGAACTCCTGCGCCAACAACTGCAGGGAGCGGCTTATCGTGTTCAGGTCTACCGCGGTGTAACGCCAATCCACACGGATCTGCGGCATGCCGAGTACGTCGGCTTCTCGCCCCAGGGTAACCCGGCTTGCGGCATTCGGTTGCTGCTCGGCATGGAAATCCAAGCTGTACAGGTTCGCTTTGGGTCTGATGATGATCGATGGGAATTTGCGATTCGCGAGTTTGTGATTCTTCAGCATGTGCCACGCAAATCCTACCGCGTCGAACGGGCCGCTCAAGACGTTGCGTAGGTGTTTCAGCCAGATGGCAGCGCTCGCGCGCTCCTCGCCATGCAGTCGCTTACGATACTCGTAGGGGATCAAGATCTTTGCCAAATATATCAAGGAGAGAACCGAATTGCGGTGGTCCGGATCGGTGATGCGAGGATGATGCAAGCGGGTGATGAAGTTGCCGACGCGATATTCATGCTGCGCCGAAGGCTTGAGCGCAATACGCCGGCGGCAATAGATGCCCTCGTCCGACACCTCGTACCCGTGCCAAACCGAGTCTCGCGGCCGATTGATCGACACGGCGCCCACCGTGCCCGCGAGATGGCACATGTAGTAACGGCCGACGATATCATGTCGGTTTCCGATGCCTTCGGCCTGCACGTCTCGGCTGGCCAAGAGCAAGCGAACCACCTCCAAGCCGCCCGCGGCCAAGACGAAGTGTCTGGCACGAACGGTCGCCGACCTTCCGGCCAAGCTACGCACCATGACGGAATCGACATGATTCCCCTCGGCATTCAAACGCACAGCCGTCACGTTGGCATGCAGGATGACGCGTACGTCGGCGGCGGCGCGCAGCTTCTTACCGTAGCGCGCACCGAAGTCCGTGGGGCAGCTAAAGCGTTCCAGCGTGTCGGTGCTGAAGTTGACCGCGGGGAAGCCCTCGATCATCGGACGTAGGGGCCTCGTGAATGTCTCACTCACCGTATACGCGAAATCGCCGGCCTCGCAGATTCTGTTGGCTTGGGGGTAGAGGGGTGATAGGTCATCATACGATATGGGCCAACCGCTGTTGGGCATGAAGTCGCGAGCTTCGAAATCGATGGGATCAAACGGTATGCAGCGCCCCCCCCATATCGTCGTCGTTCCACCGAACCTACGCTGCCGATACCGATCTGGTGGACTGTGCAGGCGCAGGTTCGCAACCTCGCCCCGGTACAATGCCTGGGTATTTTTCTCGCGGTGCATCCCGCCAGATTCGAGCAATAACACGTCGATTCCGCTGTCCACCAGATCCATCGCCAGGGTTATGCCAGCCGCGCCGGCCCCGACGATGCATAGATCCGACGACAGGAGTTCGCCGTCTGGAATATCGTTCATATCGAAAATCATGCGAAATCAAACGACTCCGGTCACGGCGCGCGGATGACGGGTGCGCAGATACGCGTTCGCCAGCAGCACGATCACACCGCAAAGATTGACGGCTTCTCCGGCCACTTGGCCGACGAGCGCCGCAGCGGGTCCCCAAGTCGTGATCCCATACCACATGATCGACAGTGAAACGATGGCGCTGAACGCGGTCAACCAGGCCAACGGTTTGAACTTGTGAAGTACGAAAAGGCCTGTCTGTAACAGGTCGCGATACAAGGCGATCATCGACAGCAGCGCCCAAAGGATGATCAGGCGATCACGATCGGCGATCGCTTTGTGCATCATGTCGGTGCTGAGCCACTCGCGGAAGACCCAAACCCCGCCGACATAGATCAGGTCCAGCGCGGCGATGCCGGTCGCGAACAGCAATAGCCGCCGGATGAGCCGTCCCAGGCCCGACTGCGCCAACCAGGCGGCGGCGGTGGGGACCAACAGGGTTTTGACGCCCACCGTGAGCACGATCGTCGGCATCAGCAATAGACGCACGGCATTGACGTCCGCCACCGCCGTCAGGTTGAGGCGGCTGGCGAGGACGTAGTTATAGCTTTGACTATACAGCCAGTAGATAGCGGCACCCACCGTCGCCCAAACGCTCAGCCGGCGCAGTTCTCGCCAGAACACCGTGGCATCGCCCGAAATCCAACCCGGGTTCTCCTTCAATGAGCGCCATGCCGTGCCTGCTCCCATGACGGCCGAGGCGACCAGGGCGGCGACGGCCCATAGTACGGCCGGCTTGGGACCGTAGGCTGCGATCACCCCGCCGATCAACAGCACGGCCACGTACACCAGATCGGCGCGCAGCATCGAATGCGGCCGCGCGTAGATGAGCAGGACACCTCGCAAATACTCCCGTTGCAGGGCAGCCCAGCAGGCAAAGATCCCGATGGCCACGACGGCGGACTGCAACCCGGTCCACGCGCCCGACAAATAACCTATCACCGGTGCGACGCAGGATATCGCCGCAATCCGCCTCAACCAGCGCCTCTGGCTGAACTCGATCGCCCCGACCATGCTGCGCCTGACGTCCGGCGGCTTGGTCGGCCCAATCACCGCCAGGGGACTCGATAGCCAGGCCGCCTGAGCGGAGACCAGCAAGGCAATGCTCGACTGGACCAGCACGTACATGCCGTAATCGATGTCGCTGGTTCTGCGGATCAATAAGAATCCAACCAAGAAATTGGCGGCCGACAACACCACCTGGTCGATGACGGTGGTGGAAAATTGCTTGAACAGCCGGACTTGGGCCGGTGGATGACTAGTCACTCGACGGATCTTTCGTCAAGTATTGGGCGCGGCCGACGTGATTCGATGTCAAGCAAGAGGTGGTGCTCGGCGGCGCGCGAAGAATGGTGTGCAACATGCTGCATCAGCAACAGTAGATGTGATTATCTTCGCCTGCTACGACACGCTCGTCAATTTGCGTACATTCAAGGCGCGGATGAGGCTGGCCATCGCTCACCGGCGGGGGCCATCGGCATCGTGAATTTCGTGCTTCTCGGGCTTCTCGCGGTCGGTGCGGATCCACTCCACAGGACTTTTGTGCCCCAGCATCAACAGTACTTTCCAAATCAAGAATCCCGGAGCTCTGGCCAGATCCAGCAAGCCCCGGGCGCCGATGCCGCTCAACTGCCAGCCGCGCATGACATACGAGAGCACGCACGCCATGCATCCCATCCCGGTCCCGTACCACACCCAGGGCCACCGCAATAACCCCCCCCAATTCGCGAGGCCGGCGAGCACGAGCAACGCAACGATGTCCAGAACGATGTAGGACAGGGGCAGTACCAATAGATCGAGTGCGAGGTCCAGACAGACCAGACTGCGGCGGCGGATGGCCGCCTTCAAGAGCGGCAGAGTTTTCGTCTCGACCAGTTGAAAGCGTCCCGCCTCCCAGCGTTGCCGTTGTTTGCCCGCTGCCTGGGCCCCGGAGACCATGTCGGCATTGCAATCGGCCTCATCGGCATATTCGACCCGAAAGCCGGCGAGGCCGAGCTCGATACCGTATTCGAGGTCCTCGGCAAGGGAGAATGCGCCGTAGGGCACGCGGCGCAGCAGCGCCTGCGTAACGCACCAGCCATTGCCGCGCACACCGCACGATACGCCGAGGCGCTCGCGGGCGCGCGATCGGACGATATGAAACGAGGCTTTTGCAATGGTTATCAGCCGCGTGCGCCAGGAAGCCAAGGGGTTCAATACGCCGTAGTGCGCTTGCACGGCCTCGGCGCCGCGCTCGATTCGGGCCGCAAACGCCTCGAGCATATTGGCCGAGGCTTCCGCATCCGCGTCCACGATCGCCAGGGCGTCGGCCCAGCCTTTGGCGCGGCTCTGTTCGAAAGCATAGGCGAGCGCGTAGCCCTTGCCCCGGTGGCTTTCCGAGGACCGTTCCAGTACGTGGGCGCCGGCGGCGCGCGCGATGCTCGCCGTGGAATCGGTGCAATTGTCGGCAATGACCAGCACGCGAAAGCGATCCTGAGGCCAATCCAGACGCAGCAGGCTCTCGACCGTGCGCGCGATTCCCGCTGCTTCGTTGTGCGCGGGAACGATGACGTCGAAACGCAGTTGCCGCAGCGAGCGGGGAGCTAGCCGCGGCCGTCCCGACAACACCGTGCACGACAGCAGATAGACACCGGCCAGAATCGCGGGCAGCGCCAGTTGCAACAAAACGAGATTGATGAACAGTTCCATGTCGGTCAGGCGTACTCGCGATATCGCCAGCCCCAAAAAACCGACATCTTGCCTACATTCGCCCACAACTTGGTCAGCCAGCGCGCTGCGTGGTGGCGCCCCAGGGGCCAGGATGCGAGTGCACAGGCGGCGGCGGCGAGCGCTTGAACGAACGCCAGCGCAAAGAAACTCACCCGCGACAGCCTCGACATGGATCCATACCGTCCGGCGAGCGTGTGCTGTGCGAAATCCTGGCCGCCGCTCAGGGCGCGCCGCAACAGCCAGCGCAGCGACAGCCGCGCGGCCTCCACCGGCTCGTGGACGAGCGCTTCGTCGCACCACACGATGCGGGCGCCTTGTTGCGCCAGGCGCGACAGAAGATCGCCGTCTTCGCCGCCGGTGAGCCCGTAGGCCGGGTCGAAGGGGCCCGGTGTGCCGCGCAGCCAAGCGCCACGAAACAAGGCATTACCCAGCCGCAGGCGATTGGCGGGGACGACCGCGCCGGTACTCATCCGGGGAAACTCATAGAAGCGGCCGCGCCGGATCCATGCGGGCGCGTCCGCGGGAACCACCGGATCCACCGGACCGAGCACGCCGTCCGCCTCGAAGCGCGCCGCCGCCTCGAGGAGCTGCTCGAGCCAATTCACCGGTGCCCGCTCATCGTCGTCGATGAACGCCAGCCAATCGCCTGCGGCCAGCATCACGGTTTTGTTCCGCGTCAAGGATATGTTTTTCTGAGGTTGAACATCGTAGCGAATACGGAACGGAGCGCTCCCGGCGATGTATCGCTCCACCGTTTCCCGGGCGCTCGCGGCGGCGTCGTTATCGACGATGACCACTTCGTCGGGGAGCCGCGATTGCCGCATCAAGTCCTCGAGCAAGAGCGCCAATCTGCCGACGCGGCGATAGGTCGCCACGCATAGGCTCACGGTGCCCGGAGGATGCTGGTGGAGGAGGGTCACGGACGGAAGTCGTCAAAAATGGTTGACCACGGCCCCAAGGAGTCTCGAATGGGTACTGGATAGCCGGCGCAGGAGCGCTCGCATGCTCTTATAGGAGGTATGCTGGGCGCGGCTCAACACCAACGCATTTGCCGCCAGCGTGGCGACCGCGAGCCCGTCCGCACACTGTCCCACCGGCGGGGTGTCCAGCACGACGAATTCGTACGAGTTGCGCCACTCGGTGAGTAAGTTGCTGAAGCGGCCGTCGGAGAGCAGTTCCAGAGGATTCGGCGGGACCGGCCCCGCCGTCAACAGGTTCATGAACTGCAGCCCTTCGACGGGATGAAAATAGGGCCGTTCCCGCCGGCCGAGGGCTTGCGACAGTCCCTGGAGATTCTGCGAGCCGAACAGCACGTGCTGGTGCGGTTTGCGCATGTCGGTATCGACCAGCAGCGTGCGCCGCCCGAGCTGTGCGAAGGAAATTGCCAATTCGGCGCACAGCTGCGACCGGCCCTCTCCGGAGCCGGCGCTGACCACGGCCACCGTATTGGCGCCGCGGCCGGTTTCATGGAGCAGCAGCAGTTCGGTGCGCAGCGCCCGTATTCTTTCACTGCGCGGATTGTCCGGGTCGTGCGCGAGAATCAAACTCTGGCCGGGGGAGACGCGTTCTCCCTGGCGCAGCACGACGCGCCGATCGTTCGAGACGCGGCGGATCGCGGTTTCGATCATGCCCTCATCCTCGGGCGAGCGTGCTTGGCTGATCTTCGCGAGCGCCCGCTCGATGGTTTCCGGCCGCAAGATTCCCAATCGACCGGCGGCATCGATGAACGAGACTCCCAGCGATTGCATGACCTCGTGAATCTTGTCGACCATGGGATCGGAAAGGCCCAATTCGGCGGCGAGCGTGGCGTTCAGATCGACGTCGGTATCCTCGAGCGGATCCCGATCGGTGGGTGAGGGTGAATTCATAGGGCACCGCGCAGCGGTTTGATAGGGTCGAACTCCATCAAGACGGGCAGATCGAAATCGCGCTCGAAGTCGTCGCGGCAACGGATGCGGCGGTCGAGGAGTAGCTCGTACGCGAGGGGTACCGCGACGCCGACGGCGAGCCCGCCAAGCATCCCGAGCAGGAGTAGCCTCATCTTGTTTGGTTTGGCCGATTTCTGCGGTGGAACCGCTGCGCTGACCACGGTAATGTTGGCGATACTGCCGCCCGAGCCCAGCATGATGGTGTCATAGGCGTCGAGCGCGCGTTTATAGACCGATTGTGCGGACTCGAGCTCGAGTTCGAATTTAGATCCTTCGCCTTCCACTTTGTTGACACCCAGCACCTTGGCGCGTTGTTCCTCCACCGCAGCGCGCATTTTCGCTTCCAGCTGTTGCGCGGCGATCAAATCGGACGAGTTCGTCGAACTCGCGCTCTGCAGCTCGGTGCTCAAGGAGTGTTGCGTCGCACGGATCTGATTGTCCAGTTCGCGGACCTTCGGATGTTCCGCCCCGTACACCGTGCGCAATTGCGCCAGTTGCAATTGTTGGGTGTTCAGCAACGCCTTGAGGTTCTGCACCGCGGCGGAACCGGCAACCGAGGTGGAATTGTGCTCCGCCGCCGCTTTGACTTCCGCGGCGCGCCGTGCATTCTGAGCGTCTTGCAGGCTCGCCTCCAACGTGGCCAGCAGCGTCTGCTGGGTACTGATATTTTTCTGGGTGGTATCGGTAACGCCGGTGCGCTGCCGGAAGGCGTTGACTTGATCCTGCGCAATGCGCACCTTGTCCTTGAGTTCAGCCAATTCCGCGACGTAGCGCTTGGCGCGCTCACTGGCCGGACCCGACATGCGTCGACGTTGCTGGTCGAGATAGACGTCGGTCAGCGTATTGGCGATCTGCGCCGCCAGCGCCGGGGTGCGGGCCGATGCGTTGACATAGATCAGCTGGCTGCCGAAAGCGCCGAGTTGGATGTCCAGGCTCTTCACGAGATTCTCTCTCACCCAGTCGCGAAGTCCGCTGCCGTCGCCCGCATAGCCCGCTGCGTAATCCTCGTCCTGGGTCAAGTTCAGCTTGTCGATCACGGCCAGCAGAACCTCGGGGCTCAGCATGAGCTGCGATTCGGTCGACATATAGTTGAACAGCGGCGTGGCCGAGGCTTGGTTGCTGGCCAACGGATCGTTGCCTTCGGGACTGAACATCACGGTGGCCGTCGCGATGTAGGTTTTGGGCATCAACTTGATCAAGCCGCCCATGAGTAGCGAGATGGCGAGGACGATCATCAGCATTTGCAGCTTATAGGCCCGCAGAATGGCAAGAACTTGCTGCAGCGATAATCCGGCGCTTGCGAAATCCTGCGGCGGCGGCACCTCGCTGCTTGCGGTATAGATTGCGGGCGCGGACTTGGATACGGCCAATACGGGCAGATTTCTATGCGACCTCAAAAAATGCTCTCCTTCACTTGGATCACGTCGTTCGGCTGCACGGGGTCGCCGATCTTGGCCTTCACGTTCGTGTACGAGCCGTCGGCCCGCTTGCGCTTGATCTCGACTCGCCGCTGGCTGCCGCGCTGGGTGATGCCGCCCGCCTTGGCGATGGCCTCGATCACCGTCATTCCCGGCTCGACACGATATCGGCCCGGGGTGGCCACCTCGCCAAAAATGGAAAATTGTTCGGCATTGGGCACGAATACGGAGTCACCGCCCCGCAGCATGACCGAGGGTATGGCCGCGCTGCCGTTCGGCAGGCCTTTCAGATCCACCGGGTAGCGTATCTCCTTACCGTCCTTGTCCCGGCGGATGATGTAAACCACATCCGAGCCGTTCGCAGTGATGCCGCCGGCTTGGGCGAGAAGGTCGAAAATGGAGGTATTCGATTCCACCGGATAACGGCCCGGTGTGCCGACTTGACCGAGGACGGAGATTCGCTGGCTGCGCGATTGCGTGACGGTGAGCGTCACATGCGGCTCCACCAGAATTTTCGCCGTTTTCAATGCGGTCTCGATGCGTGAGCTCGCTTGGGAGGGCGACAGGCCGGCCACTTGAACATTACCCGCCAGCGGCACCGAGACCGTCCCGTCGTCGGCCACATACACGGTGGTACTCAGGTCCGGCTGGCCATACACCTGAATGCTCACGCTGTCGCCGGGGCCCAATTGCAGCAAGGGCGTCGCGGCACCCGGTGGCGCCTCGTCGGCCCCCGCAACGCCGCGCACACCGCCGAGCGCCAGCACGGCGGCGACCATTACAGGAATCACGGAGCGCAGCAACGCTCGGCCCCAACGACCATCCAGCCCATGAGTCAGCAATTCTGCACCTTGAATCTATTAGTTAACATAACGCAACGGCGTGGTTATAACCAGATCGAGACCGAATATATACGCGCTGCCCGCCGAAGAGCGCCGACTGCTCTACAGTACCGCACTGTCGCAGCAAAGCCGCACCAATGCAGCCCCTGGTGCAGCCCCCTGGTGGCCGCGCCAAAGCGCCTCGTCCGAAGCGTGTTTCACATCGATCCCAGCGGGCTGTCTTGCGATGCAGACATTGCTCGCCGTCGCCCGGAACCACTACTATGCCTTGACCTTGCGCCTCTTGGCGATCCTCCCGCGATGACTGCGCGTCGCGATGTGCGCTAACTTGTATTAGGACATCAGTGAAACGTTTCCCGCGATTATCGCCAACTTCCTGGTTAACGACAAAAACCGTCTTTTCCCAAGTCTTCGCGCTCTTGTTGTTTGCCATCCAGGCGCCGTTGCTGGGACCGAAGGCGTTCGGCCTGATCTCCATTGTCATGGTTTTCGTCGGATTTTGCGAGAGCGTCCCGGGCGATGCGGCCGCCGAATCGCTGATATCCATCCGGGAAATCGAGGCTGAGCATTTCCATACCATGACTGCGGTCAACGTAGTTCTGTCGTTGCTCGTCGGGGTCGGCGTGTTTGCTGGAGCGCGGCGCATCGCCGCCTGGTTCGGCGATCCGGAATTGACGGCGCTGTTGCACTGGATGTCGATCCTGCCCGCCATCAGCGCGTTTGCCGCGGCGCCCACCGCGGCTACCAAGCGCAACATGCAGTTCAAGCCGCTGGCGGTACGCTCCATCGGCTGCACGCTGGTCGGCGGCCTGGTGGGATTGGTGCTGACGCTGGCCGGCGCGGGCGTCTGGGCGCTGGTGTGGCAGGCCCTGACCACCCGCGTGGTCGCCTCGGTGGTGCTTTGGTACATGGTGCCGTTGAAATTCGGCATGGTGTTTTCACCGCGGCATTTCCGGGAATTGGCGCATTTCGCGCTGCCCACCCTGATTTCGCGTTCCTTGAACTGGAGCTGCAACCAAATCCCCCGCGTCATGCTGGGGCTGTATTGGGGTTCGACCGACCTCGGACTATTCAGCCTGGCCACGCGCTTGGGGGATCTTTTGATGGAAGTGGCGGTGGTGCCGCGGTATGCGGTAGCCCGAGTCGAGCTGCGGCAATATGCCCTCGATCGTACCGGCCTCGAGGCGGCGTTGCGCCGCACGCTGACGTTCCTTAGCGTGTTTTGCTTTCCGCTCTGCGTGGGCGGAGCGGTGATCGTACCGACTCTGTTCCGTGTGTGGCTCGATCCTCGGTGGATGGGAGCGATCGTTCCGGCGCAGTGCATGTTGTTGACTTGCGTTCCCCTGGTTACGCAATACCTGGGAGGAGCCGTGCTCCTGGCCCTGAACCGCCAAAAGCAGGAGGCCGTCGTGTCCGTCACCCAGGCCGTGACCACCGTGATCGCGGTGGTTGCGTGCGCACCCTTCGGTCTGATGGCCGCTTCGATTGGAATCGCCGCTCGGCCGCTCGCCATGCTGCCATTATCCGTGGGGCTGCTGCGGCGTTACTGTGCGATTCCGGCCTCTGCCGTATTTGCGCCACAGGCGCCGGTACTGGCGGCGAGCCTTTGCATGGGAGCGGGCGTGTGGCTGCTGCGGCTCGCTCTCGAGCCCTGGGTGAAGGATGCCGTTGCGCTGCCGATATTGGTGCTCGTCGGAGCCGGCCTGTATGGGCTGATGATCAAGCTCACCCTGCCCGCGGTAGCCACGGATCTCGTCAATCGCCTACCGGGCCGGGCCTGACGGGTCGAGGCTGATCGTCCGTTTTCGCCAGTGCCGCGGCAATGTGCGCGGCCATCTGGCGTGAACCGGGTTCCTGGAACATGGTGAAGTGATTGCCGTCGACGAATCGAACCTCGACGCCGGACGGTATGAAATCGCTCCAACCGGCATCCTCGCGGAAAAACCAACCGGAAGGCTCCAAGCGGCTTCGCAACAGCGTGACCTTGCCGTGATAGGGTTTCGGCGCATAGCGCGCCGTGACACGCTGTAAGTAGGCGAGCAGCCATTGGTCGTAGGTCTCCCCGGACGGCTGCTCCGCGCGGCTGATCACCGGCCCTCTGCCGCGCAGTCGCGAGACCAGGCTTCTCGCTTTCATGAACAGCGTGCGCTGCGTAATGAACGCGCGCAGCGATTTTTCGCTGGACAGAACGCGCCGCAGGTCCGCCAGGATGAGCTGCGCGCGCAACGTGTAGCTGCCCACCAGCCCTTGGAGCTTGGGCAGCCGTTTGAAATAACCCGGCACCCACGAATCGATGAGGAACAGATGGGCAACCGGCTGGCCGTCTTCGGCCAGCTGGCGCGCGATTTCGAAAGACAGCGCGCCCGCGACGCACCAGCCCACCAGGTCATAAGGGCCGTGCGGCTGCACCCGCCGTATGAGACCGACATAGCCGGCGGCTATCTCCTCGAGGCTGTCCGGCAGCTGCGATTCCCTCACCGACGGATCGAACAGCTGCAAGGAATACACCGGTTGCTCGGAACCCAAGTTCTTGGCCAAACCGTAATAAATGCCGGTGTTGTTGATGACGATCAAGGGCCGCTTGGAGCCGAGCGGCTGAATCTTGACGACTTGTCGAAAATCGAACTCGCGTAAGTCATTTTGCGCCAGCATGTCCGCGAACGCGTGCAAGGTCGGCGCGAGAAATAGCGTGGCCAGCTTGATGCGCCGTCCGAAGGAGCGCTCGACTTGCGTGAGCATGCGTGCCGCGAGCAGCGAATGACCGCCCAGTTCGAAAAAATTATCGCTGGCGGCAACGGACTCGACTCCCAGCATGGCCTTCCACATATCCGCGAGGCGCCGTTCGATGTCGCCGGTCGGTTGGTCGGGCTGGACGCCCCGCGGCTGAGGTAATCGCGCCGCGCGCAGCGTGGCATGATCGACCGTCCCATCCATGCAGCGCGGCAACGCTTCGCGCGCGAGTATCGCGTCCGGAAGGAGGTATTTGGGTAGGCTCTCTTCGAGATACTTGCGCACCGCATCGATCAATTGCACCGCTCCGTCGCTCTGCGGCGATCGCGGGACGATATGGGCGGTCACCGTTGCGGCCCCCGCGGCGGCCGAGTACGTCACCGCCGCATCGCCCACCCCGGCGTGGCGCAGCAGAGTGCGCTCGATTTCCGCCGGGTCGATTTGACGGCCGGCATGGTTGAACCGGCAGTCGGAGCGTCCCAGATATTCAATCTGTCCATCCGCCCGCAGGCGCGCCGTGTCGCCGGTGGGATAGAGCTGCATGCCGGCGATGCTGGCGAGGCCGTCCGCCGCGGGCCGGCGGTGAGAAGACAGGCCGTCGCCCCCGATGAACAGCTCGCCCGTCCCGCCTACCGGTGCGACCCGGCGCCCTCGATCGAGTATGTACAGCGAGGTGTTGGCAATGGGCCGTCCCACCACCGTCGCGGGCGCCTTGGGCTGAAGATGGTTGACGGCGGACCAGACCGTCGTCTCCGGATGGCCGTACAGCGCCCACAGTTCGCCGCTCATTCCGGCCAGATGATCGAGCAGCCCGAGTTCCACCTCCGATGCGTTACAGAGCATCTTCAGCGCCGGATAGCCGAGCCACCCGCCCTTCAGCAGGCCCTGCCAGAGGTCGGCGGCGCCGTACAGGATGGTTGCACTGCTACGCAACAAAAGATTGAGCAGCGACCGGCCGGTCCTGAGCTCCCGTTCGCTCGCGATGACGAGCCGCGCGCCGGTCAACAGCGGCAAGAATATTTCGATGGCGAAGCGATCGGTCGTGAGCGGCGCCACGGCAACGATGACGTCGCGGTCACTCACGCCGGGGCGCTTTGCGAGAGAATAGACGAGATTCGAAATGCTTCGGTGCGACAGTCCCACCGTGCCCGCCGTCTCCCGGTTGCCGGAGGTCACGATGAAGCAGGCGGCGTCATCCGCATCGGGCAGCGCGCCGCCCGGGCCGCGCGAGGCGGGGTCGCCGAAGGCGAGCGCGTCTTCGGCCTCGACGATACGCACGGATTCGTGCAGCGGCCGCAACCGGTAGTCCTGGCCGATGATGAGCGTAACGCCGGCCACCGCGATGGCCTCGAGATGCCGCGCCGCCGGCTCGCTCGGATCCAGCACCAGGCAGGCGGCGCCGACCTTGATGATTCCCAGCATGCATGCCGGCAGTTCCAACGACGGTGCGAGGCATACCGCGACGCGTGCGCCGGCCGCCACGCCTTGCTGGTTCAGGAAGGCGGCAACCCGGTCGGCGGACGCGCTCAAGCCGCCATAACTGAGCTGACGATCGCCGCACACCACGGCGATCGCGGCCGGCGCACGCAGCGCCTGGACTTCGAACAGCTTTGCCAGGCTGAGATCGCGCGGGTACAAGGTGCGCGTGTCGTTCAATGTGTCGAGCAATGCCCAGACTTCGCCCGGTGTGCCGACGGCGAGTTCGGAAACGCGGCGCGTGGGCTCGGCGACGCCGCTTTCCATGACGTTCTGGACGTAGGCCAGCAGCCGCTCCGCGGTCGCGCTCTCGAATTGGTCGGTATTGAACTGGCACGAGAAGCGCCATCCGTCCGGCCGCTCGACCATGAAGAAATTGAGATCGTAGATCGCCCCGGCCGGCAATGACGGCATGTCGATCAAGTCGAAATCGCCGTAGTTCGCGTTATGAATGAACGTTTTCTGGAAGATGAAATTGACCGAAATGGGCGGACTGTTCGCGTGACTGCGCTCGCCCTTGATCATGCCGAGCAACCGCTCGATCGGAATGTGGCGATATTCGAGTGCCAGGGCCACGGTGTCGCGGATGCGGATGACGAGCTCGGCGAATCGCGGGTCGCCGGTCAGGTCGTTGCGCAGCACCAAGGAGTTCACGAATTGCCCGATCATGGGCTCCAGCTCGACTTGATCCCGGTCCGATACCTGGGTGCCGATGACCAGTTCCGACTCGTTGGTGTACCGTGCCAAGGTGGCGCACAGCGACGCGAGCGCGGCCGCGAACAGGGTCGCACCGCGTTCGGCCGTCAATGCCTGCGCGCGATTGGTGAGGTCCCGCGGCAATAACCGCGACACGATGGCGCCGTTGGTCGTCGGCACGCTCGGCCGCAATCGATCCGCGATCACCTTGAATGGCTTCACACCGGCGAGCTGCTTGCTCCAGTACGCCGTCTCGGCGTCGGTGCCGCGTACGCGCAGCCACTCCAAATGCCACAGCGAATAGTCCGCATATTGGATCGCCAGCGGTTCGAGCGGCACGGGCAGCCCGTGCCGCAGCGCCTGGTAGATCGTACCCATCTCGCGCGCCATGACGCCTATCGACCACCCGTCGGAAACGATTTGGTGCGAAGTCACGAGGATGATGGAGGTGGTCGGCGAGAACCGCACCAGCGTGGCGCGAAGCAACGGGCCCGTCGCGACATCGAAGGGTGCGCGGGCCTCGAGGACGCCGATGCGGTCTGCTTCCGCCTGCCGCTGGTCCGCGCTCAGCGCGGAAAGATCCACCTCGTTGAGGCGGAATTGCGCGACCGGCGACACCCGTTGAATCGGTGCGCCGTCGATCTCGTGAAAGGTGGTGCGCAGCACTTCGTGACGCTCGATGATCTTGAGCCACGCCTGTTCCAACAGATCGGTGGCCACGCGCCCTTCGAGGCGCCAACGGACCGCCACATTGTATGCGGCATTGCCGGGATCCAAGCGATCCAGCAACCAGAATCTTTCCTGCGCGATCGAGCAAGGAAAATCCGTCCTCTCGAGCGCAGCCTCGGCGCCCGCGGCTTCCTGCGCGCTGCCGTGGGAGGCGGCGCCCACCGGGCGGGAACTCGCGGCCGCATCGAAAATCTTGTTGGCAGGCTTCGACATGGGCTCCTTATATCACCCGGCGCGCCGATTGCGCTTGAATTGTCCGAGCGTCGGCAACGGCGTGCCCTTGTTTTCCGGCACCGCGTCCGCCGCGCCGGCGTCCACCACCGCGGCGAGCGCCCGCGCATTGCGATGTTGCAATAATTGCTTGGCGGTAATCTTGATGTCGCCGCGGTTTGCCCGAGCCGTGATCTGGAACAGTTGAATGGAGTCGGCCCCCAGTTTCAACAGATCGGCGGTGACGCTAACGGTTTCCAAATGCAACACCTCCGCGAAAATCTTCGTCAGCGCCACCTCGGTCACCGTGGTCGGCGCCACGAATTCCGTCTTGTCCATCTGCGTCGTGTCGGGCCGCGGCAAGGCCGCCCGATCGAGTTTACCGTTCGGCGAGACGGGCAGGGCCTCCAGCCGCACCCATGCCGACGGTATCATGTACTCGGGTAACTCTTCGGCAAGAAGTGTGCGCAATTCGTCCGTAGAACGCGTTTTCCCGGCAGGTTCCACATAGTAGGCCACGATCCGGGGAGTTCCCGGCACGTCTTCCCGCAAAATGACGGCCGCGCCGCTCAGGCCGCCTTTTTTCACCAGTACCGCCTCGATTTCACCCAATTCCACCCGGAAGCCGCGCAGTTTCACTTGATGGTCGATTCGGCCGAGTATTTGCAGCCCGCCATCTGGCAACCAGCGTGCCAGATCGCCGGTGCGGTACATGCGGCCGTCGGCAAACGGATTGGCGAGGAATTTCTCCGCCGTCAGGGCCGCGCGCTTGTAGTACCCGCGGGCGACGCCATCGCCGCCGATGTGCAATTGGCCGGGCACTCCACTCGGAACGGGCTGGTCGTGATGATCGAGAATATAGAACTGGGTGTTGTCGATCGGGCCGCCCACCGTGATCGGTCCGCTGCCCGCCGTGACACGGGTACAGGACGACCAGATGGTCGTTTCGGTGGGGCCATACATATTCCACAACTCGCCCGAGCCTTCGAGCAGCCGATTGGCCAGATCGCGGGGCAGTGCTTCGCCACCGCACAGCATTTTGAACCGGTTCGGCGCGCGGAATCCCGCCTCGAGCAGCAACCGCCAGCCCGCGGGCGTCGCTTGCATGACGGTCGCGCGCACGGCTTCGATCTGCTTCAGCAGCTTGAAACCGTCGGCTACCGCGTCACGTTCCGCGATGGCGACCGTCGCACCAACGATCAACGGGAGGAATAATTCGAGGCCGGCGATATCGAAGGAAATGGTGGTTACCGCCACCAGCACGTCGCCGGCGGCGAGTCCCGGACGGCGCGCCATCGCCGTCAACAGATTCACCACCGCGCGATGGGTAATTTCGACACCCTTGGGCTGTCCGGTCGAGCCGGAGGTGTACATGACGTAGGCCAGACTGTCCGCGGTCGTCTCGACCCGGGGCGCCGCGGATGCGGCCGCCGCGATCGATGGGGCGTCACTGTGCAGGTCGATGACCGGTATCGCACCGCCCACCAGTGCGGCGCCTTCCGGGCTGTCCGAGATGAGCGCGGCGACTTCGGCCTCGCCCAGGATGTGGCGCAGGCGCGCTGGCGGATGCAGCAGATCCAGAGGTACGTAGGCGCATCCCGCCTTGAGTACGGCGATCATCGCCACCAGCATGTCGAGCGAGCGCTCGACGCACACGCCGACGAGCTGGCCGCCCGCGTCCGATCCCTTGATGCGCTCGCGCAGCACGTGGGCCAGCTGGTTGGCGCGCCGGTCGAGTGTCTCGTAGCTCAGACTTTGGTCTTTGAAGATCGCAGCGATGGCCTGCGGCGTGGCCTTTGCCTGGCGCTCGATCAGGTCGTGAACGCGGCAGTCCGCCGGATACCGCGCGGCCGTGTCGTTGATGCCGTACAGCAGTGCTTGGCGCTCCGTCGCCGGCACACAGGCGGCGGCGCACAGCGGCTGATTCGCATCCGTGACGATGGCTTCCAGGAGTGCCTGATAGCAATCGAGCCAGTGCGTGACCGTGGCCGCGTCAAAGAGGTCGGTATTGTAATCGCAGTCCAGGCGCAAACCATCCGACGACTCGCCTATGTTCAGGAACAGATCGAAATTGACGAAGGCCTTCGCGTTCGGCACGACCGTCATGCGCAGGTTGGGAAGCTCGAACCGATCGGCCAAGCGTTCCAAATTGAACTGAATCTCCGCCAGCGGCAGACGGCCGGGCTCACGCGGCAGCGCGAGTTTGCGCACCAGCGTTCCGAACGTGTAGTCCTGGTGTTCGTAGGCATCGAGTACGCGTTTCGCGGTGGCCGACAGATATTCGGACACCCGCGTCTCGTGCCGCCAGCGACCGCGAATCGGCAGGAAGTTGACGCAGTGGCCGACGAGGATCTGGTCCTCGAGCAGGGACTGGCCGGCCGTCGGTACGCCGACCACCACCTCGTCTTGATCGGCGAGACGGCCCATGAGCGCCTGGTACGCCGCCAGCAAGGTGACGAACAGGGTGCTGCCCAGGCGGGCACCAGCTTTCTTCACCGACTGACAGAGCTTGGCATCGATGCGTCGGCACAGGCTCGCCCCATTGAACGACTTCACGGCGGGCCTCGGGCGATCGGTGGGCAGCTCCAGGGATGCCGGCCGTTCCTCGAACTGACCCATCCAGAAGCGCTCGGTCGAAGCGAGGTCCGCGGGATCGCGCGCAGCCTTGCTGCGCGCGTACTCACTGAACGGCAGCGCCTTCGCGAGTTGGGGCTCTTCGCCCCGGCACAGCGCGCCATAGATGTGCGTGAGCTCGTTCACGATCACATTCAACGACCAGCCGTCGCAAATGATGTGGTGTGCGGTGAGGATGAACGAATACCGGTCGGGCGAGAGCTTGACCAAGTGGCCGCGCACGCAGGGCCCATTGATCAGATCGAATGCCGTGCGTGCATCGGCATCGAGCAGCTTGGCGTAGGCCTCATCGGCGTACGCGTCGGCGCCACCGGACAGGTCGGTGAATGGATAGGCGAATGGGGCCGTGCCCGCGCCCGCGATCCTCATTTCTTCGCCGGTGGCGCTGAAGGTCGCGCGCAGGGCATCGTGGCGCGCGACCACGCGCTGCAGCGCCGATTGCAGGGCGGTGCGATTCAGTTCGCCGCGCATTTGCAAGCTCACCGACTCGTTGAAGGCGCATGAGGCGGCATCGCCCAGCTGCGCCGACAGCCAGATCTCGAGCTGGCTCTCGGTGAGGGGCGCCCTCGCGCATGCCGCTTCATCGGCGCCTCCCGCGGTAGCGGTTGGCTGCTCGGCAGGAAGCGGGGCGGCTCCTGCCTCGTTAGCGGCGGCGTGCGCCGCGCTCGGGCGGGCGCCGGTATGCCCGCCGCCGACGATGCCGGCCGCCTGCATCTCGGCCAGGCTTTGCGCAAAGGCCATATAGATCTGCTCGAAGTCGGCGTCCGAATGTGCCGTGGTCAGAAAGCATGGGAATCCATCCTGAATGTGGATGCCGCGCTCGCGCAAGTGATAGAACAACAAGGCCGCCAGCGGACTTTCGTTGTGCAAGTGAAAGAAGAACCAGCTCGAATAGCTTTCGATCCGCGCGCTCAGCTCATGCTCGCCGAACAGCTTGCGCAGCCGCTCGACCAGATGTTGCGTCTTGCGCGCCAGCGTTTCCTGCAGCGCCGGGCCATGATCCTTGAGATGGTTGAGCACCGCCCAGGCGGCCGCGAGAACCAGGGGATGCCGCACGAATGTGCCCGCGAAGAACGTCACGCCCACTTCGGGAATAGAATCATCGCCGAAGCGCCACTGGCCGCCGTCCAAGGCGTCCATGAATTTCGACTGGCCGGCGAGCACGCCGATGGGCAGGCCGCCGCCCATGACTTTACCGTACGTAGCCATGTCGGCGCGAATGCCGAGCACCGCCTGCATGCCGCCGGGATGAACTCGAAAGCCCGTGACCACCTCGTCCATGACGAAGGCGGTCCCCGACGCCGCGGTGATCTGCCTCACCTCGTGCAAGAAATCGAAAGGCTGCAGATCCGCATGGCGGCTCTGCACGGGTTCGACGATGACGGCGGCCAACTCATCGGCATGATCGCGGATCCATTGCAAGGTTTGCGGCGAACCGTACTCGAGCACGATCATGTTCTCGACGGCGGAGCCCGGTATTCCAGGCGCCACGGGCACGGAACGCGGCGCCCCGCCGGGCCGCTGTACTCCCTTGACCAACACCTCGTCGAACTGTCCATGATAGTCGCCGTTGAATATCACGATCTTCTGCCGGCCGGTCACGGTGCGCGCGATGCGCATCGCCGCCATCACGGCTTCCGAACCGGTATTGCAGAACGTCATGCGTTCGTTACCCGTCATCTCGCAAAACAACGCGGCCACTTGGCCCGCCAGTTCGGCCTGCGGGCCGATGGCGAAACCGCGCTCCAGCTGGGCCTTGACCGCCTCGACCACGAAGGGAGGCGAGTGCCCCAGCGCGGTCTGACCAAAGCCGTTGACCAGGTCGATATATTCGTTGCCGTCGACATCGACGAGCTTCGAGCCCGCGGCCGAAGCGACCACGATGGGATACACCATATCCTTCCACTCGCTGCGGAAGCCCGCGGCGGCGCGCGGATCGGCGAGACTCGGCCGGAAGCTCTGCGTGAATCGCTGCGAGCCCGCGGTCTTTTTCGTGTAGCGAGCAATCAGCGCCTCGATATGCCTGCGCTGTTCCGCGGCGACTCCGGCCGCCGGCGCCTTGTGAACGGGGGCGAACACCGCAAAGCGCGAGGGTTGCGCCTCGGTGGCCGAGTTCGCGGCAGCGCTTCTCGGGGTGCCGGCCGCCACAGCTTGCGTCACGGCCGCATCGACCTCGCGAGGGGCGGCTGGGCGAGGTGAAGGCGGGCTCGCCGGTGCCGCAGCGATGGCGCCGGCCCCAAGGCTCTGCAGCATCTCGAATTGCCGGTTGATGAGCTGGGACATGGCTTGCAGCTGATCGCGGAAGATACCTTCCATGCCCGCCGCCGGCGGTGCTTCGTGATTCGCAGCCGCCGGGCCCTGCGCCGCCGCTGGCAACTGCGCGGTTTGCGGGCTTGCGGTGGGCGAGGCGGGGGCGGGCGGCACGGCGC
>JALYHP010000012.1 GCA_030799355.1 Pseudomonadota bacterium
TCGATGACCTGCCGCGCGAGGCGCTGCGGCGCCTCGCGGACCCTACGGCGCCCGAACTGAACGAGCCCCCGGGCGGCGACGCGGGTTAGTACACCCAGAAATCGAAAACCCTCGTTGGGTACGGGTCGCGTCGTTCAATTCACTGAAGCGCCGGCAAGCTCACGCCCGGGGGCCTCGGCGGGTCCCGGCGCAGAAGCCGCTACGGTCGGCGGTCCGTGGGAGCGGCGCGAGGGCGGAGCAGCCGCAGCCACAATGACCTATGTGCGCCGGCTTGCCTTCAAATCTCCGCGGTCCAGCCGGAACACCAACCGCCAACCGCGACCAATTTGCCCGGGAACAGCGTGCATGGGCGGTAAGGATCCCCGGCTTTGCCTCCGAGCTGTAAGCAATCCACGCAGCTCGATCCCTTGACGTACGCGGGAAATTTTTTCACATTCACGTCCGCGGCGTTTTCGACGTAGCCCAAGGCCGCCGCGGCAGGATCCTTGGGATCGAGTTTCTGCCCCTCGGCGGCGCTGGTCCGCCTTACCGCGAGCGCGGCCGCGCCGCCCAGTGCCAAGACTCCCACCAATTCCCGGCGCGACAGTAGGCGTTTCATCATTGAACTCCTTGGTATTTACGGTGACTCCGGCGGTGACGCTAATATGCAGAAAGTCGCCGGCGGAGTCACGCCTCCGAGTGCGACGTGATATACGCTGTGCACGTTCGGCTGCCTGACCCGCGCCGACTATCGCGCCAGCTGGGCCAAGATGGTCGCGTTGCTCTCGAGGATGCATCGGGCCGGCATCCCGATCGTCGCCGGCACCGACGGCTCGGGCATCGAGATCGTGCGCGAGCTGGAGATTTACCAGCAAGCAGGATTCAGTACGGCCGAAGCCTTGGCGGCGGCGACCCCTCGTGCCCGCGCGTCTCGTCGGTCAAGACGCATATACCGGATCGATCAAACCCGGCAAGAAGGCCGACCTCGTGCTCATCGATGGCGATCCGACCACCCGCATCGGCGCGCTGCGGCAGACTCGGCTGGTGATGCTCGACGGCAAGCTGCTCATGCCGATGCGTTACGCGCGGCGGCGGGCTTTGCCGGACGCCCCCTCTGGGGAAGGCCCGGCACGG
This sequence comes from Pseudomonadota bacterium, assembly GCA_030799355.1. GTDB lineage: Bacteria > Pseudomonadota > Gammaproteobacteria > Steroidobacterales > Steroidobacteraceae > Bog-1198. The sequence goes on from JALYHP010000012.1 coordinate 1,114, forward strand.
TGCCGGCAACGGAACGGCTCGCGCTCGGACTACACGGGGGCACTGATCGGTGCGGGAACGCGCGCGTCCGCTCGCCGCGATTGTCGGCGAAGGTAGAGCATGATGCAGGCTCCGACGAACATGGGCACCGCCATGGTCAATAGCCCGCGCCGGTTGCTGCCGGTGAGATCCTGGGCGATACCCATCCAATACGGGCCGACGAATCCGCCGAGAATGCCGATCATGTTCATGAGCGCGATGCCGGCTGCCGCGGCGCGGCCTTTTAGAAAACGGGTTGCGATCGACCAGAAGGGTCCTTGCATGGACATGTGGCCGATGACGAGAACGAGCAGGCCCGCCAGCGCGAGGGCGGGGTTGGATGACAGCGCAGCGGCAAGGAAGCCCCCGCTCATCATCAGGCAGCCGGGAATGACGAACCGGTAGGTGTCGCGTCCGCGATCCGACAGGATGCCATTGATGAACATGGCGGCCGCCGCGAGCAAGTACATGCCGGCGATGACGAATCCGGTGCCGGTAACGCTCAGCCCCGACAAGCTTTGCACGATGGCGGGCGCCGAAAATGAATAGGCGTAGCTGCTCCCCAGCATGCAGAAATTGAAAATGCCGAGTATCCAGACGCGCGGGTCGCGCAGCGCCGGGCCGATGGGTTCGGCGTGACTTGCCTCGCGGGACGCGGGTCCTTGGATCCTGGCCAGGACGGCGTTCCGCTCAGCATCGGTCAACCACCGAGCCGTCGCGGGTCCATCGGGAAGCAAAAAGAAGAAGACGATTCCAAGAACGACCGCGGGGAACCCCTCGACCGCAAACAGCCACTGCCACCCCTTCAAGCCGAGGTGCCCGTCGAGACCCATGAGGCCACCCGCAAGAATGCCCATGACGACCACACTCAGGGGCCACGCGACATAGAAGCGGGATATGCTGCGGGCGCGCAACTCGGGTGGAAACCACTGTGAGACGTAGAAGATTACGCCCGGGAAGAAACCGGCTTCGGCGAGGCCCAAGGCAAAACGGCCCACATAGAACTGCGCCGGCGTGCGCACGAACATCATGGCCATGGCCACCAGCCCCCAGGTCACCATGATGCGGGCCAGCCAGCGACGCGCGCCGAATCGATACAGCAAGAGATTCGAAGGTACTTCGCAGGCGGCGTAACTGAGAAAGAACAGGCCCGCGCCAAATCCATATACCGTGGCGCTGAAGCTCAAGTCCCTGTTCATCTGCAGCGCGGCGAAACTGATGTTCACGCGATCGATGTAGGCGGCGCCGTAGCCAAGTCCGATCAAGGGCAGAATGCGAAACGAAGCCTTGCGATAGGCGCTCTTTTCCAGAGTCCGAAGGTTGTGTGCGTCCATGTCCATGGTTGGTCCCTTCTTCTCGAATCAGCGGGTGGCTGGTGCGAACCCTGGAAGCCTACCATGCCAACTGATCACCTTCATTCGCGGTGCCGCCATGGCGGCCTTGGTCATTTATCTGATATGGGCGCAAAGACCGCTATGCGCGGTGCCACGAAGAAACCTGCGTAGCCGACGTAGACCATGTGCGAAACCAAATCCAGCGCCAGGGTATGAGCACCGGGATGAGTCGGTACGTTCTCCAGTAGCCTATAGGTATCGGCATCATCCTGGTGGATCACCGACAGCTGACCGGAGCTGCCCGCCGCGTAAATCCGCTGCAGTGACGGATCGTAGGCAACGGAGTCCGGGCCTCCGCCTATTGCGACGGATGCGACGATTCGCTGATTGCCCAAATCGAATACTACCAATTTCGCATTGCGACCGCAGGCAATGAACAAGCGGCGACGTTCTGCGTCGAGTGCAAGTCCGGTGGGCGTCTCGCAAGAGTCCAAGGACCATCGATGGATCACCAACCGATTGCGGAGGCTGACTGCGGCGATCGAATGCGTATCCTTGAGATTCTGATAGACGACATCGTCTTGCCCATCGTATACGGCAAATTCGGGTTCACCGCCCAGGGGAATGGTTCCGGCGATTGATTTCGCGGTTGGATCTATCAGCGTCGCGAGTTTCGCGTCCCCATTGGCGACGTACACGAGGTTATCCGCGCCGACGAAGAGAATTGCATCCGGATCGTCCGCAACCGGTAGGCTACCCAGTCGATCGAGCGTGCGCGGGTCGAACATTTCGACCGCGTTTTCTCCGCTTCGTGTCACCCATGCCAAATTCGCCGACGGTACCAAGGCCACACCGTGAGCGTGCGGTTTACCGAGAAACTCGGCGACAGCCGGTGCCATCGCTGCATCGTGCGAGGTCAGCGTCATCCGGTAGACGCTGCCGGATGACGCTCCTGCCGCAAACAGCGTATCGCCTTGTACGGTCATGTAGTCGAGAATATTGATGACGCCATGACGTTGCAGCGGAATGTAGCGCTCGAACTTCACGGTACGCGCGGCCGCAGGCGTCCCTGGGTAGATGAGATATCCGAGCAGCGCCAGGATACCGATGCCGATGCTCAATCCCACCGTAAGGGCTAATTTGCGTATCAGCGTCATTCGGTCACCCAGGGGGGATTCGCGCTCAGCACAACGATCGCTGGCAACATGTTATAGGTATTCGAGAGGGGCCATGGGGCCGCGACCCGCGTGCATGGGACCGGGGGAAGCGATGTTCTCTGCCGGGCGCTAGCGGGGCAGCGATACTGGGTGTCATTTACGGGTCTCTCCAGGTTGCGCCCCCGCTTCCGAGCATGCCGTGACGGCGCAGTACGTCCTGCAACTGATCGTGAGGGAGGGCCGCGACGGTCCAATAGTCGGCGCCCGTCATGGTACGGGCGGCCACCAGCGCGTTGACTACGGATTCCTCGACTCCTTGGACCGTGGCTTCGAACAAAGGGTTGAGGGCAGCACTGCGTAGACGCTCGACCTGCGCCGGCTTGTCGGTGGCCGCGGCCCAGTTGCCGTCGTCGGCACCGGCATTGGCGGTGGAGAAGGCGATGAAGATGTCCCCGGATCCATCGCTCTCGATCGCACCGAGGCGTCCCAGCCCCACCGTGGCGCGACGCGCCAGACGCTTCAGCTGTTCGGCTGTCAATGGCGCGTCGGTGGCGATCACGATGATGATCGAGCCACGGTGCTCTTGATTCGGGCCGTCGGCAATAGCCAAACGCTTCGGATCACAGAGCGTTGCGACCGTGCCGTACAATTCTTGGGCCGGGGACATGAGTCGAGTGACGCAACGCGGCTGCAGCGTCATTTCCGGTAATGAGGATGGGCGTCTCGAGAACGCCGCTTTCCTCCACCCAGTGCGTGCCGGTCATGTCGCCATTGCCGTTGCCTGCGAAGAAGGCGGTACGCCCAGATCGCGCGCTCGGGGCGCAGATGCCTGTGCTGGAACTGCGGACGCGATGCCAAGCCAAACGAGACCCGTGAAAGCCACTACACCTTTATTCAATATCGATCTCCCTGGCGCCGAAGCATCGTGCGTAGCGTCCGTGCTTCACCTATTACTGTTCCACCAACCGCTTTCGCGGGTGAAGATAGCATAGTGCTGTCGGTGCGGCGTATCGGAGCCAGCGCGCTTAACGCTCGGGTCGCCTTTTTTCGATTCTCAGGCAAGTATTTTTAGACGCCTAGTGTTCGGCCACATGTTGACGGTCAAAGAGCGCTTACGTCGCGCTACGGCGATGTCGGCACCCAGCTTGGCGATGGCCTGGCGCAGCCGCAGCGGCAACAATGCCTCGTTTGTTTGGGTCGGGCTAACTCTACGGGCGCGCGGCCGCCGGCCGTACCAGGAACTCGGTGCGCGTGCGCTGTTCGATCTCGCGCGTGAATGCGGGATAGCGGCGCACCAGGTCGTCGCGGTAACCGATCTCGAAATCCGCATAATCGAAGCCCGGCGACAGCTGGGTGGCCGCGAACGAATACGCCGCCGGCGTGGAGCGGCGGGGTAGGGCCCCCTGCCAGACACCCTGCGGCACCGTGAACTGCCGTAGTTCTCCCGCAAGCACGGCCGCCCCCAGCGTCACTACTCGTCCATGACCATCCGGGTACAGGAGCAAGAGCTCGAGCGGCGAGCCGCTGTAAAAATGCCAGGTCTCGTCGGTGCGCAGTCGATGCATGGCGGAAAAATCGGCGCGCGTCGCGACCACGACGATGGCATTGCCGGCGGTGCGCGCCTGGCCCGCGTAACGCGGCGGCAAAGCCGCCCCGTCGATTCGATCCTCGCTGACGTAGGTCGGACTGAACCAGATCCCCTCCTGCGGGACGCGTTGCATCTCGAAATGCCGGATGAGCCGCTGTGCCGTCTCGGGCGCCGCTGCGGCGCCGGTGGTGCCGGCGGCGATCGCGCAGCCATACAGCATGGCGCCGAAGACTCGTACGAATTTTACCGTGATGCTCAAGTTCTCCTCCGTTGCACCGACAGTGCCGCTGGCTCGGCCCGCTCCTGCTTCGACACCTATTGCACACCGACACAAACACACACCGCGCAGCGTCGTGACGTCCGCTCGGAGAGCGTCAGCTCGTCCGCCCGAGGGTCTCGCGCATAAACATCACGGCCGGGTCGGATTCTCCGCAACTCGTTATGATGCCTACGAGAAGGGCAACGAACCGTAATGAGTATGACCGACCCGAGACGATGCGACCAGGATGATCCCGAACTGGATGCGCGGGCGATTTCACGGCGCGAGTTCCTTGCCGGGATGAGTCTCACCGGCCTCGCCGGCAGCGTGTCGCCGCTCGCCGCGGTGGCCGAGGCAGCGCCGGCGCCCGCCGATGGCACCCCCGAGCAAGTTCATCTGACCTGGGGCGCGGATCCGTCGCGCAGCGTGTGCGTTTCATGGGCGACGCCCTCGCAGGCTCGAAACCCGCGCGTCGAATTTGGGCTCGCCGCGCACCCGCTGCGTACCGTCCATGCCGTGCAACGCAGCTACACGGATGGTCTCGATGGGACCACCGTATTCACCTGCCATGCGGCCCTCGAGCACCTGGAAGCGGATTCGCTGTTCGAGTATCGGGTCACCGCCGACAACGATGGGCATCGAGACGAGCCGTTTCGCGCGAGCTTTCGAACCGCACCGCGCGGAGCGGCGGCGTTTCGCTGGACGAGTTTCGGCGATCTCGCGACCCCGGTAGCCTCGTGGGTGCTGTCCTCGCCGCAGAGCCGCTTCGCGGTGCACGCGGTGGAGCGATTCGCGCCCTTGTTCCATTTGCTGAACGGCGATCTCTGCTATGCGAACTTGAACCCCGGATCGCAACCCCAGGTGTGGCGGGACTTTGCCAACAATGCGCAGGATTCAGCCGCGCATCGCCCGTGGATGCCGTGCCCCGGCAATCACGAAATCGAGTTCTGCAACGGTGCCCAGGGACTGGCCTCGTATCTCACGCGGTACACGTTGCCGGACAACGGCACGCCATTTGCCGGCTGCTGGTACCGGTTTCGAGTCGGATCGGCGCTGTTCATTTCGCTCTCGGCGGACGATGTGATCCATCAAGACAGCGGTGCCTTCGTGCCCGGGCCCTCGCCGCTCGAACCGGCGGCGAGCACCGGCAACCGCGCCATCGAACCGGGTACCTCGTTCTACATCCATGGCTACAGCGGAGGTGCGCAGACGCGCTGGCTGGAGCAGGTTCTCATCGAGGCGGCGGCCGATCGGCATGTGGACTGGATCATCGTACAAATGCATCAAGATGCGCTCAGCTCATCGAAGAACGGCAACGGCTGTGACAAGGGTATCCGTGAGGCCTGGCTGCCGCTGTTCGACAAATACGGCGTGGACCTCGTGCTCTGCGGCCACGATCACGACTATGAGCGCAGCTGGCCGGTGCACGGCTGCAATCACGATGTGGGTCGCGATGTCGCCACCGGCCGCCCCGTCGATACGCTGCAACCGAAGCCCGTCATTACCGTAGAACCCCACGATGGGATATACGACATGAGCCAGGGCACCATCCATTTGATCCTGGGCGGCGGCGGCACGAGCGCGCCGCTCGACGCCTATGGCGTGGACCCGGCGACCGGACGTGCGCAGGCGAAAGTCATCACGAAACCAAATCGGCCGCGGCCGGGCGCCATCGCGGGCACCTTCACGCGGCCCGGCGCCGATGCCGTCGAGGAAGCGATCTGGTCGGCACGCCGCGACGCGAGTTCCGGCTATGGAATCGGGGTCTTCGATCTGGACCCGGGCAGTGTCGGCGGCCGAACCACGATCACGATCCGCTACTACCATGCGAGCGACGCCGATCGGCGGCCGAACCCGAATTACGAGCTGTTCGATACGCTGGTACTTGCCAAGGGCACGCGGCGCCCGGGCACAGCGGGTTGACTGCAGCCGCGAGGAGGCTCAGCCCATGCTTGCAAATCCCGCCGCGACGATTTGTTCGAGCGTCCGCGGGCGGATTGAACGCATCGAGTATCGGGCCCGCTGATGGCCGGACTCTTGCCGCCAAGGTCCAGTGTCCGGTACTAGATTCTCGGCAGCCACAGGCATGACCGCCTTGCCGACTGCCGGGCTGCCGGTGTAGAAAGATGACCCCACGCGAGCGTGGGGAATGGCGGAACTCCCCCGGTGTATTGATGGGTCACGTATTTTAAAAGACAGGTTGGCCGTTTGCGCTGACCGCCGGAATCCGTTGCATGACATCCCAATGCTCCGCGATCTTGCCCTCTTGCACGCGCCATAATTCATAGAGCGCATAAGCGGTGCCGCCGACATCGACCTCGGCGGTGGTGAGCACGAAATTCCCTTCGGCGATCGTAAAATGCCGCTTTGTGTAACGCGTGGGAACATTGACTTCCGGCGCGGCCGCCCGATAGTCCAAAAAGCCGCGGATGCCGTCGGCCATCAACGGATTGTGCTGGATCAGATCGTCGCGCCAGAATTCCGCGAGTTTCTCGTACCGTCCGGGCACGGCGACTTGATCCATGTAGGCATTGACCAGCGCGCGGTTCGCGTCGGTCTTGTCGTGATCGGTGACTTCGGTCGGCCCATCGATCATGGTGTGCCCGCTCGGATTGGGCGGGCGGGTGAACTGGTTGGTATCCCAATGCTCGACGATCTTGCCGTCGTCGATTCGGTACACGTCGAAGAAAACCATCCGTGGGTTGGGCCCGAACCCCGCCACCGTGAGATGCGTCAGAACCAGGTCCCCGTCGGCCACCACCCGAAGCAGCGTGGTGTTCGCCATCGGCACGGCCCAACTCTTGAAGTCTCGCAGCGCCCCTTTGCCGGCTTCCATGAACGGATTGTGCTGCAGGTAGGCATCGCTGAACGTCTGCAAAGCCTCGTCGACCTTCTTGTCGACCAACATCATTTTCTGGATTCCGCCACCCACGGCTTTGTTAGCCGCCGTTTGCGCCGCCGTGTAGCGTGCCGGGCCGCGAGCGAGGCGTGCGGCGTGCGCCTTCAACGGCAGCTCGTTCTCCTTGGCCGGTCCTCGCGCCGCGGGAGTGAACACGCGTTGCTCGTAACCGGCCGCGTGGGCGCACTGCGCCAAGAAGGGCAATGCCTGTTTGTACAGATCCTCGAGCCTCATGGTGGCACCGCGCGCAAAGTTGGGATCGAAGGTTTCGACCGCCGCCAGCGACTTCAGCACCACGGGCCCTGCATAGCCCGCCTCGGCCAGACCCGCAAAGAGCTGCTGCCAGTTCACGTTTCCGGTGCCGGGAACCAGTCGATCGCTTTCCGACAAATGCACATATCCCAGGCGAGCGCCGGCGGCGCGGAGCGGGGCGGCGAAGCCTTTCTCCTCGATCGACATGTGGAAGGTGTCCGCCTGAACACGGACGTTGGTCGCGCCGATCTCCTCGATCAGCGCCAGCACCTCGGCAATCGTGTTATAGAGGTTCGACTCATAGCGATTGACGGGTTCGATGCCGAGCACGATTCCGCGCGCTTGCGCCGCGACGGCGACCTCGCTCAGTACGCGCGCGCACACCGCTCGTTCCGCAAAGGTGGGAGCGCCCATCTTGGGCATGCCGAGCGCGCCGTAAGGGGTGCCGCCCAGATAAGTACTGCCGAGTTCAGCCGCCTTGTCGAGCGCGAACATTAGAAAGTCGCGCGTCGGTACGGGTTGGTCCGGCAGATGCAGCATGGGCGGCAGGGCCACCGTGCAGGTGGCCGCAAGCCCATGGTCCGACAGCTGTCGCCTATGCAGCGCGCCGTCCATCTTGCGCGGATCGAGCAGCGGAAATTCCACCAGGTCGACGCCGGCTTTCGCGGCGTCCTCGATGGTGTAGCTGCCGAGCAAGGTCCGCCAATTGCTGACCCATGGTTGGGCCATGATGCCGAACAGCAGTCGTTTCGCCGGCGTTTGCATGATTGATCTCCAGATGAAGGGCCCCGCGGGCGTCAGCGCCCCGTTGCAGCGCACAGGATGCATCGTAGGGCCTACAATCGATTTATTAGAATGTCTTCGCATGCTATCACAGGGCGCCAAATTTGCGGCAGCCTCGGCGTGCTACCCCGCATCAGCTCTGCGGCGGCGTGGCGTGTTCCCGGAGCACCAATCCGCGGCAGTCGTGCTGGGCGACCTATTTCCCCACCCCTATCATCTCGCGGATGCCGAGGCCTACATCGCGCGCGTTGCACCGCGCGATCCTCCGCTGTCGCTGTCGCCGCAGATCGAGGTCGGTGGCCATTCGGTGGGCGGCATCGGACTCGAACCGCTGACCGCGGTCAAGCGCCGGACCGCCGAGCTCGGCTATTGGTCGGGCGCGGCTCATTGGGGGCGCGGCGTCGCAACCGAGGCCGTTGAGCTCGTCATCGATGGGCATTCGATGTCCATGCTTTTCTGCGGATATTCGCGCAGCCATTCGCCGTAAATCTGTCGTCGCAGCCGGTGCTCGAAAAAGCAGGATACGCGCTCGAGGGTATTCTCAGATGCAGCGCCGTCAAGGACGGGGAAGTTCGGGGTCAGTGCATTTATGCGCGCCTGAAACCGGCGATGCACCGGGACTGATTTTTTTTCATTGAGCACACGCGCGGCAAATCGGGGATCGGGTTGTGCATGACGGCTTGCTGCGCGGCGTGCGCCTTCGACAGGGCTCTGGCACCACGCTACCGGGCGAGACCGGCAGTGGCGAGGAAAGCTTTCGCGTGCCCAATCTCCGCTCGGGTGGACTGCGCGCCGTCTGTCAGCGCCAGCAGCGATGTGTAATAAGAGCGCGCCACCGCCCGGCTGCCCGCCGCCTCCGCGGCTTTGCCGGCGTTGAACAGCCCGTTGAAGCGGTTTGGGCTGAGCTTCATGGTCTGCTTGTATTCGACCAGTGCGTCTCGCGGCCGACCCGCCTCGAGCAGCATATCGGCCAACATCTCGCGCGCGGGTATATCTACTTCCCCCTGTCCGACCTTGTCTTGCAGGTCGGCGCTGGCGCGCATCTGCTTGATGCCCGCGTCGATGTCTTGGGCGGCGAGGGCGGCCCAGGCCAGCATTTCTTCGCGCCGGATCTGCGCGCCGGTCGATTTCACGTAATAGGCGTGATCTCCCTTCTTTATTTGCTCGATCAAGGCGTCGTAAGCGGCAAGATCGGCACGTGCCTGCCGCGCGTCGTGAAGGTGGCCATCAGCGATGACGCGGGCCCAGTAGATCTGCAGCTGTGTATCGGGAGGGGCGCCTTTGATCACCTGCAGCCTTTGTGCGGCGCGCCAGTCGCGGGTCTCCAGCGCGATGAAGGTGGGCAACTTCGCTCGATAATAGGGAAACATGCCCACCATGTAATTTTCCGGCTTCATGTCGGGCATTTTCTCGTAGTGAGCAATCGCCTGATCCGATGCGGTGGCGATCGCCTTGGCGCGCGCTTCCCGTCCGCTTTGGAGATAGGCATAAACCAGGAAGTCATCCGAGTGAAACTGGTCCATCCATCCGTTTTCGCCCCGCGCTTCGGCGGCCTGCGAGGCGGCGACGGACGCCAGATTGGCGTCGATGTCCTCTTGCCACAGTCCCAGCCTTGCAAAGATGTGCCCCGGCATGTGGACCGCGTGAGGCCCGGACGGTGCGATCTTGCCGTAGCGACGCGCGGCTGCGAGGCCGTCGGCCGCCAGGGAGGGCGTGTCGCACGCGTGAATGATGTAATGCACCAGTCCAGGATGGTCCGGGTACTTACGCCATAGCGGTAGGAGCACGGTCATCGCCTGGTGATTCGCTGCCAGGGTGGTATCGTCCGGTGCCTCGGCGGCCAACAGCGCCAATGCGTAGAAGGCCCCCGCATCCACGTCCTGAGGGAAGTCCGCATATAGCTTGCCCATCGCGATGGCGTAGGCGTCGATTCGCGTTTGGAATGGGTCGCTGCCGGGGCGGAAGAAGTTGGCAAGAGCGCTGATGTAAGCGTTTTCCCGGGGCGTCTTCGCCGGGTGCGCTTGCGCCGCCTCCATCTCGCGCCAGGCCGTCATCATGGTGGCCTCGTCGGGGCGATCCCAAATTTCGTGGAAGACGCTCATCGCGACTCCCCAGTGAGCCATGGCGCAGTCGGGGTCACTCTTGAGGATGGTTTCGAATTGTGGCTTGGCTTCCTCGTACCAGAAGTCGTGCAGCAGCGCCACACCCCGATTGAATCCCGCCTGCACCGAGGGCGCGCAAGACACCAAGAACGAAACCGGCCCCAGGCGCTCGGTATCTGACGGGGCGGGGGCGCTAGGGGGCGCAGCGTTGGCGATGGTAACCAGCCCGATGAGGAGGAGAAGCGTCGATGCTGCCCCTCGCGCGATACCTGTCGTGTTCATTGGTATTCCTTGGCCGAGAACGCGGCCGCGAGACTGTTGCGCATGTTACCGTACCAATTCGTCCTCGGGCGGCGAGCCGGCGCATAGTCGCCTCGATTGGGTTGATCCCCGAGGCCGTGAATGGGCCAACCGCCCGCGAGCCCTGCCGCCCTACGGCAAGTTCAACCTCTTCAGTAGCGCCGCGTAAACTCGCGGCCCGCCGATCGTGCTTCCCTGACCGAATGCGCAGGTCGATGAGAACGTGGCCACGTGCAACGCGGTCAAACGCGCGCCGCGACGGGTGCCCCGAAGGCGCACCAGACTGGCAGCATACCGCGCCGGCGTGCACTATCGCAGGGCGATCATGGGCTGACTGCACCGAAAAATTGCGGCAATGTCGAGCGAATGCTCGATTATGTGCCACGCGCCGTGCGCGACACGCGAGCCGACATCGGACATGGAAAATGCCGTATTTCTTCCGGCATTTCGTCGAAAAATAACTGTGATTTGGCGCTAACTAACGGCAGAATGAACTTGCTTCCTGCCGCAGGCGCAACGCCATTTTTTCCGACCGTTCTGGAGCCACGTGCACAGCCAGCCGCCGAATCCGCAGGCGTCGAACGTCCCCGTCAATGTACGCGGGAAGCGTCGGCGTTGAACGGCGACACCGCAAAGACGTATGTCGAAGCCGACCCTTATCCATGGCCGTTCAATGGCGTGCTCGAGCCGCGCAATACAGTGTTCCTGGTCATCGACATGCAAATGGATTTCTGCGGTCCGGGCGGCTATGTACACAAGATGGGCTACGACCTCGCGCTCACGCGCGCGCCCATCGAGCCGATTAAAAATGTATTGCGCGCCGCTCGAACCCACGGATTTCACGTCATGCACACGCGCGAGGGCCATCGTGCCGACCTTGCCGACCTTCCCGAGAACAAGCGCTGGCGCAGCCGGCGCATCGGAGCGGGGATAGGCGACGCCGGTCCCTGCGGAAAAATATTGGTTCGCGGCGAGGAGGGCTGGAACATCATTCCGGAGCTGCAGCCCCTCTCCGACGAGACCATCATCGACAAGCCCGGCAAAGGCTCTTTTTACGCGACGGACCTGGACTTGGTGCTGCGCCGCAAGGGAATTCAGAACATCGTATTGTCGGGGATCACCACCGACGTATGCGTGCACACCACGATGCGCGAAGCCAATGATCGCGGTTATGAATGCCTCGTGCTGTCCGACTGCACCGGCGCGACCGATCACGGGAATTACCTCGCCGCGCTGCGGATGATCACGATGCAGGGCGGTGTGTTCGGCGCGGTGGCCCCCTCCCAGGCTTTCATCGCCGCGCTTTCTGCCGGAGGTTTCGCTGCATGAAATCCGATGAAACTTGGCCGATTGCAGCCGAGCCCTATCCGTTCGAGTTCTCACCGGCCCGTTGTGCGCTGCTCATCATCGACATGCAGCGCGACTTCCTCGAGCCCGGCGGTTTCGGCGAAATGCTCGGCAACGATATCTCCCGGCTGCGGTGCACGATCGAACCGAACCAGAGATTGCTCGCCGCGTGGCGCGCCAATGGCTTGCACGTGCTGCATACGCGCGAGGGACACCGGCCCGACCTGGGCTGCCTGCCGCCGGCCAAAAAAATTCGCGGCCGCGGGCCGACGTCGATCGGCGACCCGGGACCGATGGGTCGCATTCTCGTGCGCGGCGAGACCGGGCACGACATCATTCCGGAACTGTATCCGCTGCCGACGGAGACGGTGATCGACAAGCCGGGCAAGGGCGCTTTCTACGCGACCGACCTGCACGCCATCATTCAAAACCGCGGCATCAAACAACTGATCGTCACCGGCGTGACCACCGAAGTGTGCGTGAACACCACCGTCCGGGAAGCCAACGACCGCGGCTACGACTGTCTGGTTCTCGAGGATTGTGTGGGCTCCTACTTCCCCGAGTTTCAGGAGGCGGGCTTGAACATGATCAAGGCGCAAGGCGGGATCTTTGGCTGGGTTTCGCATTCGAAGCATATTTTGGCGTTTTTGGAATAGTTTTTTGAAATGACAATGATCTCCCGAGCAACGAATCTCAACCATCGACAATTCCACGGAGGAAAGCCATGAAAGTCAGTCCAAAATTATGGGTGCGCGGTGACTGGAACGCCTATTTCGGTTTCGGCACCAACATCCTGGTCAACCTGCTCACGCTCACGGCGCTGCTGCGCTATGTGCTCAAGATGCCCGACGAACTGGTCTTCGGCCGCATCTTGCCGGCCACCGGATTGATGATGTTCTTGAGCACGACCTACTACGCGTTCCTTGCGTATCGTCTCGCCAAGAAGACGGGCCGCACGGATGTGTGTGCGCTGCCCTCCGGCATCAGCGTCCCGCACATGTTCATCGTGACCTTCGTCGTCATGCTGCCCATCGCGCTGTCGACCCACGACCCGGTGAAGGGCTGGGAAGCGGGGCTCACGTGGGTGTTCGTACAAAGCTTCGTGCTGATGGCCGGCGGATTCCTTGCGCCGGTGGTCCGCAGGATTACGCCGCGCGCCGCCCTGTTGGGCACGCTGGCGGGCGTTTCCATTACCTTCATCGCGATGGCGCCGGCGCTGCAAATGTTCATGACGCCGCTCATCGGTCTGGTCTGCTTCGGAATCATCCTGTTGAGCTGGTTCGGCGGCGTCAAATACGGGCGAATTCCCGCCGGTCTGGTCGCCATTGCGGCGGGCACCCTCATCGCCTGGATTTCCACGGCATTGGGATTGAACTTCGGCGGGATGAAGACGGCGGCGCTCGGCGCGTCGTTGGCGAACTTCGGATTCCATCTGCCGATTCCGGCCTTCTTACATGTGTTCGACGGGTTCCAATTCCTCGGTGTCGTGCTGGTGACCGCGATTCCGTTCGGCATCTACGACCTCGTCGAAGCGATGGACAACGTGGAAAGCGCGTCGGCCGCCGGCGATGAATACCCCACCACCCGCGTGCTGACGGCCGACGGGGTCGTGAGCCTCATCGGCTGCATGATGGGAAACCCGTTCATCAATGCGGTTTACATCGGACATCCGGGCTGGAAGTCGATGGGCGGCCGCATCGGCTACTCGGCGGGTACGGGCGTGACCGTCCTCGTGCTGTGCTGGTTTGGCGCGATCTCGGTGATTTCCGCCGTCATTCCGACGGTGGCGATCCTCCCGATCCTGCTCTACATCGGCATGTTGATAGGCTCCCAAGCGTTTCAGGAAACGCCGAAGCAGCACGCACCGGCGATCATTCTCGCCGTCGTACCCTCGCTCGCCAACTGGGGCCTGACGATCATCAACAGCGCTTTGGCCGCCGCGGGCATATTCGCGGTGTCCGATGAACTAGTGGGAAACATGCTCAGCAACGGTATTTTTTACCGCGGCCTTCAGGTCCTCGGCAGTGGTTCGACGTTGGGCGGATTGATTCTGGGCGCGATCGCCGTGTGTATCATCGACCGCCGCTTGTTGAAGGCGGCCGGGTTCGCGCTCGCAGGTGCCGTCCTCTCCTTCTTCGGGCTGATGCACGGAGAACACATCGGCGTCGGCGTCTCGTCGGTGGTCGCCTTGAGCTACCTCGCCTTCGCGGGGGTGTTGCTCTGCTGCGCCAAGTATTCTGCGGTCGCGACGCGCAGTCCGGCTGCGGTGGAGGGCGCGGAGGCCGCTGAACTTGCCTAATGCGGTGAGATGAAAGATTTCCCTTCAGGCAAGGGGTGCCGAAGGGAAATCTGCTCGGGTAACGAAGGATTGGTCACGAAGGTTCGGTAGGCAGCGGCGCGTTTGCGGCGTCCTGCGCCGGTCAGACCGTCAAGTGGGCGCGCACCAACTCATCGGTCAAGGCGGCTATTTTTCCGGAGACGACGAGGCGCCCCTTGTCCAAGACACGCAGATCGCTCGCGACCCGGCGGGCGAACGGCAGCTTTTGCTCGACCAGCAACACGGTCAGGTTGATCTCTCGATTGAGGCGCATGATGACATCGCCGATCTCGTGCACGATATTCGGTTGAATGCCTTCCGTGGGTTCATCGAGGACCAGCAGCCGCGGATCGAGAACCAGCGCGCGACCGATGGCCAGCTGCTGCTGCTGACCGCCGGAGAGGTCGCCGCCGCGTCGCCGCAACATTTGCTTGAGCACCGGAAACATCTCGAAGATGTGTTCCGGCACTGCGCGCAGCTTCGGCCGGCGGACGGCCAATCCGATGCGTAGATTCTCCTCCACCGTGAGCTGCGAGAAAATCTCTCTGCCTTGCGGCACGTAACCGATGCGCAGATGCGCCCGGTCTTCGGCCGGAAGCGTCCGCAAATCGCGGCCCTCGTACAGGATCTTGCCGGAACTCGCGGGGAGCAGTCCCATGATGCACTTCAGCAAGGTCGTCTTACCCATGCCGTTGCGGCCCATCAGACAGGTGCACGAGCCCGTGGGTACGCTCATGTCGACGTCCCACAGCGTGTGGCTGCCGCGGTAGAATTGATTGAGTCCCTGGATGTCGAGCATCTATACGCGGAGGTAGACCTCTTTCACCTTGGGATTGGCCTGCACCTCATGGATGCCGCCTTCGGCGAGCACACTGCCCTCGTGCAGGACCGTGACTTTGCGCGCGATCGAGCGCACGAAATCCATATCGTGTTCGACCACGACCACCGTGTGCCGTCCGGCGAGCGAGAGCAGCAGCTCCGCGGTGCGCTCCACTTCCTGCGGAGTCATGCCCGCTACCGGCTCATCCACCAGCAGCAATTGCGGCTTCTGAACGAGCAACATGCCGATCTCGAGCCATTGCTTCTGACCATGGGAGAGCGCCCCCGCGGCTTCCGCTCGACGTTGCATGAGCCCAATCGTCTCGAGCACCTGATCGATCTGCTCGCGTTGCTGCGCGGTGATCCGCGCATACAAGTACCGCCAGACCGTCTTTGCGCCGACCATTGCCAACTCGAGGTTCTCGAACACCGTGTGCTGCTCGAATACCGTCGGCTTCTGAAACTTGCGGCCGATTCCCGCCTGCGCGATTTCCGGCTCCGTCAGCCCCAGCAGATCGATGGTCTGACCGAACCATGCGGAACCGGCATCGGGCCGCGTCTTGCCCGTGATGACATCCATCATCGTGGTCTTGCCCGCCCCGTTGGGACCGATGATGCACCGCAATTCACCGACCTCGACGTACAGCGTCAAACCGTTGAGCGCGCGGAAGCCATCGAAGCTCACCGTAATGTCCTCGAGATATAACATGATGCCGTGCGAGGCGTCCGGCACGGGGGTCTGCGGCGGCCGTGCGCTGCTCAAGCGGCCTGTCAGGCGGCGCGCCCCGGCGCGGATCACGCGCTCACCCCCCGCCGCCGCCGCAGGGCCGCCGTTGCGATGGCACCCACCACGCCGCGCGGCAGGAACAGCGTCACCACCACGAACAGCGTCCCGAGCGCGTACAGCCACATGCTGGGCAACGCGGTCGTGAAATAGGACTTGGCATAATTGACCAGAAACGCGCCGACGACGGCGCCATACAGCGTGCCGCGTCCGCCGATGGCCACCCAGATCACGATTTCGATGGAGTTGGCGGGCGAGAACTCGCTGGGGTTGATGATGCCGATTTGCGGTACATAGAGCGCTCCTGCGAGCCCGGCCAGCACCGCCGAGAATACGAA
Source organism: Pseudomonadota bacterium (assembly GCA_030799355.1). Taxonomy (GTDB): domain Bacteria; phylum Pseudomonadota; class Gammaproteobacteria; order Steroidobacterales; family Steroidobacteraceae; genus Bog-1198. The sequence goes on from JALYHP010000012.1 coordinate 17,411, forward strand.
CGCCCATAGCTTGTAGGACTCGACTCGGTAGCCGATGAATCGTGCGCGGTGCTCCGCGTCGCGTACCGCCTGAAGCACACGGCCGGCCCGCGACGCGATGATCCAACGGCAGATCACGTAGGTGGCACCGAGCGCGAGAACCGTTACCAGGAACAGCGCCATGCGCGGGCCGGGCGCCTGCAGGTTGAAGCCGAGGATATCCTTGAAATCCGTGAAGCCGTTGTTGCCGCCGAAACCCATGTCGTTGCGAAAGAAGGCCAGCATGAGCGCGTAGGTCAGCGCTTGCGTCATGATGGATAGGTAGACGCCCGACACGCGCGAGCGAAACGCCAGGAACCCGAAGCCTAATGCCAGCGCGCCCGGTGCCAGTAACATCATCGATGCCGCAAAGGGAAACGAGTTGAATCCGTGCCAGAACCAGGGCAGCTCGTTCCAGTTCAGGAATACCATGAAGTCGGGCAAGATCGGGTCGCCATACACGCCGCGCGGTCCGATTTGGCGCATCAGGTACATACCCATGGCGTAGCCGCCGAGACCGAAGAAGGCGCCGTGGCCGAGACTCAGGATGCCGCAGTAGCCCCAGATCAGGTCGACGGCAATGGCGAGCATCGCATAGGTCATGTACTTGCCGATCAGCGTTACCGTATAGCTCGACAAGTGCAGCGCCGAATTTTGCGGCGGCAACAAATTGAGCAACGCGACCAAGGCCGCTCCCGCGATCAGCAGCGTAAGGAATATCTGGCCGCCGCGATCGGTCCGCAGGGCTGCAATCAGGCGGTTGGGCTCTTTCATGACATTAGCCATCGGCTGCGCGGCCCTTTTGCGGAAACAATCCGCGCGGCCGGCGCTGGATGAACAGGATCAGGAATACCAGCACGAAGATCTTCGCGAGTACCGCGCCGGAGTAGGGCTCCAGCACCTTGTTCACGATGCCGAGCGCATTGCCGCCGAGCTCCGTTCCCCACAGGTTTCCGACCCCGCCGAATACGACCACCATGAACGAATCCACGATGTAACTTTGACCGAGATTCGGCCCGACGTTGGTCAGCTGGCTGAGCGCGACGCCCGCGACGCCGGCAATACCCGAGCCCATGCCGAAGGTGAGGGCGTCCACCCATTCGGTGCGCACGCCCATCGCTTTGGCCATCGCGCGATTCTGAGATACCGCGCGCACTTCGAGCCCGAGGCGCGTGCGCTTCAATACCGCCAGCAGCAGCAGGAACACCGCGACCGTGAACACGACGATGTAGAGGCGATTGTACGTGATCGACAGCACCTCGTTGATTTGCAGAGAACCGGCCAGCCACTGCGGCGTCTCGACCGGACGATTATTGGCGGAGAAAATATCCCGTACCGCCTGCTGCAGGATGAGGCTGACGCCGAAGGTGGCCAGCAGCGTTTCCAGCGGCCGGCCATACAGATGGCGCACGATGCCGCGCTCGATGGCGATGCCCGCGAGTCCGGAAATGATGAACGCGGTGGGCACGGCGACGATGATCGACGCGCCGATGTGCTGCGGCATCAGCAACTGCACGACGTACGTCGTGTACGCGCCCAGCATCATGAGTTCCCCATGGGCCATGTTGATCACGCCCATGACGCCGAAGGTGATGGCGAGGCCGATCGCCGCCAATACGAGGACCGAACCCTGGCTCAGGCCGTACAGCAGCGTTTGCAGGACTGAATAGAACCTGCGGCGGCTATCGATGGTGCGCAGCTCCGCCTGGGCGGCGGCGCGGACCCCGGCATCCGCTTCCTCGTAGCCGCCGGTGCTCGATGGTTGCACCATGGCGCGCAGTCGATTGTAGACGTCCGCGTTGAGGCTTCCCGCGACGCCGTGCACGGCCGCCAACCGTGTGCCGGCATCGGCATTGCCCATGTCCGCGAGGGCGAGGCCGACGCGCATCTCGTCTCTGACCGATGCGTCCGGCTCCTGTGCGAGGCGCGCGCGCAGTACGGCGATTCCACCCTCGTCGAGCGCGCGCAGCATTTCCTTGACCGCCGCCAAGCGCACCGCGGCCTCCGGATCGCCCAGAGTGAATTGCGCCAGTGCCACCCGCAGTTCCTTGCGCAGCTGGTTGTTGACTCCAATTTTGTCGAATCCCGCGGCGGGCGCCGTGCCGGCCGCCGCGGCGAGCACATCCGTCAGCCGCAGAGTGTCGCCGTCGGCCGTGGCGATGAACAGCCGGTTGTCGGCCGTGCGTGCATAGAGGTTGCCGTCGAGCAACGCTTGCAGTACCGCGCGCACCCGCGGATCGTGCAGCGCGGTCAATTGAACGATCAGGGTTCGCTTATCGGCATAGCTTGCCTGTGGCAATGCAGCCAGCATCGGTGCCAGGCGTTGATCGACCGGCGCTGCGGTCCCCGGCACGGTCTCGGCGTAGAGGGAGTGTGCGCCCGCGAAGGCGACACACCCCAGGGTCAATTGGATCAGACTGCGACGAAACCGTTGTCTCATGACCGAACCTCGAGCCGACAACGGTCGCCCACGCATCGTAAACGTTACTTGAAATTCTGTGCGGAACACACCTTGGTTTTCGTATTGTAGTTGCCGCATTTGAGGGTCACCCAGTCGGCCTCGATATCCTTGCTGCCCGGCAGGAAGTCCGACCACGCGTCGCCCGGCACTGCCTGGGTGGTTTTCCACACGACGTCGAATTGTCCGTCAGGCCGTATTTCGCCGATATACACGGGCTTTGTGATGTGGTGGTTCGGCAGGACCTTGGCGATGCTGCCCGTCAAATTCGGCGTTTCGAGTCCCGGGAGCGCCGCGATCACCTTCTCGGTATCGGTGGTGCCGGCTTTCTGCACGGCCTTGACCCAGAGTTGAAACCCGATCACGTGGGCTTCCATCGGATCGTTGAAGGTACGTTTCGGATTCTTGGTGAACGCATGCCACTTGGCGATCCATTCCTTGTTCAGCGGACTGTTGATGCTCATGAAATAGTTCCACGCCGCCAGATGCCCGACCAGCGGCTTGGCATCAAGGCCCGACAACTCTTCTTCGCCCACCGAGAACGCCGCGACCGGAATATCCTCGGCGGAGATCTTCTGGTTGCCCAGTTCCTTGTAGAACGGCACATTGGCGTCGCCGTTGATGGTCGAGACCACGGCGGTCTTCTTCCCGGCCGATCCGAAGGCCTTGATCTTGCCCACTTCGCTGGTCCAGTCCGAGAAGCCGAAGGGCGTGTAGTTGACCATGATGTCTTCGGGCTTCACACCCTTCAGTTGCAGATAAGCCTGCAGTATCTTGTTGGTGGTGCGCGGATAGACGTAATCCGTGCCTTCGAGCACCCAGCGCTTGACGCCGACATCCTTCATCAGATAATCGACCGCGGGGATGGCCTGCTGATTCGGGGCGGCGCCGGTGTAGATGACGTTCTTCGACGACTCTTCGCCCTCATACTGCACCGGGTAGAACAGCAACCCATTATCCTTCTCGAACACCGGCAGCACGGACTTGCGGGACACTGACGTCCAACAGCCGAAAACCACCGCGACCTTGTCCTTCTCGAGCAGCTCCGCCGCCTTTTCCGCGAACAGCGGCCAGTTCGAGGCCGGGTCGACGACCACCGCTTCGAGCTTCTTGCCGAGCAGTCCACCCTTCTTGTTCTGCTCATCGATCATCATCAAGACGGTGTCCTTGAGCGTGGTCTCGCTGATCGCCATGGTGCCCGACAGCGAATGCAGCACACCGACCTTGATGGTGTCGGCGGCCGTGGCCGGGGAAGCGAGCGTCATGGCGACCGGCAGAGCCATCGCGACCGGCGCCGCCCATTTGAATAGGGTATCCGTGTACATTGTTTTGATCTCCTGGTGCTTACATTTGAAGTTGCAGTTTCAATCCGAACTCGTGGGGCGCCGTCCGCTGCAATACTGCGGGGATCCCGGCCGAGCTGGTCGCGACGGCGGAGCTTTGATGCAGGTAGTAGAAGCCTACGCGCGCGCTGAACGTCTTGATGATGTAGTTGAGGTTGAACTCGCTGGTCTTGAGCGAGCCGCGCGGCACCGTATCGTATGTCTTGTCGCTGTACTTCCCGAGCAGCTGAAACTTTCCGATGCCGACGGCCTGCGGGAACAAATAGCTCGCGAGCCCGTACCAGCCGTTGCTGGCGGTCGCGGCCGTGAGACCGTTATCCTTGTTGTATTCCGATTCGATGGTCACCACGCCCAGGTTGCCGAGCTTCTTCTCCATCAAGCCGTCGAGGCTGTAGGTGGTCTTGCTGCTCTCGTTTTGCGCAGCGAGGCCCAGAGCGAGCACATCCTTGTCGCCGTACGTGGTGCCGCCGAAGTAATAGCCGGGCTCCGCATCCCACAGATCCAAGGTCAGACGGCCGGCGGTCAGCAGCTTGCTCTTGTCGGCGAGTGCGCTGTTGAGCGAGCCGCCATCGAAGGCGCCCACTTGGACTTTCAGCATGCCGAACTGACCCCAGTAGGCGATGCCGTTATCGCGGCCGACGGCGACATTGGGATAGAAATCCGCGACCCCATCGGCGTAGGGCGCCCAATCATTGGCGTAGTAAGGTCCGTACAGGTTGGCGCGATCGCTCGGCGGCAAAAAGCGCCCGGCCCAGATGTTGAACGTATCGGAGAATTCGAACCGGCCGATCGCGTCCATCACTTCCACCGTGTTGGTGGCGCTGCCGGTGAATTCCGTGTTGAACGTGAATTTGATCTGGTTGGTCACGCTGCCATTGACGTACAAGCGAATGGTATCGAGAGCGAAGCCCTGGACGCTGTTGCTGCCGGAATTCACAGCGCCGGGGCTGTAGATGCAGCTCTTGGTGCAATCGTAGAAGTTGGTTTGCAGGCCGGCACCGACCGAGATCGGCGGTAGCGATACGTCCGCCATGGCCCCGCCGATATGTAGCGCAAATACCGCCGCGCTCAAGGCGCCGGCCTGCGCGGCCCGTGGGACATAGCGATTGGCTGGTTGCTTCGGATCCATGATTCGTTCCCTCTCTGGTTGTGTTGCCGTATGCAGGCGGCTCGGTGCCGGCCGGAACACCGGCCGCCGTACCGAATTGGTGCGGCAATCGTTTCGGCATCCCCTGTTTGGTGCCTGCATCTGACCGCCCACATCCCTGTCCATCGCGTCGGACGACGCCTGCTTCGGGATCTACGCTAAGGGAACGCCCGGCCGCTGTGTATGAGTCGTTTGACGTAGGGCGAGGCGGCTCGAGGAGTGGCGAAGCGTCGAACTCGGACGCGTGGCATATATATTGCTTGATTCGACAGGCGCGGCTGTCCGCGAGCCATAGATACACAAAGAATGAACGGGTCGCAACGAATCATCCGCGAGCGCCGGCACTACAACCAATGGGTTGGCAGCCAAACGCTGGAGGATTATGCGTTGCGCTATACGGCCGCCGGCGCGCGGAAATCCTCGTTCCGGGTCGGCAATACCGCGATGGGCCCCATCGCCTTTCTGGCCTGCGAGGCGATCGGCGGTGCGCTGACGATTTCGTACGGCTTTTCCAACACGGTTTGGGCGGTCCTCGCCTTCATCGCCTTGATGTTCCTGATCGGGCTGCCCATTGCCTACTACGCGGCCAAGTATGGGGTCGACATCGACCTGCTGACGCGGGGCGCCGGATTTGGCTACCTGGGTTCGACACTCACGTCGCTGATCTACGCCTCGTTCACTTTTCTGCTGTTCTCCATCGAGGCGACCATCCTGTCGGTGGCCTTGCAATTATTGTTCGGGATACCGTTGGCGGCGGCCCACGTGCTGAGCTCGCTGGTCGTGATACCGATAGCGATATACGGTATCAGCCTCATCAGCCGCATGCAGCTCGCCACGCAGCCGATCTGGCTGGCGCTGCAATTCGTGCCGATCCTCTACGTCGTATGGCGGCATCCGGCCAGCATTTCAGACTGGACGGGCTACGCCGGCATTCAGGGCGGCGGCGGCGCCACGATCGATCTGCCCATGTTGGGCATGGCCGCTTCGACGCTGCTCTCGCTCTTGCCGCAGATCGGCGAACAGGTCGATTATTTGCGTTTCCTTCCCGCCCGCGGCCGCAGCGGGTCGTTCAGTTGGTGGACCGCGCTGCTCTCGACGGGTCCGGGCTGGGTGCTGATCGGGGGGTACAAACTGCTGGCGGGCTCCTTTCTCACCGTCATGGCCCTGCGGCACGGCGTCGCGCTCGGCGAGGCGAGCCAGCCGACGCAAATGTACCTCGTGCTCTTTCGTGAGGCGGTGGGCTCGCCGGCTGTGGCGCTGGCGCTTACCGGCGTGTTCGTCATCATCTGCCAACTCAAGATCAACGTCACGAACGCCTACGCCGGCTCCATCGCCTGGTCCAATTTTTTTTCCCGTCTGACGCATAGCCATCCGGGCCGCGTGGTCTGGCTGGTGTTCAACGTGGTACTCGCGCTGTTATTGATGGAGATCGGCATATTCCATGCGATCGAAGGCATCTTGCGCATCTATGCCAATTTCGCGGCCGGTTGGATCGGGGCGCTCACCGCCGACCTCATCATCAACAAGCCGCTCGGTTTGAGCCCACCCTACATCGAATTCCGTCGAGCGCATCTCTACGACATCAATCCGGTGGGCGTCGGGGCCTTGCTGCTGTCGATCGTGACCTCGAGTCTGTCCTATCTCGGGATCTTCGGCGCCATGCCGCAGATCCTCTCCCCATTCGTCGCGCTGTTCACCGCATTCGCGGCCGCGCCGCTCATTGCCTGGGCCACCCACGGCCGCTACTACCTCGCACGATCCGCCGACGGGTTGCCCCCGAACGTGAAGGACATGCGCTGCACTATCTGCGAGAACATATTCGAGCGCGCCGACATGGCGCTGTGCCCCGCCTATTCCGGACCGATCTGCTCGCTGTGCTGCACGTTGGAATCGCGCTGCCACGACGTCTGTAAGCCGCAGGGGGGCGTGGCGAACCAGCTCGCGGCCGTGTTTAAGCGTGTGCTGCCGGCGCGGGCGGCGATGGCAATGAACACCCGGGCGGGCCATTTTGCCGGCATCGTAATTCTCTCCAATCTCACCACCGGACTGTTGTTGTGCTTCATCTACCGTGAGTTCGCGGGCATCGCGCCCGCGGCTCGCGAGAGCGTCGCCACGACGTTGTGGATCGTCTTCGTGAGCCTGTTGGTGCTTTCCGGAGTCGGTGCATGGCTGATCGTGCTGGCGCACGAGAGCCGCCGCACGGCCGAAGCCGATTCGGCACGGCAGACCGCCATGCTCATGGACGAAATCGCCGCCCACCACCGCACCGACACGGCGCTCCAACAGGCAAAGGAGACCGCGGAAGCCGCCAATCTCGCCAAGACACGCTACATCGCCGGCATCAGCCACGAGATACGCACACCGCTCAATTCAATCTATGGATATGCTCAGCTGCTCGAGCGAGGCAGCGCCGACTCGCCCGCGCACGCCGTGCGCGTGATCCGTCGCAGTACCGAGCATCTGTCGAATTTGATCGACGGCCTCGTGGACGTCTCGAAGATCGAGAATGGGATGCTGCGGCTCAACCGCAACCTCGTGCATCTGCGCGAATTTCTGGACGAACTGGTCGATATGTTTCGCCTGCAGGCGCTCGCCAAGGGTCTGGACTTCCATTTTGTGCGCGCGCCCAACCTGCCTTCCCACGTGCACACCGACCAAAAGCGTCTCGGGCAGATCCTCATCAACCTTCTCTCGAACGCCATCAAATACACCGAGCGCGGCTCGGTCAGCCTGACGGTGCGCTATCGAGCGCAAGTGGCGGAGTTCGAGATCACCGATACCGGACTGGGCATCCCGAGTGCGGATGCGGAGCGGATATTCGAGCCGTTCGAACGCGGCAGCCAACAAAGCATACGCCAGATCCCCGGTACCGGTTTGGGACTGACCATCACCAACCTGCTGACCCAAATCATGGGCGGAGAATTGCAGATACGGAGCAGTTCTCCCAGCGGCAGCACGTTCGTCGTGCGGCTGCTGCTCTCGGATGTGCGCCAGGAGGTCCTTCAGCCGGCGCAGACGCGGCGGATCTGCGGTTACATCGGGCCGCGGCAGAGAATCCTCTTGGCCGACGACGATCCGTTGCACCTCGAACTGGTGCAGAGCCTGATGAGCCCCCTCGGCTTCACGCTGTTCGTCGCGCGCGACGGCAAGACCGGCATCGAACTCGCGGCCCAATGTCAGCCGGACCTGGCGATGATCGATCTGTCGCTGCCGGACATGTCCGGCTGGGCCGTCGCGCAGGACCTGCGCGCGAGCGCCCGGCTGCCGACCACGAAAATCATGATCGTGTCGGCGAACTCGTATGAATATACGTCCGCCGGTCAGGCGCACGATGCGTTCCTCGTGAAGCCGATCCAGCTGCAGCGGCTGCTGGAGCAAGTCGGATCTCTCCTCACCCTCGAGTGGGTCTATCAGCCGGAAACGACGGCGAATGCCGCGCGGGGCGGCGGCGGCGCGGCCAATCCCGTCGATCGCTCGCGACATCATCTGGCCGACCTGTACCGCCTGGGGTGCATCGGCCACGTGCGCGGCATCGAGGCGAAGCTGCGTGAAATCGAATTGGAGGATCCGGCGAACGAGGCGTTTGCGGCCAATTTGCGGATGCTGGTGGCCAATTTCGATCTCAAGCGATACATGAGCGTGCTGGAGACCCTGCGTGTCGATGCCTGATACCCTCGCCATTCGCCGCGACACGGTGCTGGTCGTCGATGACACCCCGGAAACGCTCGGTCTGCTGACCAACACGCTCGATCACGCGGGCTATACCGTATTGATCGCAACCGACGGCGAGGCGGCGCTGCAATTATTGGATCAGATCACGCCGGACCTGGTGTTGATGGATGCGCTGATGCCGGGCATCAGCGGCTTCGAGACTTGCAAGCGCCTCAAGCGCGACAAGCTGCTGTCGCACCTGCCGGTGATCTTCATGACCGGCCTGTCCGAGACCGAGCACGTACTCGAGGGCCTCGGATGCGGCGCAGTGGACTATGTCACCAAGCCGCTGGTGCTGGAAACGCTGCTCGCGCGAATTCGTGTGCATCTCGGCAATGCGCGCGCAGCGTACGAAACGCATGCGGCGCTCGATGCCAGCGGCCGCTTCCTGTTCGCGACCGACCGCGAGGGCCGGATGATCTGGTGCACGCCGAGGGCCCGCCAATTGCTCGGTGGCGGGCAGGCCGCGCGCACCGCGGACCCAAGTCTGCCGTCCGGAGTCGTCGAACAACTGTTACGGTTGCGCCGCGACGATAATCGGGCCGCGGCCCGCTGCCTCGTGGTCGTGGAGGGCCGACGGCTCGAATGCTCGTTCCTGAGCAGCCTGGGTACGGACGAACTGCTGTTCCGGCTGACCGAGAGCGCCAATACCGATTGGGATCAGACGGCGCTGCAGCGGCAATTCGCCCTCACATCCCGTGAGGCCGAAGTATTGCTATGGATCAGCCGCGGCAAGCCGAATCGCGATATCGGCGAGATTCTTAACATCAGCCCGAGAACGGTGAACAAGCACCTGGAGCAGGTGTTCGTGAAGCTCGGAGTCGAAAACCGTGCCGCCGCCGCCTCCACGGCCGTGCGCACGCTCACGAGCTGAGCGTCGTCTGGGGATCAGTCGCCCCAGCGCCATCCGGGTGGTTCACCTTTGGCATAGCACACCCCGAGTAGCACGACCACCATCACCAGCACGAACATGAGGAATGCCGCCAAATGCAATGGCAGCAATCGCAAGCCTCCCAGTGCGACACCGGTGAGCCACGCAAAATACACGACCCAACCCTGCCATGTGGCCGGCGGACCCCAGCCCCAGCCATAACGCTTCGCGGGGAACCAATAGCGATCGCCTTCTTTTTTCTGCATGGTCCACTCACGATAATTCACACGATCTACGATCCACGGATCCCGCGCTCGCAATCCACAGCTCGTAGGATACGCCGGGCCGCTCACGGTCCGCGCTCGCATCCGAGGCCCGGACCCGTATCGTCCATCGGGGGACTCCTGATTATAGAGCTATTTCCCCGGCACCCGATGTCCCCATGAATTCAGCGCGACCATTCCGCCGACTTATCCGGGGGCGAAGGTGCGCGCAGAGGTGGTTGACCTCGCCGCGTCGCGGTGCGTGGCCTTACGGCCGTGTGCATGAGGTGAGGACGCGGCGCGGCGCGGCGGCCTATCCGGATTTCGCGCCGGCCGGCGCGTTCTTCGCGGCTGAGTGTTCGCGCCCCGGAACCTTGTTGCGTGGTCCCATGATGCCGTGTATCCCGTCCCACCATCCTTGAACGACGGCGATGACCTTGTCGGCTTTTCCGCGCTCATACAGCACGATTCGCTTGCAGGTTCGGAAGGAGCGCATGCAGCTCTTGATCCGCCAGTACCGGTAATTGCCATATTCACGCAGCATCACGGTGTCGTTTCTCGCACGATAGTAACGCCGGTCCGCGGGATGATTGGTGGTCCATCTCGTCGTCCACAACAGTTTGTGTTGCGTGGGTGCGCCGATGACATGCGATATCAGCGGGCGGCGCACATTGATGACCGAATAGCCATTCGCTCTCGCCCTGATGCAATACTCGAGATCGACATAGTCGATGAAGAATTCTTCCCGGAAGGGTCCGACCACCGAATAAATCGCCAGGGAGAGCAACGAACCCGAGGTGATCACCCAATCGACTGGGTCCCATTGGTTGCCCACGGCTTCCTCGATGTTGCGGGGGCGGTGTGCTGCGCGCACCTCTCGATACCCCGATCCGATCACCGCCAGACGTTCCCGATCCGGATGAGAGTTTTGGACGTCCACTAGGGTGGCGACGAGATCGTCGTGCACGTGGCTATCCTGGTCGAGCAGCAATACCCAGCGATATCCAAGCTGGGTAGCCCGTTCGATGCCGATATTCAGCGCCCGCGCGATCCCGAGGTTCTCGGAGTTGAGCACCAAACTCAGCGCGTCATTCCTCGCGATGTCGTGCAGCATACGGACCGCGGTATCCGCAGAGCCGTTATCGACGATGACCATGGCGCCCACTTGCGAAGCGAGGCGGCGCAGCCGGGTTGGGAAATCCGCGTCCGGGTGATAGGTGACGACAATGCCGCATACGTCGTGTTTGTTCATTGCATTTCCGGCATGAGCCCGAACGCCTTGGAATGGCCGAGAGCGAAATGGTCGGTTATTGTGCTGCCCGGGCGGCGCGACGTCCAGTTCGAGACCGGCTGGCGGCGGGGTCGGCTTGCGGAGCGCGGAAAATGCCTTGGCGACATATCCGCCGAATGGGCACGGGCGCCATGTTCACCGAGAACGACAGCCCCTCGAAGACCGGCGGCGGTGCAAGCACGGTAAGGGCGGAGGTGGCTTCTGAATCGAGGCCGATTTTCGCCATCTTCGAAGGCGGGGGCGCCAAGGGAATAGCCCATGTGGATGCCGACGCGGCGGCCGATGGCACCCCACGGCCGGTGACGCTTTACCGGCGCCAGGTTCGGGTGCACACTTTTGCCGCCCGTCTGGTGGGCCACCGCACATAACCAACAAACCGTGGGGGACATTCCTATGCATCCGCTCAACTCCGTCAAGGGCGCCATTACCGCAGGGGTTCTGCTCGCCGTAGTCATCGGCATCGGGCTCAGTGCTTGGGCCGGGCTCGGGGTCTCGTTCTATCCGATACGGGTCGATCGCTGGCTGCATATCCTGGCCGGCGTCATGTGGATCGGTCTCCTGTATTACTTCAATGTAGTGCAGACGCCGGGGCTCGCCGTGGCTGCGGCCGATAAAGGCGGCCCGGGCGGCGCCGGCATCACCAAGTACATCGCCCCCAGGGCACTACTCTGGTTCCGCTGGGCCGCGGTGGTTACCTGGCTGTCGGGAGCGATCTACCTGAAAATGGGATACGGAACCGTCGATGGAGGCGGCCTCGTGAAAGCGTTTACCCTCCAATCGGGGTTCAGAACCATCGGGATTGGCGCCTGGCTCGGCACGATCATGCTGTTCAATGTGTGGGTCCTCATCTGGCCCAACCAGAAGAAAATCCTCGGGCTCGTGCCGGCCACGGACGATGAAAAAGCGGCGGCCCGCAAGATCGCGGCCAAGGCCTCGCGCATCAATTTCATCCTGTCCGTCCCGATGCTGATGTGCATGGGTGGTCAAGCACACGGATTGCCATTCTAGCGCCTGGGTTCACACGGGGACCGCCGCGCGAAGCGCATCTCGCCTTCACGCGATTGCTCCTCGTGCTCGTGCTAGGCGCGGTCGCGGGCGGTACCGCGACTGCTCATGAGTCCGACGCTCTTCGCTGGCAGCGCCATGCGGGAGCGGTGACGATCGTTCGCGACAGCTGGGGCATCGCTCACGTGTACGGTAAAACCGACGCGGATGCCGTGTTCGGCGCGATGTATGCGCAGGCCGAGGATGACTTCGCGCGCATCGAGCGCAACTTTCTGGTGTCCCTTGGGTGGCTCGGGCGAGCCGAGGGCGAGTCGGCCCTATACAGCGACTTGCAGCACCGGTTGTTCGTCGACCCGTCGCGGCTGCAAGTCCTCTATCGCGGTGCGCCGCAGTGGCTCAAAACCCTGATGGTGGCGTGGGCCGACGGTCTGAATTTCTTTCTCGCCACGCATCCTCGCGTGGCGCCCCGAGTGATTCACCGCTTCGAACCCTGGATGGCGCTCTCGTTCACCGAAGGTAGTATCGGCGGGGATATCGAGACCGTCGATCGGGCGGCGCTGCAGAACTTCTACGGCGGCGCGGTACCGCCGCCGGCGGCCTCGAAGCACGGCACCGTCCCGGGCGGGCTGCCTGCGGCCTCGAAGCAAGTCGCCGTCCCGGGCGGTTCCAATGGTTTCGCCATTGCGCCGAGCCGCAGCGCCTCGGGTCACGCGTTGCTGTGGATCAATCCCCACACCTCGTTCTATTTTCGTTCCGAACTACAGATGGTGAGCGAGGAGGGCTTGAACGTGTACGGCGCCGCTACCTGGGGGCAATTCTTCATCTACCAGGGCTTCAACTCCCGCAACGGCTGGATGCACACGTCGTACGGCGGCGATGCCGTCGATGAGTATGCCGAGACGGTGACCGGGGGCGCCAACGGGCTTCGCTACCGGTATGGCAGCGGCTTTCGCAAAGTCACGACACGGCGCATCACCATCCGCTTCAAGCGAGGCGGCACGCAAGCCACGCGGCACTTCGAGGCATTCTTTACCCATCATGGGCCCATCGTGCGAGCGACCGCGGACAAGTGGATTGCGGTCGAGCTGTTCGAGGATCCGGTGCGCGCGCTGGAACAGTCGTACTTGCGCACCAAAACTGCCGGCTACGATTCATTTCTCGCGATCCAGTCGATGCGCACCGATACCTCGAACAACACGGTATATGCCGACGTGGACGGAACCATTGCCTACTTTCACGGCAACTTCATTCCCAAGCGAGATCCGCACTTCGACTACACGCAGCCCGTCGACGGCAGCGACCCGCGCACGGAGTGGCACGGGCCGCATGCGATCGCGGACACCATCACGTTGTTGAATCCCGCGAGCGGCTGGATCCAAAACACCAATAATTGGCCCTTCTCGGCGGCGGGCGCCTCCAGCCCGAGGCGCGATGACTATCCGGCCTACATGTGGACCCGGGGCGAGAATCCGCGCGGGATCCATGCCGTCGAGGTCCTGCAGGACATCCGCGATGTGACCTTGGACAGCCTCATCGCTGCCGGCTACGACAGCCGCCTAACGGCCTTCGATACGCTCCTGCCACCCTTGCTCGAGGCATACGGCCGGTTGGATCCCGACGACCCGCGCCGTGCGCAGTTGAGTCAGCCCATCGCGGTACTCGCCGGTTGGGACCGGCGAACGTCCGCCGATTCGGTCGCCACCTCCCTCGCCATTTACTGGGGCCAAATTCTGCTCGATCGCAGCAGCGAGCCGGCGCGCAGCGCCCATCAACCGGCGTACGACTATGTGGTGGGGCATTCGACCGATGCCGCCCGGCTCGAAGCGCTGGTGGCGGCGCTCGACTCGCTCGAACGGGATTTCGGCAGCTGGCAAAAGCCTTGGGGCGAGATCAATCGATTCCAGCGGCTGACCGGTGATGTGGTGCAGCCCTTCGATGATTCCAAACCGAGCCTTGCCGTAGGCTTCGCGCCGGGTCAATGGGGCGCGTTGGCCTCGTTCGACTCGTCGAAACCGCGTACCGCTCGAAAGATTTACGGATCGGTGGGCAACAGTTTCGTGGCGGCCGTGGAATTCGCATCGCCCATTCGTGCCAAGGCTCTTCTGTCCGGGGGAGAAAGCGGCGATCCCGCCTCCCCCCACTTCGCCGACCAGGCGGCCCGATTCACGCACGGTCAGTTTCGCGACGTCTTTTTTACGCCCGCGGAGGTATCGGCGCACGCCGAACGCACCTACCGTCCGGGAGATGGAGCGGTCAGGCCGTAGGCAGGCCGAGCCCGATCAGCAGTGACGGTCCTGTACGGGTGTGGTCGCCGCCATGCGGCCCAACAATTGCCATGGTCCGATGCGAAGACTGAGCTTGCGTCCTCCAGGGCACCGCAAGGCTCGCCGCCGGCTTCGCGCGGATGAGGCTCAGGGCAGAGGATATAGAATGAAATCCGGGTGCACGTCGAGTTGCGGCTGTTCGCCCATCTCATGCAGCGCGGAATCCAGTTCGAGCAGGCTCGAGTACGGCAATTCCAGCGAGTGCTCGTGCGGATGACTCGGCGCATAGAACGGGAAATCCCGGCCGGGCTTTTGGGTCATTTCGATGTGGTTGCCGAGAATCCACGCGACGTTACGGGTACGCGTGAACTCGGTGAGGCGATCGATGCTGCGCCGGTACGTCTGGAATTGCTGCTTCGGAATGTACAAGCGGCCGGGATACAGTTCGTCACCCGTCAGCAACAGGCGGGTACGCCGGTCGAACACCGAGATCTCGGCCGGCTCGTGCCCGGGCGATGGGACGATGTCGAGAGCTCTCCCGCCCACATCGAAGGCAACGATTTCTTCCGGCCAGGAATGGATCTTGAAGAACGCGGCAACCGCGGCGGGGGAGTGACCGACCACCGTGGTATCGGGCCGGCCGGCGAACTCGTGGTCGCCGGCGATGTGATCGCCATGCGCATGGGAATGCGCCACGACCAGATGAATCGACTTCCGTCCTTGGGTCCGTAGCCAGTCGGCGATGACCTTGTCGACGGTGGGACGCACGTCGAGCCCGCCGGCGCCGGTGTCGATTTGCAGAACTCGCTCCGTGCCGAAGAACAGAAAAAGGAACGGCCCTTCGGGATTGGTCTTCAGCGACTGACGAATGATGTACGTATCGGCATCGTAACGCTGTACCTGCATGAGCGGTTCGGATGCCTGGGTGGCGTCATTCCAGGCAGCGGCGAACGGCGGCGCCTCGAACGCGGCGCCTCGGACGGGCGCGCTGATCGCGGCAGCGCACGCCAGAAGGGCGGCGCAGGCCGCGCCCGCGGTAGGCCTCCAGGCCTCGTTCCCGCGGGGTCGGTCGGACTTGGAATCGAACATCGCGGTTCTCCATGGGCGGCGAGGCCTGTCCGAGGAACGTATCATGGACCGACCCCGACTTCCCGGCCATGCGCATGGACATGCTTGTCCGGATGGGCAACCATGGTTGCGTGCCGCGAACACTCAGCGCGACGGAGCGCCGAGCAGTTTGGGGAGATCCCCGATCAACGCGACCAGGCTGAAAGCGATGATTCCCACCGCCATGAACAGCACCGCGCCGACGCACATCGTCGGCTGAAACCCCATCCGCAAATTGTTGAACACCTTGATGGGGAGGGTTTCGACTTCGAAGCCGGCGACCAGATAGGCGATGATGTATTCGTTGAGGCTCAGAACGAAAACGAAGATCGCGCCACATACGACATAGGGAAGCACGATCGGCCGTATCACGGTTCGCAAGACATCCGCATCGCGGGCGCCCATGGTGCGAGCCGCCTCGATGAGCGCCGGGTCGACGCTGCGCAGCCCGAGCGCGGTGGTCGTGAGCGGCAGACTGACGAAGACCACCGCATGGCCCAGGATGGTATTCTCGATCCGTCCGACGTGCCCGAGCCAGCCCCAAAAGATCAGAAATACGATGGCGAGCACGATTGCGGGCAGCGCGAACGGCAAGCGTGCCATGGCCTCGAGGAAGCGCGCCGCGATGGAGCGATATTTCCAGCCGGCATAGGCGACCGGGAAGGCGATGCTGAGCGATGTCACCGCGGCTGCGGCGGCTATCTTCAGCGACAGGGTGAACGCGGCCATCCATCCCGCATCGGTCAGGAAAGCGCCATACCAGCGCAAGCTCGGATGCTGCGGCGGAAAATTCATGCGCATGGTGTCGTTCAGGCTCACGCCGCTCACGATAACCAGCGGCGCCGCAAGGAACACGCCGATCACCCCGAGGAACAGGATCCGCGCCGCGCGACCATAACTCATGCTTGCAAGCGTCCTCTCAGCCAAATGGCACACGCCCAGAGCCCTGCGGCGCTTATCCACAGCGCCGCGACGCCGCCGAGCAGACACAGGGCCATGGCCGCGGCGCGCGGAATATTGCGCCCGGCGAGGGCGGTGTTGCCGATGAGTACCGCCACGGTCCATCCCTCGGGTTTGCCGAGGACGATGGGTGCCACGTAGGCTCCGAGCGTGAGCACGGAGGACATCACGAGCGCAACGATGAGCGGACGCTTCGAGGCCGGGACCACCACGCTTCGAAAAGCGACGTAGGGCGTCGCTCCCAGCGTGCGCGCCGCCTCGATGAGGCTGGAATCGAGGCGCGAGAGCGCGGGATACAGGACCAATACCGTAAAGGGTAGGGCCAGATAGATCAGGTTCGAGATGACCGCGGCGCCGTTCGGCGCCAATGACCGCGGCCGATCCATCATCCCCATGAGGGCGAAAAGGTTCGAGAGGCCGGCCCGCTTCGACAGCATGACCTGCCAGGAGAAGGCGATCAGCACATCCGATAGCGACAGCGTGGTGAGCAAGAACACCAACCAGACCACCTGCAGCTGGCGCCTCATCCGGGTGATGAAATAGGTCAGCGAAAAGCCCACGGCGACGCTGGCCACCGCCACCAGCAACGCGAGCCCGAGCGAATACAGCAGATTGCGGACGAATGCGCCATCGAGAAGATCGCGGTACGCATCGAGCGTCACCGCGCCGGTCCACATTCCGCTCGGGTCGGGTGACGCCAGGCTGATGCGCACCAGTAAACCGAACGGCACTGCCACCAACCCGGTCAGCGCCAGCGTGGGCCATGCCAGCAAGGCCGCCACGCGGCTGCGGCTGCGGCGGGCAGCACCATCGAGGCGGCGGGGCCCGCTCGCCATGTCGCGTCCCGCGCGCGCGTTCAACAGGTCAGCACCACGGCCGCGCTCGCGGGACATTCGATCGACACCTCCGCCGCCCCGCGGACCTGTTCCCATTCGGCCGGCGAGGCTGTGGCCAGGAGCTCGCGCCCGGCGCAGTCGATACGCAATTCCACCCGCTCGCCCACATCGCGTGCGAAGCTGACACGGCCCCGCCAAGCGCCGCCGGGATCGCTCTCCACCGGCCGCACGCGAACGTTCTGCGGGCGGATCATGAAGGTGACCGCGTCGCCTTCGCGCATGCCCGCGGGCACCGGCACGCCGGAGATCGCTCGTCCCCACAGGCTGACAGCTTGCCGGTCGAGCACCCGGGCTTCCAGTAGATTGCTCTGGCCGATGAAACCAGCCACGAAGCGGTTGGCCGGGCGCCGGTAGATCTCCGTCGGTGCGCCGACTTGCTGGACCTTTCCGTTTGCCATGATGACGATGGAATCCGCCAAGGTCATTGCCTCGCGCTGGTCATGGGTTACGAGAATGGTCGTCACCTTGAGCGTCTGTTGCAGCTGGCGCAGTTCCACCTGCATGTGATCGCGCAGTTGAGCGTCGAGCGCGGACAGCGGTTCATCGAGCAGGAACAGCTGGGGTTCCTGCGCCAGAGCCCGTGCGATGGCCACGCGTTGCCGCTGCCCCCCCGAGAGCTGGTCGATGCGCCGCTTTGCCACATCCGGCAATTTGATGAGCTCGAGGAGCTCGCGCACCCGTGTCCGGCGGTCGCGGCGCGCGATACCGCGCACGCGCAGACTGTAGCCGATATTTTCCTCCACGGTCAGGAAGGAGAACAACGCCAATGCCTGGAACACCATCGCGAAGTTCCGCTGCTGCACCGGGCTTGCGGTGATGTCCCGGTCGTTCAGCAGGATACGGCCGCAGCTCGGTTGTTCCAGACCCGCAATCATGCGCAGCAGCGTCGTTTTGCCGCAGCCGGACGGTCCGAGGAAACACACGAACCGTCCCTCGGGCACGGTCAGCGACACCTCATCGACGACGGTCTGGGTGCCGTAGGACTTGCACAGTCCTTCGAGCTGCAACCCGAAGATCATGCGCGGCCGCCGCGCTCGCCGCGGTCCCATAGCCGGCCCGGGCGGCGGCGCCGTGCCATGCGCACGCGCTGGTCCCCTAACCGGCTCATGGACGGGCACCGGGGCTGCGCACGCGGTGGCACCTTGCCATGCGCTCGCCGCGGCGGCCTGGGTTGCGGTTCAGCTGGTCACCATGCGTATGAATTGCCGCTCCATGTGATCGGAAAATTTGTAGCGGGCCTGCGCGGCTGTCGGGATCGAGGGAATCGGTGACGAAACCGCAGCGAATTCGCGGTCGGTGAGCCGCAGCCTC
Source organism: Pseudomonadota bacterium (assembly GCA_030799355.1). GTDB lineage: Bacteria > Pseudomonadota > Gammaproteobacteria > Steroidobacterales > Steroidobacteraceae > Bog-1198. Next base: position 36,056 of record JALYHP010000012.1, read on the forward strand.
GAGCGCGGCAGGAGCGGTGCCGAACCCACATGCCGGGCAATCAATTCCTGCGCTTGCGGCGAGCAGCAAAAATTGATGAATTCCTCGGCTTCGGCCCGACGCACCGACGCCGTGGGCTGACACCAGTAATTGGTGCTCGAAACCGCCCCCTCCTTGGGAAACAACGAGCGCACCGGTGAGCCGTTGCGCGACATGACGATCGCCGTGTCGTGCATATAGGTGCCGCCGAGCACGTCCTCGTTGGTCAACGCCGTCTGCATCGAGCCCTCATCCTGCCACCATAGCTTCACGTTGTGCTTGATCTCGGCGATCTTGCCGATCACCGCAGTGATACCTTCCTTGTGCATGAGCGCATCGTTGCCGCCGAAGAACAGCTTGGCGGCGATTTCGAAGATCGGCGACTGGCTGCCGCTCATGACGCCCCAGGAATCCAAATGCTGGCCCCACAGAACGCTCCAACTGTCGGGCAGGCGCTCGAATTCTTGCGGATTGACCACCAGCGTCATGTACCAGCTCATGGCGCCGACGCTGTCGAGCCCGGCGTGCGAGTCGCCGACGAATTCGGCCGGCAGCAGCGACAGATTGGGCATGCGGGCGGCATCGAGGACCCGCCACAGCGCCTGCCCGCGGCCACGCAATACATCGATCTCCCCGGCGCAGCACACGTCCATCGGCGGTTTGCCGGCCTTGTTCGCTTCGGCCAGCTGGAACACGAATTGCGCTCCCTCGCTTTGCTCGACGGACTGAACCGCGATGCCGCTGGCTTTGGTAAATGCAGGATAAATGTGTTCGGCGAACATCCGCTCGAAATAGCCGCCGAAGGTGGATACGCGCAGGCGGCGTTCCTGCGCGCGAAGGATGCTCGGGGCCTGGAGGGCGGCGAGGGCGGTGCCTGCGGCCCCGCGCAGCAGGTCGCGACGCGAAAATTTCCGCTTCATGCGTGGCCCGGTTCGAGCAGCCCGGCGGTGGCAGGGCGGCCCTTGTCCGACCGCTCCCGTGCTCCGGCGACACCGGGCCGGGATTGGAGGGGCGCGGAGCCGAGTTCATCGACCACGTCCAGCAGCGCCATGACCAGGGGCGAGGGCGTCCCGTGGCGCGTGGCAAGCTCGATGTCGTTCGACACGGAGAACAGATGGGGCAGAATCGGTTTGAAGTGGCGCAGCCGCCAAACCGACTGCACGTAGTGATCCGGCAACATGGCGAGAAAGCAGCCCGAACTCACCAGGATGGCCATGGCTTCGACGCTGTCCACGCAGGCCGACGTGTTGAGCCGGCGGGCGGGCCCGGAGCGCTCGGCCGCATCCGTCGCGGATGAGGCGAACGAATACGATGCGTACTCGTACTTGCAGACGTCCTCGATGCTCAGCGTCGCAGGATCCCGGTGGAACAGCGGGTGCTCATCGGAACAATAGAGATTGTGCGGTTCCTGGTACAAGAGTTTGTAATCCAGCTGTTGAATGTGCCGCCGGCCGATCACCAGCCCGGCTTCCAGCGTACCGTCGATGACGGCCTGCTCCACGAGATTCGAGGGTTTGGTCTCGATATTGAACTCCACCTGCGTGTGCTTGCGCTTGTAGGCACGCAGCAACTCGGGCAGCGGCATGTTTCGGTCGGTTATGAGGGTATCGATGATGCCGATGGTGAGCGTGCCGGACAGAGCCGAGTGCATGCTCGTCATGCGGCTCTCGAAGCGCTTCAGATCGGCGATGAGCTGCAAGCCGGCCGCGTAGATATGGCGCCCCTGGTCCGTGAGTTCGAACCCCACGCGGCCGCGCCGGCACAGCGTGGCGCCGAGACGGATCTCCAAATCCTTGATATAGCGGCTGATGGACGGTAGGCCCATCTGTAGCTCGGACTCGGCGGCGGCGAAACCGCCGCAGCGGGTCACAGTGCAGAAAACGCGTAAGCGCCGCAGGTCACCATCGCTCATTTTGACCGCGAAACGGCGCGGATTAAGTCTCATAGTTCCTGCCCTCGGCAAGCATGCTTGGATAACTCGTCATTGTTGCTCTCGGTCACTTCGGCGACTCTTGCACGCCGCAAACCCATACGCCCCGCCCTGTTCATGCAAGGATCGCGCCACATTCGGGTGCGGACCGAGCACGAGGGTGGTGCGGGACGGTTGCCGGCGAATCATGCCGGGGGTTTCCCGGCGGTCCGATCTTCCGAGAGGTGACAAGCGATGACACAGCCAAAGAACGCGCGCCGGCCGCTGATCGTGGGCAATCCTGCGCTGATCATGGTGGATTTTCAGCGTGGCGGTGCCTATACCCCGGGGCTGGAGAATGGCATCCCGCTCATGGATGGCCACGCGGAGCGGCAACGGGCCGCCCGGTCGCTGGTGGCCTGCGCACGGGAAAACGGCGTGCCGATAATTTTTATTCAGGAGGTGCATCGGCCCGACCTGGTGGACATGGGGCGCGAGTTGGATGGCACCGAAGATGTGCATTGCCTCGAAGGCATGCACTCAACCGAGATCGCGGCCGAGGAAGTGGACTTTCGACCGGGGGACTATCACGTGCCGAAACGCCGCTACTCGGCCTTTTATGGGACGGATTTCGAAATCCTGCTGAAGGGTCTCAATATCCAGACACTGATATTGACCGGCGGGCTTACGGATGTGTGCGTGCACTACACCTTCGCCGATGGCCACCAAGGCAACTATTACTGCCGCGTCGTCGAAGACTGCGTGGGGGGTTCGAGCATCGACGCTCACAACGCATCGCTGCGTGCAATGGAATATCTGCAAACCGGAGCACGCTGCAAGAGCACCGACATCTTGGCGGCCTTCGCCGCGCGCAAGGCCTTCGCCAGCTGAGAGTCACCGTGCCGCGCCCCTGGCACACCGTGTTGCCAGGAGCGGCCTTCGCCCCGCGCAAGCCCTTGGCCAGCTGAGGAATAATCCTTCCGCATCGCCGCGAGAGACGGCCGCGAGCAGCGCGGGCGGATCCCCACGAGGATGTGGCAAGCCGGGCGGGCGGGCCCGCCTCTGGAAACCCGGCCGGGCCAGGGGCGCGAAATTGCTGGTAGGATTCGGCATGCATTGCCGCCCCCTGCTCGCGTTGCTTGCCGCCGCCGTTTGTGCCGCCTCCGCCCATGCGGGCGTTGCGGACGCTTCGGGGGCCGCTGCGCGGGCGGGCGCTG
>JALYHP010000027.1 GCA_030799355.1 Pseudomonadota bacterium
GCGCACCAGCGCTCGCCGTGCCAGCGCTCCCCGCGCCAGCGCCCGCCGTGCCAGCGCTCGCCGTGCCGCGCGGTTGTTGGACCATGGTGTAGTCGAGGGTCTCGAAGTTGCCCAGCCCATAGAGTTCGGTGATGCGCTTGCCCAACTCGGCGACGTCGAGCGGCTTGCCTGCCAACGGCTTCATTTCAGCGAGGATCATTTTTTCGTAGCGCTTCGATTCGCGATCGACGCGGAAGAATTCGATGGGAGGCGGTTGCGGTTCTCGTGCGGCACGGCGTAACACATAGGAGCGGTAGAGGGCATCATCGACGCGCAGCGCCGCGAGCCTCTCCGCGACGCCGCGCGCGGCCTTTTCCCCTTGTGCGATCGTGCTGACTCCCGTCGTGAAATCCGTCGATGTGGCCGAGCCCAAAACCGGCTCGATGAGCACATCCTGCTGGCTCAAGGTACTCTTCTGGCGTTCCGAATCCTTCCGCACCAAGATCGCCAGCATTTGGTTGGAAATGGTAATGGCCGAATCCAGCCGTGTGCGCTCGAGCAGCGGGAAGCTGACGTCGGATACGATGAGGATGTCGGCTTTCATCGCCCGTGCAACATTGATGGGTAGATTTTCGGCGAGACCGCCATCCACCAGCCAGCGCCCTTGGTATTCGACGGGTGAGAATACGCCGGGTGCCGAAATACTGGCCCGCATCGCGACCGCCAGATCGCCCTTGTCCAAGAGCACGGCATCGCCATTCTCCAGATCGGTGGCCACCGCGCGAAACGGCGTCGGCAGCCGGTCGAAATCGGTGCTGTTGCTGAACGGCACGGTGAGTTGTCGCAACGTCTCCTGCAATTTTTGGCCTTGGATAAACCCTTTGGGAAGCAGAATTTCGCCATGCCTCAAGCCCAACGGCAGCCGCACCAGAAAATTACGGTCATCCTGCTTGCGCCGGAAGGCAAGTTCGCGGCGCGGGGGGGCGTCCCGGAATGCTTCCTGCCAATCCACCGAGCGCATGGTCGATTCGATGTCACGCGCGCTCATGCCGCTTGCATACAGTCCGCCCACCACCGCGCCCATGCTGGTTCCCGCGATACAGTCGATGGGAATCTGCATGTCTTCGAGGATCTTGAGGACACCGATATGCGCCATGCCGCGAGCACCCCCGCCCGACAGCACCAGGCATATACGGGGTCTGCTCAGCTCCGGTTGCGCGGCCGCCGCATCGGCGGCGAAATACCCCATGCAACCGACGGTCAGCGCCAAGATTAATGCAAATCGTGAGGCTTGATTCCCCATGGGAGGGGCTCGGTTCAATGCACGACGTCGCGGCGTATCGCGTTGAACCCGTCGGCTATGCGGTTATAGGTCGGTACCCCGCTAGGCGACGTACGTCCCGCCGTCAGGGCATCAACAAGGTCCCGAGCGGGCTCGCTAATTCCTGATGGTGAATACACTACAGTTCCCAGTGTTTAATCGATGAAGGCTCGGGCGACGAGGCTGCGTAGTCGATGAATTGTAGAATAATGATTTTTGAGAGATTGCGCCCGGCAAAGTTCCATTGACAGGCTTCAGCGGCCGCCGGGCCGGGTTGCAGCGGCTCGCCGGCGCACCGGCACCGGCCGCGGTACCTGCTGCGTGATGCAATGAATATTGCCGCCGCCGAGCAGCACCTCGCGGGTCGGGACGCCGATGACCTTGCGGCTGGGGAACAGCCGCTTCAAGGTGCGCGCCGCCGCGACATCCCAGCGCTTGTCGTACAGCGGCATGACGACGCATTTGTTGGCGATGTAGAAATTGATGTACGAAGCGGGTAATCGGTCACCCACCCGGCGCGGCCGGCTGCCGGCGCGCACGTCTATCCCGGCCGCCTCGTCCGCCGTCATGTAAAGAGGCCCGGGTTGGTGGATCTTGTGAATGGTGAGTTGCCGGCCCCGTGCATCTCGCGCGCGTCGCAGACGCTCGTACGCGTCGCAGGAAATCTCGTACTGCGGATCCTTGCGGTCCTCGGTCCACGTCAACGCGACCTGCCCGGGGGCGGTGAAGCATGCGAGTTCGTCGATATGGCCGCCGGTCTCGTCAAGATACACTCCCTTCCCGAGCCAGATCACCGTCGTTACCGCCAAATAGCGCTGCAAGAGGGCCTCGACCTCGGCGCGCGAAGCTTCGCCATTGCGATTCGGGTTGAGCAGGCATTCCTCGGTGGTCAAACACGTGCCCTGACCGTCGACATGAATCGCCCCCCCTTCCAGCACGAACGAGGGCCGATAGCGGTCCGCGCCTTCGATCTCCAACACCTTTTGTGCCACCTCGTCATCGCGGTCCCACGGAAAATACAGACCTCCCTGCAAGCCGCCCCAGGCATTGAACGTCCAGTCGATACCGCGACGCCGGCCCTTGGCATCGATGACGAAAGTGGGGCCGCTGTCTCTGATCCACGCGTCGTTGCTGCTCAGCTCGATCAAGCGGACGGCGGGGTGCAGGCGCGCACGTGCATTTTGAAATTGTGCCGCGGAAACGCCGACCGTGACCGGCTCGCCTTGCGCGATCGCGGCCGCGACGGCGGCAAAGGCCGCTTGCGCCGGTTTCGCACCTTCGCGCCAATTGTCCGGGCGCTCGGGCCACAACATCCAGCAACCCGAATGACGCTCGTATTCCGCCGGCATTCGAAAGCCATCTCGGGTCGGGGTCGAAGTCAATATGCGCAATGCGGGCCTCCAGCCGCACATGGTAGCATTGCAGCCGCGCGGATATCAGGAGTGAAGGAATGTCTCAAGCGATTTCGGTTAACTTACAGGTCCCCGAGGGGGGCGAAAAAATTACGATCACGAACGGCAAGTTGCACGTGCCGGACCACCCGATCATTCCCTTCATCGAAGGCGATGGCACGGGTCGCGACATTTGGCGCGCCAGCGTGCGGGTGTTCGATGCGGCCGTGCAAAAGGCTTATGGCGGTAAGCGCAAAATTCATTGGATGGAAATCTTTGCCGGCGAAAAAGCGAACAAGACCTACAACACGTGGCTGCCGGATGAAACCGTCGCCGCTTGCCGCGATTATTTGGTGTCGATCAAGGGGCCGCTGACCACACCCGTCGGCGGTGGCATCCGCTCGCTCAACGTGGCCCTGCGGCAATTGCTCGACCTGTACGTGTGTCTAAGACCGGTCCGATGGTTCAAGGGCGTGCCTTCGCCCGTCAAGAGCCCCGAGAAGGTCGACATGGCGATTTTCCGCGAGAATACCGAGGATATCTACGCCGGCATCGAGTTCGAAGCGGGCTCCGCCGAGTGTCGTAAATTCTTGGCGCTGTTCAAGGAGAACTTTCCGAAACAGTTCGCCAAGATTCGTTTTCCCGAAAATCCCGGCATCGGGCTCAAGCCCGCGTCCCAGGAAGGCACCGAGCGGCTATTCCGTTCGGCGCTCCAGTATGCGATCGCCAACAAGCGCAAGAGCGTGACGATCGTGCACAAGGGCAACATCATGAAATTCACCGAGGGTGCGTTTCGAAATTGGTGCTATCAACTGGCCGAGCGTGAGTTCTCCGACCATGTCTTCACGTGGGAGCAGTGGGAGCGCATCAAGGCGGCGCAAGGCGAAAAAGCCGCCAACGAACAGATGGACTCCGCGAAAAAAGCGGGCAAGGTCATCGTCAAGGATGCGATCGCGGACATCACGTTGCAGCAAATATTGACCAGGCCCGACGAATTCGACGTGATTGCCACCATGAACCTGAACGGGGATTACATTTCCGACGCCCTCGCCGCCCAGGTGGGCGGCATCGGCATCGCACCGGGCGGCAACGTCAATTACCTGACCGGCCATGCGGTGTTCGAGGCCACGCACGGTACCGCGCCGAAGTACGCCGACCTCGACAAGGTCAATCCGGGTTCGGTGATTCTGTCCGGTGAGATGATGTTTCGCTACATGGGTTGGCTCGAAGCGGCCGATGCCATCATCAACGCCATGGACAGGACCATCGCACAGAAGACCGTGACCTACGATTTCGCGCGGCTGATGCAGGGCGCGACCGAGGTCAAATGCAGCGAGTTCGGCGATCAGTTGATTCGCAACCTCTAAGGGGGCTGCATTCGACGGGATGCGTCACGGGCGCACTGTTCGATGGCTGGAACGCTGCAATTGTGCAGGCCTCGGTCATCGAGACTCGCGATGATCCGTCCTGTCGCATCGAGTCGGCATGCCGGCGACGGGAAAGCAGTCGTGAAGCTCCGGGAGCTTCACGACTTGCGCCCGAGTTGCGGTTAGAAGCTATATTTCAACGTGACGCCGTATTCCTGGGGACGGAACGTGGAGTACGTGTAATAAGCGACGTATTTCGTGTATGTGGTGCAGGCTGCGGTGGTACATCCGCTTCGACCGCCCGGTATGGTGTTGGTATCCGCGTTGACCGGATCGTGGGAATTGAACAAGTTCTTCACGAAGAGCGAGACGTCGGCTTTGCCAAACGCCATCCCGGCCCGAATATTCGTGATCTGAGTCTTGGGGCCCTCGTACACGTCGGGATAGTAGGTGGTCGTTCCCGGGCCAAAGGTCCGGTGGTAGGGGCTGGTGTAATTGTAGTCACCGCGTAAATAGGCCTGGTGGTCGTTCCCCACGGGGAAGCGAGATTCGAGCCCGAGAGCGGTGGTCCACGGTGGGACGGCCAGCGTATCGCCGTTATTGACCAACAGGGCGTTCGAGGGGCTTCGCACTTCCTGTGTGTATCGCGCATCCGTATAGCCCACGTCGATATCGGCCGTCAGGGCCGGTAGGATGCGCAACTGTGCGGTGGTGTCGAATCCCCGGGCGCGAGCGGTTCCCGCATTGGTCACATAGCTGTACGGACAGCCGGTGATCGATTCGGTGATCTGAATGCCGGTCCAATTCGTTTGGTATATCGAGGCATTCACGGTGGCTCGGTCATCCAGGAACTTGACCTTGAGGCCCCCTTCGTAAGTCCAGACATAATCCGGATTGTAGGTTTGCGGATCGGTATGGCCGGCGCAGCCGCCGGTCGGCGGAAGCTGTGAATTCAAACCGCCATTGCGAAAGCCGCGAGACAGGTTCGCATAGATCATGTCGTTTTCGGTCAGCTGATAGCTGACGCCGAATTTGGGCAGCACCGGCGTCTTGCTGAGCTGGCCGCTGACGTGGAAGGTCGGCGTACACGCTACCGTAACGAAATTCGTGCCCCAGAGGCACTGGTCGAAATCGAACACCTCGCGGCTCACGCGCACGCCGGCCTCGAGCTTGAGCTTGTCGGTGGCTGAATAGGTGGCGTCGCCGAATACCGCGTACGACCCTTCGTTCATGCTGGCGTCGCGTTCTGACACATCATTGCTCGGGCCATAAGTCGTTTTACCCTGGAAAGCGATGAACTCGGGCCGCAGATATTCAGAGATCGTCAGATGCGCCGGATTCCGTGATTTCGAGACGAACACGCCGGTGGTCCAGGATAGCGTCTGATTTTGCGGCGACGACAACCGCAGCTCTTCGGATAGCTGCGTGCGGTGATTGCGGAAGTACTGGGATCCGGTATTCGTGGCCGGGTTGGGCTGGCCGCCAACGTCTACGCCGTTGATGATGGTCCCGACCGGATAGGTGTAGGCGGTCGGCGAGATGTACCCTGCGTAAACCTGTACGCCGGGATTTCCCGCGACGGCAGAGGTCGCCGCGTTGTATTGGTTCGTATTGATGCTGCCGTAGCCGGTGCTCTGATCGATCGAATAGCCCGTCACCGAGGTCAGCGTGGCGAAGTCCGTATGATGGTTGATCGTCAAGCTGAAGACATCGAGGCGCGACTGGGACGGGTCGGGCGAGATGATGCCGGTTTTACCGAAGCCTAGGCTCTCCGCGGGATAGCTGACCGCGGGACGATGGTAAGTACCGATGGTCTCGGCCGGTGAGGTGACGGCCTGGATGTTGCTCCAATAATCGCTGACGTCGTTGACCTTTTCGCGTCGCAGATAGACCGATGGGGTGATTTGCAGATTCTCGGTGGGCTGCCAGAGCAGCGCCGCACGGCCCGAGCTGTGGTTCTCCGAGTTGGAGTTCTTGTACAGCACCGCGCCGAGCGGCAGGTTTGCATACTCGCCGACGTTGACGTGACTGATGTAGCCGCCCTCGTGACCCTTGACGACGCTGATTCGAAAACCCAGCAGGTCGTTGACGATGGGCGCGCCGAACGCGGCCGCCACTTCTCCGCTGGGATCGCCGCCGCGCGTTGCCGAGCCTTCGACTCGGACGCTGCCGGAGGTATCGCGCAGACTGGGCGTGGGGGTGATGAAGCGGATGGCGCCACCTTCGGACGAGCCGCCGAATAGCGTGCCCTGCGGGCCGCGCAGTACTTCGACCCGCTGCAGGTCGTACAGTTCCGGCACCGGAGTGCCGTTGCCGGTACCCGCGCCGGGTGCCATGCGCTTCTGCAGGGGCACATCGTCGAGATAGACGCCCGTGGTGGCCGCGCCCGCGTTGCTGTAGACCCCGCGGATCGCGATCAAGGGACCTTGCGCGCCGGCTTGCGCGCCGACGTTGGCGTTTCGGAAAGTCAAGCCCGGCACCTCGCGCGCCAGATCATTGACGCTGCGAATGCTTCTTTCGTCCATAGAGTTCTGGGTGAGTACCGACACACTCTCCGCCACCCGGCTGAGCGACTGAGCCTGCTTGGTGGCGGTGACGACGATCTCGCTAAGAGCGGCGTCGCCTGAGTCGGCACCGGCCGCCAAGGCAAGTCCGTAGCCGCCGGCGGACAAGACCGCCGTGCCGAGAGCCAGCATCGCTGTGCTTGTTTTTATCATGGATTCCCTTTTCCTTCGTTGAATGAATTTTATGAATATTTTTATCGGTTGATGCGGCGATCGCACTCGAGCGAGAGACCTGCCGCACCCCTGAAACGAACCGGACGCAGGCTGCACTGTCGTCCGAGAAGTTGTCAACGTGGCGCAGGGCCCCCCACCGTAAATATTTGTAAATTTCCGACTAATCCACCGGCGCAGGCTTGGCGCGTGCTCGGGGCGCCACTAGTCGGTCGCTGAGGTGCGCCAGTTTCAGAGGAACGCTTGCTCCAGAGGGTGCGATAGTTCAACGGAACGCTTGCTCTAGGGGGTGCGAGGGTTCAACGGAACGCTTGCTCCAGAGGATGCGATGGTTCAACGGAACGCTTGCTTCCAGAGGGTACGCTGCTCCAGAGGGTACGCTGCTCCAGGGGGTACGCTGCTCCAGGGGGTACGCTGCTCCAAGGGGTACGCCAGTTCAGAGAAACGCCTGCTCGAGTGCCTGCGCCAAATCGGCAATGAGGTCCGAGGCATCTTCGATGCCGATGGACAAACGGACCGTGCCACGGCCGATGAGGGCGGCGTCGCGCTGCGCCACGGTGTATTCCTGGCCGCCCAACAGTTGGGGCGGCATCACCAACGATTCGGTCGACCCCACGCTCGAGGTGATGGAGAAAAACTTCAAGGCCTCGGCGAAACGGTTGCCTGCATCCCACTGCCCATCGAGATCGAAAGTCACCACGCTGCCGAAGTCGCTCATCTGGCGTTTCGCCAACAGATGCTGCGGATGAGTCTCGAGGCCCGGATAGAACACCCGCTTCACGCGCGGGTGATCGAGCAAGAACCGGCTCACCGCAAGGGCATTTTCGCACTGGCGCTCATACCGCAAAAAATACGTGCGCATACCACGCTGGATCAAGAAGGCGGCGTGGGGGTCGAGTGTCGGGCCCATGGACACCACATCCTTGCGCATGGCGGCGATGATCTGCTCGTTCGCGATGATCGCGCCGCCCATGACATCCCCGTGCCCCGAGGCGAACTTGGTCAAGCTGTGCAGGAAAACATCGATGTCGTAAGCGCCATGATTATGGAAGCCCGCAAAGGTGTTATCCATGACGGTGAGCGTTTTCGCGCGCCGCGCATGGCCGGTCAGATGCTCCAAGTCCGCGATCTTGGTGACCGGGTTGGTGGGGCTCTCGAAGACGACCAAGCGTGTCGGCGTGTCGCGCAGCACCCGTTCGATGCCCGCCAGATCCTCCACCGACAATAGCGTATGGGTCACTCCATATTTGGCCAACAGATGCTGCACGATGTAGCGGGTCGGCCCATAGGACTCGATGAACGCCAGCACGTGATCGCCCTGCCGGCAAAGCGACAGCAGGCTGGCGGCGATGGTCGCGACTCCCGAGCCCACCAACAGGCACGCCTCCCGTCCCTGCATGCGCGCGAGCGTCAGTTCCAGCTGCCTCAAGGTTGGATTAGAATTGCGCGAATAAAAAAAGCCCTCGCGCTCGCCGCGCAGAGCGCGCAAGGTTTGGGCCGAATTATCGAACGAAAACTTGACCGACTGGTAAACGGGTGCCACCAGCGGACGATTGTCGGCGGGCACCCGGACTTCCGGCGGATGGTTTACGAAGGTGTCGTTTTTCATGGGGCCACCATAATCGAGCGGCACGCCGATTGATAGCGCCAACCGGGATGGTGCGGAGCGCGGCGACAACGGCATTCACAGCCGTTCTCAAGGCCGCACGGCGACCAAAAGATACAGGTAAACTGCCGCGAATATGAACGCAGCCGCCGAACTTCCGCCGCCTTCCGCGCATCCTGCCCCTTCGGGGCCGGGAGCGCGCCTGCGCGAGATACCATACAACTATACCTCGCTGGCCGATCGCGAGATCGTCATTCGCCTATTGGGCAGCGCGGCCTGGGACTTGGTCGATGACCTGCGCAGCGAGCGTCGCACCGGTAGGTCGGCCCGCATGCTGTACGAGGTGCTGGGCGACATCTGGGTCGTCGAGCGCAATCCGTTCCTGCAGGACGACCTGATCGACAACCCGAAGCGCCGCCGGCAGCTGGTCGATGCCTTGCATCATCGGTTGCGCGAGGTCGGCAAGCGCCGCGATTCGGCCGATCCGATACGCGACGACAAGGTCGTGCGGCTGCTGGCCGCGGCGGCCGACGCCGTGCGGCGCTTCGAAGCGCGCTTTGCCGAGCTCATCGCCATGCGCAAGCGCGCACGGCGGCTGCTCCTCAAGCATACCCGCGAGGACAACGTTCGCTTCGACGCCTATGCTCGGGTCACCCATGTAACCGATGCCACCGACTGGCGCGTGGAGCTGCCGTTCTTGGTGCTGGCGCCGGACACCGAGGCCGAGATTCCGGATCTCGTGCGCAGCTGCATCGAACTTGGCCTTACGGTGATCCCGCGCGGGGGCGGCACCGGGTATACGGGCGGCGCGGTGCCGCTCACGCCGTGGTCCGCCGTCATCAATACCGAAAAACTCGATACGCTCGGGCCGGTCGAGATGCTGACGCTTCCCGGGGCTCCGGGCGCCGCCGCCGGCCCGGCGGTGACGGCCACGCTGCGCACGGGGGCCGGAGTGGTTACCCGGCGCGTCGCCGAGGCCGCCGAGCAGGCGGGTTTGGTCTTCGCCGTCGACCCCACCTCAGCGGATGCGTCCTGCGTCGGCGGCAACATCGCGATGAATGCGGGCGGCAAGAAAGCCGTGCTGTGGGGAACGGCGGTGGATAACCTCGCGTGGTGGCGCATGGTCGATGCCGACGGGAACTGGCTCGAGGTAACCCGCCTCGACCACAATCTGGGCAAGATTCACGATGTGCCGGTGGCTAGTTTCGAGCTGGTCTGGAAAGACGGCAACGCCCCTCCGGACACCGCCAAAACCCTGCGCAGCGAGCGGCTCGACATCGAGGGAGCGAAGTTTCGCAAAGCCGGGCTCGGCAAAGACGTCACCGACAAGTTCTTGGGCGGCTTGCCGGGAGTCCAGAAGGAAGGCTGCGACGGGCTCATCACCGCGGCGCGCTGGGTCCTGCATCGCATGCCCAAGCACACTCGAACCGTGTGCCTGGAATTCTTCGGCCAAGCGCGCGACGCCATTCCGACCATCGTCGAGATCAAGCACTACCTGGAGACCCAAGGCAAGGCGCGCGGTGCCATCCTCGCCGGCCTCGAACACCTGGACGAAAGATATCTGCGCGCCGTCGGTTACAGCACCAAGTCGAAGCGCGGCGCGCTGCCGAAAATGGTGCTGCTCGGCGACATCGTAGGCGAGAGTGACAGCGTCGTCGCCGCCGCCACGTCCGACATCGTGCGCCTCGCGAACGCACGGTCGGGCGAGGGGTTCATCGCCGTGGGCAGCGAAGCTCGCAAGAAGTTTTGGCTGGATCGCGCGAGAACCGCGGCCATCGCCAAGCACACGAACGCCTTCAAGATCAACGAGGACGTGGTCATTCCCCTGGAACGCCTGGGCGAGTATACGGACGCCATCGAACGCATCAACATCGAGCTGTCCATCCGCAACAAGCTCGACCTGGCGGATGCGTTGGCGGGCTGCTTGGCCGATGCGGCGGATGGGCCCGGCGCAGCGGCATCGCCTGCGACGGCGCCCGGCGCAACGGCCCACACACCGGTCCAGGCTGCCGAGGATGGCGATCTCGATCGCCGCGCCGCGGCGCGAGAACTCATCGCGCGCGTGCGGGCGCGCTGGCAGTACCTGCTCGATTCCATGGACCTCACCCTGCTGTCCGCCCGGACCTCCCTGGAACGCCTGGGCGTGCGCGTCCCGGACGATGCATCCGGTACGGTGTTCGAGCGATTGCAGGACCGCAGTATCCGCGTCAGCTGGAAAGCGGAGCTTCGCGCCGAACTCGCGCAGCTCTTCGTCGGCGCAGGCTTCGCGCCGGCGCTCGCGCAATGCGACGCGGTGCACCGCAAGGTATTGCAGGGGCGTGTTTTCGTCGCGCTGCACATGCACGCGGGCGACGGCAATGTCCACACCAACATTCCGGTGAATTCCGACAACTACGCCATGCTCAAGACCGCCAACCTCGCGGTGGCACGCATCATGCGCATCGCGCGCGAATTGGACGGCGTGATCTCCGGTGAGCACGGCATCGGCATCACCAAGCTCGAATATCTGACCGAAGCGGAGCTGGCGCCGTTTCGCGCCTACAAGCGCCGCGTGGACCCGCAAGGGCGGTTCAACAAGGACAAGCTCATGCCCGGCGGGGACCTGCAGCGTGCGTACACGCCCAGCTTCAATCTGTTGGGACACGAGTCGTTGATCATGCAACAGTCGGACATCAGTACGATTTCCGATGCGATCAAGGATTGCCTGCGCTGCGGCAAATGCAAGCCCGTCTGCGCAACACACGTGCCGCGCGCGAACCTGCTGTATTCGCCGCGCGACAAGATACTGGCGACCTCACTGCTCATCGAAGCCTTCCTCTACGAGGAGCAAACGCGCCGCGGCGTGTCGATCAAGCATTGGGATGAGCTGTCGGACGTGGCGGACCACTGTACGCTGTGCCACAAATGTTTGACGCCCTGCCCCGTCGACATCGATTTCGGCAACGTTTCCATGGCCATGCGCGATCTGCTGCGCCGCATGGGGAAGAAGCGATTCAATGCCGGTACGGCGGCGTCCATGTTCTTCTTGAACGCCAGCAATCCGCAAACCATCAAGATGACGCGCAAGGTCATGATCGAATGGGGCTACGGAGCCCAGCGGCTGGCCAATCGAGCGGTTGCCACACTCGCCAAGGCGCAGACGAAGCGCCCGCCGGCGACCACGGGAAGGCCGCCGATCAGGGAACAAGTCATCCACTTCGTCAACAAACGGATGCCCGGCGGGTTGCCGAAGCGAACCGCACGCGCGCTGCTCGACATCGAAGATCGCAACTACGTCCCCATCATTCGCGACCCGCTCGGCACCACCAGCGAATCCGAGGCGGTATTTTATTTCCCCGGATGCGGCTCCGAGCGCTTGTTCTCCCAGGTAGGCCTCGCCACGCAGGCCATGTTGTGGCATGTCGGCGTACAAACCGTATTGCCGCCGGGGTATCTATGCTGCGGTTATCCGCAACGGGGTGCCGGCGAATTCGACAAGGCCGAGAAGATCATCACGGACAACCGAGTGCTGTTTCACCGCGTCGCGAACACGCTGAATTACCTCGATATCAAAACGGTGGTCGTGAGCTGCGGTACGTGTTTCGATCAGTTGCAGGGGTACGAGTTCGATGAAATATTCCCCGGATGCAAGATCATGGACATTCATGAATTCCTGATGGAGAAAGGCGTTCGCCTCGAGAATGTGACCGGGACGCGCTACATGTACCACGATCCGTGCCATTCACCCATGAAAAAGCACGATCCGCTCACCGTGGTCAACACCCTCATGAACAGCGCGCAGAACGGCCTCATCGAAAAAAACGACCGATGCTGCGGCGAGTCGGGCACGCTCGCCCTGTCCCGGCCGGACATCTCGACGCAGGTGCGTTTCCGCAAGGAAGAGCAGATGCGCAGCGGCGCCGCTCAGATTCGCGCCTCCGGACACCAGGGAGACGTCAAGGTACTCACGTCCTGCCCATCGTGCTTGCAGGGCCTGAAGCGCTACAACGACGATGCCGAACTCGATGCCGATTATATCGTCGTCGAGATCGCCAAGCATTTGCTCGGGTCGGATTGGCTTCCGCAATACGTGAGGCAGGCCAACGAGGGCGGCATCGAGCGCGTGCTCGTCTAGAGCCGCGCAAACCACCCCGCAACCGGAGGTCAGATGAGAGTCGGGAATCAGGGTGCCGGCGAGCCGGCGGTCTCGAGCGCGATACTGCCATTCATCGTCGCGGCCACGTTCTTCATGGAATATCTGGACACGACCATCATCGCGACAGCCTTGCCGCAAATGGCATCGTCCTTTGCCGTGGGGCCGAACGAGGTCAGTCTCGGAATGACGGCCTATATGCTGACCTTGGCGGTATTCATCCCGATCAGCGGCTGGATAGCCGATCGTTTCGGATCGCGCAGCGTCTATGGCGGGGCGCTGGTGGTGTTTACCGCCGCGTCCGTCTTGTGCGGATTTTCCACCGGTATCGCGTCGTTCACGGCGGCGCGCGTGCTACAGGGGGTGGGTGGCGCCATGATGGTGCCGGTCGGACGCATGATCGTCGTGCGCAACACCGATAAAGCGCGAATGATGAAGGCGATTTCGACGATCACCTGGCCCGGCATCGTGGCGCCCGTGGTGGGTCCGACGCTCGGCGGGTTCATCACCACGTATGCATCCTGGCATTGGGTATTCTTCCTCAATGTACCCTTCGGAATCGTGGCGCTGTGGGCCATCGCCGCCCACGTGCCCAACCAACGCTCGGGCGAACGGCGGCCGCTCGATTTGACCGGATTCGTGCTGAGTGGCGCCTCGCTCATCGCCTTGCTCTACGGTACGGAACTCGCTAGCCATCAAGAGGCCAGCATGACATCGGCGGCATGCTTCATCGCGGGGGGTCTGATCGTCGGGGGCTTCGCCGTGCGGCATTTTCGCAAGGCCCGCGATCCGCTCCTCAACCTCACCACCTTGCGGGTACCGACATATGCGGCCAGCGTCCTGTGGGGCTCGACCACCCGAATAGGCATCGAAGCCGTACCCTATCTGGCGCCGCTGCTGTTCCAGATCGGCTTCGGGTTGTCCGCATTCCAGTCCGGCTTGCTGCTGCTTGCGACGGCCTGCGGCAATCTCGGTATGAAAATGTTCACGACACCGATACTGCGCGGTTTTGGCTTCCGTACGGTGGCCATCGGCGCCGGTGCGGCTGCAGCGGGGTTCGCCGCGGCCTATGGATGGCTGTCGCCGGCGACGCCCCTGGTGGCGAGCGTCGTCGTCTTGTTCGGATACGGTGTGTCCCGGTCCATGCAGTACACCACCTTGGCGACGCTGGCGTACGCCGATATCGAGGATGGCCAAAAATCCTCGGCGAGTACGCTCTGGAGCGTCGCGCAACAAATGACCCTCGCGCTCGGAATCGCCTTCGGCGCCCTATGCCTGCGGCTGTCGGCCTCGCTCGGGCGCAGCGGGCCGGCCTCCCCATCGGGCAGTTTCGCGCCGAGCGACTTTCGCTGGGCGTTCATCGCGGCCGGGGCGGTGATCGCGCTGTCCATCATCGGCTACGTCCGCTTGCCGAGAGATGCGGGAAACGCAATCGCCGCCAGAGCCTAAACGGCGTCGGCCGATGTCGGAATCGTCTCCGTCCGAAGCCAGGCCCGCGCAGCCCCCTCGGCTCGGTTGGCTGACGCCCCATACCCTGTCATGATGACGCCATGATGACAGCGGGCGTACTTTCCTGGTGGTACCTGCTTTGCGCGATGGCCGTCTGCAACGTAGTGGCCTGGTCGCTATCGGCCGTCGCCATCGGCCAACGCAGGGCGGTCACGCCCCCGGAAACCCATGGGGCGCGCCGGCTGCAGCTGCTGTTGTCGGGTGTCTACGTATTCGGCTGCGCATTTCGGTCGTTCTTTCCGGTTTACGACGTCCCGCGCATCTGCCTCGTCGACCATTGGCTGTCCGGCGTCATGGTCGGCCGCTCCGTCGCGACCGTCGCGGAGCTGTGTTTCGCGGCTCAGTGGGCGTTGATGCTGAGCCAGATTGCTCGCGCCACGCGCAGCATGACCGGTAAAGTCACCTCGTTGGCGATCGTACCGCTGATTGCCATTGCCGAAACCTGTTCCTGGTATTCGGTGCTGACCACGTCGAACTTGGGTCACGTGGCCGAAGAGTCGATTTGGGGACTATCCGTCGCGCTGCTGGTGGCGAGCCTGGCGACCATCTACCCTCGCTGCCCCGCGCGTCGGCGGCCCCTTCTCCTGGCGTGGATGGTCGCCTGCATCGCCTACGTGGCCTTCATGTTCTGCGTCGATGTCCCCATGTACTGGGCGCGCTGGATGGCCGATGAAGCGGTCGGCCGGCACTACATGAGCATCGCTCAGGGGCTGCTGGATGTTTCCACCCGCCGGGTCGTTTCCCACCGTTGGGCGGACTGGAAAAATGAGATCGCCTGGATGTCGCTCTATTTCAGCGTCGCGGTGTGGGTGAGCATTTCGCTGATCCATGCGCCCCGGCCGGAAGTCTACGTGGCGGCCCGCAAGCGCTTACCGCGGCTCGGCTCCTTGGCGCCCGCCCGCAATAGCCACACGTAGCGGCTGCTGCGCCGGACCTGGGCTCGAGACCGCGACGCCATCACCGGCTGCGTGCCGAAGCGGCTCCGCACTATGCAGCGGCAGTCTCGCCAAGCCCTTTCGATAGAATCAGAAAGACGCTGCCGACCACCAGCACACACGCCCACCCCGAGTGGTGCCTACCCCCGCTGCCGGACAGGGGCGGCGCGAACCCTGCCGGCGGAGGCGCCCCGTAATAGCCCATACGCTCTGAATCGACGCCCCTTTGCGAGACATCTTTTCACCGGCCGTTGAAATTTGTTCAATTGACGGCCAAGTAACTGATATTCAACGAGTTTATAAATCATGTCGATTTCGCTAAGAAGCACACTCCCCGGTCCTTGCGGTCATAATGGCAGCCGTCGATTGGATGTCACGCACCAGCGCGTGGCACCAAGACAAGGAGACTGAACATGCTTGCATTGATCGCTCGGTGGGGCCACAACACGCTTTTGATTGGAATGGGAGTCTTGACGATCGCAATCGTCATTCTGGCGAAATAACCTCGCGGGGCGGCGATCCCTGGGGGCACCGAACCTCGGCGTTCTCATGCTTTCTGCGATCGCCAAGCGTCCGCCAACCGTCCGCCGCTCGTCCGCGGCGCTCCCGGGAGTATGATGCCGCACGTCCTCGCGTTTCCGCGCGAGTTCGTGGATAGGGAAACAACAATTCAATACTCCGGAGGGGAATCATGCGTTCCAAAACGATTTTATTGTTCGTTGCAATAGCGTTAGGGTCGACGGCAGCCTATGCCGATCTCGAGCCATGGAAAGACTACACGGCCAGCGATGCGGTATGGTCGGTCACTACCATCAAGGTGCACTCGAACATGGACGATGCGTACCTCGAGGGTCTCAAGAAGACCTGGGTGGAATCGAGCGAAGTCGCTAAGAAACTCGGCCAGCTCGAGGAATACCACATTTACCGGAGCGACCTCCCCGAGAGTGGCAGCTTCAACATGATGCTCGTGGTCAAGTTCAAGAATAACGAGGCGCTGGCGCCGAACAAGGCACGCTACCAGGCCTTCATGAAGGAATGGGGCGAGGAGCGCAACAAGAAGACGACGGCCACCGCGCAGCACGACTATCCGGCCATGCGCGATATCACCGGACAGTACAACATGCGTGAGATAACGCTCACCAAATAAGCTCTGGTTTCTTCGGCAAACCCGGGCCGCCCTTGTCCCGCCGGTCAACGGCGGCCCGACCACGATGCCCTACACCGCCAAGGGGCGTTCGGCCATTCGCCAAGGTGCGCCTGACAGCTATAAGGCGCCCCCGCCGAACCGCAGGTCAAGGACCATAACGGGCGCAATCGACCGGAAACGAACGCCGCCGGGCGCGCGCGCGCCTCTCCTGCAGAAAGGCCGCCACCTCTCCTTCCTCTGCCGGAACGCTGCCGCCTCGCCTGCAGGAACGCGTCAGGCGGTCTCAGGCGGCGTCCCGCTCCAAACGCCTCGCGCGCGCCGCCCAGACGCTGACCCCGACGATCGCCGCGGCGACCACCGTGATGGTCAGCGTCGCAAGCACATTGATCTCGGGGCTGACGCCCAGCCGCACCTTCGAGAAAACCACCATGGGCAGCGTGCTGCTGCCCGGACCGGAGGTAAAACTCGAGATGACCAGGTCGTCCCACGACAGGGTAAATGCCAGCAGCCACCCGGAGAGCAGGGCGGGAAAAATGATCGGCAGCGTGATCACGAAAAACACCTTCAATGGCCGCGCCCCCAGATCCATGGCCGCCTCCTCCAGCGCGGTATCGAAGGTGGCAAGCCGCGATTGCACCACCACCGTCACGTAGGCCATCGAGAACGTCATGTGGCCGATGGTGATGGTGGTGATGCCGCGCCCCGCCGGCCAGCCGACGGTCTGTTCCAAGGCGACGAACAGGAGCAGCAGCGACAACCCGGTGATGACCTCGGGCATG
Source organism: Pseudomonadota bacterium (assembly GCA_030799355.1). Lineage (GTDB taxonomy): Bacteria > Pseudomonadota > Gammaproteobacteria > Steroidobacterales > Steroidobacteraceae > Bog-1198. The sequence continues at coordinate 16,902 of JALYHP010000027.1, forward strand.
ACCAGGGGGGCGGTGGTCATGGCGTTGAACGAGAAGCGTCCCCTGAATCTCGTGAAGCGCGCCAGGCCGAATCCGGCCAGCGTTCCGAGAATCACCGCGCCGCAGGCATTGACCACGGCCACTTTCAGCGATATCCACGCCGCGTCGAGGATCTCCTCGTTGTGCAGCAGCGAGTAGTACCACTTCAAGGTGGGCGAGTTCGATGCGTCCCAGACCGTGACCAGCTTCGATGCATTGAAGGAAAAGACCACCATCGACACGATGGGGATGTACAAGAACGCGAAGCCCAACGCGAGGCAGCCGATGACGAAATACGAGCGCCGGCGGTTCATCGCGCCGCCGCCGACTCGCGCGCCTGAACGCTCTGATACCACATCATGAACGGCACCAGGATGACGAGCAATAGAATCGCCACGGCGCTCGCCACCGGCCAGGCGCGGTTGGAGAAGAATTCGTCCCACAGGACCCGGCCTATCATCAGCGCGTTGGGGCCGCCCAGCAGGGCCGGAATCACGAACTCGCCCACCGCCGGGATGAACACCAGCATGGAGCCCGCCAGCATGCCGTTGCGCGACAGGGGCAGCGTGATCTCGTAGAACGCTCGATGCGGCCGGCACCCCAGGTCCTGCGCCGCCTCGAGCAACTGCCAATCCATTTTTTCCAGATTGGCGTAGAGCGGCAGGATCATGAACGGCAGATAGGAGTACACGATGCCCACGTACATCGCGAACGGCGTATACAGCATGGTCAACGGCTCGTGGATCACGCCCAGCCACATCAAGACGTTATTGATGACGCCGTTGGCCTTAAGCAATCCGATCCACGCATACACGCGCAGCAGCAGCGACGTCCAGAACGGCAAGATCACCAGCAACAGCAGGATGCTGCGGGTCGATGAACGCGCCCGCGCGATCCCGTACGCCATGGGATAGCCGATCACCAGACAGAACACGGTGGAGATGAACGCCACCTTGATCGAGTTGAGCAGCGCATGGAGGTACAGCGAATCGGTGAACAGGAACGCGTAGTTGTTGAAGTTGATCTTGACGGCGAGCGAATTCTTGCCCACCCACTCGATCAGCGGCTTGTACGGCGGAATGGCCAGGTCGATATCCGAGAACGAAATCTTCAGCACGATGACGAAGGGCACGGCGAAGAACAACAGCAGCCACAGATAGGGCAGCGCCACCACCAAGCCGCGTCCCGTGATACCCAACCGCTGGAGATACCGGGAAATTCTCATGAATCACCCGCGACACCGTGTGCGCGCGCCGCAAACGAGCTTCGGAAAATCGCCATTCCGGCGGTTATGGCCACCGCTCGAGCGTGTCGAATCAACGGGTCACGACCACGGGGCTCGATGGATCCCACGATAGATAGACCTGCTGATCCCAGGTGATGGCCTCGGCATGGCGCGACGTATTCGGCTGGGTGACGCGCACCACCTTGCCGGTGGGCAGTTTGACGAGGTAAATCGACAGATCCCCGAGATAGGCGATGTCTTGCACCGTCCCGCGCACCCGGTTGTCCGTTCCCTCGGGCGGCGCGGTGGACATGAACACTTTTTCGGGCCTGACCGCAGCCCATACGGTCGCCCCCGGAGCGGCGCTGATGCCGTGGCTCACGTAAATGGTGCCGCCCAGCTCCTCGGACGCGATGCGCACGTATTGCGGTTCGTCCTCGATGAGCTTGCCCTCGAAAATATTCACCGAGCCCACGAAATCCGCCACGAATCTGGAGCTGGGAAACTCGTAGATCTCGGACGGCGTGCCGGCCTGGACGATTTCTCCGCGATCCATGACGCCGATCCGGCTCGCCAGCGTCATGGCCTCCTCTTGATCGTGCGTGACCACCACGAACGTCACGCCGAGCGTGTGCTGCAGCCCGATGAGTTCGAATTGCGTGTGCTCGCGCAGCTTCTTGTCGAGGGCGCCCAACGGCTCATCGAGCAGCAGCAGCTTCGGCCGCTTGACCAACGATCGGGCGAGCGCAACCCGCTGCTTCTGACCGCCGGACAGCTGATGCGGCTTGCGCTTCGTGAGCTCGCCGAGCTTCACGAGCTCCAGCATGGCCGCCACGCGTTCGGCGATCTCGCCCTTCGGTATTCGATCTTGCTTCAAGCCGAACGCCACGTTCTGTTCCACGGTCATGTGCGGAAATAACGCGTAGGACTGGAACATCATGTTGACGGGTCGTTCGTATGGGGGCACGCCCGTCATATCCTCGCCATCGATGAAAATGCGCCCGGACGTCGGGGTCTCGAACCCCCCCAGCATGCGCAGCAGCGTGGTCTTGCCGCACCCCGATGCCCCCAGCAGGCAAAAAATCTCCCCCTGGTAGATTTTCAGCGAGACCTCGTCGACCGCCTTGAAAGTGCCGAAGGATTTGCTGATGCGGTCGACCTGGACGTAGGGGCGCGCGGCCGCGTCGTTCCAAGGCGCCTTGGCGGTTCCGCCGGGGGTCGCCAGGCAAGTAGCCATCAGGAGCCCGTCTTGAATTTTTGCCACACGCGCGTGATGGCCCGGGTTTGCTCGGGGGAATCCGCCAATTCTACCGCCAGTTGGGTCCGCAACTCGGGCGGCGGATAGATGCCGGGATCGTCGCGTACCGCCGGTCGCACCAGCGGCAGCGCCGCGGCGTTGCCGGTGGCATAGCGCCTGAAATCCGAAACGTCGGCCGCCACCTGCGGGGTCATCATGTAGTTCATGAAGGCGTAGGCGCTGTCCGTATCCGGCGCGTCCTTCGGGATGGCGAGCATGTCGAACCAGAGGATCGAGCCTTCCTTCGGTACCCTGTAGGTGATCTCGATGCCTTTGTTGGCTTCACGGGCCCGATCGCGGGCCTGCAGCACATCCCCGTTGTAGCCCACGGCCACGCACAGATCGCCATTGGCCAACGCCTCGATATATTCCGAGGAATTGATGTTGCGTACGTAGGGCCTGATCTTGAGCAGCGTGGCCTCCCCCGCCGCCAGATCCTCCGCCTTTTGCGAGTTCGGATCGCGGCCGAGGTAACTCAACACCGCCCGCAGCATTTCCGCGGGCGTATCGAGCACGCTGATGCCGCATTTGGCGATCTTCGAAGCCACCGCGGGATCGAATACCAGACGCCAGCTGTCGAGGGGCGCATCGGGCATGAGCGCCTTGACCATCTTCTCGTTGTAGCCGATCCCGTTGGTGCCCCAGGTATAGATCACGCCGTGCGCATTGCCGGGATCGTGCTGACTCACCTTGGCCATGAGCGCCGGGTCCATGTTCTTCAAGTTCGGCAGCTTCGACTTGTCCAGCGTCTGGTAGACGGCCGCCTTGATCTGGCGCTCGAAATACGAGGCGGTGGGCACCACGATATCGAAACCGCTGCTGCCGGCGAGCAACCGCGTCTCCAGCGTTTCGTTGCTGTCGTAATAGGCCGCGTGCACTTTGATGCCGGTCTGCTTCTCGAAATCCGCCAGCGCATTGGGCGCGAGATAGTCGGACCAGATGTATAGATTGAGTACTTTGCCGGTGCTCGGGGCTGCACCCGGCTCGGCCGTTGCGCCGGTGCCGGCCTCGGCCCCTGAATTGCGCTGCGTGTCGCCGCTCGAGGGGCTGCCCGCGCCCGGTTTGCCGCCACCGCAGGCACTCAACAGTAATGCGCATCCCAGCGTCAGGACCGCGGTCCGACGAACGTTGAACTTCAAACTGACTCCCTCTTTGGGCGCGGCGCGCCGGCTACGGGGTCGATGCGACCCAAGCTCGAAAGCAAGCATTGAAGTCTACTTTATATCGCAGCCGGGGCACCGGGGACAGTGGTCTCAGGCTCCGTCGAGCCGTTTGCCGCTCCCCGGCTCCTCGAAGCCGACTCAGGGTCACACGTTCAAGAGCAGGTGCTCGCGCTCCCAGGAACTGATGACCTGCGCAAAGGTTTCGTACTCCGCCTCCTTGACGGCCGTGAATGCCAGCACGAAGCGGTCGCCAAACAAATCCACCAGCGGCTTGGACTCGCGCAGCAGCCGCAGCGCCTCCGCCAGGGTGCGGGGCAGTGCAATGGCGAGCTCGTAGGCGCTGCCGGAAATCGGCTCGGACGGCTTGAGGCCCTCGATCATCCCCAGATAGCCGCACGCCAGCGAGGCCGCGATGGCGAGATACGGATTCGCATCGGCGCCGCCCACCCGGTTCTCGACGCGCCGCGCCTCGGGGCCCGACATGGGCACACGCAGGCCCGCGGTGCGATTGTCGTAGCCCCAATGCACGTTGATGGGGGCAGACGAGTAGCGGCTGATGCGCCGGTAGCTGTTGACGTTGGGCGCGAACAACGACATGGCGCCCGGTAGATACTTCTGCAGCCCGGCGATATGCCCGAAGAACAACGAGGACGGCGACCCGTCGGCATTGCTGAAAATGTTCTTGCGGGTTTTTACATCGACGATGCTCTGGTGCAAGTGCATGGCGCTGCCCGGCTCCTTGGCCATGGGTTTCGCCATGAAGGTGGCATACATCTTGTGGCGCAGCGCCGCTTCGCGGGCGGTGCGTTTGAACAGAAATGCCTGGTCCGCCAAGCTCATGGGATAGCCATGCAGCAGGTTGATCTCCATTTGCGCGGCGCCGGACTCGTGGATCAGGGTATCGATCTCGATATCCTGCGCTTCGCAGAAGGAATACATGTCGTCGAACAGCGGGTCGAACTCGTTGACGGCGGCGATACTATAGGCTTGCCGGCCGATCTCCGGGCGCCCCGAGCGGCCGATCGGCGGCTTCAACGGATAGTCGGAATCGATGTTCGGTTCGACCAGAAAGAACTCGAGTTCCGGCGCCACCACCGGCTCCCAGCCGTGCGCTTCGTACAGCTCGAGCACCCGACGCAGCACATAGCGCGGCGCCATGGTGACCGGCCGGCCGTCGCCGTAGTAGCAGTCGTGAATGACCTGGGCCGTGGGCTCGGCGGCCCAGGGCACCACCCGGACGGTTTTCGGATCGGCCTTGAGCACGATGTCGATGTCCGACGGGTTCATGGCACTCTGATCGTCGGGATAATCGCCGGTGACGGTTTGCAGGAAGATGGCCTCGGGCAGCCGCATGCCTTCCTCTTCCGCGAATTTTTCGGCCGGCATGAGCTTGCCGCGCGCCACGCCCGCCATGTCCGGAATGATGGCTTCGACTTCCGAGATACCGTGCTCTTTCAAGAATTGCTGAATCGTACTGGCCATAAATCACCTTGCAACCGATGCGCGCCTGCTTGCCTCGCCGAATTCGGCAAATAGCGCACTGGAAAATGGATCCTGTGCAAACTGCCATTCCGGATGCCATTGCAGTCCCAGCGCGAAGCTCGCGGACCCGGCGACCCGGAATGCCTCGATGAGGCCATCCGGCGCCCGCGCCTCCACCGCCAACCCATCGCCCAACCGCTCGATTCCTTGCGAATGCAGGGAATTGACCCGCAGGCGATCCCGTCCGGCCATTGTCTGCAACCATCCTCCAGGCTCCAGGAGCACTTCGTGGGCCGGTCCGTACTGCAGGTCGAGCGGTGCGGTCTCATCCTCGCGGTGATCGAAGTAACCGCCCACCTCCTGCAGCCGTTGGTGCAGCGTGCCGCCGTAGGCGACGTTCATTTCTTGAAATCCGCGGCAAATGGCCAGCACAGGCAAGCCGGCGCCGATCGCGCGCGGAATCAGCGGAAGCGTCGTAGCATCCCGATTTGGATCATGTAGCGTTCCCGGCTGGCTGGCCGGTCCTCCGTAGTGATGTGGCTCGACATTCGAGGCGCTTCCCGTCAGCAGCAGTCCATCGCAGGCATCCAACAGGGACGGCAGATCGAGCTCAGCCCCGAGAGCGGGGATGAGCACCGGCACGGCCTTCGCGCCGGCGGCGATGGCTTGGATGTATTTCTCGCCGACCATGTGGAAGTAATGCTTCCCATAAAGGCGGCGATCGGCTGAAATTCCGATGAGCGGCAAGCGCGACATGTTTAGTATATTAAACGCCCGGAGAAACGACCGGGCTTGGTCAACCACGCCATTAGACCACACCGCAGCAGTCTCGTCCCGCCCTGCCGCGTACAATCCGCTAAGAATCAAGCAATTCCAACACTTAGCGGCGATTGGTGCGATGCAATAATATTGCGCTCGGAGCGCTTCATCCGGTAGGCTCGCGTGCTCGGGTTTTTGTCAATAGCAACAAGATTTTAAACACTGCGCGCCGCACGGCCGTGGCGCCGCACCGACCGTGCCGGCCCGTGCCGCACACTGCGCGTGCCGGACGATGCGCGGTGCGACACGGCGCGCGCCGTAGGGAGCGCGCACAGCGCGGAGAGCCGACTTGGACCTAACCTATCCACCCGCCCCCTCGTACTATGCGGCCACCCTCGGCATCGATCAGGCCGCCGATCGCTCCCCGCTGCGCGGCGAGTACCGCGCGGACGTAGCCGTGTTGGGCGGCGGCGTTGCCGGCTGCTCGGCGGCGCTGCACTTGGCGAAACGTGGTTACCGCGTCGCGTTGCTGGAGGCTCGCTTCGCCGGCTATGGCGCGTCGGGCCGCAGCGGCGGACAGACCATTTTCGGCCTCGCGGCCAGCCAGCAGGCGCTCGAGGCGCAAGTCGGACGCGACACCGCGCGCCGGTTGTTCGACTTCTCCATCGAAGCGCTGGACTGCACGCGCGAACTGATCGCAACGTACGGTATCGATTGCGAGTACCAGGCCAATCACGTTCACGTGGCCACCAAGCCACGCCATGTGCGCGAACTGCAAGGGTGGGCCGACGAACTGCACGCCCACCACCACTACGATTCGGCGCGATTCCTGGATCGCGCCGAACTGCGGGCCCACGTGCGCAGCGAGCGGTATCTAGCCGGGCTCATCGACTCGCGGAGCGGGCACCTGCACCCGCTCAAATACACTCGTGGCGTGGCGCGCGCGGCGGAGAGTGCCGGTGTCAGGATTTTCGAGGACAGCCGAGTGCTGCGCTACGAGCAGGCCACCGGGGGCAACCCTGCCGAAGTCAGCGTCCACACCGCGCACGGCACCGTGCGCTGCAAGCACTTGGTACTCTGCGGCAATGTCTACCTCGGCGCCGTGGCACCGCCGCTGGCGCGGCGCATTCTCGGGGTGGGCACTTACATCGTTGCCACCGAGCCTCTCGATGCGGCGCAAGCGCGGGCTTTGCTGCCGAGCAATGCGGCCGTTGCCGATATGAACTGGATACTCGATTACTTCAGGCGCACGCCCGACCATCGGATATTGTTCGGCGGCCGCGTGAGCTACAGCGCCATGCAGCCGCGCCGCCTCGCCGAGTCGATGCGCCGGCGCATGCTGCGGGCGTTTCCGGAACTCGGCGGCGTCAAAGTGGCGTATACCTGGGGCGGATACCTCGACATCACCCGCAGCCGTGCCCCGGACTTCGGGCGGCTGCGGCCCAATGTGTTCTATCTACAGGGTTTTTCCGGCCATGGCATGACGCTCACCGCGTTGGCCGGCAAGCTCGTTGCCGAAGCGGTCTCCGGCACCGCCGAACGGTTCGACGTATTCGCCCGCATTGCGCATCACGAGTTCCCGGGCGGGCCCGTGCTGCGGCGACCGTCGCTGGTATTGGCCATGCTTTACTTCCGGCTGCGCGATCTGCTGTGACCGCGCGGCGCGGGCGGCCCGCTTATTTGAATCGGATCACGAAGCAGCGATGGATGGTGGCGTTGCGCGCGAAATCCTTCGGAATGGTTCGGGCCGAGATATCCTCGATGCTCACATCGGCAAGCGCCTCGGAGTCCAGCTTGAAACGGGTGTAATTGGTGGAGAACACTAGGCGCCCGCCGGGACGCAATAGCTTCAAGGATCTGCGGATCATACCCACATGGTCGCGCTGCACGTCGAGCACGGCTTGCATACGTTTGGAATTGGAAAACGTCGGCGGGTCGAGGAAAATGAGATCGAAGCGCGGGCCCCACAGATCCTGGCTCTCCAGCCACTGGAGACAGTCGGCGCGGGACAACTCATGCTCGGCTCCGGCGTAACCATTGAGCAGCAAATTCTCGTGCGCCCAATCCAGATAGGTATTGGACAAGTCGATGCTCGTGGTACTGCGAGCGCCGCCGGCGGCGGCATACACCGTGGCGCTGCCCGTATAGCAGAACAGATTCAGAAAATCGGTGTCCTTCGCCCACTCGCGCAGCATCTGCCTCACGATGCGATGATCCAGGAACAACCCCGTATCCAAATAGTCGCGAAAATTGACCCAGAACTTCAGGCCCCCTTCGCGCACCACGTGGCGTTCTGCGACGCTTTCGCGCTTCTCGTACTGCTCGGCACCCTTTTGGGGCTTGCGCACGCGGGAATGCACGTGCCGCAAAGGCACCGCCAGCACCTCGGGCAACACCGCCAATACCTCGCGACGGCGTTCCCGGGCGCTCTCCTGATTCACTGTCTTCGGCGGCGCGTATTCCTGGACGTATACATGGCGTCCCTCGCGGCCGTACACGTCGATGGCGAACGCGTACTCCGGCATATCGGCGTCGTAGATGCGGAAGCACTCGATGCCTTCGCGCTGCGCCCACGCTTCCAAAAGCTTCAGATTCTTGCGCAGCCGGTTGGCGAACATCTGCGCGCCGGGCCTGGCGGACCAATCCGCGCGCACCACCTCGGGCGGGCGCTGCTCGCTCGCCGCATCGAGTTCGAACCGCAGCAGCCGGCACTCGATGGTGCCGTTGTAAACGCGATGGGTGCGCTTGGCATAGATTCCCAAATTACGCGCCAGCGGCGGATTGCCGGTGAGTATCGCCGCCTGCCAGCCCGTGAACCGCTCGCGTAAGACACGCCCCAGCTCCGAATACAACTCGGACAAGCCCGATTCCGCGCCGATGCGTTCGCCGTACGGCGGGTTGGTCACCACCAAGCCGATATCGCCGGGACGGGTGGCCTCGGCGAGCGTGCGCTTCTCGACGTGGATCCACTGCGCAACGCCGGCCTGCGCGGCGTTCTCGATGGCCATGCGCACCGCATCCGCATCGGCGTCGGATCCGAGGATACGGCGCCGTGGAGTTCTCGCCGCACGGCGGGTGCGTGCCTCGACGCAAAGGCGCTCCCACAGAGCCGCGTCATGGCCGCGCCAACCGCGAAAGCCGAAGTAGCCGCGGTCCAGCGCTGGCGCGGCATCCGCCGCGATCAAGGCCGCTTCGATCAGAAACGTTCCGGATCCGCATAGCGGATCGACCAGCACGCCGTCCTGTTCGAGGATGCCCTGCCATCCGGCGCGCAGCAGCACGGCCGCGGCGACATTCTCCTTTAACGGCGCGCGCCCCCCCTCGATGCGATAGCCACGCCGATGCAGGCTCTCGCCCGAAAAATCCACCGACACCAGCGCGGTCGGACCCTCGACGTGCAAATGCAACAGCACGTCCGGACGCTCCGGCTTGATGTTGGGGCGTTCGCCGGTGCTGTCGCGCAGGCCGTCGCACACCGCATCCTTGAGCAGCTGCGAACCGTAAATCGTATGCCGGATCGATTCGTTGCCGCCGCTGCAATCGCAGGCGAGCGTCGCGCCGGGCGCCAAGTGCTCGCGCCAATCGATACGTTTCATGGCCTCGTACAGGTTCTGCGAAGTGCTGGCGTCCACCGAGCCCAGACTCAGCAGGACGCGGGTCGCGGTGCGCGACCACAGACAGGCACGGTAGCCCACCTCGAGCGAGCCCTGGAACTTGACGTCGTGGCTGCGTTCGCGGATATCGCTCGCCCCGAATTGGGCCAGTTCCTCGGCCAGCACCGAGGCTGCACCCACCGGCGCCGTCGCGATCCAATAGAGCACATTGTCGCTCATGAGACATCGACGGTTCTGAGACCGGACTTTCTTGCCGCCACGAGCTGCCGGCGGTCGGCGGATACGAACATGTCAGGCTCGACCGCCAGCGCGCACGCCACGTGCAATGCGTCGGTGGAGCGCAACGGATGCGTTTCGAGCAGCGGAATCGTGGCGTCCAAGATAGGGGAGGTAATCTGGCAAATATCCACATCCATGAGATCCGTGGCCACGATACCCTTCAGCCGTCGATAGTCCGCCCTGCCGAGCTTCTTCTCGCGCACGAGCCGGCAAAGCGAGGAAACGAGTTCGGGCAGGCAGACGACGCTGACCACGAGGGCATCGGCGTCGTCGCAAAGCGCAACAACTCTCTCGGAACCTCGCTCAGCGATATAGCGCTTGGCGAAGGCAGACGTATCGAAGAACGCTTTCACTCCGCGTCTTCTCGATCCTTCAGGATTTCACGGCTCAACGACACCCCCTTGATGACCAAGGGCGTCACTTGCCTCTTCCACGACGGCGCGCCGGAGCGAATCGGTACTATTTCCGCTATGGGTTTGCCGTTTCGGTACACGCGAACGGTATCTCCGGCCTCGACCGCGTCGAAATACAGCTTGGCATTATTGCGCAATTCGGTGAACGTGGCGTCTTTCATGGTCGCTCCTGTACATCAATGTACACTATAATGTACGCCACTGCCGCCCTGCGTCACCTGCGCGTCCCCTAGCATTGCCCTGTGCCATGCGTGAGTTCGCATCGGCTGTGAACGCGCTCGCGCGGATCGCGGGTTCCCGTAGGCGGCGCCATCTGAGCGTCGGTTTCCGCGAGATACCGCACCCGGATACGGCCACGTCGAATGAAGCGTGCGCCTGCTTCACGGATCGAACCTGCCCGCAAGACCACGGATCGAGAACGGTCTCGCGGTCCTCGCGAGACCTTCAGCCGCGCCCATCGAGCGATAGGAGCGGGAAATACAAGTCCGGCCGTCTGTCCCGGAACACACCCCAAGCCTGCCGGTAGCGGCGCACCTCGTCCAAGTCGAACGCGGCCGTGAGCACCGTCTCGCTGGTACGGTCCGCTTCGGCTAGTTTCTCCCCGGTGGGCGAGGCGATGAACGATGAGCCGTAGAATGTGACGCTATATTTCTCGCCCTTCTCCACGCCGATTCGATTCGACGCCACCAAGGGCATGACGTTCGCGGCGGCGTGGCCCTGCATGGTGCGTTGCCAATGTCCACTCGAATCCAGACTCGCATCCTGCGGTTCGGAGCCGATCGCCGTCGGATAGAGCAAAACTTCCGCGCCCATCAACGCCATGCAGCGCGCGGTCTCCGGGAACCACTGATCCCAGCAAATCGCGACGCCCAGCTTCGCGAACTTCGTGTCGAACACCTTGAAGCCGGTGTCACCCGGCGAGAAATAAAATTTCTCGTGGTATCCGGGCCCCTCCGGAATGTGCGACTTGCGGTAACTGCCGAGCACGGCGCCATCCGCATCGATCATCACCACCGAGTTGTAGAACACGTTATTGGCGCGCTCGAACACGCTGAGGGGCAGCACCACGCCGAGCTCGCGCGCCACCTTGCGGAAATGTTCCACCGCCGGATGGCCCTCGAGCGGCTTTGCCAACTCGAAATGCCGTGGCAAGTGATCCTTGCAAAAATACGGCGTCTCGAACAGCTCTTGGATCAACACCACGTTGGCGCCGCGCGCCGCCGCCTCGCGGACCAACTGGTCGGCGCGCGCCACGTTGGCGTCGCGATCCCAGCCGCACGCCATCTGTGTGGCGGCTACAGTCACTGTGTTCATGGAATCTATGCTACCTGATCGATGGGACCGCGGCCGGGGCGATTGGGCTCGAAGGCGTTCAAAACGTGGGCGGCGAACTCGCGCTGACGATTTCGCACTCTTCACGGGCGGGATTGCGAAATCGGTGCGGAATGGAACTCTTGAAATAATACGCATCGCCGGCCGTCAGCACCCGGGTATCGGCGCCCACCGACAATTCGATCTTGCCCTTGACGATGACGCCGCCCTCTTCGCCGGCATGCACCAGCATTTCCTCGCCCGTATCGGCATGGGCCGCGTAACGCTCATGCAGTATCGACATGCTGCGCTTGCCGAGATGCCCGCCGACCAGCCGCAATTCCACGGCGCCCGAGCCGATGTCCGCCAGCTCATCGCGCGGAAAGAATACTTGCGGCTTACCCGCCAGATCGAGCGTGAAAAAATCCGCGAGCGCCATGGGAATGCCGTCCAGCACCTTCTTGAGCGAGCTTACCGAGGGGCTCACCCGGTTCTGTTCGATCAGGGAGATCAACCCATTGGTGACGCCGGCCCGCTTGGCCAGTTCGCGCTGCGACAAACCATACATCTGTCGGACCGATTTCAAATGTGCACCGACATTCACGCTCATGTGTGCATTATATTAAACATCTGGGCCCCATGAATAGCGGAAATTCGCGCCTGGCGGGGGCTGGACGACAAAAAATTGAGCTTGGTGTCGATTTTCCTTATCATTCTCGGGTCGTTGACCACCATTCGAGACGCCCCCGAGACACGCGGGCGCCGCAACCTTCCGAGGGCTTACCGATGAACGCGCAAATCACCCCCGCCCTGTCGCCGAGCGATCTCGATTCATTCTGGATGCCCTTTACCGCCAACCGCCAATTCAAGGCCAGCCCGCGGCTGCTGGCCCGCGCCGAGGGCATGCACTATTGGACCGAGGGCGGCCGCAAGGTGCTCGACGGCGTCGCGGGACTGTGGTGCGTCAACGCCGGGCACGGCCGGCGGGAGATCACCGAAGCGGTGACGCGGCAACTCAGCACCATGGAATTCGCCCCCACGTTTCAAATGGGCCACCCGATCGCGTTCGAACTGGCCAATCGCCTCACCACCATCGCGCCCCCCGGGATGGACCGCGTGTTCTTCACCAATTCCGGCTCCGAGTCCGTCGATACCGCGTTGAAAATCGCCCTGGCCTACCACCGGGCGCGCGGCGCCGGCCAGCGCACGCGCTTCATCGGCCGAGAGCGGGGCTATCACGGTGTCGGCTTCGGCGGCATGTCGGTCGGCGGCATGGTCAATAATCGCAAAGCCTTCGCCGCTTCGATGCTGCCGGGCGTCGATCATCTGCCGCACACGTTGGATATCGGTCACAACGCATTTTCGCGCGGCCTGCCGCAGTGGGGTGCGCATCTGGCGAATGAGCTGGAACGCCTGATAGCGCTGCATGACGCATCGACCATCGCCGCCGTCATCGTCGAACCTATTTCGGGCTCCGCCGGCGTGGTGCTGCCGCCCGTGGGCTACCTCAAACGGCTGCGTGAGATCTGCGACAAGCACGAGATTTTGCTGATATTCGACGAAGTGATCACAGGCTTCGGTCGCGTCGGCAAGCCGTTCGCTGCGCTGGCCTTCGATGTAACGCCCGACCTCATGACCACCGCCAAGGGTCTCACCAACGGCGCCATCCCGATGGGCGCCGTGTTCGCGCAGCGACGCATCTACGATGCCTTCATGCAAGGTCCGCAGAACGCAATCGAGCTGTTCCACGGGTATACGTATTCGGCGCACCCGGTTGCGTGCGCAGCCGCTCTGGCGACGCTCGACATCTATATCAACGAAGGATTGCTGACACGCGCCGCGACACTCGCTCCTCGCTGGGAAGAGGCCATGCATTCGCTGCGCGGCGTGCCGCAGGTCATCGATATCCGCAATTACGGGCTGATCGGCGCGGTCGAGCTGGAGCCGCGGGCCGGTAAGCCGGGTGCGCGTGCGTTCGATGTATTCCTCGAGTGCTTCGAGCGCGGCGTGCTGGTGCGCCAAACCGGCGATGTGATCGCCCTGTCGCCGCCGCTCATCATCGAACCGGCGCAGATCGCACAGCTCGTCGAAACGCTGGGAGCCGTCATCCGCGACATCGACTGAGCGCCGGCTCCGGCCGACGTGCAGGAAGCACCACGTCGGCCGCCGGAGCTGCCCGCAGATGCCTCGGAGCCGGCCGGGGCGGCCGGTCGGGGCGGCC
>JALYHP010000028.1 GCA_030799355.1 Pseudomonadota bacterium
GGTGGTGGTGGTGGTGGATCGCGCGGTCCGAAGCGCTGGTAACAGCTTTTTGGATTGAGTGATGATTGGGGCCGCAGCGATGCGGCCCCAATCGTTTGAGCGTGACGGAATGCTTGCGCGAGGGAATGCAGAGCGAGGGATCGCTACGATCCGAGGGCGTGTTCCAAGCGCGAAAGTGGTTCCACGAGCGAGGGAGTGTTCGAAGCGCGAGGGAGCGTTTCGATCCGGGCGAGGGATTGTTCGATCAGGGTTTACGCCCAAGCCGGCTTTGCCTATAATCGCGCCCCTCGGCGGGGTACCTCAGTTGCATGACGGTTGCGGAACCCGCCTCGAGGAAGTTTCGGATTGGCTTTGTTGAATGCCCCCGGTGGGGTTTTCTCGTTGCACACAGGGGGGGCCGTTAAATGCCCCCGGTGGGGTTTTCTCGTTGCACACAGGGGGGCCGTTAAATGCCCCCGGTGGGGTTTTCTCGTTGCACACAGGGGGGCCGATGGTCCCCTTTTTTGTTTGCGTGGCCGGTGCACGACTTGGCTAAGGGTTTGCAAGAATGCGTGACGCCTTGCTGCGCTTGCTGGAACCGCCGATCGAGGCGATGGACTACGAGTTGGTGGACGTGGAATTCGTCCGCGAAGGGCGGGGCGGGGTTCTGCGGGTTTTTATCGATAGGCACGGGGGTGGCGCATCGGGCGGCGAGCCGATGGCCGGCGGACCGGGTGTCCAGCCGCCGCCGGGCGTCACGGTCGAGGACTGCGCGCGCGTGAGCCACGCGGTGAGCCAAGTCCTCGAGCTCGAGGACCCGATCAAGGGTCATTACACGCTGGAAGTCTCTTCGCCGGGTTTCGATCGGATCTTGCGCAAGCGCGCGCATTTCGAACGGTTCGTCGGCGAGCGGGTGCTCGCCGAGCTGAAGCTGCCAATCGACGGGCGGCGGCGGTTCACCGGAGTGTTGAAAGCGATCGCGGACGACTCGATTGTAGTGGAGGTCGATGGGCAGGCGCACAGGTTGCCGCTCGAGCGGATTCAAAAGGCAAGATTACGGCCGGAGTGACCAGGAGTCTTAAGGGCAATGAACAAAGAAATCTTGATGGCGGTCGATGCGGTGTCCAACGAGAAGGGCGTCGACAAGGAAATCATATTCGATGCGCTCGAAGCCGCGCTCGCATCCGCCACCCGCAAGAAACATGGCGAGGAATTGGACGTGCGCGTGTCGATCAACCGCAAGACGGGCGGCTATGATACGTTCCGCCGCTGGAAGGTGTTCGCCGACGACTCGACCGAACTGGAGGTCCCCGAGCGCGAACTGCGACTCGACGATGCGCGGGAAATCGACAAGGACGTGGAGCCGGGCGGATACGTCGAGGAACCGATGGAGTCCGTGCCGTTCGGCCGCATTCTCGCCCAGACCGCCAAGCAGGTGATCGTGCAGAAGGTGCGCGAAGCCGAGCGTGCCCAAGTCGTCGATGCCTACAAGGACCGGGCCGGCACCCTCGTCAGCGGCATCGTCAAGCGGGTCGATCGCAACGGCGTGTACGTCGATCTCGGAGCGAATGCCGAGGGTTTCATCGCGCGCGAGGAAATGATACCGCGTGAACCGGTACGCTCCCAGGATCGCATCAAGGCCTTTCTGAAAGAGGTCCGCAACGAACCGCGCGGCCCGCAATTGTTCCTGTCGCGCACCGCGCCGGAATTCCTGATCGAGCTGTTCAAGCTGGAAGTGCCGGAAGTGGGCCAGGGGCTCATCAACATTCTCGCCGCAGCGCGCGATGCGGGCGTGCGCGCCAAAATCGCCGTGCGCAGCAACGATCCACGGGTCGATCCGGTGGGCGCATGCGTCGGCATGCGGGGATCGCGAGTTCAAGCCGTGTCGAACGAGATCGCGGGCGAGCGGGTGGACATCATCCCGTTCGATGAAAACAACGCTCAGTTCGTGATCAATGCCATGGCGCCCGCCGAAGTCACTTCCATCGTGGTCGACGAAGACTCGCATTCGATGGATATCGCGGTGTCGGAGGACAAGCTGTCGCAGGCCATCGGCCGCGGCGGGCAGAACATCCGCCTGGCGAGCGAACTGACGGGCTGGGAATTGAACGTCATGAGCGAATCGCAGGCCGAGGCGAAGAGCGAAACGGAATCCTTGGCGCTGCGCGAGACGTTCATGAAGCAACTCGACGTGGACGCGGACGTGGCCAGCATCCTGGTACAGGAGGGGTTCTCGACCATCGAGGAAATCGCCTACGTACCCGCCAGCGAGTTGAACGGCATCGAAGAGTTCGACGAGGAGATCGTCAAGGAACTGCGCACCCGCGCGCGCGACGTGCTGTTGACGCAAGCGATCGCGAGCGAGGAATCCATGGACGGCGCCGAGCCGTCCGCCGACCTCATCGAGGTGGTGGGTGAAGCTTTGGGCAAGACCTTGGCGCGCAAGGGCGTGAAGACCCGCGAGGATCTGGCCGACCTCGCCGTCGATGAGCTCGTGGACATGGGCAACGTCGATGAGAAGAAGGCCGCCGAACTGATAATGGATGCCCGCAAACACTGGTTCGCGGAAGAAGCTAAGGCTTAGGAGCAGCACTATGGCAGATGTAACCGTCGCGCAATTCGCCGAGGTGCTCAAGGTGCCGGTGGATCGGCTGCTTCAGCAACTCGATCAGGCGGGCATTCGGGTGGACAGCGCCGAAGCCATGATCAGCGAAGATGCTAAACACGAATTGTTGACCCATTTGCGCCGCAGTCACGGCCACGACGACGTGCAGGCCGACGCGGCGCCGCGAAAGATCACCTTGCGGCGCAAGTCGCAGTCGGAATTGAAGCTCGCCAGCCCGCAAGGCCGAGCGCGCACCGTGAACGTCGAGGTGCGCAGCAAGCGCACCTACGTCAAGCGCGAGGTGCTCGAGGACCAAGCCCGCCTGCAACAGGAGGAGATCGACAAGCAGCGCGAAACCGAGGAGCAGGCCAAGGCCGCGCTCGAGCGGGCCGAACACGAGCGGCTGGAAAAAGAGCGTCTCGATCGCGAGCGCGTGGCCGAGGAAAGCCGCCGCCGCACCGATGAGGAAGTGCGCAAGCGAACCGCCGACGAAGAGGCGCGCCGCGTCGCCGACGTCCAGGCGCGCGAGGCAGCCGAGCGTGAGCGCAAGGCCACCGCCGCGAAACCCGGCAAGGCGGTGCGCGAGGTGGTGGACGACAAGGCGACGCGATACGGCCGCCAGGAATTGCACATCGTCGGCGACGTGAGTTCGCGGCACAAGAAGAAAAAATCCCGCGACGGACGGCGTCGCTCGATGGGCGGCGACAGCGATACCAAACACGGCTTCGAGATGCCGACGGCGCGCGTCGTTCGAGAAGTGGCCATCCCCGAGGCCATGACGGTCGCGGAGCTGGCGCAGAAGATGGCGGTCAAGGCCACCGAAGTCATCAAGGTGATGATGAACATGGGCGTGATGGCGACGATCAATCAGATGATCGAACAGGATACCGCGGTGCTGGTCGTCGAGGAGATGGGTCATACCGCGATCCTGCGCAAAGAAAACGTCATCGAGGACGATCTGCAGGGCGAGGCGGACTCATCGCTCGAGGTATTGCCGCGGCCGCCGGTCGTGACGGTGATGGGCCATGTCGATCACGGCAAGACATCGCTGCTCGATTACATCCGGCGCACCAAGGTGGCGGCGGGCGAGGCCGGCGGCATTACCCAGCATATCGGCGCATACCACGTCGAGACCGCCAAGGGGATGGTGACCTTCCTCGATACACCCGGCCACGCGGCGTTCAGCTCGATGCGGGCGCGCGGCGCGCAGGTCACCGATATCGTGATTCTGGTGGTGGGCGCCGACGATGGCGTCATGCCGCAAACCGTCGAGGCCATCCAGCACGCGCAAGCGGCGAAGGTGCCCATCGTGGTCGCCCTCAACAAGATGGACAAGCCCGAGGCCGATGCCGAGAAGGTGAAACAGGAACTGACCAAGTACGGCGTGATTCCCGAGGAGTGGGGCGGCGAGAATATTTTCGTGCCGGTCTCGGCGCGGACCGGCCAGGGCGTCGACCAGCTGCTCGACAGCATCCTGCTGCAGGCCGAAGTGCTCGAATTGAAGGCGCCGACCACCGGGCTCGCCGCCGGCTATGTCATCGAATCGAGCCTGGAAAAGGGACGCGGCGCGGTGGCGACCGTGCTGGTGCTGCGCGGCACCTTGAGGCTCGGCGACCCGTTGTTGATCGGCCAGGAATTCGGCCGTGTGCGCGCGTTGTTCGATGAGGCCGGTAAGCCGGTCGAGGCGGCCGGACCTTCCATTCCCGTGGTGGTTTTGGGGCTCTCGGGTGCGCCGAATGCCGGTGACGAGCTGCTGGTGGTCGAGAGCGAACGCAAGGCGCGCGAAGTGGCCATGCATCGCCAGTCCAAATCACGCGACGTCAAGCTTGCCCAGAAGAGCGCCAACATGCAGGACGTCTTCTCGACCATGGGCGAGAGCAAGGCGGATCTCGTGCAGCTGTTGATCAAGGCGGACGTGCAGGGCAGCGTCGAGGCGTTGCGCGATGCCCTGAACGCGCTGTCGACGGGCGAAGTCGCGGTCAACATCGTGTCATCGGGCGTCGGCGGCCTCACCGAGTCCGACATCACGCTCGCGGCCGCCTCCAAGGCGCGCATCATCGCGTTCAACGTGCGCGGCGATGCGGCCGCGCGCACGGCCATCAAGGACCATGGGGTCGACGTGCGCTACTACAGCGTCATCTATGAAGCCATCGACGACATCCGTGCGGTGCTCACGGGGATGCTGTCGCCCGAGGTCAAGGAATCCATCGTGGGTTTGGCCGCGGTTCGCAGCGTGTTCCGTTCCAGCAAATTCGGCACGGTCGCCGGTTGCATGGTCATCGACGGCTACGTGCGGCGTAATTTTCCGATTCGCGTATTGCGCAACAACGTCGTCATCTTCGAGGGTGCGCTCGAGTCCCTCAAGCGCTTCAAGGACGACGTCAACGAAGTGCGCGCCGGAACGGAGTGCGGGATCGGCGTGAAGAACTACAACGACGTACAAGAAAACGACCAAATCGAGTGCTACTCCCGTGTCGAAGTCGCCCGCACCCTTTAGGCACTGCGCGCCGGATCTCACGGGGCCGCGGCGGCCCCGTCCTTTAAGTTCGGGGTCGTTTCATTGCGCTGCGCAGTCCCTGCTACGCGCAAGCCCTGGGCGACCATCCCTGGTCGCCCGTGCGACGCATGCGTCGCACCCCCGTAAGTTACTCGGTGCTTGCGCACCTCGCCCTTCGGGCCGCCGCGTTCGCGGCGTTCAAATCGGCCGGGCGGCCGATTTAGTCGGCGCGTGAGCGCATCGAAAACCAATCCGCGGGCCAGGCGCTTGGGCGAGCAGATCCAGCGTGAGCTCACCGATCTGTTGCGCCGCGATGTCAAGGACACGCGCATCGGCAACGTCACGATCACCGCGGTGTCGGTGACCGGCGATCTGCGCACGGCCCGGGTGTATTACCTGGTGTTCGGCAAGGAAGGCGCCGATCCGAAGGTGCAGCGCGGCCTCGAGAGCGCGGCCGGTTTCTTGCGCAACGCCCTGTCGCGCTCGTTGATGATCCGCCATACCCCGACGTTGAGTTTCGAACTCGATACGACCATCGAGCACGGCGTGCGCCTGACGCGGCTGATCGACTCGGTGAACAAGCCCGATCAGAGCGGCGCGCGCCATCCCGCCGCCGAGGGCGGCGGCGACCGCGGTGTCGAGGATCACGAGATCGGCGAGGATCGCGAGATCGGCGAGGAGCGTGGGGTCGAGGATCGCGCGCTTGAAGGGCATCGCGGCAGCCAAGACCGCGGCGTGGACGAGACTCCTGGGATCAACGAAGACCCCGGTGGCGCGGCTCATGGGGTCGTCCAAGGCCGCGACGTGCAGGATCCTCACCCCGGCGAGGACCAGGGCATTGACGAGGGCCACGTGATCGACGAGGGCGATTACATTCCTCCGCGCAAAGCCGCTCCCACGAGCCGCTGATGCCCGCCGACATTCACGGGATTCTGCTGCTCGACAAGCCGTTGGGTGTCAGTTCGGCCGGCGCCGTGGCACGCGTCAAACGGCTGTTCAATGCCAGGAAGGCGGGACATACGGGGTCTCTCGATCCGCTCGCCAGCGGCATGCTGCCGATTTGTCTCGGCGAAGCCACCAAGTTCGGCGCCCAGCTGCTCGATGCGGACAAGACGTACCGCGTGACCGCGTGCCTGGGCGAACGCACCGCGAGCGGCGATCGCGAGTCCGAGGTTATCGAACGGCGGCTGCTGGAGCAGTATTCCGTCCAGCAACTCGAGCAGGCGCTCGCGGAATTTCCACGCGACTATGCGCAAGTGCCCCCCATGCATTCGGCGATCAAGCAAGAGGGCAAGCCTCTGTACGAGTACGCACGCGCCGGCATCACGCGCGAGCGGGCCGCGCGTAGCATTACCATCCGTGAGCTGCGGCTGCTCGATTGGCGCACGCCGGATCTGTCCTTCGAAGTGCGCTGCACGAAGGGAGCCTACATTCGTGTGCTCGCCGAGGATCTCGCGCAACGACTCGGCACGATCGCGCATTTGGCCGCACTGCGTCGCCTCAGCGTCGCGCCGTTTTCGACCGAATCGCTCTGGTCCTTCGAGGCTCTG
The DNA here is from genome assembly GCA_030799355.1 of Pseudomonadota bacterium. Classification (GTDB taxonomy): domain Bacteria; phylum Pseudomonadota; class Gammaproteobacteria; order Steroidobacterales; family Steroidobacteraceae; genus Bog-1198. The sequence continues at coordinate 6,632 of JALYHP010000028.1, forward strand.
GAGGCCATGACGCCCGGGCAGCGTCTGGAAACCTTGCTGCCGGTGGATGCCGCGCTGCGAGAGTGGCGGCGATTCGAGCTGCCCGCCGGCGGGGTCAGTGCCTTTCGCCAGGGTCAGACCATATCCATCCCGGCGCAACCGCCCGGAAACGTGCGCATCTATGCCGCGGGGCTGGGATTTCTTGGTTTGGGGACGATCGAGCCGGCGGGCCGGGTGGTCCCCATTCGGCTGGTCGCGTCGGACACGCTGCCGGCCTGAGCGCAGGCGCCGCTGACAACATATTGCCCCCTGGAAGCGAATCCCGCTTGAGAGCGGATGCCGCGACGCGTACAATGCGCGCCTCCTAAAAGGCCCTAAGTTATTGATTCGGATTATCGATTGAGGTTTGATTTCAATGCCACTTACTCGAGAAGAAAAGACGGACGTGGTCGGAAAATTCCAGCGCAGCGCGCAGGACACCGGTTCGCCCGAAGTTCAAATTGCCCTGTTGTCCGAGCGCATCAACGGCTTGAGCCAGCATTTCGCCACGCATAAAGCCGACCACGCCTCGCGTCGTGGGCTGCTCAAGATGGTCAATCAGCGCCGCAAGTTGCTCGATTACCTGAAGAGCAAGACTCCCGACAAGTACACGCAAGTGGTGGAACGCTTAGGCTTACGCCGCTGACGGCTCCTGGCCCCGGCCAGAGTCTCGTTGCTTCCGATATATCATTCCGACATGAGGGGCTTTAGAGCGCCATGAAAAAAAGTTTTCAATATGGGGACCATACCGTAACGATCGAAACGGGCGAACTCGCCCGTCAGGCGGACGGTGCGGTGCTCGTGACGATGAGCGATACGGTGGTGCTCGTCACGGCCGTCGGCCTCAAGAAGGCGACGCCCGGCCGTGATTTCTTTCCGCTGACGGTGAATTATCAGGAAAAGACCTATGCCGCGGGGCGCATTCCCGGCGGCTTCTTCAAGCGTGAAGGACGTCCCACCGAGAAGGAGACTCTCACGTCGCGCTTGATCGATCGTCCGATCCGCCCGCTGTTCCCGGACGGCTTCATCAACGACGTTCAAGTGGTTGCCTCGGTGCTCTCGGTCAACTCCGAAGTCGATCCGGACATCGCCTCGCTGCTCGGGGCCTCCGCCGCGCTCGCGATTTCCGGGATGCCGTTCATGGGGCCGATCGGCGCGGCCCGCATCGGGTATATCGGCGGAAAATACGTTCTCAATCCCACCGCCACGCAGCTCGCGGAATCGAAGCTCGATCTGGTCGTCGCCGGCACCCAAGAAGGCGTGCTGATGGTGGAGTCCGAGGCGGACGGCCTGGACGAAGAGGTGATGCTGGGTGCCGTGATGTACGGCCACGAACAGATGCAGGTGGCGATCAAAGCCATCAACGAACTGGTCGCCGAAGCGGGCAAGCCGAAATGGTCCTGGGTGGCCCCGCAGCCGAACAGCGAATTGAAGGACGCGGTGAGCGCGATCGCGGAGAAGAGCCTGGTCGCCGCCTACGCGCTCACGGAAAAGCAGCAGCGCTATGCGAAAATCGGCGAAATCAAGGCGGCCACGCTGGAGGCGCTCGCGAAAGGCGATGCCTCCCCGGGCGGCTCGCCCGCGAAGTTCACCGCCGATCAAGTGAGCGGCGAATTTTTCAATCTGGAATATCGGCTGGTGCGCGAGCGCATTCTCGAAGGTCTGCCGCGTATCGATGGGCGCGACACCAAAACCGTACGGCCCATTCAAATACGCACCGGCGTCCTCGCCAGAACCCACGGGTCGGCTCTGTTTACCCGCGGCGAAACGCAGGCGCTGGTGGTCACGACGCTCGGGACCGGCCGCGATGCGCAAGTCATCGACGGCTTGACCGGTGAACGCAAAGAGCCGTTCATGCTGCACTACAATTTTCCTCCCTTCAGCGTCGGCGAGACCGGCATGATGGGCTCGCCCAAGCGGCGCGAGATCGGCCACGGCAATCTCGCCAAGCGCGGCGTGAAAGCGGTCATGCCCGGGATCGAGAAATTTCCCTACGTGATCCGCATCGTGTCGGAGATCTTGGAGTCCAACGGCTCGAGCTCGATGGCATCGGTGTGCGGCAGCAGTCTTGCGCTGATGGATGCGGGCGTGCCGATCAAGGCGCCGGTGGCCGGCGTGGCCATGGGCTTGGTCAAGGAAGGCGCGCGCTTTCAAGTACTGACCGACATTCTGGGCGACGAAGATCATCTGGGCGACATGGATTTCAAGGTGGCCGGCACCAAAGACGGTATCACCGCGCTGCAAATGGACATCAAGATCACCAGCATCACCCGGGAGATCATGAAAGTCGCATTGGACCAGGCGCGCAGCGGTCGTCTGCACATCTTGGGCGAGATGAACAAGGTGCTTTCCAAGCCGCGCGAGAACATGTCCGAATGGGCGCCTACCATCATCACCTTGAAGATCGATCCGGAAAAGATCCGCGACGTCATCGGCAAGGGCGGCGCGGTGATTCGTCAGATCACCGAAGAGACCGGCACGTCGATCGACATCGAGAACGACGGCACCGTGAAGATCGCTTCCGTGCAGGGGGCCGCGGGCCGTGAGGCCCAGCGCCGCATAGAACTCATCACGGCCGACATCGAGGTCGGCAGGGTCTACGAGGGTAAGGTCGCGCGTCTCATGGACTTCGGTGCGTTCGTGACCATACTGCCGGGCCGCGACGGACTGGTGCATATCTCGCAGATCTCCGAAGAACGCGTGGAGCGCGTCGGCGACAAGCTCAAGGAAGGCGATGTGGTGCGAGTCAAAGTACTCGAAGTGGACCGGCAGGGACGCGTGCGCCTGTCCATGCGCAACGTGGATGCCGCCTAGCCGGGGGCGCCTAGCCGGGGGCGCCTAGCCGCGGCCCAGCCGCTACCTCACGGTGGCGCCGCCTGGCGCCAGCCTTGAGACTCGGGGCCGCCGCGCGCCGAGTTATTTGTTGAGGTTCGTCGCCTCACGCGTCGGCGACAGCGACTTGTATCCTTCATCGGGCGGCCGCGGGGCCACGAACGGTTTTATGCGCTCGCGTGCCGGTTGCGGCTGTTGACTCATGAACTGACGCAACGACTGTTCCAAATGACCGCCGACCAGCGTTTGCGCGCTGCTGCCATAGGAGCGGATCACATTGACCATGAAATCCTGGCTCAATATGGGCTCCGGCAGATGCTCTTGTTCGGCAATCACCTGCAACAGGATGCTGCGCGTAATGTCGGCGTTATTCTTTTTGTCCACGACGATGAAATCAATTCGCTCGACAACCAAGCGCCGTACATCCGCCAACGTAATATACCGGCTCTCAACGGTGTCGTAGAGCCGTCGGTTTGGATACTTCTTAATCACTCGCGGATCGCTCATGGGGCTCCTCGCTCGTGGTTGGCCGACGCGCCACCGGAAGATGCCGGTACGTGCCCGATACCAATGACCTTTCCCTGGACA
>JALYHP010000039.1 GCA_030799355.1 Pseudomonadota bacterium
CCGAAGAATGCGCTGAGGTTATCGGCTTCCTTTGCGCGCCTCAGTCCGGCTTTGTTACCGGCACGACGATCCCCGTCGATGGCGGCTATTCGGCCGCCTGAGTATTGCATGATCGCTTTCCCGCCGACGGCGACGCCCAGTCTGGATAAGAACCCACTTCGCGAATACGCTCCGCTAGAATTGCGGTAACCTTAGCGCTGTGGAGCGCTTCCGCCATGGGCGTCACTGCGCTCGTCGATACTTTAACGGGAACCGCTGTATGACACTGAATCACCGAATCCTTCTCGCCGCGCGTCCCCAGGGGGCGGCCACGCTCGATTCATTTCGCCTGGAAGAAGTGCCGCTGCCGGAGTTGCGGGACGGCGAGATTTTACTGAAGACACTGTGGTTGTCGCTCGACCCCTACATGCGCGGGCGTATGAGCGATGCGCCTTCCTATGCCGCACCGGTCGCGATCGGCGCCGTGATGACCGGCGGCACGGTGGCGAGAGTGGAGCGCTCGCTCAACGCCAACTATCGAGTCGGCGAGCTGGTGCTCGCGGGTAATGGTTGGCAGGAATTCGCGGTGTCGAACGGCAGCGGGCTGTCGAAACTGCCGCCCGACATGCCGCGTCCCTCCTATGCGCTAGGCGTCCTCGGCATGCCGGGCATCACCGCGTACATCGGCCTGCTGGAGGTCGGCAAGCCGCAGGCGGGCGAAACGGTGGTGGTGGCCGCGGCGACGGGCGCCGTAGGGTCGGTGGTCGGGCAACTGGCCAAGATAGCCGGCTGCCGCGTCGTGGGCATCGCCGGCGGCGCCGCGAAATGCGATTGGGCGGTCCACGAGCTGGGCTTCGATGCCTGCGTGGACCACCGTTCCGCGCAGTTCGAGGCATCGCTCGCCGCCGCCTGCCCCCAGGGGATCGACGTGTATTTCGAGAATGTCGGCGGCAGGGTATTCCGCGCCGTCGTGCCGCTGCTCAACCTGCATGCGAGGATTGCACTGTGCGGCCTCATCTCGGCTTACAACGAGAAGCCCTCCGCCACGGATGCCGACTTCGCGCAGGCCTTCATGCGCACCGTGTTGGTCAAACGGATCATGATGAAGGGGTTTATCTTTTCCGATACCGCCGAAGCCCGCCGCGCCGAATTTCGTACGGCTTTGGGTGGCTGGATCCGCGACGGCAAGATCAAGTACCGGGAGGACATCGTGCACGGACTCGAGAATGCGCCGGCCGCATTTCTTGGGCTGCTGGAGGGACGCAACTTCGGCAAGGTCGTCGTCGAGGCGGGATCTTAATCACGAACCTCGCGTTCGCATCCTGGCCCTCGCATTTCTCATCCCGGCGCCGGAGATTCTCGCCTCCCTCGCCAAGGCGCGGCAATCCCTTATCCGCCGCCGCGCACGGTCGATCAGAATGCGGTCTGCGCGGCGCCCTTGAGCTGAAGTCGCTGCCGCGCCTCGGTCGGCGTTGCCACGGTGTATCCCAGCTCGCTCAGGATGCGCACGATTTTGCGCACCTGCTCGGCATTGGACTCGGCCAGGCGTCCACGTTCCAGGTACAGGCTGTCCTCCAGGCCGACGCGCGCGTTCCCTCCCAGGAGGATGTTCTGCGTGGCCGTCGGCATTTGATGACGCCCGGCGGCGAGCACGGACCACTCGATATCGCTGCCGAACAGCCGCTGTGCGGTGCGTACCAAGTGCAGCAGATGGTCCATCTCCGCACCGATGCCGCCCAATATCCCCAGGCAGAATTGAATGAACAGCGGCGGCTCATAGAGTTTCTGATCGATGACCCACGCCAGGTTGTACAGATGGCCGAGGTCATAGCATTCGAACTCGAAGCGCGCACCGTGCCCCTTGCCGAGGCGATGCATGATGGCCTCGATGTCGGCGAAGGTGTTGCGGAACACCCCGTCGCGGGATCCCTCCAGATACGGCCGCTCCCAGTCGAAGCGAAATTTCTCGATGCGCGCCGCGGCCGCGAACAGGCCGATGTTGATCGACCCCATATTGAGCGAGGTCATCTCGGGACTGGCCTGTTCGGACGCCGCGAGCCGTTCATCGAGCGTCATGCCCGGCGCGCCGCCGGTGGTGATGTTGATCACCGCATCGGTACCTGCCTTGATTTGCGGCAGGAATTCGCGAAACACGGCCGGCGATGCCGTGGGCCTCCCGTCTATCGGATCGCGGGCGTGCAGGTGCAGTATCGCTGCGCCGGCCTGGGCCGCGGCGATGGACTCGGCCGCGATCTGTGCGGGCGTGATCGGCAAATGCGCCGACATGCTCGGTGTATGCAGCGAGCCGGTGACGGCACAGGTGATGATGACGGGCTTGGCCATCAGGGCTCGGCTCGAACGCGGTTGTCGATGGCGCCCAGCTGTTCGATTTCGACACGCACCTGATCGCCGGGCTTCAAGAAGCGACCGCTCGCGATACCCACGCCCGCCGGCGTTCCGGTGGCGAGCAGATCGCCGGGATACAAAGTCATCACGGTGCTCAAGTAGGCGATCTGGTCGTAGATGCTGTAGATCATATCGCCGGTGCTGGTGCGTTGGCGTTCTTCGCCATTGACAGTGAGCCACATCATCAGGGCATGCGGATCGGCGATCTCATCGTCGGTGGTGATCCACGGGCCGATCGGACCATGGCTGTCGAAGCTCTTGCCCAGCGTCCACGTCGGCGCGCGAAATTGCCAGTCGCGCGCGGTCACATCGTTGGTGACGAGGTAACCGGCGATCACCGAGCGCGCGGCCGCGACGCTGACATGACGGCACCGCGTGCCGATGACCACGCCCATTTCGGCTTCGTAATCCATTTTTTCGGAGACCTTCGGCAGCTCGATCGGATCATACGGACCCGTGATGCAACTCACCTGCTTGTTGAACCAAAGTTGCGACTTGGGGACCGGAACACCGGCGGCCGCCGCTTCGTCGGCGTGGGCCTTGTAGTTCATGCCGATGGCCAGATATTTCTGCGGATCGTCGATCGGCGCCACCAGCTGTACGGAACCGAGCGGGTACGAAGGCGAGCGAACGGCTTCCAGTGCCGGCCGCAGGTTCGCCAGATCGCCGAGCAACGCACGCATCGAGTGGCCGGGGCCCGCCGCGCCGGAGAGGTCGATGACTTGGTCGCCAAGGACCTTGCCGATGCGAGTGGTACCGTCATGGACGAATCGACACAGTTTCATGGGTAATAAATTCCTTGAAAAATAAGTGCAAAAAAAGCGAATGCAAAAAATGGCGCCGTCAGCGCAGGAAATCCGGATTGAACGGGGGCGCCCATTGCGACAGCGTGTCGGGAGCCAGTTCCGGCGAGAAGAGCGTCAGGGTCGGCCGGTAGGCGTCGTTCACCTGATCGCCATCGGTCCAATGCTCGATCTTCAGGCCGAAAGGATCGCGCCAGTAATCGAAGATCTGGCTGCCATCCTTGTGGCGGCCGACACCCCAGCTGTGCTCCCAGGCGGTGCGCTTCAAATGGCGGTTTCCCATCATCAGGTCGTCCATGTCCAGTACTTCGAAACCCAGGTGGTCGAAGCCCGAACGGCCATCGTTGATCAGCGCAATGCTGTGATGGTCCGTGAACCGATCGCCCAGGCCGCAGTGCAGAAACTCAGCCATGGTGTTGCCGGGCTCCTCGATATAGTACGCATCGGTCAAACGCAGGCCGAGCACCTCGCGATAAAACGCGTCCATGGCGGCGAAATTACGCACATGGATCGCCACGTGGCCGAGCCGCATGACCTGCGAGGGCGCAACCTGCAGCCGCACCACATCGTTGTGACGCGCGCGCGATCGCGCCGGATTGAAATGGACGGGCTCGCGCACGGCCGTGGCCGCGGCCGGCTCGATGCCATGTACGATCTCGATCGAGTTGCCGTCCGGGTCCTCCAACCGGACCACCGCGCCGCCGCCGGGCTCGGTGCGGGTCTCGAGCGGAGTACCGGACTCGGCCGCCAAGCGCTGCAAGTCATCGCGGCTTTGTGCCTTCAACGCAAAGCCGATGTGGCGCGGTGCGCCCTTCTCGGTGATATGCAGGACGGGATCCGTGCCCACGCCGCGCATGAACAGAGCGGTGTCGGTACGCGCGGCACGCTGCAGGCCGAAATCCCGCAAGCAGGCCTCCATCAGGTCGAGGTCCGGCGCGCTCAAGCGAACATAAGCCATGTCTTCGACGGCGATCATGCGGATACTCCGGTGGATAAGAATAGATTCCTTGGGACCGGATGCATTATAGAGGAGCCGGCCCCGTCGAGTCTCGCAAACTCGCGCCCACTTGAGGGCCGGCCCGCATATCGCCGGCACGGATGGCCTGGCGGGTCCCGCCGCGCCGCACGTGACGTGCAGGGCGGCGGCCCCTCGCCGCGGGCAACCGGCCGTTGGCCGTGCCTCGCGGCGAGCCCGACTCGCTTGGGTCCGGGCCGGGGTCCGCCGAGCCGTTGGAAGCGATTTCATCCGCCGTCCCAAAGCCAGACCCGGGGGTTGGCGATGGCCGTGCCCGCCTGTTCAAAACGACTGTATAATCAACGCATTAGTCCGAACGGCCGATATCACGGCGGGCGTAACCCCGCGACCCGGCGGCTCGCGGTCAGCCGCTCACTTGCCGGGCGCAAGACCACGTCAAGGTTGTGCCGACGGCGCTGTACAGTGGGTCGTGCGCCGGTATAATCGCGCGCTCTTTCATAAAGAGGCGGAGACGGTCAATGCCCTCGAAAAAACCGAATAAAGTGGCTAAAAAGCCAGGAAAGGCGACCACAGGCAAGGGAAGTCACAAAGTGGCTGCCCCGAAAAAGGCAGCGCGACCGCCCGCGAAGCACACGCCCTTGAGCGTCACATCGAAGGTAAAAGTGAAACCGACCAAACCCGTAACCAAACCCGTAACCAAACCTGCCGTGAAGCCCGCGACAGCGAAACCCGCGCCCAAGGCGACTCGGGCAAAGCCCGCACCTACCGGTGCGGAATCGCATGCCGATGGTGTCGTCGAACTCAGCGAGAAGACGGCGCCGGTAAAATTCGATACGCGTCCGTTGGTCATGCCCACCCGGCCCGCGCAGAGCGATGAGGACGGCGAGACCGATCCGGCTTCCGCGAGCTTGTTGGCCGGTCCTCGCAACGTAAAGCCGTACATCGCGCGTCGCGGCGAACAGTACATGAACAAGGAGCAGTTAGAGCACTTCGCTCGCATACTGCGAAACTGGAAACGCGACTTGATGGTGGAAGTCGACCGCACCGTGCTGCACATGAAGGATGAGGCCGCCAACTTTCCGGATCCGAACGACCGGGCGACCCAGGAAGAAGAGTTCAGCCTGGAACTGCGCACCCGCGATCGCGAACGCAAGCTGATTCGCAAGATCGATGAGGCGCTGAAGCGCATCGAGGATGGCTCCTACGGCTACTGCCTGGAGACCGGCGAGGAGATCGGCATCAAACGGCTCGAGGCCCGGCCCGTCGCCACGCTCTCGGTGGAAGCGCAGGAGCGGCGCGAACGGCGCGAGAAGCAGTACGGCGACCGCGACGACCGCTACCGGTAGCCAGGAGCCTGGCTGAGTATTCTGCGTAGCCGCGAGCGCGGCGTGCGCCGCTACGTCGGCCGCTTCGCGCCCTCGCCGTCCGGCGAGCTTCACTTGGGGTCGCTCTACACGGCCGCGGCCAGCTATCTCGATGCGCGCGCCGCCGGGGGACGCTGGCTGGTACGCATCGAAGATCTGGATATTCCTCGCGTGATTCCCGGCTGCGCCGACGGCATCCTGCGCACCTTGGGCGCATTCGGCTTCGAATGGGACGGCGAGGTGGTACGGCAGAGCGAGCGGCTGGAGCGATACGCGGCTGCGCTCGGTTCGCTGCGCGCCCGTGGCCTGACATTCGAATGTTCGTGCAGCCGCTCGGAACTTGCCGAGGAGGATCGTTACCGCGGCCATTGCCGCGAGCGTCCCTTGGCCGCGGACCGGCCCACCGCGACCCGGCTGCGCGTCGATGAGGGGGTCGTGCTGTTCACGGACCGCATTCAAGGCAGGTTTCGGCAAGACGTCGCCGCCGCGGTCGGAGACATCGTACTGCGACGCCGCGACCGGCTGTTCGCGTATGTGTTGGCGGTGGTAGTGGATGATGCAGCGCAAGGCATCACCCACGTAGTCCGCGGCGCGGATTTGCTCGACAACACGCCCCGGCAAATGTATCTGCAACGCCTGCTGGCGCTGGAACACCCGAGCTACGCGCATGTACCGGTGCTGACGGAACCCGACGGCAAGAAACTCGCCAAATCCGCGCGCAG
>JALYHP010000040.1 GCA_030799355.1 Pseudomonadota bacterium
CGAAAGCGGACGCCAGTGGCACGCCCATCGGAGTGCGGCCGGTGCTGATTTTCACGCGTGGTAAAGAGAAGAAGGGAGATATCATCCCTTACTCTAGCGCGTTCCTGATCTTGTATTTGGATCTGCCGTGCCCGTTACCGATTGCCGACGGCGCCGATTATCACCGTTATGCGGACATGTTAGGCGTCGGCTGTTGGGTTCCCACGCTGGGCGGCGGCTTTAGGTCGATCGACCGATATGGCCACCAGCACGATCAAGTGCGACTCGACTTGATGAAGACTGCGGCATTCCACACTGACGAGAAGACGTTCACGATTGCCGATGAGAACGCTGAGTGGTTTGAAAGATCGATCAACGCATCGAGTGGTACTGATGGGTAAGCGTGTGGCCCAGGCCCGTGGATGAGGGTCGCGCGCGGGTGAGATGATCGGTTCTTCGTAACAACAGCACCGCGGCGGTGCACGAGGAGCACGATGGACGGGATCGAGATGGGATCGCGGCGCCCAGCAATGCTAGCCGCGCACCGAATTGGTGGGTATAGTGTTGACTAGCTAGCATTTTCGTGGTTATAATACACACCGTGAAAAGCACGGATCTGATTGGAAAGCTGAGAGGGTCTGGGTGGGTTCAGGATCGTGTAGTAGGGAGCCACCATATTTTCAAGCACCCGACGATACCAGGGCATATTTCGGTCCCGCATCCTAAGAAGGATCTAGGCAAAGGGCTGGTTCACAAGCTATTAAAGCAGGCAGGGCTAAAATGAAATTCACAATCGCAATTGAACCTGGGACGAAAAAGTCAGCATTCGGTGTTGTAGTGCCCGATCTTCCGGGCTGTTTCAGCGGGGGCGACACGGTAGAGGAAGCGTTCGACAACGCGCGTGAGGTAATCGATGCCTTTTGTCAGATCATGGCAGAGGAAGGACGCGAGATACTCGTTCCGAAATCGATGACTGCATGGCAAGCCACCAATGAATTTAAGGGCTGGACGTGGGGTGTCGTTGATGTGGCCGTCGAAAAGTATTTCGGGCCCGCCGAGAAAATCAATATCACGATACCGGCGCTCACGCTAAAGCGCATAGACGAATATGCGGTAAAGCGTGGCGAGTCCCGCTCGGGGTTCCTGGTACGTGCGGCGGAAGAATCGATGCGGAAGGCAGGCTGAGCATGACTCACGCCATGGGACCAATAGAAGGATGGACCTGGACGATTCTGATCTGCCTGGTGATGCTCGCGATCCCCGCGCGAGCGTATCAGCGGCTGTTTATGACCCTATTGTTTTTGGCGCTGTTCCCGGTCGGGCTGTTGGTGTTTTTTCTCTGACCGCGGTTGGGACCTTGCTTCCCGGGAAGCAAGGTCAGTACGCTCGCCTTGCCTCATCGTGGCGATTCGTGCCCGGCCGCCATGACGCAAAAATGCTCCCCGCTTAGGCCAGGGAGCGAACCCGTTTACCGGCCGAAAATGCGCCGCTCTGTCTCGGCGTTTTTCCGGCCAGATCTTCGCCCACGCGGGGATGACCTTGAGCCGCACCACCCTCATGCAGTGGGTCGGGGCGTCGAGTCAACTGCTGGGTCCCTTGGTGGCGGCCCTGGCCAAGCACGTCTTGGCGGCGCCGAACCTGAACGCCGACGACACCCCGATCAAGGTACTCGCTCCCGGCTCCGGCACGACCAAACGCGGTCACTTGTGGACCTACGTTCGTGACGGCACGGCGTGGGGGTCCATCGATCCGCCGGCGGTGTGGTGCCAGTACTCGCCGAGTTGGCACGGCAAATATCCGCAAAAGCATCTGGCGAGCTTCCAGGGCAAACTGCAGGTCGATGGGTATGCTGGCTTCGAGCCGCTGTTCCTGCCGACCAAACCCGGTGTTGCGGCGCGCGCCGAGGAGATTTCCTGCATGGCGCATGCGAGGCGACCTTTTTTTGAGGTACACGTCGCCGAGAAGTCGCCGCTTGCCAAAGAGGCACTCGAGCGCATCGGCGGTCTGTATCAGATCGAGGACCACATCCGCGGCAGTTCGCCTGAGGTGCGCCTGGCGGCACGTCAACGATACGCCGTGCCGCTGCTCAACGCCCTGCATACTTGGATGATGGAGAGTCTCGCGCAGATCGAGAAAAAATCGGCATTGGCTGAAGCGTTTCGTTACTCACTGAACCGCTGGGATGCCCTGTGTCGCTATACCCAGGATGGTCGCTTGGAGATCGACAACAGCAGTGCGGAACGCTCCATTCGTGGCATCGGCACCGGAAGACGCAACTATTTGTTCTTCGGCTCCGATAGCGGTGGCGAGCGTGCGGCGATCATTTACAGTCTCGTGGAGAGTTGCAAACTCAACCACATCGATCCGCAACGGTACCTCCAGTACGTACTCGAGCGCATCGCCGATCATCCGATCAATCGCATCGCGGAGCTGCTGCCCTGGAATGTGGTCGATCAGTTGAATCAACCCTCGCCGGTGACGACAGCGTTGGCGGCCTGATGAAAAATCCCTTTCTCCCCGCCGCGTCCTTCAAACATATCCAGGCCTTCCTCGATACCTCGCGCGGTCAAATCACCATCGGTGAAATACCGCCGATCCGCCGAGCGACCCTGGCGGCGGAGGGGAAGAAAGTGCGCGTCGCCCTTGTGTGCCGCGACAACGAAACGGTCGCCGATCTGTTGCAGCGCCTGGATGCGTCGCTCGGCAAGGCGCTCGCGGAGAACACCGTCGTCGACGAAGTGCTGCCCGAAATCAAACGACGCCGCGGCTCATAACAGGCAATCAAGCCATCCTCAATGGGCCTGGGCCACACGCTTACCGTGAAACAGTCGACCGACATGGCCTGAAATCGGTGGCCGGCATGCCGTGAAATGCTGGACCGACATGCTGTGAAACCGTGGACCGACATCTCGTGAATTACGCACCCTGACTAGGCTTTTTTGTGGGCGACCGCCGCGCATCAAATTGCTACGGCCGTAGCAATTTCATCTCTCCGTCACACTGCGCTGCGGTGACAATCAGCATTCGCCAATTGGCGGACCCTCCCCAAGCCAAGGCAGCCGAATCTGTGGGCGTTAGCACCAACCCTCATTTCGTAATCTGTCTGTCGACCAAACGCACCAGGTTTCCCGTGCACGCCAGTCTTGCTCATGTCAATAATAAATGCGTTGATTTTGTACGCCAATGGCGTACCATTGACACATGGAGTTCATCGAATCGCACATTTTTGAGAAGCAGGTCAGTGATCTGCTGGGCGACGATGATTTCGCGATATCCAGGGTTTCTTGTTCTCTAACCCGCGCGCCGGGGATGTGATCCAAGGCACCGGCGGACTGCGAAAGGTTCGCTGGTCGAGCAAGGGAAGGGGCAAGAGCGGTGGCGTGCGCGTGATTTATTTCTACGTCACCGCCGAATGCCAAATTCGGTTGATTGCGATCTACCAAAAGGGCATCAAAGATGATTTGACCGTCGCTGAGAGGAAGATCCTGAAGAAACTGAACGAGACATGGTAGGAGGGCAGCATGAACAAGAAACTATTCGCCGATTTGGTAGAGAGCATGCAGCAGCACAACGATATTATTTCAGGCGCCCGCAAGGCCGCCAGGGTGACGAAGGTGGATGCGCAGTCCGTAAAGGTGCTTCGCGCCAAGGCCGGGCTGACGCAACAGCAATTCTCCGCGCTGATACAGGTTGATCTAGCGACGTTGCGAAACTGGGAGCAAGGTCGGCGCGAGCCCACCGGCCCAGCCAAAGCTCTTATCCGTGCCATTGCGAAAGATCCGAAGCATGTGCTGAAAGCGCTTGAGACCGTCTAAATCAGCGGGCAAGAAGCCATGAAGGGATTTCGGCGCATTCGACCCGTCTGGACTCGGCGGCAAGCTCACGACCTTCATCGTGGCTGGCACGCTGCTGCCGCCCGCGCGCAGCTCACCGGTACCTGGCGCGATCTCGGTCACAGGGCGCGTTAACCGATGAGGATCTGCTTCTCGACGCCGTCCGCGCCGCGCAGGAGCACTTGCCCATTGTTCTTAGTGGTGCGTGCTGCCTCTTGCAGCAAGGTCAAGGCACGCCGAATCACCTCAGCATTCGAGGAGGCGCCGATGCTTTCGCGCAACTCCTCGAGCGCCTTGCGACTACGCGCATCGAGCACGAAAGTCGTCATGTCACCCATACCCTGCTCCGCGTTCTATTCAATATAAGTTCTATATAATCTCTATATAGCCAAAGCACAAGGACAACGCGACAAAAACCACCCGAAGGACCGGTATGCGTGTCCGAGTGGGGCCGCTATGCCACCTTGACCTCGAGCGTTCGGCCCAAGGCTCGCAGAGCCGCCTCCGCTTGGTCCAGACGCGAGGCGTGATCCAAATCGAGGAGCCGATCCACCTGTGGCAGGTGCCAGCCCAAGCGTCGTGCCAATTCGCTCTTCCTTACCCCTTCATCGCGCATGCTCTGGTAGATGGCGAGCTTGATGCACGCGAGCGCGGAGGGGCGCACCACACGTTTTCCCTTGCCGGGCCGCGGCAGATCGCGCCCGGCATCGACGTAGAAGCTCAGGGCGGTTTCAAGCGCGTCCACCGCTTGCAGCAGCGCCTCGTCCTCGTCGTCGCCTTGCGTGATGGCCTCCGGCACTTGCGGAAAGGTCACCACGAATCCGCCTTCTACGGCAGGCGCCAGACGCACCGGATAATTCAAATCAACCATGACTCACTCCTTCAGTCCCAGCTGTTTTGATCGCCTCCTGCGTGCCCCGCTTCAGTTCCCCGGAACCCATTGGCAACACAGATCGTTTGCCGTTCAGGTGACCTTCAAGTGGCCGCCTTTCCCGGGCGCAAGCAGCGCGCCCTGCGAGGCCAGCCATTTCTTGAAACTGCTTACTGTTCACGAGAGAAATGAATAACGCTTGTGTTGTGTTAAGTCAACAGTTGTGTTGTGGTCGTGAGCCCAGTTGTGGGCCAACGCCTGGCTTATTGTGTTAGGGCCATTCGCGGGATTTCGGTGCGGCGGGCGTGTGCGCCGATCGGGGTGGCGAGATTGATGGGGCCGGTGGCTCTACCGCTCGTGACCGAAGTGCAGGGACCTGGAGTGATAGCGGCCTCACAGTATCGCGGTTCGGGCCGGCGTTTCGAGCGGTTGCCGGGCTACTATGGAGTTCACGTTGCGCGAACCGGCAGGGCTCACCGCGTATTCATATAGCCCGCAGTTTGCGTGAATTGAAGTCCGGCGCCGGTCGCCATCAAGGAGTGGTCGATGATTGCTGTCTTAATGCTCGGCTTCTTGCTCATCGCGATGCTCGCTTACCTGGTCATCATCTATAACGGCCTGGTGCGTGTGGGGGCTGCCGTCAAGCTGGCGTGGTCGAACATCGATGTACTGCTGGCGCAACGCCATGACGAGTTGCCGAAGCTGGTGGAAGTGTGCCGGCAATACATGCAGTTCGAACGCGATACGCTCGAGCGCGTGGTCAGGGCTCGGGCGGGGGTGGATACGGCCCGAAGCTCCGGGAACGTCAATTCCGTCGGCACAGCCGAACGGGAGCTGCGCACCGGACTGAGCGGGCTTTACGCCGTGGCGGAACGTTACCCCGAGCTCAAGGCCAACGAGGCATTTCGAACGCTGACCGCGCGAATCAGCGGTTTGGAAACGGCCATCGCCGATCGGCGCGAAATCTATAACGATTCGGCCAATGCGAATAACGTACGACTCGCCACCTTTCCCGACGTTCTCGTCGCAAGTTTCGGCGATTTTCAGCAGGCCAAGCTACTGCAATTCCAATCCGAGCAAAAGGCCGACGTCGACGTCAAGGGCCTGTTCGCCGCCTGACGCCATCGCATGGCGATCGCTGCCGCTGATTCCTCTGCCATGCTGCATTACTGGCTCGGTGCCGTGGCGCTCGGTGCCGTGGCGGTCTGGGCTCTGTGCAAATGCTTCGCCAGCGTGCGCCGCGACCGGATCCTGGCGGATACGCCGCTCGTGAAAATCCGTTCCGCCGCACAAGGCTACGTCAAGGTGATCGGCCGCGCCAAGCCGGCCGGCGAGGTCCCCACGACGGCGCCGTTGAGCGCGCGGCCTTGCGTCTGGTGGAGCTACGAGATCGAGGAAAAAGTCACCAATTCCCGGAACGAGTCGCACTGGGAGTCCGTCGCGAGCGGCACCAGCGTCGAGCCGTTCGCGCTCGCCGATGCGGACGGCGAATGCCTGGTCGGTCCGGTCAATGCCGAGATCACCCCGACGAGCCATGATCGCTGGTCGGGGGAACGGCCCAATCCGACCTGTCTGCCGTTGCAGGCTCGAGGTCTATTGGGGACCGACAATTACCGGTATACGGAACGATTGCTCAGCGTCGGCGATCTCTTATCGGTGACCGGTGAGTTGCGCTCGAATTCCGAAATCCAAACGGCCGATGCCGCGGCGGTTGCGCTTTTGCGGGAATGGAAACACGACCAGGCGGCCTTGCTCGGGCGTTTCGACCGCAATCACGATGGCCGAATCGACTCGACGGAGTGGGAGGCGGCGCGGCGTGCCGCGATGGCGCAGTCCCAGGGTGCCGCGCTCAGCTCGCCGATCGTGCGCACCAGCGTGATCGGTCAACCGATGCACGGCGAACCCTTCCTCATCGCGCCCATGGATTCCGCGCATCTGGTGTTACGCGAGAAAATGACGGCGGTGATGTTCTTGATTCTCGGCATCGTCTGCACCGGATTGTGTGCGTGGTCGGTGGAGCGCGCGCAGGGCGGGTAGTGTAGCCGCCGGACGACACGTACCGTTGGGGCGCACAAGCGACGCGGCAGGGCGGGCGATCTGCATGGCCGACCGCGCGCGGAGGATGACCGCCGCGGACAAACGTACCGTTGGGGCGTGCGTGCCCCGCGACATCGCGATCCCGGGGCTGAGCTAACAAGATCCGTCAAGCTCCCTATTTGAGGTGCTTGTCCAGAAATGCCATGGTCCGATCCCACGCCAGCTCGGCGGCCGCGGCGTCGTAACGGAGGAATGGCAGATTCTTCGAGTCCGCGGTTTCATTCGCGAAGGCGTGTTTTGCATCGTAACGATAGAACTCGAATGAGACGGCGGCCTGACCGAGCTTCTTCTCGAGTTCATCGACCTTCGCGATCGGGAAGGCGGTGTCCTGCGTGGCCCAATGCCCCATCAAAGGCGTCTTGATCTTCGAGGCATCCACATAGTCGAGCGGCGGAACGCCATACCAAACCACTGCGGCGTCCAGTTCGGGAACATTGACCGCGGCGAGCAGGGTGAGCGCGCCGCCCATGCAGAAGCCCGTTACGCCGACCTTCGCACTGCCCGAGGTCTTTAAATATTGAACGGCACCGCGCACGTCCTCGCCGGCCGCCTCGCCAAAGTTCAGCCCCTTCATCAGATGCTCGGCTTCGTGGGCCTGCAACGCCACCTTCCCACGGTATAGGTCAGGCACCAGCGCCCGGTATCCCGCCGCGGCGAGCTTGTCGGCGACGCCCTTGATCTGATCGTTGAGACCCCACCATTCCTGGATGACCACGATGCCCGGGCTATCGCGGGCAGCGCGCGGCTCGGCAAGGTAGCCGCCCACGTTTTGGCCGTCCGGCCGTTGGTAGCTGGTCATGCCCATGGAGTCTCCTGAGGTGCGTTGCGTGAGGCGAGCCGTGTGCTGCGCAGCGGGGCGGCGCACGAGAGATCCTATATCACCGCCAGGGCCCTGAGGAAGTTCGCTTTTCGCTACGCTGCGTAAGGGATCTGAACCTCGTCCGGGTCCGTACGCCACCCACCCGATAGGGTAAATGCGCCGGCGAGCGCGCCGTTTTCGATGTCCGGCGGTTTTGGTGGGGGTTCCGTGAGGGTGCGGGGCGCCGGCGAATGTGCCTATTCCATCACCGGGACAGCCCGAGCTATCGCCAGGGGGCGAAGCCCGCTCACCACCAGGGCGACGCCCCAGCGGTATAGGGCAGCGCCGATGCTATTCGTCGATGTCGGCCAGGAGCTTCGAGGCTTTATGGCCGAGTAAGCGCGCGATCTCGATGAATTCCAGCGTATTGATCTGCCGTTCGCCCGCTTCGAGCTTCCAAACAAATGAATTCGAACGCTTGAGTTTCGCCGCCAATTGCCGCTGCGTCAGAGGGACAGCCTTGCGCGCTTTGACGATGACGGCAATGAGTGCTCGATGCTTGGCGCTGCGCAGGTGCTTCAACGTGATGCCCCAAACTGGAAGCATCACAATTAACCGCAAAATGCCTTTGCCTCCGTTTTGGTCGCGGACAAGATACCCAAGGGTGTCGCGGCTGAAGCTGCTGACGCGGGCGCGGACGATGGTGGGGAAAGACTTTCCCCCTAAACCTCATGCACCCACATGCACCCCATAAGGATGAAACGCGGTGGGGATTCCGGCGAGGGCGAGGACCGACTCCCAAATCCCGTCCGTGGCGGTTGGGAATCCTAACCTGGGGCGGCGCAATCCGTGGTTGGCCTGCTGTGCGGCCGGGAGAGGCGGCTATTCGCCAATCTCGGCCAGTAGCGCGGACGCCTTGTGGCCGAGAATCCGCGCGATCTCGATGAATTCCAGGGTGTTGATTTGCCGTTCGCCCGCTTCGAACTTCCAGACGAATGAATTCGAGCGTTTGAGTTTTGCCGCCAATTCCCGCTGCGTCAGAGGGACGGCCTTGCGCGCCTTGACGATGACGTCGATCAGTGCTTCATGCTTGGCGCTGCGCAGGTGCTTCAATGTGATGCCCCAAACTGGACGCACCACAGCTAACCTCAAAATGCCCTTGCCTCCATTTTGGTCGCAGCAGTAAGATGTTCGAAGTGCGACCAATTTAGGGGCAGCTAGCGCGCCGCAATACCAGGCGGCCTGCCATCGGCGTCGCTACCACCGGAACAGGGGCCCGTCGGCGGATGAATGACCGCACCAAGCATCGGCGCGATGGGCTCAAGGATCAGCTCGCTTTGTTGCGGCGTCGCCTCCTGCAGCGCGGGCGTTCCAGCCGACAGGATATGGACGAGCTCATTCAGGAGGGATTTCTGCGGCTGTGCGTCTATCAAGAAGCGCAGAAGGCGCCGGTTCGCGACCCGGTCGGATTTCTGGTGGATGTCGTGGAAAAGGTGCACATCGATCGCCTGCGCCGCGCCGCGCTTACCCAGCGCATCTTCTCGGATCAGCCCGTCGAGGAGGTCGATTACGTGGACACGGCGAGTTCGCCCGAACAGGATGCCGAAGCGCACGAATTGATCGAGCGCATCGAGAAGAGTCTCGCGGGCGCCAATCCGCGCACGCGCGAAGCGTTCTTACTGCACCGCTTTGGCGGCAAGAGCTACGCGCAAATCGCCACGCAACTCAGCATTTCCACGCAGGCGGTGACGAACCACATTGCGAAAGCCTTGCTCCTCATCGATAACGAGCTGCTGCGCGAATGAAGGAAATTACATCGCCACAGCTCACGCCGGTGCCCTCCGAAGCGGTGCGGTCCGAGGCGGCTGCCTGGGTTGCCCGGCTTCACGACGAGCAGCGAAGCGCCGATGTGGATGTGCGGTTCCATGCGTGGCTTGCGCAAAGCGAGCACCATCGGCGCGCCTTCGAACGAATGACGCAGGTCTGGGAACGAGCGGGCCAAATCCGCATGCGGCCGCGCACCCATACCGCGGGCGCCGGCACCGTACGGCCCTGGCGATTGTCCCCGACGGCAGTGAAAATAGCCGCCTCCCTGGCCATTGCGGCCATCTTCGCGGTGCGTTACTGGCAGGCAAATGAAGTCGTGACGGGGGTTGGGCAGCAGCAAGTGCGGGTATTGCAGGATGGAACCCGTATCGCGCTCAACACCGACACACGCATCGAAGTGAACTACGATGAAGGCGCGCGTCGCGTCCGTTTGATACGGGGCGAAGCGTGGTTCGATGTCGCGAAGCGTCCGACGTGGCCCTTTCTGGTCAGCGTGGGCGGCCAAGAAATCCGTGCCCTGGGCACCTCGTTCATCGTACGCAACGATGACATACAGGATCTTTCGGTCACCCTGGTCGAGGGACGGATCAGTATCGCTCCCCTCGAGCCCAACGGCCAGTCCTCCTCACAAAGCCCGCAGATCCTGGTCCCGGGGCAACGATTGATGCTGTCGCGAAATCACGCACCCACCGTGGACCGACCCGAGATGGCCCGGATCACCGCCTGGAAGCGCGGGCAAGTGGAGTTCGACCGGACGCCGCTCGCCGATGCGGTCAAGGAAATGAATCGCTACAGCACCACCCGTGTCAGCGTCGCGGATGCCGAGGCCGCGCAGTTTCAGGTCGGCGGTATCTTTCGCGCCGGCGATTCCGACGAATTCGTGCGGATCGTGACGGCGGCCTTTGGGTTGCGCGCCGTTCGCAACGGGAACGAAGTCGTGTTGTCCCGCCTCGATCCCCCGCCCGAACGCTAAACCGCGCCTCTCGGCGGGCGCGAGTCTTTCGCGGAGCCCACCGGTAACGCCCGCGGCGCCCCGTCGCGAATCGACTCGGCGGAGTGATCCGTAAAGAATCGCACGCGCAGGTTGGGTTTTTCGTGTCTGAATCGACCTCTTCCTAATGTGGCATTTGAATGACGGCCGCAAGCAAAACAACGGGAGGTGTCGGTGCACAGGGATCTTATTCATCGTGTTGGGGTGGCATGCCAGGCGGCAGCCGTGTTGTGGTGCTGCGCCGCTCAGGCGCAGTCCCTGGTCCACTTCGATTTACCCGCGCAGCCCCTGGCGAGATCGCTCACCGCCATCGGAACCGCGACGCATACCGACATCGGCTTCAGCGCGGATCGAGTCGCCGGGCTCATCGCACCCTCTCTCAAGGCCGATCTCACCGTTGACGGCGCGCTGAAGCGGGTGCTCGCCGGAACGGGATTGAAGCCGAAACACTTGGATGACCATACCATCGTCATCGGCGGTGTCGATGCAACCATGCTGAACAGCGATCAAGGAAGCGCAGACAGCCGGGATAAATCGGCCATGTCCAGACCAGAGGCTCCGCGGCACTCGGCGAACGAACCAATCGAAGGCCCGGACTTGAGGCTCGCCCAGATCGCATCCTCTCCGCAAGAGAGCGAAGAACCTCGCACAACCGAGGTATATCAAAAGCCCCCATTGGACGAGATCGTCGTCACAGGGACTCACATTCACGGCATGGAACCGGTCATGCCGGTGATCGCCATCACGCATGAGGATATGGTCAATCAAGGATACGTAGCATTTGAGCAAGTAGTCGAGCAATTGCCGCAGAATTTCAAGGCAGGAGCTTCGCAGGAATCGAATCCCGTCAACCAAATCGGCAATAGTTCATCCAATAACTATGGCTACGCATCGGGTGTCAATCTGCGGGGTCTCGGTGCGAACGCTACGCTGGTGCTTCTCAACGGCAGACGATTGGCACCCACGGCCTTTGGCAGCGTTACGGATATCTCGCAAATTCCTGTGAGCATCATCGATCGAGTGGAAATGCTGACGGACGGAGCTTCTGCACTTTACGGTTCAGACGCGGTTGCGGGAGTGGTGAACATCATAACCACGCATGACTACTCGGGATTCGAAGTAGGCGGGCGCGTCAATAGCATTAGCGAGGGGAAAGCGCCCAACTACGGCGGCAACGTGCTCGGAGGATTTTCATGGCCGTCCGGTGGCTTGGTGCTGGATCTTGACCATGAAACGGACAATCCTCTGTTCGCACGCAATCGCTCGGTCACCAACACGCTGCGCGATCCAACATCGCTGCTGCCCAGCAGGGAAATATCGACCTACTACGCTTCGTTACAAAACCAGTTCAGCGATCGTTTGAACCTTTCGGGTGATGTATTGTTGAGCCGACGGACGTACAGCTCATTGAACCGCTTATCATTCGAAACCTCCGGCGCACCATACGACGGATATGGAACGACTGCCCAAGATAGTGCATCGCTGCAACTCGACTACATTATTTCCTCGCAATGGACGGCGAGCATGGTTGCACAGGGCTCCAGGGAAGCAGACTCGTCCTCTAGTTTCTACCCGGATCCCGGCGGCTACATGGTCAGAGACTTCCCGCTGACCTACCGGGTATTTTCTCTCGAACCACGCGCTGATGGACGGCTTTTTGACGCTCCTGGCGGCACGGCGCGCTTGGCGCTAGGCGGCCAATTCCGAAGAGAGACGTATTACGACAACTATGCGACCAGCAGTTCGCTGACGGCTCCGTTAGTGACGCAGGCGCTGACGAACGAGTCGCGCCGCGTCGCCTCCGCATACGGCGAGCTGCTGGTGCCGCTCGTCGGAAACGAGAACGCGATGCCATTCGTTCAACGATTAAGAATCGACATCGCCGGGCGGTTCGACGATTACAGTCGTTTCGGACGCACGGCCAATCCGAAAATCGGCGCCGAATGGGTCCCGCTTACCGGGCTTTCGCTTCACGCGAGCTATTCTCGGTCATATCAAGTACCTACGTTGCTCGAGACGACGAGCTCGAATTACCTGAATTATGGATACACGGGAATGGTGCCGGACCCGAAGTCACCGGTGGGATCATCGCTGCTTCTCATCCTTGACGGCACCAATCCCAACCTGAAGCCCGAAACCGCAAAGAACTTCAAAGTGGGCATGACCTACATACCCGCAGGCCTCGGCAACCTGACGCTGGATGCATCATTTTTCCACATTGATTTCGAGAATCAGATCAATGAACTGAGCACCGTAGGGTTCGGTACCAACGCACTTCAAGAGGAGGCGATCCTAGGATCATTCGTGGTGCGTAATCCATCGCTCGCCGAGGCTGTTCAGGCGCTTTCGTCACCTGGCCGGACGATCTATAACGGTCCGGCAGGGTTCTGTCAGGTAGGAACTTCCGGGTGCCCTGCTGTAGATCCCACCACTGTGGCAGCCATTGCTTACCTGGGCTACGAGAATTCCGCGTCGGTGCGGCTAAGCGGACTCGATTTCGCGGCCAAATATAGGGGACCCTCTACCCGAATTGGAAACTTTCGATCGGATTTTGATGGGACCTATTTCACTATGTATCGGCAGCGCATCACGGCGAGTGCCAGCGAAGCAAGCAGTCTTAACACCCTCTACAACCCTCTTAGGTTTCGATTCAAAGCCAATCTGGGATGGGAGAAAGGGGGGTGGGGCGCCAACCTCCGCGTGAACTACGCCAACCGATACGAGAATACCAATGCGGTCAATCCGGATTGTCCCAATGGTAATGGTTGCCAAATTGCCTCGTGGACGACGCTGGATGGCGGCTTCTCATATACCGCTCCAATGGACGGGGGTTCACTGTTGAACGGCGTTCGGATGGCGTTGACTGTGACGAACCTGTTCGGTCGCGCTCCGCCACTCGTATCGAGCCCTGCTGGATCGGGGAAATATCCATACGATCCGACGAACGCCAACCCGTTTTTGCGCATGTTCGGGATTTCTGTAACAAAGCGGTGGGGCGGCGGCGCGCGCCGCTGACGCTGGAGGAGCCAATGTTGAAAAATCGCGCGGGCGTCCGGACGGCAATCGCGCTATCGCCGGCACCGCTTCGAAGCTCGTCACTTCAATGAGGGCGCACTCGATTTCGAGGCGGGCAGTACTCCGTTCGGGGGGAGCCATTGGAGCAGTATTGTGGCTGGACGGAGCATTCCCGAGCCCGTGCAACCGAGATTCTCCATCCCGACCGTTCGAGTGGGCGGACGTCCTGCGGAGATCGGAAATCG
The DNA here is from genome assembly GCA_030799355.1 of Pseudomonadota bacterium. Taxonomy (GTDB): domain Bacteria; phylum Pseudomonadota; class Gammaproteobacteria; order Steroidobacterales; family Steroidobacteraceae; genus Bog-1198. The sequence continues at coordinate 13,658 of JALYHP010000040.1, forward strand.
AGCGTGTAGCGGTTTCCTCCCAGGGATGTATCGCGGTACAGGTTACGCGTCCCATGTCGGCGGGCGGTAAGTACGGCGGATTTTCGCGTTGCCACATCCAACCACGGGGCGAGATTTGGCTGTTGGATGATCGCTTTGATGCTCCGATGCGGCTTGGGCTGGGGGATCTCTGGTCATGGGCACCTTGTTTTTCGCCGCGAGGAACGCGTCTGGCGGCGCTCGTGTCGAGCGGAGATGGTCGTGTCGGGATCGCCGTGTGGGAATTGAAAAACCATGATTCCAAAGTTTTTTTTGAGAAAAACGTCGATATTTACGGCCAATTTTGCTGCGATGGCATGGTAGAGGGACAACCCAGCCTTGAAGGGGACATACCGAAGCAGTTCGCTTGGCTAGACGAACAGAGAATTGCGTTCGCGAGCATTGAGGAGCAGGAGTCTCAATTCGAACTGGATATTACGAGCGCACCGCGCACGTATTCCTCCTTGTGGCGGCGAACGGCTGAAGGCGGTGTATCCGCACGCGTGTGGGGAGATTCAGCTCCCATGTGTAGACAAGGAGGTTCGATTATCAAAATCGATTGCAATACTGGTAGTATCGAGACGATCTATCAGGGAGCCATTCGCGGCATATCCGTGGCTCCCAATCGCCGATGGCTGGCCGCAGTAGTTGCAGTCGGTCATATCAAGCTTTCATCCACCGAGCCTATGACGCCGGGACTTCGCTATTTCGGGACCAGCGATGATCCGCTTGTCTCATTGGCACTCGTGCGGGTCGATTTGACCGGCCACCGGCCTCCGGTATCCATGGTTCATTCCTGCGGCGTTGGCGCGGTTGCGCCTCGACGTCTCCCCGTTTGGGCCAGCGACAGCCGAAGCGTCGCCATTGCAGCGCGCCATACTTACTCATCGGATGTTTCCTCCGGTAATGATGCCTGTTGGCACGTAGACGTCGATACCCTGCGTGCACGAAAATGGGATGCGACGTCGGCGTTGGATGCGGAGCTTCTGGCGTGCCTCCTCACTATTTCATCATCGGACGACGCCAGCGCGGTGGCCATGCAACGTCCTCGACCGCGATATTTGCCGGGGACAAAGCTTCCGGTAGCCCAGGGCGAGGGAAGCGTCTGGAGTTATGGCAAGACAGGCGTCGTCCTTTGGTACCGGCATTCGCTCACATTGATCCATTCGATGGGGACTAAGAGACTGCCGGGCGAATATACGGCGGTCTATCCGCCGGCGCGCAATGCACAGGCGCCGTCCCTGTTTGCGATCCACAAGGATGGTCAGGGATGCATTTTGAGGCTGTCGGGACTTGATTACGATTTGGCGCAGATCGCGTTCTTGCCGGGTTATGAGTATCTCGGAATTCGTGATAATGACGGTACCGTAATCGCAAAGGAAGACGCCGATACGGGAACCACCATCATGGCCATTACCCGTGGCGGTAAGACACACGTCTCGGCTTTAGCCTTCAACCGCCATTTCGCCGAAGTAGAGAAACCCAAGGCACGCGAAATCACGTATCGGACGAAGGACGGACTCGAGTCAACCGGAGTCCTTCAACTACCCGTTGGGCGGTCCGTCAGCGATCGCCATCCCGTCATTGTATGGGCATATCCCAACCAGCCGGCATCGCTCAACGACTGGCTAACCCGCGCGAACAGCATGTTGGCTATATGGCGACCGATGCAATACCTTTTGGCACGTGGATTTGCGGTCTTTCACGCCCCCCTGCCCATGGCAACGGCACCGGTAGGGGAGCCCATGGCCTTCGTGGCACAAAGCGTGCTGGCATGGCTGGATATCTTGGGCGAGCAGGCTGAGATACTGACGGGCGAGTATGGATTCTTTGGCCATTCGAACGCAGGCATTGTGGCCTTGGCTTTGGAGGCCAGTACGACAAGGTTCAAAGCGATAGTTGCTTGCGCGACGTTCCCCGACTTGGGAATAGGTGCGCTCGCGGGTGCACCCGACAAAATGGCAGCGGATTGCGGCGCCTCGACCATTCAAGCAGATCGCTTCTATTACGAAGATTCGACGCAGCCCTACGGACTGGGCGCGCCCTTCTGGCGAAATTCGAAGAGATTCATTCGCAACAGCCCGCTTTACCATATGCAGGCGGCGAGAACTCCCCTGTTATTGTTGCAGGGTGAGTTCGACTACGGCCCAAGAGCCATGGAATCGGTATTTTCGGTCCTATACGGAAGGGGTGTGCCGGTTGAGCTGGCGTACTACTGGGGAGAAGGGCATCTCTTTGGAAGTCCCGGAAACATACATGATATGTGGTACCGAACCGAACGCTTCTATCGTAAGTACTTGAAAACGGCTGATAGTCTGAGGTGGTAGGTGGCAGCATGGAGAAGCCCGGCAGGCAACTTTCAGCAGCCAACTTGCCGCCGTACCGTTCCTCGTGGAGCGTGAGGGCCAGCGACGCTCGGCGATCGGGCCCATATCTCAGCCGTTATACAGCCGAGCAGCGCCCAGTAATTGTCCGGTCGCCAGGATTGCCCTTTCACAAGGATCGCCTCGAGTGCAAACCGCGATACGATGTTTTCTTTTACGAGAATGCCATCGAGAAGAATGCCGCGAAGGAAGAATTCATTTTGGCGGATCATGGCTCTGATGCGCGCGCTGGTTTCCCCCTTATCTTCACGCTCGATAATCGCCCGAGGAACCCTGTCACTAAACGCATCTCTGGCCAGTCCGCGGCGGCGTCCGCCGTGAGCGAGCACGTAGGTGGGGATCGCCAAGCACAATTCCATCAGGGGTTGCGACTGCAAGGGGTGCCGTTGATATGCACGTTCGGCACCGGGCATATGTTTGTGCCGGTTAACTACGTCAGCTAGTTGATCGATCTGGATCTGCTTGGTTTTTGGAAGGTCGTCCACGCCGGACGACCATGGATTGACGATGTATCCGTCGCGGCTATTCAGTAATGCGTCAGCGGTGACGAAGTGTCCCAGCTGTGATTCCAGATATTCTGGCCGCCATCGTTTGCTGGACTTCCCAAGCTTGATCGCGGCGATCAGCACGGATAGGTAAGATTTCCTACTCAGGCGCGCGCCAGACGCAACGACACCGCATAGGCCAATGTCAATGCCATGTCGAGCGACATAATCCGCGGCAATGGGATAGGGACGAAATGCCCAAAAAAGATGATCTCCTCCTTGCCCTGTCCAAATAGCCTCGGCGCCGGTCCGTATAGCCAAATCATTACGAGTGTTCCGTTCCAACCACCAGTAGATGTCGCCCGGATAGGGTTTCGGCAGTTTCGGTAGATCAAACAAACGCTCATCTAGGATCGCGGCGGACCAGGGTTCTTCGATCAAGGGAGCGCGAGCTAGCGCAGCAGCGAGGCGTGCGAAGCGTCGTTCGTCATCAGCTGTATTTTCTGTGCACTGGTTGAAACAAGTTACCGCCGGTTTCACGGGAGCTCGCTCCAGGCATCCCAGAACTATGGCGGAATCCAAACCGCCAGAAAGGCTAAGCAGGATGTTGTCATATGTTCCTGCCCATGCACCGACGCAGTCCTGGGTAATACGTTTGAGTTCGCCTTGTGCCTGGTGGCGGTCTTCGAATGCATTGCTCAGGGCAAACTGACGAGGATGCCAGGCGCAGAACTGGCGAGTACCAACCGGAGAGATCTCGACGCAATCTCCCGCCAATAGCTCGGTGACTTCATTGAGACCGGTTTCACGGATTTGCAACGACGGATCGCAAATGTACGCGGCTAAATAGCGAAAGTTGAGCGTGTGTTGCGGCAGCTCAAGGGGTACCAAATGGTACAGGTCGGAAAAAAACAGTTCGACATTGGCGTGGCGAGTCCGGAAGCACGGTATCCATCCGGAACAATCGCGCAGAACTTGGAAAGTACCGCGTTCACGCGATCGTAGAAAGGCAACGTAGCTACCCCAATAGTCATTGACCAGTCGGCGTCCGCCATCCTTGACTAACTGATCCGCGGCGTCGTCGTCGCAAAGCAGTCTGTCGATCGGGCAACCGGTGGCCGGCGTCCTTGAAAAAAGTCGTCCCAGCACGATGCCGGCGCCGCCCGCAAGGCGATAGTGGCGCAGAGAACGCTCCCGGGGCTGTGCTGTGAACACTGCCATTCCATCCATGCATAAAGTTAGTGCGAGGCGGGACGGCAACCCGAGAAGTAGCTGCCGCAGGCGCAAGGCCTCCATATCTGCCACAAGATCGCGATGCTCCCAAATCATTGCGACGAAGTGATACATGAAATGGGGCCTCGCCCTAAACAGCCATGATGGGGACAAAAGGTTCGACATATTCCAGGCTGTCATTGGCGACTGTTTCCGATTCCTGTACCCAGCAATGCGCCTGGAAGGGGTCCGATGTAACGCCGAACACCCAGGTCGGAAATAGATCGAAAAACGCCAAGAATTCGATGAGAGCCAGGGAGTCGAATAGACACAAGTAGTCGCGTGGATATACTGGTCGTAGGGCATTGAAAGCACGCACTAGCGGCTCGACGGCCCTCGGGCCGGACGAGTGTACCCGACGACGACTTATTCGCTTCCGCAACGTGACAGATCGAACCACCTGCGCAATGGATTGCCGTCGCAAGCGATAGTCCGCCTTGGCGGCGGCGATGAGAAAGGCGGGGACGTACCTAAAGTACGGGGCAATGCGCTTTCCGGAATCAGTTGCGCTGAGCGCATTCTTGGGTGGGGCGACTGGGGCGGCGGAAATGCATTTCCCGGCGCGGGTATTCTTGGATAGCAACTTTCGCCCAACAAGATCACTCAATAGCTGGGCGGACTGAGAGGACAATTCCTCGGCTTCGCTGACCAGAGCGGGCGTTTGCTCTGCATGCCTCAGTAACGAGGCCAAGGGCTCAAAGTCCCGCTTATGAATGGCCAAATACTTATCGTTTTCCAGATCGAGCAGAATCCAATGGAAGGCTGTGACGCATGCAAATGCATGGGGACTCAATAAATATTGCGGCTCCGCCATAGCGTGCCTCCCAGAATTCCGAAGGGATGAGGTG
>JALYHP010000042.1 GCA_030799355.1 Pseudomonadota bacterium
ATATAAAGCCGCCTACGATGTCAAACGCGCCAAGAGCGCCCAGGGCATCGAGTGGGACCGGGCGAGCGCCTGTCTGCCGGTCGGAATGCCGCGATGGCCGGCCGACCCGTGGCTGCACGAATTCATCATCACGCCGAAGCAGACGTGGATGCTGTACGGACAATTGCAGGAAAACCGGCGTGTATACACAGATGGCCGTGGACACATCAGCGAGGTGGTGGCGATTCCGGAGTGGGATGGCGATTCGATCGGTTTTTGGGACCGCGATACGCTGATCATTCACACCAATCACATCAAGCCCGGTGAGTACTGGCGCGGTTCGCCGGAAACGAGCTATCAGGCAAGCACCGTCGAGCGGTGGCGGCGGCTGGATGCGGACACCATGGAAAGCCGAGAAACGGTGTACGACCCGGTCTCGCTCACCCGGCCGGTGCATCTGAGATATACCTACAGTCGCGTCAAGGATCCCGAGGTACGAATCGTGTTCGACTCCTGTGAGGAGGGTAACAACAATTTTCCCACGGCCGATGGCGGTACGGGAACATTGCTGCCGGGCGAGCCTGGGTATCGGGAGCCGACCACCTTCGGTATTCCCGAGGTAGCGATCGACTCGAAGCCGAAGTGATCTGCCTCGGCGCAGTCGATGATTGAAGCGAGCGGGGTCTTACGCATCCTTCATCGAGGATCGGCGTCGCAAGCGCACAATCTCGAGCGGTCGATGCCGATCGGTGTGTTCCGTGCTGGTGCGAGACCTCGAGTTCCGGCGATGCCCCGCGTCCGAGACCTATCCTTGCCGCAGCGGCTTCACCGCAGGACTTGCGCATGCCTGCATTGTTTTTGTTCTCTTCATGCCGCATCAACCGGCCGTCTCGGTGCGAGTCAGATGCTCAGGCGGTACGCAAACACGACTGCTATAATGCGTAGGTGGGAACAACCCTTTACAGCGTCTGATCCTCGAAGGAAATAAGCTATGAAATTGACCACTTGGTGGCTCGCCGCTGCCGCATGCGCCGTGTCCACTTGCGCACTCGCCCAGACGCCGCCTGAGGGTGAGGCGGAGAAGAATGTGCAGGCCATCATTTCCACTGTGAGCAAGCCCTGCGCCACGGACATCAAAACCCTGTGTCCAGGCAAGGACGGTGTCGAGCTGATGATGTGCCTGTTTAACAACCCGAAACTCACTCCCAGTTGTAAGGATGCGATGGCCAAGCTGCCACCGCCTGGCTGAGACTGAACATCGGACCGCCGGTGCAAACCGGCGGTCCGATGGGCTTGCGGCCACCTGCTCGAATACTCAACGTCCTGCGAAGACCGTGGCCGATGATCACGGGGATCTCCAATCGCCACGCGCCGGACCGCCCGAGCGTACACCGGCCAAGGACAAAAACGCGCTGGCCGAACAGACGCGGCACTTCGTCCGCAGCCTACCGCCGGCGCGGACCGAGCGGGAGTGGCTCGTGGCGCGATTGGCCGGCAGGTTCAGGGGAATCGCGAGCGAGAGAGGGCAGATCATCTGACAAGAAAGTCGTTGATTTACGATACAGCTCCAACCTAAAATAAGAAAGAAAGTTATTTTAGGCTTAGCAATCCGCATGCATCGACCCCAGCCCGGCCACTACATTACCGTATCGACGGTGGCAGAGCCCTTCAACGCCTTTGTTCCGGCGCCGCTGCCGCCCGAGCCGCCGCTCGTGTGGTCAGCGGCCTTGCGGCACAAATTCGACGCGGCCCTGGTGGCGTTGGGTCGACTCGATTCCGTCACCGCGCTGCTGCCCAATGCGGCGTTGCTGCTCTACAGCTTCGTACGCAAAGAGGCGGTATTGTCCTCTCAAATCGAAGGTACCCAGTCGTCCCTTGCCGATCTCATGCTGTACGAGATTGACGAGGAACCGGGGGTGCCGGTGGAGGATGCCCGAGAGGTGAGCCGCTGTGTGGCCGCCTTGGAGCGAGGCCTGAAGGGGCTTCGTGGCGGTCTGCCGGTATGCACCCGATTAATTTGCGACATGCATAAAGTGCTGCTCTCGCACCACGGTGGAAAGGCAAAAGCGCCCGGCGAAGTGCGCCGCTCGCAGGTGTGGATTGGCGGTACGCGGCCGGGCAACGCGGTGTTCGTCCCACCGCCGCCAGAGGAAGTCTCGAAGTGCCTGGCTCCTTTGGAGCGATTTCTGAACGACGAACCAGAGCCGGTGCCGCCGCTGCTCAAGGCTGCGCTGGCGCACGTGCAGTTCGAGACCATACATCCGTTCCTAGACGGCAACGGCCGCATCGGGCGGCTCCTGATCGTACTGCAGCTCGTGGCCGACGGTGTGTTGCGTGAACCGATGCTCTATCCGAGCCTGTACTTCAAGAGGCACCGGGCGCTGTACTACGAATTGCTGAACGAGGTGCGCTTGCGCGGTGACTGGGAGCGATGGCTGGATTTCTTCGCAGAAGGAATCGAGGTTAGTGCGACGCAAGCGGTTACGACCGCAAGCACCCTGCTGGCGCTCGTCAACGCGGATCGCGATAGGATCGCGCGCCTCGGGCGAGCGGCGCCGTCCGCCCTCGCCGTCCATCAGGCCCTGCAGCGTCAGCCCATCGCGACCGCGGCATCGCTGGTGAAGACCACCGGGCTCACTGCGGCCACGGTAAACAAATCGCTCGCTCATCTCGAACGGATCGACGTCGTCGGAGAACTCACGAATCGACGGCGCGGCCGGGTCTTCAGCTATGGCAAGTATGTGCAAGAACTCGCGGCGGAGATGGAGCCCCCGTGACCGGGCGGGATCGGCTCGCGGCGCTGCAAAGCAAAGTTCGTACTGGGCTTGAGGGCAAGCCCGTCGACGTGATGGTCAGCAGCCGATCATCTTCATGCAGTGCGGACCGTCACACGGCTGCGCAATCCGAGGACGCGCCCCACGATCTTGCCGAACTCCCATTGATTATTCCGCTCCTCGCTGATCGATGTGCCGGCGGACGCCGGCATTCAGGATGTCTTCCTACCTAGAAATTCCGGGGTTTACGGCAACTTCTCTGGGGGTCTGTGGACGCCCGTGGAAGTCATTCGATGTTCTGAACCTGTTCGCGCATCTGTTCGATGAGCACTTTCATGTCCACGGCCGCGCGGGTGGTCTCGATGTCTTGGGATTTGGAGGCCAGCGTGTTGGCCTCGCGATTCAGTTCCTGCATCAAGAAGTCCAGCCGGCGGCCAGCCGGCTCTTGCCCGCCGCAGGCCTTGCGAACTTCCGTCACGTGGCCGCGCAGACGGTCTATTTCCTCGTCCAGGTCTTGCCGTTGCGCGAGGATGGCCAGCTCTTGCTCCAGCCGGTCATGGTCCACCTCGCTCACCAATTGCGCGACTCGCTCGAGCAATTTCGTGCGCATGCGGGCGCGCACCTCCGGCAACCTTTCGGCGACCGTTGCAGCCAAATCCACCAGCCCCGAGCAGCGTTGGTCGAGCGCGTCGCGCAGCCGGCCGCCCTCGCTGTCACGAGAACCGGAAAGGTCCGCAAGTGCCTCGCGAAGCAGCGCGTATGCCGCCGCGATCACCGGAGCGGTGTCTCGCGTATTGTCTCGGATCACACCCGGCCAGCGCAGCAGATCCGTGACCTCTATCCGGGCCGAAGGTCCCGCTTGAGATGCGATCTGTTGTGCGCGCTGCACGAGGTTCCCCAGCAAATCGCAGTCCATCTCCACGGAAGTGGACGCGACGACAGGTCGAAAATGCAACGAACAATCGGCCTTTCCGCGCCTAACGGCGGCGGCGATGATCTGCCGGAAATCCGCCTCGGCGGTGCGCAAATCTTCCGGTAAACGGCAGCCGATCTCCAGGAAACGGTGGTTGACCGTCTTCAATTCCCATGCCAGGAGTCCCCAGGGATATTGTCGTTCGCGCCGTGCGAAGCCGGTCATACTACGAATCATAGGGGTGTGCGCCAAAATCGGCCATAATATCATCCTCATGCCTGCCGAGAATTCTCGGGCCTATTTTTAGCCGACATCTTAATGGAAACCCTGGGAGCCAGCATTGCAGATCGAGACCGCGGATCTCAGCCTGATCGGCCATCGCGACGAGAATCAAGACCGGGTTGCCGTAGCGGCTGCGGAGCACGCGGTGTTACTGGTCGTCATCGATGGGATGGGCGGCCACGCGGAAGGCGCGCGCGCCGCGGAGACCGCATTGGCAACATTGCTGGAAGCATTCTGGCACACTCCCCATCCGATTTTCGATCCGCTGGGTTTTTTGCATTTGTCGCTGGGGCGAGCCCACGAGGAAGTCGTCAAGCTCGGGGTGGGATTGGGCATTGAGGCGCGGCCGCGCGCGACCTGCGCCGTGTGCTTGGTCCAGGAGGCCGCGGCTTATTGGGCGCACGTGGGCGACAGTCGCGTATACCAAATGCGCCAGTCGCAGGTACTCGAGCGCACGCGTGACCACAGCCATGTCGAGGTGCTGTTGCGCGAGGGATTGATAACCGAGGCGGAAGTCCACGGTCATCCGATGCGCAACTACGTCGAGTGCTGTCTGGGCGGTGACGCAGCGTTGCCGGAGATGAGCATCTCCACGCGCCGGCGCCTGAAACCGGGGGACGTGCTGTTGCTGTGCACGGATGGCCTGTGGGCAAATCTGAAAGATCAAGATTTCGTGCGTTTCGCACATACTGTGGGTAAGCCTTTGCGTGATACGTTGAATGATCTGGGAAATCGGGCGGTGGCGGCGTCGGCCCCGTACAGCGACAACACGAGCGCCGCGGCGCTGCGCTGGCGGGCGGCATGAGCCTACGGCCCAGCGGTCGGGCGCCGAATGAATTACGTGCGCTGTCCTTCGTTCGCGGCTACACGGAGCACGCCGAGGGGTCGGTGCTGGTTGCGTTCGGCGGGACTCGTGTCCTCTGTACGGCCAGCATCGAGGAAGGCGTGCCTTCGTTCTTGCGCGGGGCGGGCCAAGGATGGGTCACCGCTGAATACGGCATGTTGCCCCGGGCCACGCATACACGCTCGGCGCGCGAAGCGGCCCGCGGCAAGCAAAGTGGACGCACGCAAGAGATTCAGCGTTTGATCGGGCGCGCATTACGCGCCGTGGTGGATCTGAAAGGTCTGGGGGAGCGGACCGTCACCATCGATTGCGATGTGCTGCAAGCCGACGGCGGCACGCGCACCGCCGCCATCACCGGCGGCTTCGTTGCGCTCGCAGACGCGGTCGATACGCTGCTCAAGAGACGAGCGCTGCATGCCAACCCGCTGCACGGCCAGGTCGCGGCCGTCTCCGTCGGTATTTACCGCGGCACGCCGGTGCTCGATCTGGATTATGCCGAAGACTCCAACGCGGAGACGGATATGAACGTGGTCATGAACAGCGGCGGCGCGTTCGTCGAGGTGCAAGGCACGGCCGAAGGGCATGCATTTCGCCGCCACGAGCTGGATCAGCTGCTCGATCTCGCCACACAGGGCATCGCTCGGCTGCATGCCGCACAGCTCGATGCACGCGCGGCGTGAGCGGCTGGTCATTGCCAGCGCCAATCCGGGCAAGCTTCGCGAATTTCGCGAGTTGCTGGCCGAGTTGCCGTTCGCTGTCTTGGGTCAAGGCGACCTCGGAATAACCGGACCCGAGGAGACTGGCTCCAGCTTTCGCGACAATGCGCTTCTCAAGGCGCGCCACGCCGCGAAAGCCGCCGGCGCGGCAGCGATCGCCGACGATTCGGGGCTGGAGGTAGATGTGCTCGGCGGCGCACCGGGAATATTTTCCGCGCGTTACGCCGGCGAGGGGGCCAGCGACGCCGCCAACAACGCGAAACTGCTGGCCGCCCTCAAGGCAACGCCGGCTCATGCGAGAGCTGCCCGTTATCGCTGCGTCCTGGTATTCGTAGTCGGCGATTGCGACCCCTCCCCGCTCACCGCCGAAGGGACGTGGGAAGGCCAGATCGTGGATTCGCCGCGCGGTACCGGCGGGTTCGGATACGACCCCTACTTTTGGCTGCCGGAACTCGGCAGGACGGCCGCGGAACTCACCCCAGCCGAAAAGAATGGCCGCAGTCATCGAGGTGCGGCGATGCGTGCTTTGCGCGAGCAACTGCTGGCGGTCGGTACCCCCGGATGATGTCGCCGCCGCAATCAGCGAAGTCGGGGAAGCCTGGAGAAAAATCCGCCGATACCTTCGCGCCTGTTGCTCAGGCGGTGCGGCCGCAACCCGCGGAGCCGGGCCGATGAGCCCGTCCGGTGCCGGCCCGAGCACCCGGTCCCCCGTCCCGGACACCGTGGGCAGGGACGCGGTAACGGTTGACGATACCGCAGGCACGCACGGGGTGGATCCGCATCGAGACATCCCGCTCGCGCTCTACATTCACTTTCCTTGGTGCGTGCGCAAGTGTCCATACTGCGATTTCAATTCCCACCAGCTGACATCGGCGCGCCCCGACGGCGGCTACGTCGACGCCCTGATAGAGGATTTCGACGATGAGCTGCCGCTGGTCGCGACGCGCGCGATCAGCAGCGTGTTCTTCGGCGGCGGAACGCCGAGCCTGTTTGCCCCCGAAGAGTTTGCCCGCTTGCTTCGCGCGCTGCGGCAGCGTATCGAATTTACCGGCGACACCGAGATCACGCTGGAAGCCAATCCAGGAACCATCGAGCGCGGCCACTTCGCGGGCTACAGGGATGCCGGAATCAATCGCGTTTCGCTGGGCGCGCAGACATTCTGCGCGCGGGCTCTCGAGCGGTTGGGGAGGATACATACGGCGGACGACACGCATCGCGCCGTGGAAGAGCTGCGCGAGGCCGGGATTCGGAATTTCAATTTGGACCTGATGTATGCATTGCCCGGGCAAACGCTCGAGGAGGCGATTGCCGATGTGCGTACGGCCTGCGCGCTCGAGCCGACGCACATTTCGTACTATCAGCTGACGCTCGAACCCGGTACCGTATTCCATGCCCGGCCCCCGCCCTTGCCCGACGACGACGCGGCCTGGCGCATTCAATCGGATTGCCAAGGATTGCTGGCGGCAGCCGGGTACCGGCAATATGAAGTGTCCGCTTATGCCCGCGGGGACGCCCGATGCCGTCACAATCTCAACTATTGGCTGTTCGGCGACTATGTGGGCATCGGGGCCGGAGCGCATGGCAAATTGAGCTTGGAATTACCCGGAAAGATATTGCGCACCGCCAAGCCCAAACAGCCGCGCGACTATCGGGAGCGGCTCCGGCACACGGCGCACCACGGACGGCGCGAGCATACGGCCGAAGGCCGCGGCGCGGGGGAGCGTCGCTTCGTGCCGATTGGCGATCTTGCTTTCGAATTCATGCTGAACGCGTTGCGGCTCAACGATGGCTTCGACAGCAGCTGTTTCGAGGCCCGTACCGGACTGTCCGCGCAGACCCTCAGCGTGCCCATGCGCGCCGCCGAAACCGGTGGCTTGATAGAACGCCTGGAAAACGGATGGAAGCCGACAGATTTGGGCGGACGATTCCTAAACGATCTCCAGGCAGGGTTCCTCGCCTAAAGTTTTATGCACACCGGCGAGGAGTTCCGTACAAAGTGACACCTACGAGACATTGCGTTTGCGTTAGGTAAGGTGCCGCTCATAAGTATATGATATTAATAATAAAAAAGACCTGGCTATTTTTTGACCAAATTAACATTTATCGGGAATTCCGCCGGGCGGAGGAGACAGCGCCCCGGTCGTCCACAGAGTTATCCACAGATATTGTGGACAACATTGCAGTTTCTTTACCGAGAGGCTTTCGCCGCTGAGGCCTTGGACTTACTCGGCCAATGGACTACACTACCCGGCTCCGTATCTCGGCGCCTTGGTGCGAGACATACGGCGGCGTGGCGGTATGCAGTCTCAGTCGAACCGGATCACAAATTCGGCGCAGAGTGGAACTCACCGATTCTGCCCTCAACACATACGAGGTTCCCATGAAAGCCGGCATCCATCCTGACTATCAACAGATCACCGTCACGTGCACGTGCGGTAACACTTTTCTGACCCGCTCGACCATCGGTCAGGACCTGCAGGTCGAGGTCTGCTCCAGCTGCCATCCGTTCTATACCGGCAAGCAGAAGGTCGTTGATACCGGCGGGCGGGTGGATAAATTCCGCAAGAAGTATGCTGCGGCCGCCTCCAAGGCCTGAGCCTGATCGTCGATAATTTCGCAGAGCGTGGCGCGTGTGGCGCCGCGCTTCTACACACGCCGCCTGCGCATGCTGCCGGGAGCGCGGCGAGTTCGAGTCGACGCCGAACGTCGGCGAGGGTCGAGAAACCGCTCACGGGCGCTCCTCGCCTGCCACCGGCCCTTGATTCCGCAGTACGGCCGTGCAAGGCTGCGCAGTCACATCACTCGAAACACCCTGTCGGAACAGCGCATGAGCAAGAAATACGAACTGCAGAATCTCGCCACCGGTAAGACGGCTCAACTCGATGCAATTTCGGGAACCATCGGGCCCGAAGTAATCAATATTTCCAATTTGACCAAGGATCTGGACGTGTTCACGTTCGATCCCGGATTCATGGCCACCGCGAGCACCGAAAGTAAGATCACCTACATCGATGGCGATGCCGGCGTGCTTTTGTACCGTGGTTATCCAGTCGAGCAGCTGGCGGAGAAATCCAGCTTCCTGGAAGTGGCCAATCTGCTCATCAATGGCAGCCTGCCGACCAAAACGGAACTGGAGGCGTTCCACAACTCGATCATGCGTCACACCATGGTCAACGAGCAATTACTGCGTTTTTTCCAGGGCTTCCATCACAACGCGCATCCGATGGCCATGGTGTCGGCCGTGGTCGCGTCGATGGCTGCCTTCTATCATGATACGACGGACATCAACAACTCGCGCCACCGCGAGATCTTCGCCCACCGGATCATTGCCAAACTGCCCACCATCGCTGCGGCGGCGTACAAACATACTCTCGGCCAACCGTTCGTTTATCCGCGGAACGACCTGCGTTATTGTTCCAACATGCTGAACATGTTCTTCGCGGTACCGTGCGAGCCGTACGCGATCGATCCGGTCGCCGCCGAAGCGCTGGATCTTCTGTTCATCCTGCATGCCGACCACGAACAGAACGCCAGCACATCGACGGTACGCTTGGCCGGAAGCACCGGGGCGAACCCCTACGCGGCAATCTCGGCGGGTGTGTCGGCGCTATGGGGCCCGGCGCACGGCGGGGCGAACGAGGCCGTACTCGACATGTTGGACGCCATCGGCTCGGTCGGGAACATCGATAAATTCCTCGCGCGCGTCAAAGACAAGACCGACAGCGTGCGGTTGATGGGTTTCGGCCATCGGGTTTACAAGAACTTCGACCCACGCGCGAAAATTATTCGCGGGATGTGCTACCGGGTGCTCGAGAAGCTCGGTAGGACCGACAGCCCCTTGTTCGAGCTCGCGTTGAAGCTCGAGGAAATCGCGCTCAAGGACGAATACTTCGTGTCGCGAAAACTGTACCCGAACGTGGATTTCTATTCCGGCATCATTTACAGCGCGTTGGGTATACCGCGTTCCATGTTCACCGTCATGTTCGCGATTGCGCGAACAGCCGGCTGGGTGGCGCACTGGCAGGAAATGGTTTCCGACCCGCAAATGAAGATCGGCCGACCGCGTCAATTGTATACCGGACCCACGAAGCGAGATTATCAGCCCATAGAAAAGCGCTGAGCGTGCGTGGGCGGACCGAAGCTGGAACGAGCGGCGCGCGCAGAACCCGGCTGCGCATGAGGGACTCGCAACGAGCGGGCTGCGCATGAGCGGGTCGTGGACGGCTGGCTTGCGAATGGGCCGGCTACCCACGACGCAGCCGCAAACGCCGGGCTCGCGAACCAGCGGGTCGCGCCAGCCCGCGCCGGCCGGTAAGGCGTGCGTGCGCTTGGCCGCGGCGGCTGCGCTGTTGTTCGCCGCCGGTGTCCGGGCACAGCCGCCGGGCGCGCCTGAGAAAAATATCTGTCTCGAAGCGGCAAGTCCTGTCGCCTTGGGCTCGGCGCAGTGGAACGGCTGGGGACGCGACGTGGAGAACACGCGTTACCAGCCCGAACCCGCGATTCGCGCCACCGACGTGCCGAAGCTCGCCTTGAAATGGGCGTTCGGATTTCAGGACAGCACGGTGGTGGGTCAACCGACGGTGGTGGATGAGCGGCTGTTCGTGGTCAGTTCGACCGGCCGGGTCTATTCGCTCGACGCCAAAACGGGCTGCATCTACTGGACCTTCAACATCGGTGCGGGCGCCCGCACCGCGATTACCATTGGAGAGTCCGCTCCGCCGAGAAATGCCGTCGCTCCGCGACTTGTTTCGGCGCGACGCAAGCATGGCAACTCGAAAAGGCCGAAACATCAGCTCACCTTGGCGCATCTCGATATCCTCAAGGCGCCGAGCGATGCGTTTGTCGGCGACGACACCGGCGCGGTCTACGCCCTCGATGCGCAGAAGGGCACGCTCCTCTGGAAAACACAGGTGGACGCGCATCCGCAGGCGCGTATCGTGGGCGCACCTACCCTCTACCGTGGCCGGCTCTATGTCGTCGTCGGATCGAACGAACGGAGCGCGGCCGCCAACGAAGCCTACGAGTGCTGTACCTTTCGCGGCAGCATCGCGGCGCTCGACATGGCCACCGGCCAGGTGCTCTGGAAAACTTATGCGTTGACCCAGGAGCCCCGAGCTTCCGGAACGACCGCGGCGGGAAGGCAACAATACGGACCGGCCGGGGGAGCCATTGCGGCCGCGCCGACCATCGATGGCAAGCGCAATCTGATCTATGTGAGCACCGGCAGCTCATTGACCGACATTGACCAGCCGCGAACCGATGCCGTGCTGGCGCTCGACGTGAGCGACGGACAGGTGAGGTGGACCAAACAATTCCCCCGCCACGACAAGACTGAAGCAGGAGATTTCCTCAGCTCTCCGATCTTGCGTACCCTGGCGGACGGCAGACAGATCATCGTGGCTGGGCAAAAATCGGGCCTCGTCTATGCCCTCGATCCGGATCGCGGCGGCGATGTGCTGTGGCAAACCAAGGCGGCCGACGAGGGGCTGCCCGCCGGGATCGAATGGGGTTTCGCCGCGGACCACGTCAGATTATACGTCGCCTTGTCCGGCCTGGTGGCGGAGCCCGAGAACGCATCGGGCGGGTTGGTGGCGCTCGAAATGAAAACCGGCGCCAGGCGGTGGTACACGCCGGCGCCCACCCCGGCGTGCAGTTGGGGGGCACAGGCCTGCTACCATGCCCAGGCACAGGCCGTCACCGTGATCCCCGGGGCCGCCTTCTCCGGTTCGATGGATGGGCACCTGCGCGCCTACTCCACGATCAACGGCAAGGTCATCTGGGATTACGACACGGCGAAAGATTTTCCAACCGTCAACGGCGTCAGGGCGAACGGCGGATCCTTGGATCAAGGCGGCGCCACCATCGTGAACGGCGTCGTATACGTCTACTCGGGCTATGGTCAACGCAGCGGCCAGCCGGGCAACGTGCTGCTCGCATTTTCGGTCGACGGCAAGTAGCTCGCGCAGCACGCGCCATTCTGCGCTTATGGCTCGACGCTCGTTCTTCCCGAGTTCAGCGGCCGGCAGCGCAGGTATCGGTCGCGCCGGTCACGCGGCGTCGATCAGCTCCGAGACCTCCCGGGCATCGGCTCTCTTCATCGGCCGGCCGTCCACCGGCGAGTACGGGGATTGACGAATCCCGTCTATGGGAAACACCGTGGCATCGACGGTGCGGCCGTTGGCATCGAATCGCAGGGCGGGACGATTGACGCTGCGCTCCGCGTCCATCTTGACGCGACGCTCGTAGAACTCGTGAGGAATACCGAGCTCGAGCAGCTTGATCGCGACCGATTCGGAACGGTCGGCGAATAGATGCAAGTTGATGTCGCTGTAATCGGTAGCCGTACCCGTGAGCACCGAGCCGACCAGGCGCGGTTCGAATTCATCGAGCATCCGCATGGTGTCGAGTGCGATGCGCCGTTGGTCTCTCAGCGTGTGATGATGAGATTCGCGGCCAAACAGCCGCTGGTGTTCGCGCAGCGCTGCTTCGATCTCGATGTTCTTGGGCAAGACGGCGACGTCATTGACGCCCAGCCGGTCGGCAGCCTTGCGCTTCGCTTGCAAGAAGTCTTCGATACCGTGCTCGGCCATGATCCGTGCCGCTTCTTGGGCCAGAGCTCGGCGCAAATCTTCGGCACGCTGGGAAAACCTCTTGGGCATTGTACTTAGCGGTGTCCTTGACCTGAATGGGGAATTCGCACCATCTCGCTCGGTCCCTACAGTGCCGCCGGCCGACTTTTCGGCACTAAAATAGCGGCTTGCCGCCATCGGTCAGCGGGTTCTGATTCGTGGGCCCTTCGTAGACCTCGCTCTTGGGCAAATTATCTTCGATGAATTTTTCCATGATGCCGTTGGGATTATCTGCGCTTGCGAGCAGCCCGGTCTCGGGCGAGATGCGCACCGTGACGATGCCGTCCGGCACCGGAACGCCGTGCCGGGGCGCTCCCTGCAAGGCCTGGTGCATGTAGAATATCCAGATCGGCAGCGCAACGGTCGCGCCTTGTTCGTGGTCGCCGAGCGTGCGATCTTGATCGAACCCCGTCCAGACCGTCGTTTCCAGATCCCCGTTGAAGCCGTTGAACCAAGCATCGTGCGCATCGTTGGTGGTGCCGGTTTTACCCGCGATGTCGTCGCGGTTGAGCGCGCGCGCACGCACGCCGGTGCCGCGCTTGATGACGTCCGCCATCATGTCCGACAGCAGATACGCCACCTGCGGCCTCAAGCTCTGCGGTGCCAGATTTTTTTCGGGAATCATCGTTTTACCGTCGTGCATGCCCTCGTCGAGTTGGCTCGCGCGCGGTTCGGCCTTCGTCGGTGCCGGCGGCGGGTCCGAGACGCGGCCGCACTCGGGGCATGCCAAGGCGGGCTCGGCCTGGACCAGCGTTTTGCCGCTGCCGTCTTCGATCCGGTCGATATAGTAAGGCGTGACACGAAACCCTCCATTGGCGAAGGTCGCGTAACCGGCGGCGACCTGCATCGGACTCAGCGAAGCGGTGCCCAGCGCCATGGTGAGGTCGGCGGGTACTTGGGACTTATCGAAACCGAAGCGAGTCACGTAGCTGCGCGTGTAATCGACGCCGATGTCGCGAACCAGCCGCACGGACACCAAATTGCGTGAATGCGCCAGCGCCTCGCGTAGCCGAATTGGGCCGTAGAACTGGTTTTCATCCTCTTTCGGCCGCCAAGCCTGTTCCAGACCGGCCGAATCGATCACGATGGGTGCGTCTATGACCACGCTCGCGGGCGTGTAACCCTTGTCGAACGCGGCCGCATAGACAAAAGGCTTGAAGCCGGAGCCGGGCTGGCGCCGCGCCTGCGTCACGCGGTTGAACTTACTTTGAAAAAAATCAAAACCGCCCACCAGGGCGACCACGGCGCCGTCCTTCGGATCCACCGACACCAGCGCGCTTTGTACTTCGGGCACTTGCACGAATTGCAGATTTTCGCCGTTGTTGCCCACCGTATAGATCACATCGCCGGGACTGACGATATCCGACGCCTCGGCGGGCGAACGGTCGACCTTCTCCTCCGGCAACTCGCGACGCGCCCATGACAGCTTCTCCCAGGGCAGGGTGGCCGAGCCGAGGTTCTTGACGTAAATCTTGGCGCTCTTGGCCCCGACGCTTTGCACAATAGCCGGCCGCAGGCCGCCAATGACAGGAAATTCGTCGAGTTCCAGGGCCAAAGCGGCGGCGGATGCGGTCTTGGACAGGTCGATTCTGGCGGTAGCGCCGCGCCAGCCGTGGCGGCGGTCGTACTCGAGCAGTCCCGTGCGCAATGCCACGGTGGCGGCGCCTTCCAGACGCGAATCGATGGTGGTAAACACCCGAAAGCCGGCGGTGTAGATGCTGTCGCCATACTTGGCCTGCATGTCATTGCGGACCATTTCCGCCACGTAGGGCGCATCGACCTCGACGGTGGGGCCATGCAACCGCGATTCCATGGGAGCGGAACTGGCCGCCTCGTATTCGGCTGGGGTGATGTAGTTGAGTTCGCGCATGCGTCCGAGCACGTGCGCGCGCCGCACTTTCGCCGCTTCGGCGCTGGCGACCGGATTGACCACCGAGGGCGCCGTCGGAATTCCGGCCAGAGTCGCCATTTCCGCGACGCTGAGCTGTTCTAAGGTCTTGCCGAAGTAGACCTCGGCCGCGGCCGCCACCCCATAGGAACGCTGACCCAAGAAGATCTTGTTCATATAGAGGGAAAAGATCTCCTCCTTGCTGAATTCGGTCTCCATGAGCAGGGAGATGTAAACCTCGCTCATCTTCCGTTTCATGTCGCGTTTCGGTGTCAAAAACATGTCTCGCGACACCTGCATGGTAATGGTGCTCGCGCCCTGGCTGATTCGGCCGGCTCTGAAATTCGCCACGGCCGCGCGCAAAATGCCTTGCCAATCAACGCCATGATGCTGAAAGAAGCGGTCGTCCTCGGTGGCCAGAAAGGCCTGGATCAGCTTTTTGGGGAGCTGGTCATAACGCACCGGGATGCGGCGCTGGTCGCCGATGGACGCGATCAGCCGCCCGTCGCGGGTGTAAACGCGCAGCGGCACCTGCAGCTGTACGTCGCGCAGAGTGCTCACGTCGGGCAGGGCGGGCTTCAAATAGACATAGGCACAGACGTTGGCGAACACAGCCAGCGCGATTGCGGCTATGAGGGCTATACAAATGCGCGAGATGAGAACTAGGTAACGTTTGGCCACTGAAAACCGTTCTAACTTATTAAGGTCGGCGGGATTGGGCATACATATTACCGCCGGTCACATGGGCATACTCATCGAAAGATGAGGGCGCAAAGCTACCGGTCTAAGGGTTTGCAGCCTAAGACAGCGGGGTTGCCAGACCAAGCTTAACCAATCGCCTGCACAGCGCATAGGCGGTCAGAGGTCTGTAATGACTATCGAGGGGCTTCTATCTCGCTGCGGACCGTTCATGGCCCACACTTTGCCGTGCGGGGCGCGCTGGGCAGCTATTACGTGAGTAGCTTCACGGTCCATTTAACAGTTTCTTGCTAAGTTGGCTCGGCGTAGCTACTCTCGCCCCGGCGCTTCGACCTCCAAGGCACTGACTAAAAAGGGAAATATTTGTGTGGTCGCTCGGAAAAAGATATCGCCCGCTATTGGGACTTGACATAACCACTTCCTCTGTGAAGCTCATCGAACTCACGATGTCGGGGGGGCAGTATCGCGTGGAGTCGTACGCGGCGGAGCCGACGCCGCACAACGCCATCAACGAGAAGGCCATCGTCGATGCGGAGGCGGTCGGCGAAGCCATACGCCGCGCGGTCAAGCGCTCCGGTGCCAAGAGCCGCCTCGCGGCCATCGCGATCAGCGGCGATGCGGCCATCACGAAGGTCATCCAGATGCCCAAGAACCTCGGTGAAAACGAACTCGAGGGGCAGGTCGAGATGCAAGCGGACCAGTACATACCGTTCCCCATGGAAGAAGTGAGCTATGACTATCAAGTCGTGGGCCCGTCCGACAAGGATCCGGACATGATGGATGTGCTGCTGGTCGCGACCCGTACGGAAAACGTCGAGCAGCGGCAGGCCGCCGTGCATGCCTCCGGGTTGACCGCGCACATCGTCGATGTCGAAGCCTTCGCACTCGAGAACGCGTGCGCGTTGATGCGCCACCAGATGCCCGACGGCGGCTTGGACCGCACCGTGGCGGTGGTCGATTTCGGCGCGAGCAGCACCACATTCAGCGTGCTGCGCGACATGCGGGTCATCTACACGCGCGACTTCGCTTTCGGAGGCCAGCAACTCACCGAGGAAATCATGAGGACCTACGGGTTGAGCATGGAGGAGGCGGGCCGAGCCAAGAAAGAAGGCGGCCTGCCCAGCAACTACCAACCGGAGGTGCTGGACCCCTTCATCGACGACATGACTCAACAGGTCAGCCGCTCCCTGCAGTTCTACCTGGCCTCGGGCAGCGGCCGCTCGCAACCCGACCAGATCTTGATCTGCGGCGGTTGCGCCAATATTCCCGGCGTCGCCGATGTCATTTCCAGCCGCGTGGGCGTCGCCGCCGAAAGAGGCGATCCTCTCGGCAACATGAAGGTGTCATCCAAGGCGAAGGCTCAAGCCGTGGGCCGTGACGCCACGGCCCTTCTGACCGCCTGCGGCCTCGCGCTGCGAAGCTTCGACTGAGAGCTGCCATGCCGCGCATCAACCTACTTCCCTGGCGTGAACAAGAACGTAAAGTACGCCGTCGCGAATTCATGGTCGCGGCCGCCGCCGCGGTGTTCGCGGCCGGCATCTTCGTCCTCGGCGGCAAGCTCGTGTATTCGAGCTGGACCGATGCCCAACTCGAGAAGAACAATCTTCTGAAAAAGGAGATCGTCAAGCTCGACGCGCAGATCGCCGATATCCAGGACCTCGAGAACCGCAAGCGGCGCCTGGTCGATCGCATGGAGATCGTCGAACGGCTGCAACGCAAACGGCCCGAAATAGTGCATCTATTCGACGAACTCGTGAAAACCGTCCCCGAAGGCGTGTATCTCACGCAGATCAAAGAGAACGGCAACAAGCTCGAGATTCACGGCGTGGCTCAGTCGAGCACCCGCGTGTCGACTTTCATGAGAAACATTGACGCCTCCACGTGGATGGATAACCCGCAGCTGCAGGTGGTCGAGGCAGCCAAGGACTCCGCCAACGGCGGCTCGAGCTTCACGCTGTTCACCGACGCGGTCGGTGTCAATCTCGAAGACGGCGGCGAATCGAAGGTCAAGAAGGTGGCGGCCAAATGAACTTCATCGAGCAACTTCGCACTCTGGATCCCCGCGACGTGGGCCGCTGGCCGCTGGCCGTGCGCGGCTTCTTCGTCCTGGTCATCTTCGTCGTCTGCGCCGGCCTCGCCTGGTACCTGTTCGTGTGGAACGATGATCGTCCGATACTGCAAAAGGCCGAGGCTGACGAATTGGACCTGCGCAGCCAATTCGAGAGCAAGCAGCAACGCGCCGCCAATCTGGATGCCTACAAGGCACAGCTCGGGGAAATGGAACGCAGCTTCGGTGCCATGCTGCGGCAACTGCCGGGCAAGACGGAAGTGCCGAACCTGCTGGTGGATATTTCTCAAACGGGTCTGGCCGCGGGCCTACAGGAGAAGCTCTTTCAGCCGGCCGGCGAGCAGGTCAAGGGTTTCTATGCCGAACTGCCCATCAAGATCAGGTTGGTCGGCACCTACCATGAATTCGGTACGTTCGTCAGCGGCATCGCGGCCCTGCCGCGGATCGTGACGCTGCATGACATCCAGATCACGCCGGTGGGGGACAAATCGTCGGGCTACGACAATTTGACCATGGATGTGACCGCCAAGACCTATCGTTATATCGAGGATGAAGGCGGACACACGGGAGCGAAAAAGAAGTCAGGAGGCGCGACGTGAGAAGCACACCGGGTACGCGTGCAGCTTGTGCAGCCGCGGTCGTGGGATTGTCGTTGGCGGCTTGCTCCGGCGGCCAGTCCGATCTGCAGAAGTGGATCGAAGACACCAAGAAGAAGCCGGGCGGCCGTATCCAAGCACTGCCGGAAGTGAAACCGTACGAAACCTTCGTGTACGGCTCGAGTGCGCTGCGTTCGCCGTTCCAGCCGCAGGGTCCAGCCGCCGTCGGCGGAGCCGCGGGCGTGCGCCCGAGTTCGCGCCGCAATCGGGAATTCTTGGAAGCGTTCTCGCTCGACACGCTCAAGATGGTGGGCACGTTCAAGGTGCACGGCAATTTCTACGGGCTGGTGCAATCGAAGGATGGCCTCGTGCACAAGGTGCAGCCGGGCAACTATCTTGGGCAGAACGATGGAAAGGTCACCGACATCAGCGTCAGCAAAATCAGTCTCGTCGAAATCATACCGGATGGCCTCGGCGGCTACATCGAGCGACCGGCCTCATTGGCATTGGCTGACTGAGGCCACAGGGAGATATCAAGCATGATCAGATTTCAATTTCGAACAGCCGCCGCTCTGGCATTCGTGGCGCTCGCCTCCGTGGCGCTCGTCTTCACGGCGCACGCCGCAGAGCTGAATAAGCTGCAGTCCATCGATGTCCAGACGCTGTCGGGACAGCAGGTACAGCTCAAGCTGCACATGAGCGGTCCGGCGCCGGAGCCGCTGCCGTTCACCATCGACAAGCCGGCGCGCATTGCGTTCGACCTGCCGGGCACGACCCTGGCGTTGGCCTCGCGCCGCGTCGATGTGCGCTCCGGCGGCGTGGATTCGGTAGTGGCGGCCGAAGCCAATGGCCGGACGCGCCTGGTGGTCAACGTGGACTCGCTGCTGCCCTACGCCTCGAAAGTCGACGGCAACACCATCGTCATTACACTCGGAAACGCGCCCGGCGAAAGCCTTGCCAAAAATGCGGTTGCGCGTGCCGGTGCCGGCGCCGCCCAATCGGCGACCGCGGTAGAACGAACCATCCGAACCATCGATTTTCGGCGCGGTTCCGACGGTACCGGCCGCGTGATCGTACAACTCACCGATCCGCGTACGCCCGTGAACGTACGGCAGGAAGGCAATCAGGTGGTGGTCGATTTTGCCGGCACGCTCATGCCGAAGAATCTCATGCGCCGCTACGATGTCATGGACTTCGCCACACCGGTGCAAACCGTCGATGCGTTGCGGGTCGAAGGCAGCTCCCGCCTCGTGATCAGCGCCCAGGGCGATTTCGAACAGCTCGCTTACCAGTCCGACAGCCAGTACACCATCGAAATCAAGCCTTCTCTGAAGCGTGCCAATGCGGATGAGAAGAAGGAATACACCGGTGAACGGCTCACCTTGAATTTCCAGGATATCGACGTTCGTTCGGTGCTTCAACTGCTGGCCGACACCAGCGGCCAGAACATCGTGGTCAGCGACTCGGTCACCGGTAGTTTGACCCTGCGCCTGCAGAACGTGCCGTGGGATCAGGCGCTCGACATCGTGCTTCGCACCAAGGGGCTGGACAAGCGCCGCCAGGACAACGTCATCATCATCGGTCCCACCGAGGAACTCGCCAACCGCGAAAAGGCCGAGCTCTCGGCCCACAAGGAAGTCCAGGAGCTCTCGCCGGTGCACTCCGAGTTTCTGCAGGTGAATTATGCCAAGGTCGCGGATCTCGCGAAGCTCATCAAGTCCACCGGCGCCAAGGACTCCATGCTCTCGCCACGCGGCAGTCTGTCCATCGACGACCGCACCAACACCTTGCTGGTGCAGGACACGGCGGAGCGCTTGACCGAAATCCGCCGGCTCGTACAGACGCTCGATGTCCCCGTCAGGCAGGTGCTGATCGAGGCGCGCATCGTCATCGTGAGCGACTCGTTCGAGCGCGATCTGGGCGCCAAACTCGGGATTTCCACCAGCGGTTCGGCCGGCGCGAATCTGTTTTCCGTTTCGGGCAGCGCCGCCGCCAGCGACGCCATCGTCCAATCGGCGGCAAGCGGCGCGACCAGCACGACGGCGCTCACGGCGGCCACGCTCGCCAATCGTTATCAAGTCAATTTGCCCGCCTCCAACAGCAACGGCACCTTCGGCGTTTCCTTGTTGTCCGGAAGCCATTTGATCGACCTGGAATTGTCCGCGGCGGAAAACGAAGGCAAGAGCGAAACCATATCCTCGCCGCGCATCATTACCGCGAACCAGAAACAAGCCACCATCATGCAGGGTACCGAGATTCCCTACCAGGAATCCGCATCCAGCGGCGCCACCACCACGCAATTCAAGAACGCGGTTTTGTCGCTCAAGGTGACGCCGTTGATCACGCCCGATAACCGGGTGGTATTGGATATCGATGTCAGCGACGATTCGGTGGGCTCGAATGTCTCGAGCGCCACCGGCGGCTCGGTTCCGTCGATCGACACCCGGCAAATCGTCACCCAGGTGCTGGTCAACGACGGACAGACCGTGGTCCTCGGCGGCATCCTCGCGACCACGAAATCGAAATCGGCCAGCAAGATCCCCTTCCTGGCCGACATCCCGGTGCTCGGGCATCTATTCAAGAGCACCATCCACATCGACAACAAGTCGGAACTCTTGATCTTCATCACGCCGAAAATTCTGCGTGAGGGATCTAATCTCTATTAATCGCAAACGCCGACCGTCGTCGAGCGAGGGACGTTAAGACATGCGTAGATTATTGATCATTGCTTGGATGGGCGCTGCGCTGCTGGCGGGCTGCGGGGGAAGCTCCAAGTCGATCACCGGACAGTCCTCGACCACGAGCACTGGCACCACCGGCAGCAGCTCCATCAGCGCCATTTCGGTAACGAGCAGCACCTCGAGCATTGCCGCGGATGGCAGCACCGGCGCCACCATCAGCGCCTATGCGAAGGATTCGAAGAACAACTTCGTGTCGGGCGCGACGGTGACCTTCAGCGCCTCGGCGGGAGGTCTCGCCATCACGCAAGCGACCACCGATGCCAATGGCTTGGCAACCGCGACCCTGACGGCCGGAACCGCCGCAGCGGGTACCACCATTACCGTGACCGCCTCGAGTGGAAGCGTCTCGGGCAATGTTACCGTGAGCGTCGTAAATATCCAGCAGACGATCACTTTGACCACCGGCTCGGCGCAAATACCCTCGGATGGTTCGAAGGCGGCCACGATCACGGCGTTGGTGCGAAATGCCAACAACCAGTTCGTGTCAGGAACAGCCGTAAATTTTGTTGCGACATCGGGTGGATTGACGGTAACCCAGGGCACCACCAACAGCAGCGGCATGGCAACCGCGACCCTGAGTTCCGCCCAGGACCCGACCAATCGGGTCATCACGGTCACCGCAACGGCGGGATCCGCGACAGCTACCGTTACGGTGAGTGTGGTCGGGACGACGTTGAGTTTGGTGGGATCCCCAAACTTGGTGTTAAACGGCCAGGGTACCTATACCGTTTCGCTGGTCAATTCGAGCAATGCGGGAATTTCCGGCCAAACAGTGACCTTGGCCTCATCGAACGGCAACACATTGAGCGCCACCTCGTTCGTGACCGACTCGACCGGCCAGCACTCCATCACGTTGACAGCCACAAAATCAGGCAACGACACGTTGACCGCGACCGCGCTTGGTTTGACTGCCACGCAGGCAATTTCCGTCAGCGCGCAGAGCTTCCAATTCACGACGCCGTCCGCGACGTCCACCAATGTTAATCTCGGAGTCGCCCAGACCTTGATCGTGAAGTGGACTGATGCGACTGGCGCACCGAAAATTGGTCAAACGGTTAATTTTGCAGCTACTCGCGGTACATTGAGCGCCGCGACCGCTACGACCAATGCTTCCGGTCAAGCCACCGTGACGATTTCATCCACGGTCGCCGGTGCGGCGACCGTGACGGCATCATCCCCCAGCGTAACCGCGCAGACCAACATCGACTTCATCGCCACAGTGCCTACCACCATTGCGGTGGAAGCCAGCCCTGCGACCATAGCGACGCAGGGACAGAGCACTATCACCGCGGTGGTCCGCGATGCGCTGAACAACCTGGTGGAAGGCCAGACCATCGATTTCCAAACGGTCACCGACACCACCGGGGGCACCTTATCGGTGGCGTCGGGGATTACGGACAGCCAGGGGCGTGCGCAGACCGTCTACACCGCGAGTTCCACTCCCAGTGCCACCAATGGTGTGGTTATCAAGGCGACGGTTCAGGGAACTGCCATCGAGGACACGGCGGATATCACCGTCGGCGGAAAGACCGCGGGACTGTCGCTCGGCACCGGTAATACGATTACGGAAATCACCGGCGCCAATGGGTTGCCGGTGCAATTTTCTGTACCTTACACCGTCATCGCTATCGATGCGGCCGGAAATCCCGTGGCAAACGTTCCGATTACATTCACAATACATGCGCTCCAGTATTACAAAGGGGGTTACGTAATAGGCGCAGTGAATGGTACAAACGAGTGGGTCCAGACCGGAACTCCGGGCGCAGGGACGATCACCGCGGTCACCAGCTGCGTCAACGAAGATGACAGCGAACCAGCCGTGGTGGTGAACGGAAAGTCATCGCCCAACCCCGATGATTTCAATGGCGTGCTGGATCCGGGCGAGGACGGATGCGATACGAACGGTTTACCTTGGAATGGCAGCCCGCTGGGCTCGGGGGAGGCCTGCAATGCTTCCGGAAACGGAAATGGCAAGCTTGACCCAGGCGCAACCGCTGTCGCATCCCCTAGCACCGCGACTACCGACTCTAACGGCACGGTGAATTTCAGCGTCATTTATCCGGAGAGCGATGCCCAATGGGTCGCGGTTCAACTCATCGTAACCGCCACCGTTTCGGGCACGGAAACCACAGCCAGCACGCAGTTTGTGCTGCCGATTCTTGCAAAGTACATCACTACAACAACCTCCTCCCCGCCTGGCTATACCAGTCCGTACGGCACCGCCACTCAATGCAACGTCGCCAACTGATACTGTCGAGCGGCTTGTAGCTCACCGGGCGCCCGAAAGGCGCCCGTTTTCTTTCGCGGCCGCCCCGGCGGACCGCTCTTTGTTACCTCCGCGAGCCGGTACGCACGCGGCGCGAACGGGTAAACTTCCGTCCGTGCATTCCAAGCGAAACATCTTTCTGATCGGCCCCATGGGGTCCGGCAAGTCGGCCGTGGGGCGGCAGCTCGCGCGCATATTTCATCTGGATTTTTACGATAGCGA